>JAFXXQ010000028.1 GCA_017542145.1 Bacteroidaceae bacterium | reverse complement strand
TTATTAATTCTTAATATTTAATTATTAATTGTCAGTCGAGTTATTCAGGTGGCTATGGCATCGGGGTTCCACCTCTTCCCATTCCGAACAGAGCAGTTAAGCCCGATCACGCCGATGGTACTGCGCAAGTGGGAGAGTAGGTAGCCGCCGTTTTACGTGGGAGCAGGGTTTCAGTCGAAGGACCGAAGCCCTGCTTCGTTTTTTTATGCCTGCTGTTCTTCTTCCCTTAAGCCCTGCCCCTTACTCTGAAAGTTCAAAAATCCCCCATTCCATCGGGATTTTTGCGTTTTTTCATTGGCATTACCTGACGGAATGACTAAATACTTTCCTGTGGGCCTGTGCAAAAAACGTTGTTTGAAGATGCACATTTCGAAATAATGTGTACTTTTGCAAAAACTATTTTGTCTCATGGATAAACTCTCCCCTCTGCAGCGGCATAAAAATATGGCGGCGATACGGTCGAAGGGCACGAAGCCGGAGCTGGTTGTGCGGCGGGGACTGTGGCGGCGAGGGTTCCGCTATAGGCTGAATGCGTCCAGTTTGCCGGGACATCCGGATTTGGTGCTGAGGAAGTACAAGACGTGCATCTTTGTGAACGGGTGCTTCTGGCATGGGCATGGGGTGACGTTGTCACCAATGAAAAATGAAGAATTAAAAATGAAAAATGATAGCATTGAAAATTCAGCATGCTGCAAAATCCCGCATACGAATAGGGAGTTTTGGGTGAAGAAAATCCAGCGGAACCAAGAGCGGGACATCGAGCAGCAGCATCGGCTAGCGCGGCTGGGGTGGCATTGCATCACCATTTGGGAGTGCGAGCTGAAACCCAGCTTGCGCGAGCAGACATTGGACTCGCTGGCATTTACGCTGAACCACATCTGGCTCGAAGACCATGGCGCGAAGGTCAGCACCTATTCCATATCGGATGAAGAGAACTTGTCGATACCTCTGGCAGCTGAAGAGGAGACGGAATATGAGAATAAAGGAAAGAATTGAGAGCAAATGGCGAATAATAATATGGATAATCAAAAAGAGATATTTCCGATTGTAGACGAAGAAGGCAGGGTGATAGGCTCCGCTACACGAAGCGAGTGCCACCGCGGCACAGGGTTGTTGCACCCTGTGGTTCATCTGCATGTGCTCAACGCGGCTGGTGATCTGTATCTGCAAAAACGTCCGGAATGGAAGGATATCCAACCAGGTAGATGGGATACGGCTGTGGGTGGACATATCGACTATGGTGAAACTCCAGAAGAGGCATTGTTTCGTGAGGTTTGTGAGGAACTGGGCATCACGGAGTTTACGTCTGAATTTGTAGAAAAATATGTGTTCGAAAGCCCTGTCGAACGCGAGTTGGTGTACGTTTACCGCTGCATCTATAATGGTTTGATTCATCCCTCTGCAGTGGAGTTGGACGGTGGACGTTTCTGGACACGGAAAGAAATTTGCGAGGCTATGGGGAGGGACGTGCTGACACCAAATTTCGAGAGTGAGTTTGTGAGGTTTTTTCAGAACGGATAAAATGGAACAAAAAAAACAATAAAAATTTGGTTGTTTAAAAAACATATTTGTATCTTTGCGCCCAGATCGAACATTTAAAAACTGATAACGCATGAAACATTTTGTACTTGTAATGGTGGCGACTATGGCCCTAAGTACTACGGCCTTTGCCCAAAACAGAGTGACGAACATCTATGCCAGTTCTGATAAACTGGCCATGGAGAAGTTGCAGAACAGTCAGCAGACCGTTCAGCTGAACCGCTTTTTCCTGGAGGGATACAATACGCTCTGCCTGCCTTTCTCCTTGACGGCCGATCAAGTAGCCGTTGCTGTCAAAGACCTGAAGGTGGAGCGCCTGGTTGGCATCCAGCAGGAGGGCGCCACGCTGAACCTCTATTTCGTGGATTGTACTGCCGACGGCATCCAGGCAGGTGTACCTTATCTGGTTTATTCACCTACTTCCCAGTATATGAGGGTGAAGAATACGGAGGTCCTGAACTTCGACGCAGAGCTCAAGGCTGTCCGCATGGATGACGGCAAGGGTAATGCCGTGACTTTCGGCAGTAGCTGGGAGAGCATTCAGAAGGAGGGACGTTACGGCATTCCCGCAAAACAGGATGTGACGCCTCTGGAAAGTGTGCTACTGAAGACTGATGCTGAGAAGATTTTCCTGCCTACGCGCTGTGGATTCTCCTGGGACAAGCAAGCTGCGTCAGCCAGCGAGTTGAAGATACAGCATATCGGCAGCATGGGCGAGGCGACAGCTATCATAGGCATCAACCCGGATGACGCTACAGAAAGTGACTATTACAATCTTCAGGGTCAGAAGATTACTAAGGATACTAAGGGCATTCGTGTTCAAGAAGGCAAAAAGACAATTGTTAAATAAAACGGCATTATGCTGACAAAGGGGGCGCAAAGCCCCCTTTGTTGCATAATATACAACCATTTAAGCAGACGAAATGATGTGTAAAAAACATGCTCTATTATTCGTGTTTGCCGTGCTCTTCTCGCTGACGACGGATGCTCAGACGACGATGAAGAAAGTCTATGACGAGGATATCAATCCCATGGAACAGATTGACCATGCCGTTGCAACGGCCCGTAAAGAGGGAAAGTTCGTCATCTGCCAGGTGGGAGGCAACTGGTGCCCGTGGTGTTTGCGCTTTGCTGACTTCATCGCCCACGATGCAACCATTAGCAAGGTGATTGCCGATAACTACGTTTACATTCACGTGAACTACGATCCGCGCAAGTCGGAGGGTGAGGGAAAGGCCCGGCCGGCAAAAGCTATGCTGAAGCGGCTGAACAATCCTGCGCGCTTCGGATTCCCTGTGTTTGTAGTGCTTGATGGGCGAGGCAAGGTCCTCCATATCCAGGACTCAAGTTTTCTGGAGGAGGGTAGCGGCTATAATCAGGAGAAAGTGCTGCGTTTCTTCAAGAGCTGGACACCTGAGGCCGTGAAACAATAAGCATCATGTCCATCCAGGTCACCTATCGAAGAACTAGCCGGCTGTCGATGCGGATTGTGAAGAGCGGCGATGTGCATGTGTCGGTTCCTTACGGTACATCGATAGCGGAGGTGGAGGCGTTTATTGAGACGCATAGAGAATGGATTGAAAAATCCAGAAAGAAAACCAGCGAGAGGCAGCAGCAGCGGGTTGCCTTTTTTAGCCAGTTGCCGTTGGCGACGAGGGCTCAGGCTGACGAGGCGTTGGAACGATTGGAGGCATTGGTAGGTCCGATGGTGGAACGGCATGCGAAGGAAATGGGCGTCAAGCCCTCTGTGGTTTATTATAAGCCGACTATTTCCCGATGGGGCCAATGTGACGTTAGGAAGCGTTCGATCTGCATCTCTGCATACGTGCTGCTATTGCCGGACTGGTGTGTGGAGCATGTGGTGGTGCATGAGCTGTGTCACCTGCTGGAGCCCAGCCACAACGCCCGTTTCCATGCGTTGATGGACCAGTACTTCCCCCGTTGGCGCGAAGCCCGCAAGGAGACGCGCAGGATTTACCGGATGGCTGGTGACGATACGAAGATAAAAAAGATATAGACTTATGGAAAAAAGACTTACATGTAGCGTTTGGATAATGGTGTTGGCGGGAGTGCTGATGATTTCCTGCGGCACGAATGGCAGGGAAAAGCGTACGACGGCCGGGCAGAAACCGTTTGACGGAGTAGGCATTGTGGCGCATCGCGGGTATTGGAACTGCGAGGAAGGCGGCTTTGCCCGGAACTCTGTTGCGGCGCTGAAGGCGGCGCAACAGGCTGGCTTTTGGGGTAGCGAGTTTGATGTGAACATGACGGCAGATAGTGTGCTGATAGTGTTTCATGACAGTTCAATAAACGGCAAGCGCATAGAGAGCAATCCCTTCTCGGCCTTTGAGAATTTTCGTTTGGAGAACGGCGAGCCTATCCCTTTGCTAGAGCAATTTCTGGCACATGCACAAAGGAGCGAAAAGACAAAACTGGTGTTCGAAATGAAGCAACACTCGACGCCGGCATTTGAAGACGAAGCGGTGAGAAGGTCAGTAGCCTTGTTGAAGACATACGGATTGCTGGATCCTGAGCGGGTGATGTTCATTTCGTTCAGCCTGCATGTATGCCGTGAGTTCGCACGGCTCTGTCCGGGCATTACGGTTCAATATCTGGGAGCAAACCTGTGGCCTGCAGAGGTGCTGGACAATGGGCTGGGTGGTATTGATTTGAACATGGGTACCTATATGGAGACCTCGCGGTTCCACGACGAGGCTCGCGAGAAAGGAATGAGCATTAATGTCTGGACCGTAAACAACCCTGAAGATATGCAGAAAGCCATCAACACGGGCATCGATCAGCTGACAACGGACGAGCCGATGAAGGCGCGCGAAGTGTTGGGAAAAAGGGAGGTTCGGAAATAGAAAAAAGGAAAAAAAGAAGATAAAGCAAAATTTATTTTTCTTTCCACTTTTTTTCGTTTGTCTCATAAAATATTTGTACCTTCGCGGCGTGAAAAGATGCTTTATACGAAGAGAGTTTATAATTTTTTTATTAATCAAATCATTATGTTCAAAAACCTGCGTTTCTTTTTGGCAGCTGCATTGATGTTTATCTCCGCAGCCGCAAGTGCTCAGATTACCACATCGGCTTTGGCCGGTAAGGTTGTCGACAGTAACGATGAAGCCGTCATAGGTGCTTCCGTGTTGGTGGTTCATACCCCTTCAGGCACCCAGTACGGCGCCATCACAAACCTCGACGGTCGCTACGCCATCCAAGGTATGCGTGCCGGTGGTCCTTACAAGGTAACCATCTCCTATGTCGGCTATCAGACGGCCAGCTATCAGGATGTTACCCTTGTCCTCGGCGAAACCTATGTGCTCAACCACAAGATGAAAGACTCAGCCGAGCTGCTCGACGAGGTTGTCATCTCAGCAACCGCCACAAAGTTCAACACCGCTAAGACGGGTGCTGTGACGAACATCAACAACCAGCAGATTGCTACGCTTCCCACGGTAACCCGTAACATTACCGACGTAACCCGCCTCTCTCCTTATGGCGGTAACGGCATGAGCTTCGCCGGTGCTGACGGTCGTACGGCTAATTTCACCGTCGATGGTGCTAACTTCAACAACAACTTCGGTCTTAGTGACAACCTCCCTGGTGGTGGCAGCCCTATCAGCATCGATGCCATCGAAGAGATGCAAGTTGTTATCAGCCCGTTTGATGTCCGCCAGACCAATTTCATCGGCGGTGGCGTGAATGCCATCACCAAGTCCGGTACGAACACCGTGAAGGGTACGGCCTACGTCTATCACCGCAACGAGAACATGCGTGGCGATGCTGTCGAAGGCGACCAGATTACCGGTGCCCGTGCCACGGACCGCAGCACCACCTACGGTATGACCCTCGGTGCCCCCATCGTCAAGAACAAGTTGTTCTTCTTCGGTAACTTCGAGTACTCTGAGATTCCTACGGTCGTCAACCGCTGGAGGGGTTCTGAAGACGGCAAGGCCGTGCCCAATGACTATATCTCCCGCACGACAAACGCCGACCTGAAGGCTGTTTCTGACTACATGGCTAGTAAATATGGCTATAGCACGGGGTCTTGGACAGACTTTCCCGCCAACGAGAGCAACATGAAGGCCCTGGCTCGCTTGGACTGGAACATCACCAACAAGCACCATCTTGCCCTGCGCTACAACTACACGCTGAACAAGATATGGAACTCGCCCAACGCAACCTCCATGGACGGTGGTACCCGTATGTCCGGTGCCCGTATGTCGCAGTACTCCATGTCGTATGCCAACTCGATGTACTCGATGAACAACCTCGTCCACTCTGTCTCTCTCGACCTCAACAGCCGCATCAGCGACAAGTTGTCCAACCAGTTCCTGGCTACGTTCTCGAAGCTGGACGACGTCCGCGGCTCCATGTCTGATGAGTTCCCTTTCATCGACATCACGAAGAACGACAACAACTACATCGCCCTCGGCTATGAGCTCTTCACCTGGAACAACGCCGTCCACAACACCGTCGGCAATGTCCGTGACGACATCACCTATAACCTCGGCAATCACAAGATTATGGCTGGTCTGAGCTATGAGTACCAGATGGCCGACAACCAGTACATGCGTAACGGTACGGGTTACTATCGTTACAACTGGGCCGATGGAATGACTGTTGACCAGCTGTTCACCCAGGCTCCTGAGGTCGTCTGCCTCACTTACGGCTACAATGGCGAGAAAACTCCTGCTGCCCGCGTGCAATTCCACAAGGCAGGTATCTATGCTCAGGACGACTGGGATGTGACCCGTCAGTTCAAACTTACCTACGGTCTGCGTCTTGACGGCCTGTTCTTCGATAACAGCGACCTCGTGACCAACGATAAGATTTATGACCTTCTCTACTATCCCAAGCAGTACAACTTCGAGGAGACTCACATCGACACTGGCCGCTGGCCTACCTCCAATGTCACCATCTCTCCGCGCGTAGGTTACACGTGGGATGTAGTCGGCGACAAGAGCTTCGTCGTCCGTGGTGGTACCGGCTTCTTCTCGGGCCGTCTGCCCCTTGTGTTCTTCACCAACATGCCTACCAACGGCGGCCTCGTTCAGTACCAGGCTCAGCTCAATGCCAAGAACGGCCAGAGCCAGGGTTACACGATGGACCAGTTTGCCGGCGGCCTCGTAACTGAAAACGGCAAGGCTACGGTGAATGCCCTTTACAACAAGCTTGTCTCCATGGGCTTCCCCAGCGAAATTGTCCTCGACGCCAATGGCAAGGCTGGCTCCGTGCCTTCCTCCATCAGCGCTGTTGACCCCAACTTCAAGATGCCGCAGGTGTGGAAGACCTCCCTCGCCTTCGACTATTCGTTCCCCACGGAATTCCCCCTCAGCATCACGGCTGAAGGTATCTTCAACAAGACCATCAATGGTGTCTGCATCTCCGACTGGAGCGTGCTCCCCGTCGGCGGCTTTGCCCGTCTGAACGGTGCTGACAACCGTCCTCTTTATCCCAGCAACTTCCGTACCGGCACCAAGGCCTTCGTTCTTGAGAATACCAACAAGGGTTACGGTTGGAGTGCCAATGTGCAGGTCAATGCCCGTCCTACCGAGAGCCTCAGCCTCATGGCTGCCTACACCCACACCGTGTCGAAGGAGATCACCGGTATGCCCGGCTCGGCTGCTGAGAGCGCCTTCACCTATGTTCCCACTTGGGAAGGCCCCAACAACATCCGTTTGCACAACTCGCAGTATGTCACTCCTGACCGTGTCGTAGCCAGCGCTACCCACCACGACAAGAGCGGCAACCACTATAGCCTTATCTACGAGGCTTGGCGTGGTGGCTACAACTACTCCTACATGACCACCAACGACATGAACGGCGACGGCTACGCCTACGATGCCATCTATGTTCCCACTCAGGAGCAGGTTGACAACAAGGAGTTCCGTTTCGTTTCTGCCGACGATGCCAAGCGCTTTATGGACTTCGTGGCTGGCGACAGCTACCTGAGCAAGCATCAGGGCCAGTATGCCGAAGGCTACGCCGTCTATAGCCCGTGGGTGCATCGCTTCGATGTCAGCTACAAGCACGACTTCAAGGCTCGCATCGGAAAGAGCACCAACATCCTCCAGTTCAGCGCCGATATCAAGAACGTAATGAACCTCTTTAACTCCAGCTGGGGTGTGAGTAAGTATCTGAATCCTGCCATCGGCAGCGAAGCCCGCATCCTCAAGTACGAAGGTGTTGACAAGGATGGTTACGCTACCTTCTCTACCCCTGCTGCCATCAGCGGGAGCACCGAGACATTCGTGCCCTATCATTCCCTTGGCCAGTGCTGGTATGCTTCTATCGGTCTTAAGTACATTTTTAATTAATTCATAAACCACAGAAAAGACTATGAAACTCAGATATTCAATTATCACAGTTTTCGCCGCTTTGATGGCTGTCTTCACCACCAGCTGCGAAGAAGAGAATCCCGTCACTCTGCTCGACGAGGTGCAGGTCAGTTCCTCCTATGTGGCTCTTGCTACAGCTGGCAACACGGTAGAAGTCAAAGTCACCGCAACCGATGCATGGACCATCAGCGAGGTTCCTGAGTGGCTTACCGTTAGTCCTACGTTTGGTGCAGCAGGTGAAAGTGTTGTTAAGTTTACCGCTGGAGCAGCAGCAGCAACCCGCCAGGCAGAAGTACTTCTGAACTGTGCTGGAAAGACGCAGCGAATCAATGTTTACCAGTATGCCGAAGAGGCTGAGCCAGAAATCCTGACCATCGCCGAGGCCGTGGCTCTTATCAAATCTGGCAAGCAGCCTGAGAGCCCCGTCTATTTCAAGGGCATTGTGTGCCGCATTCAGGAGATTAGCGTCCAGTACGGCAACGCCACCTATTTCCTCTCCGACGACGGCACGTTCGGTTCAGACAACTGGCTCGAGGTCTATCGTGGCTATTGGATCAACGGCGAAAAGTTTACCAAGGGTAACGAGTTTGCCGTAGGTGACGAATTGGTCGTCAAGGGCGTCCTTATTGATTATAATGGTACACCTGAGACCAACCAGGGCACCGCAGAGGTAATTTCCATCAAGAAGTCCCTTATCGGCATCGATGGCGTCGAACTGCTCGGTGTTGAGGAAGGTGCAGGCGTCACCGAGTTCCCCCTCGAAGGCGGTCTCATCAAGGTAAACGTCTCCAGCAAGGGCAACGGCTTCCATGTGGCTATTCCTGCTGAGGCCAAGAGCTGGCTCCATATTGCCGACTTTGGCGCAGATTATGTGACCCTTGAGGCTGATAGGAACGATGGCGGCGACCGCAACACCACCGTTGTCTTCTCCACCACGTCAGGTGGCACGACCTATTCCTGCGAGCAGGCCTTCACCCAGAAGGGTGCCATCCTTGAGGTTTCTGTGGCTGAATTCCTTGCTGCCGAGGTAGGCGAAACCCAGTATCGCATCACCGGCATTATCTCCAGCGTGGCTAAGGCAGAGTATGGCAACGTCTATATCAAGGACTTCTCCGGCGAAGCCTATGTCTATGGCATCGGTGCGAAGGGCGACTTCGAGAAGCTCGGCCTCAAGGCTGGCGACATCGTCACCCTTGTCGGCAAGCGCGGTGAGTATAAGGGCGCTGCCCAGATGACAGGTGCTGTCTGCGAGAGCTCCATCTCCGTCACTCCCATCTCTGTGGCTGACTTCCGCAACCTTCCCGACGACACGGAGGCCTTCTACATGCTAACCGGCACCGTCGCTCAGCCCACCGAAGATGGCACGAAGTGGGACCTCGAGAAGTACGGTAACTTTAACCTCACCGACGCGACAGGCTCCGTATACATCTACGGTGTCTATGCCGGTTGGGGCGGCAAGAAGGGCGAGTTCGGTCCTCTTGGCGTGAAGGAAGGCGATGAGCTGACCATCGTGGCCTACAAGACCTCCTACAAAGGACTTGTCGAGGGTGTTGGCTACTACTTCTCGCACAAAGCTGCCGAGTAATTTTTTCGGAAGTTAATCGTTGATTCAGGGTTGAACTCCACATGGGGTTCAACCCTGTTCTTTTGTTTAATTCTATTAAAAGTTTGTGTGATTGAGGGAAAACCACTACCTTTGCCGCTTGGAAAGAGGTTCGCGTGTAATGAAAAAATCAGTTAAGATAACGCTATGGTTGGTGTTCTGCTTTGTGACGGGGGCTCCGGCTTTTGCACAGGGATATGTTGAGCTAGTAGATAGCGCGTATGCTGCTTTGGAGCGCGATGACCTGAGTCGTGCTGCCGACTATGTGAAGCGTGCCATCGAGGCCGACCCGGGTAACGAGCGCAATGTGCTGCTTTTTGCTAATTTGGGTTCCATCCAGCATCAGCAAGGGCAACTGAAGGAGGCAGCCGAGAGTTATTCGCTGGCGCTGAACTACAAGCCGACGGCCATGCCCATTTTGCTGGCTCGTGCGGCTACCTATTTGGAGTTGGGTGCAGAGAGCAAGGCTTATATTGATTACTGCAACGTGCTCGACCAGGACATCGAAAACCACGAGGCGCTGACGTTCCGTGCCTACATCGCCGTACATCAGCGGATGTACGACGTGGCACGTGCCGACTACGGCCGTCTGCTGGCGCTCGATCCCAAAGATGCAGGTGCCCGTTTCGGTTTGGCCATGCTCAATCAGAAGCAAGAACGTCTCGCGGAAGCCACAGAACAGCTTTCGTCCCTCATCCAGGACTTCCCTAAGGAGTCAGACTACTTGATAGCCCGTGCCAACGTGCTTACGGATCGTGAGCTTTACGACTTGGCCCTGCTCGATATGGAGTCGGCTCTGAAGCTGACGCCACAGGATCCATACGTGTATGCTACCCGTGCCGCCATCTATCTGCGTATGGGACGTCACAAGCGGCAGGCGCGTGCCGACCTCGACCATGCCGTGCAACTCGGCCTCTCCCGTGCCGACCTCGCTGACCTTTACAACAAATTATGATTATATGAAAAAGACATTTGGTTTAATTGCTATGACAATGATGATGCTTGCATCGTGTGGCGAGGGCGGACAGCCTGCCACGGAATTTGAGTATGCCAACGAAAAATTTGCCGACCTGCAGATGCTTCGCTACGAGGTGAAGGGCTGGGACGGCCTCTCGTTGCAACAGAAGAAGTTAGTCTATTACCTCACCGAAGCCGCACTTTGCGGGCGCGATATCCTGTTCGACCAGAACGGCAAGTACAACCTCCGCATCCGTTCCATTCTCGAGACCATTTATACCAACGATGCCTTCGACCACGATACCGACGAGATGCGTGCCCTTGAGGTCTATCTGAAGCGCGTCTGGTTCTCCAACGGCATCCATCATCACTATGGCGAGCTGAAGTTCCTGCCCGGCTTCACGGAGAAGTGGTTCCGTGCTGCCGTGATGGCTGAGCCTGACCATTTCCCTGCCTCATTCGAAGGTCAGACTGTCGAGCAATTCCTCGATGAGATATGCCCCGTAATGTTCGACCCGGCTGTGCTGCCCAAGAAAGTCAATCAGGCCGACGGCGAGGACCTCATCCTCACCTCCGCCGGTAACTATTACGGTGATGGTGTCACGCAGGCTGAGGCCGAGGCGTTCTACGATGCTATGAAGGATACTCTCAATCCTGAGCCCATCATGTATGGCATGAACAGCCGTCTCGTCAAGGAAAACGGCCAGCTTGTTGAGAAAGTCTGGAAGGCCGACGGTCTCTATGGCGAAGCTATCACGCGCATTATTTTCTGGCTCAGGAAAGCACAGAAAGTAGCTGAGAACGACACCCAGCGTGCCGTCATCAGCAAGCTCATCCAGTTCTATACCGACGGCGACCTCAAGACCTTCGACGACTACTGCATCGCCTGGGTTCGCGACCTCGACAACCGCGTCGATTTCGTCAACGGCTTCACCGAGAGCTACGGCGACCCGCTGGGCATGAAGGCCAGCTGGGAGAGTATCGTCAACTTCAAGGACCTCGAGGCTACCCGCCGCACGGAGACCATCAGCCAGAACGCCCAATGGTTCGAGGACCATTCGCCCGTTGACCCCCGCTTCAAGAAAGAGGAGTGCAAGGGCATCAGTGCCAAGGTCATCACAGCAGCCATCCTGGCTGGCGACCTCTACCCCTCCACCGCCATCGGCATCAACCTGCCCAACAGCGACTGGGTGCGCGCAGCCCACGGCTCCAAGTCCGTCACCATCGGCAACCTCACCGAGGCCTACGCTAAGGCCGCTCACGGGAACGGCTTCAACGAGGAGTTCGTCTATAGCGACAAGGAGCGTGCCCTCATCGACAAGTACGACGCCATTACCGACGACCTCCACACCGACCTCCACGAGTGTCTCGGCCACGGCTCAGGCAAGCTGCTCCCTGGTACCAGTTCCGAAGCCCTCAAGGCCTACGGCAGCACCATCGAGGAAGCCCGTGCCGACCTCTTCGGCCTCTACTACGTGGGCGACAAGAAGATGCTCGACCTCGGCCTGCTGCCCTCGAAGGACGCCTTCAAGGCACAGTACTACACCTATATGATGAACGGCCTGATGACGCAGCTCGTCCGCATCGAGCCCGGCAACGACATCGAGGAAGCCCACATGCGCAACCGCTCGCTCGTCGCCCATTGGTGCTACGAGCATGGCAAGAAAGACAAGGTGGTGGAGATGGTGAAGCAGGACGGCAAGACCTACGTCCGCATCAACGACTACCGCAAGCTCCGTCATCTCTTCGGCGAGCTGCTGGCCGAGATCCAGCGCATCAAGAGCGAGGGTGACTACGAAGCCGCCCGCGACCTTGTGGAGACCTACGCCGTGAAAGTCGATTCCACGCTCCATGCCGAGGTGCTGGCCCGCTACAAGGCGCTCAACCTCGCCCCCTACAAGGGCTTCATCAATCCCGTCTATACCCCCGTCAAGGACGCCCAGGGCAACATTACCGACGTCTCTATTGACTATACCGAGAGCTTCGCTGACCAGAACCTCCGCTATAGCCGCGACTACGCCACCTTGCCCGTTGTGAACTAAATAAACCAAAACCAAAAACTAAAACTAAAACTTGAGAAATGTCCTGCATGCCGCACGCCAAAGCTATTCAAAAGTTTTAGTTTTAGTTCCAAATTTTTAATTCTTAATTGAATTGTGCAAAGCAGAATCAACGATATCAAGTCCGAGTTGAGGCTCTATATGAACGGGATGCTGGCGCAAAGTTTGCGTGAGCGGGGGCTTAGGTACCGTCTTATCTTCGGCATCGAGCTGCCCCGATTGAAGGAGATTGCGGCAAAATACATCCCTGACCAAGACCTCGCTGCTGCGCTTTGGCACGAGGACATCCGCGAGTGCCGCATCCTTGCCGGCTACCTCCAGCCTGTCGAGACGTTCACGCCCCAGTTGGCAGACGTCTGGCTCGACGCCATGCACGATACGGAGATTATCGACTACACTTGCATGAACCTCTTCCGTCGCCTGCCCTACGCCAAGGACAAAGCCCTCCAATGGATAGCCTCCGACGACGTCCTCACCCAGTATGCCGGCTATCGCCTCATGAGCCACCTGCTCCGCAGCAACGAAGCCTCCCCGCTCTCCCCACGTGACAGGGGCGAACTTTTCGACCAAGCCGAGGCCACAGCCTCCTCTGCCAACCCCCTCCTCCAGCAAATCGCCCGCGAAATAATCGAGAATCATCTAAATATCTCCTCCGCCAGCGTTTCTGATTGACAATGAATGGTGAACATTTTGGCAGGATATTCGTATTAGGCGCGAATGTCCGTTCCAGTTCTAGTTGTTCCAATTAAAAAAAGAAAGGTAACACTCTTTTCTTAACCCCTTTTTATTATATATATTTAATATATAATTAGTTATATGTATAATATAAGGAAATAAGGGGGAATTGGATAGTCAAAAAAATAATTGGAACAACTGGAACTGGAACGCTTGGCAGCCTAAGCTATTTTCTAATGTGCGGAATTACAATGAGTTGCGGCAACTCCAATCCTTCTTTACCCTTTGCGGGAGGTTTGAACAGAGACAAATAGCCTCATTTTTTCCTCTAAAAGGCCTCAGAAAAAGCGGGTTTATTTCCCTCGCGCCGGGTCAGCTGATAGATTTTTAACGGCGTGCCGATAACGTTTTATTCTATTTCCGTAGCGTTTGATTCTATTTCCATAGCGTTTGATTCTATTTCGCCAGCGTTTGACTCTGCGCGCGCGAGAAAAAAAGGCCGTCGAATCCTTATCTAAGGGCACTCAAATCCCCTTCGGAACACAAGAGGGGGATTTGGCGAGCGGACAGGGGGATTTGACAGGGAGGTTCTTGTGTGGTTTTCGGAATTTGGTTGTATCTTTGCGGCGTCAATCGCGATTCGGACAACTGAAAAATGTTTAACTCTTAAAAAAGGAAATGTTATGAAAGTATTTGAATTGTTTACGAGCGGAGGCTGGCTGGGCATGGCCGTTCTGACCTTGCTGCTGGTGCTGATGTTGTTTGCCGCATGGAAGGCTCCTGCCTGGGTAAAGGAGGTAGGGATTATGGCTGTGGTCGTGGGATTTCTCTGGGCCTTGGCTGGCGTCTATCAGATGCAGGGCGTCTTGCAGAAGATGGCTGACATCGATATGTCTGTCGTCCAGGGAGGCTATAAGGTATCGCTCATTCCTGTGATGTATGGGCTGATGATTTACCTCGTGTCGCTTATCATCAGAGTGGCGCAGAAGCCCAGGATTTAATGAGGACAAAGGATTTATGATGTCTGGACTTTTGTGGGTATGAGATACTTCATTGTCATTGGATGCTGGATAGCAGAATTGGTGGTGCTGGCAACCATCCTTGTGAGCTTGGACTATACGTTTGCCCAGGCGATGATGCTGGCCTCTATGTTCCTGCCTGTGTTGCTGGCGATGAAGTATTTCCTGCCTCAAGTGAAATGGGAACGGACACGCAAGGGCATCGTCGGCGTTGGGTGTCTGTTCCTTTCTTTTCTGTTGCTGGAATACCTGTTGCTGATGTGCTGCCATACGTGGATTAAGAGCTATACGGCTGATATTCCGTCGGTACTGCTCAATCCTGTATTCCTGATGGTAATACTGGCGATGCTGTTTGTCGTGGATACCTCTATCGGCAAGCTGCTTGACAAGCGTTATGGCAGGACACCGAAAAGCATTACGTTCATATCGGAGCGCAAGAATGTGACGTTGCTGACGGAGCAGATTCTCTATGTTGAGTCGAACGATGTGGAGACCTGGGTGCATACGGCTGACGGGGAGCACTACCGCAATAAGACGAATATATCCCAATGGGAGCATATACTGGAGGAGGGCTTCCTCCGCACGCATCGTTCGTTCTTGGTGGGTGAGCGTTACATCACGAAAGCCGATGCCAATAGCGTGATGTTGGGCGACGTCGCTATCCCCGTTTCGCGCAAATATAAGGAGGCGGTATTGCAAAGAGAAAAATCGTAAAAAGTTCTGAAAATTTTTGTGGGAGTGGATAAAAGGCTGTACCTTTGTGAGCGATAATGCATTAAAACGTGCTATAGGCAAAGGGCAGCAATGGCAAGCGAACTGAATAGCCAGACAATGGAGCAGGTACACAGCCTATTGGAGGTGTATTTGCACGAGCGTGGGCTCAGGGTTACCCCTGAGCGTAAGGCCATTGTGGACGCCATCTACGGCATGGACGAGGTGCATTTCACCATTGAGCAGCTGAGCGCACGGCTGGAGTCGCAGCATTTCCGCGTGGCGCTGGCGACGCTCTATAATAATATGGAGATGCTGATGGAAGCGGGGCTTATCTGGCGCCATTTCTTCGGGGTGGCAACGCTCTACGAAGCCAGCGTGGGAGTCGCGCCGCACTACCATTGCATTTGCCGCGACTGCGGGCTGGTGATGAACCTGACGAACGAGCGCCTGACGTCGCGCCTTGCTGAAACCCGTATCAGGGGTTTCAAGGCTGACTATGCCTACATCTATCTCTATGGCCTCTGCACGAAATGCGGAGCTGCCAGACGGAGGAAAAAGAACAAACTGGAAAAAACAAAAACCGCAAATCGTAAAAATCTCAAATAGTAAATGAAAGTTGATGTTTTGCTTGGGCTCCAATGGGGCGATGAAGGAAAAGGCAAAGTTGTGGATGTGCTGACGCCGCGTTACGACGTGATAGCCCGTTTTCAGGGCGGTCCGAACGCTGGACATACGCTTGAGTTCGGGGGGCAGAAGTATGTTCTCCGCTCCATCCCGTCAGGCATCTTCCAAGGTGATAAGCTGAACGTGATTGGCGGAGGCGTGGTGCTGGATCCAGCGCTCTTCAAGGCTGAGGCTGAGGCGCTGGAGGCCAGCGGACATCCGCTGAAGGATAGGCTCCACATCTCGCGTAAGGCGCACCTGATACTGCCCACCCATCGTCTGCTGGATGCTGCGGGCGAGGCTGCCAAGGGGAAGTCGAAAGTGGGTACGACGGGAAAGGGCATCGGCCCTACCTATACTGACAAAATCAGCCGCAACGGCCTTCGCGTGGGCGATGTGGAGCGTGAGGACTTCGACGCCCTCTATAGTCAGGCCAAGGAGCGCCATCTGGCTATGCTGCGTGGACTGATGACGGCCGAGGACTACACGGCTGCGCTGGCAAAACTGGAGCAGACGGAGCCGGAGTGGATGACTGGCGTGGATTATCTGCGCGGCTTCACGCTGACGGACAGCGAGCACGAAATCAATAAGTTATTGAGGGAAGGAAAGAGCGTGTTGTGCGAAGGTGCACAGGGCACGATGCTCGATGTCGACTATGGCTCGTACCCCTTCGTGACCTCGTCGAACACCATCTGTGCCGGAGCCTGCACGGGTCTCGGCGTAGCCCCAGGACGGATAGGCCGAGTCTATGGCATCATCAAGGCCTACTGCACCCGTGTGGGAAGCGGTCCCTTCCCCACAGAGCTGATGGATGAAACGGGTGACAAGCTTTGTTCCATCGGGCATGAGTTCGGTGCCGTCACAGGCCGACGCCGTCGCTGCGGATGGATTGACCTCGTGGCGCTTCGCTATGCCATCATGCTCAATGGTGTTACCGACCTCATTATGATGAAGAGCGATGTGCTCGACACGTTTGAAACCATCAAGGCCTGTGTGGCTTATGAGATTGACGGCAAGGTGGTGGAGGACTTCCCCTACAGCATCGCTGGACCTGACGGGCAGACTGCTCCGAACGTGAAGCCCATCTACACGGAACTGCCGGGTTGGCAATGCCCGCTCAGCCAGGTGACGAGTGAGGACGAATTCCCCGAGGAGTTCAACAACTACCTTTCGTTCCTCGAGGAGGAACTTGAGGTGCCCATTCGTATTGTCTCTGTAGGTCCCGACCGCGAACAGACGATAGAGAGATACTTGGAGAATTAGGAAACAGAAAAACGAAGTTAGCATGGCAATTTACATTATTTTCATTGCAATTACCATCCTGAGCTATGTCGTTCAGGCGTCGTTGCAGAGCAAGTTCAAGAAGTACTCGAAGGAGGCACTCCCGAGCGGTATGACGGGGCGTGACGTGGCGCTACGGATGATGAGCGACAACGGCATCACGCACGTCGAGGTGAATCTCGTGAACGGTACCTTAACCGACCACTACGACCCTACGAAGGAAACGGTGAGCCTGAGCGAGGCCGTCTATGGTGAGAGCAACGTGGCTGCGGCAGCTGTAGCTGCCCATGAGTGCGGGCACGTGCTGCAGCATGTCAAGGGATATGCCCCGCTGAAGATGCGCTCGGCGCTGGTGCCCGTAGTATCGTTTTCGTCGCGGATAGTGACGTGGGTGTTGCTTGCAGGTATCCTGTTGGTTAATATCTTTCCTGCTATATTGGGCGCAGGCATTGTGCTGTTTGCGTTGACAACGCTGTTCAGCTTCATCACGTTGCCCGTGGAGATTGATGCCAGTCGTCGCGCTCTGGCATGGCTGCAGCATGCCGGCATCACCAGCCCGTCCAACCACCGTATGGCTGAGGACGCCCTCCGCGCCGCAGCCTACACCTACGTCGTGGCTGCCCTCAGCTCGCTGGCTACGCTGATCTATTACATTCTTATCTTTATGGGGAGAAGGAATTGATGGGGTAAACGCTTAATGGTAAGCAGGACTGTGCATAGAAAAAATTTTATTAACTCAATGTATAACTCAAAAAATCCAAACAACATGAAAAGAATCTTTACTTCTCTGGCCATGGTGCTGTGTGCTGTGGCAATGTTTGCCTGGCAGAAGCCGGTCATCACGGCAGGCCAATGGCGGCAAATGGTCGTTGGCGACACGGTGTACTTCTACAACACCCAGTCGCAGCTCTTCCTCACCGAAGGTAACGAGTGGGGTACTCACGCTTCCGTAGGCGAAGAGGGCTTGATGTTTACCGTTGAAAAGTACATTCCCGAAGGTGGTGAATGGGACAACAAGACGTATATTATCAAGGACTTCACGATTGCGAAGAACAATTGGATGCCCATGTTTATCGACAACGATATGGGCGACATCTTCGTGGACCTCGGCTCGCAGGCTAACTACTTCTGGGAGTTTGAAACGGTAAACGACAAGATGTTCCGCTTCTTCGGCGCTGACATGAACCCCAGCTGGAATCATGCCTATGAATTCTTCACAGGTGCCTATGTGGGCCATGCTACGGAGTACATGAACACGCAGACGAATGAGGTAACAGGCACGGGCGTTATCTTCGACATCCCTGCCAGCTATGGCGAGGGTCTGGCAAAGAGCGGAGAGTTCCATTGCGACTGGACGACCGTCTCGCGCGAAGACTATAATGTGTATGTGGCAAAGATTCGTGCCTACAATGCTGCCGAAGCACTTGCCGCAAAGATAGAGGACGGTAAAGCTGCCGGTGTCTCCACCGCTGATGCCGAGGCTGTCTATAACAACGAGAATTCTACGGCTGAACAGCTGAAGGAAGCCCTCGACGCCCTCATCAAGGCCATCATGGAGGCAGAGGCTGGCAAGGCTTCTCCCGATAATCCTGTCGATATGAGCGATATGATTGTCAACCATAACTTCTCGGGTGGCGACTGCACCACAGGATGGAGCGGCGATGCCTTCGCACGTGGTGGTACGGTTGCTGACGGTGCTGAGCACTACGACAAGGACTACAACACCTGGCAGGATATCAAGGACCTCCATCCCGGTATCTATCGTGTCGGCGTTCAGGCTTATTATCGTGCTGGCGCAGCAGGAACCGACTACAACAACTTTATTGATGATGACTTTGGCACTCGCCATGCCAAGCTTTATGCCCTCAATGGTGACAGCGCGGAAGTCGTTGTAGGCATTGTCCACCTCGCTTCAGGTGCTGAGACGGAGAACATGAGCGGTGCCGACGAAATCAGCTGTGCCGACGGGCTGCTGGTCTGCAACACGATGGCCGCTGGCGACTATCACTTCAATACTCTCGACAAATATCACAACTACCTCTTCTGCGAGGTAACGGAGAGTGGAACCCTCCGCATCGGCGTCAGGAAGAGTACACACATTAGTACCGATTGGAGCCTTTTCGATAACTTCAGCCTTGAGTTCTATGGTAATTCCATCGAAGCCTATAAGATGTGGATGGAAGGTATCATTGCTACAGCTCCGCAGTACGATTTTGAGACACTTGTCTGCTCAAGCGATTTGAAAGAGCAGTATCAGGCTGTCCTTGAGGCCGCCAAGAATGCCTCATCGCGTGATGAAATCATGGAAGCTCTTGCACAGATTACTCCTGCTGCCGAGGCTATCGCTGCCAATGTGGCTGCCTACAAGGCTTATATGGATAAGGTGGCCGAACTTCGTACCGAGTTGGACGACAACGAATACGTCTGCGAAGAGGGCTATACTCTCATGGACTATGTGATGGACGGCAACGAAATGGAGCCCTACGACGAAATGCCAAATGGTTCCTACGACTACATCATCAACAACTGTACGCTTGATACCGAAGGCATTCGGGCTGAATTGGAATGGCTGGAAGCCCTTCATCAGGCAGCTATTGCCAACAGCCTTAAGCCTGGTGACGACTGCACGAACCTGCTCATCAATCCTGGTTTCACAGAGGCAGACGGTAAGGGCTGGACATGGGATTTGCAGGACAATGTTTCAGTTGCTACTCACGCTGTGACTGGCGGTCTCAAGTCGTTCCCCTGCGCTGAGGTCTATGCCGGCTGGGGTTCCGCTGTCGGTGACTTCACTTGGGATGTTTGGCAGACCGTTATCGCTCCCGATGGCATCTATAAACTTGAGCTCAACGCTTTCTATCGCGTTGGTGACAACGGCCAGTATGATGGTTCCGAGGAAATCTATGCTGAGCTTTATATGAAC
This sequence comes from Bacteroidaceae bacterium, assembly GCA_017542145.1. GTDB lineage: Bacteria > Bacteroidota > Bacteroidia > Bacteroidales > Bacteroidaceae > UBA1189. The sequence goes on along the minus strand of JAFXXQ010000028.1, from coordinate 72,831 downwards.
GACTTCACCACGCCTGTGCAGAATATCGGTGGCGATGCTGCCAATTTTACAGATTCTGCTGTTGGTGAGGGCGATGCCCAGATTACCAACTGGCAGGGTGCTACAGGCTACGTGCCCAACTCTATGAATGGTGCTTCTACCGCTTTTGAGTCAGACCGTTATAAGCAAACCGTTTATGGCCTTGTCGAGGGAGGCCAGATGCGTATTGGTATCCGTAAGACCGTCGCCACCAGCGTCATGCGCTCATGGTGCCTCTGGACGAACTTCAAACTTATCTATGCTGGTAAGGACGAAGAAGCCTTGTCAGAGATTCTGCCCGTCTATGCGGATAAGGCTCAGGCTCTCCTCGATGCTGATCAGTCCATGAGCGCTGACGCTCACAATGGCCTTGAGAGTGCTATCGATGCTGCAGGTACGGCGGGCAATGCTGATGCAATGTTTGCCGCTCTTACGGGTCTGAACGCTGCCATTGCCAAAGCCAATGCATCTATCTTGGCTTATAGCAAGCTGAACGATGCTCTCTATTCGCTGCTCAGCGCTGCTGACCAATATAGCTATTCTGCTTCAGAGGAGGCTAGCAATGCTGCTGTCGCTCTCTATGAGGAGCTGTCGGATGGTATGAATAAGGGTGCATACGACGATAATGAGATAGATGCTAAGGTGTATGCTATCAATGCTGCTATTGCTGCTTTGCGTGTGCCTGCTGTTGACCCGACGGATGAAAATCCTGTTGACTTCACGGATTGGATTGTCAATCCCACCTTCGACGAGGAGAATGCCGACGGCTGGAGTATTTCTGTCGTGGACAGAACCAATGCTGGATATCAGAGCGCCAGCTATTCTGGCGGCGCAGACATCAGCCAATTCATCGAGGTTTGGCGCAACGGCGAAGCTCTCGGCAATGGTGATGTCTTCCAGATCATCAACTTCTTGCCAGAAGGAACTTATGTGCTTGGTGTCGATGCTATCTCAAGCAATCAGATGGACGAATCAGCCGAGGTAACAGGTGTACAGCTCTTCTGCGAGGAGGAGAATGGCGCCTTCGATGCTGTGGATCTCTTCACTGGTAACGGTACTCCGGAGCACTTCGACTTGGTGTTCAAGAAGAAGGCAGGTACGGATGTGAAGATTGGTATCCGTGCTACGGACACCAATGCGAACTGGATTGCTGCCGACAACTGGACGCTTAGTTTCCACGGCAAGAACAGCGAATTGCTGCCCAGTAAGTTGGATGTGGTTGAAACGGAGCGTGCAGGAGTTGTTATCTACAACCTCGCAGGCCAGCGTCTCACCACTCTCCAGAAGGGTATCAACATCGTCAATGGCAAAAAGATTCTGGTGAAGTAATAACGCGTTTCTACGGATAATCCAAAGGGGTGCAGCTAATAGCAGCATCCCTTTTTTGAATCCTTTTCGCTTTGCCTTTTGCAAAAAAACGTCTGAATGCTTGGCTTTTCGCTCGGTTTGCCGTACCTTTGACAGCTAATTTCAGTTTTTTCACGATGCAGACAGCAATAGTTCGACTTGTTCTATCTCCCAGAGTTCAGAAAATCAATGAATATGATAATGCTGAGGCAATCCAGCATAAGGTCTTGATGTCGCTTGTCGGCAAGGCTGAGAGAACGGAGTGGGGGAAGAAAAACCACTACCAATGCATTGAGCGATACGAAGACTTTGCCCGTGAGGTTCCTGTCAACGACTATGAGGGATTGAAGGAGTATATTGAAAGAATGCGTCACGGCGAGAAGGACATCCTTTGGCCTGGACAAGTGAAATGGTACGCAAAGTCCTCCGGTACGACAAACGACAAGAGTAAATTTATTCCTGTTTCCAGCGAAGGGCTTTCAGACACGCATTATCGGGGAGGCACAGATGTGGTTGCTTTGTATCTCCACAATAATCCCAATAGTAACCTAATGGATGGCAAAGCGCTTATTCTCGGAGGTAGCCATGCTCCAAACTATAACCTCCCTCACAGTTTAGTGGGTGACCTTAGTGCCATTCTGATTGAGAATGTCAATCCGTTTGTCAATCTGTTGCGTGTACCTAACAAGGAGATTGCTCTTTTGAGCGACTTTGAGGAAAAGATGGAACGGATTGCGCAGGCCGTAAAGGACGTGAATGTGACAAACCTTTCAGGCGTTCCTTCATGGATGATGGCTGTGCTGAAGCATATTTTGGAAATTACGGGAAAGCAGAACATCAGCGAAGTGTGGCCTAACCTTGAGGTTTTCTTCCATGGAGGAGTGGCCTTTACACCGTATTTCAATCAGTACAAGCAGCTTATTCCCAGCCCTAACATGCATTATATGGAGACGTATAATGCCAGCGAGGGATTCTTCGGTATTCAGAGTGAGCCTGGCGACCTTGCCATGTTGTTGATGATCGACTATGGCGTTTTCTACGAATTCATTCCGATGAACGAGTTCGATTCGGACAGCCCGACCATTGTTCCTCTTTGGGACGTTGAAGTGGGGAAAAACTATGCGATGGTCATCAGTACATCGTGTGGACTGTGGCGCTATATCATTGGCGACACGGTGCGCTTTACACAGAAGGATCCGTACAAATTTGTCATTACTGGACGTACCAAACATTTTATTAATGCCTTTGGGGAAGAATTGGTTGTGGACAATGCAGAGAAGGGATTACTAAAGGCTTGTGAGGCGACAGGAGCTCAGGTAAAGGAATATACGGCAGCACCTGTCTTTATGGATGGCGATGCTAAATGTCGTCATCAATGGCTTATCGAATTCAACAAAATGCCCGATGAAATGGGCAAATTTGAAGAAATCCTTGATAAGGCGTTACAGGAGTGTAACTCAGATTACGAAGCCAAGCGCTATAAGAATATCACTTTGCAGCATTTGGAGGTTATTCCTGCTCGTCAAGACCTTTTCCACGACTGGCTGAAGTCAAAAGGTAAATTGGGCGGGCAGCATAAGGTCCCGCGTCTTAGCAACTCTCGTCAGTACATCGAAGAGCTGCTGGCGATGAATAAATAAACCATTTGCTACATCAAACAATTAATAGTGAATCATAGATAGTTCAGAGTGTTAGTTAAAGTCTTTGGTGCTGCTTTGCAGGGTGTTGATGCCACAATAGTCACCATTGAGGTGAACATTACGCGTGGCGTGCAGTTTTTCTTGGTTGGGTTACCTGATGTGGCCGTCAAGGAGAGCCATGAGCGAATAGTCTCTGCGGTGCAGCACAATGGATTGCGTTTCCCCCATTCGCAGGTGGTGGTTAATATGGCTCCTGCGGACATCCGTAAAGAAGGCTCTGCCTACGACCTTCCTCTCGCTATTGGTATTCTGGCTGCTGATGGACAGGTGAACACACAGCGCCTCGAACGTTATGTTATCATGGGTGAGATGGGGCTTGACGGAGCGTTGATGCCCATCAAAGGTTCCCTCCCCATTGCCATTAAAGCTCGTGAACTGGGCTACGACGGTTTTATCCTTCCCCGTCAGAATGCGCGAGAGGCAGCCGTAGTCAATAAGCTAAGAGTCTATGGTGTGGACAATATGATGCAGGTTGTACGCTTCTTCAATGGCGAGGAGGAACTGGAAGAAACCATTGTGGATACGCGTGCGGAATTTTATGCCCATCAGTCTGATTTCCCCTATGATTTTGCGGATGTAAAAGGGCAACAGCGTGCAAAGCGTGCCTTTGAAGTCGCTGCCAGTGGCTCACACAATATCATTCTCATCGGCCCTCCAGGCTCTGGAAAGTCCATGATGGCAAAGCGCCTTCCTTCCATTCTGCCGCCTCTTTCGCTGGCAGAAAGTCTGGAAACGACGAAGATACATTCCGTTGCCGGTAAACTGGGAAGCAACGCATCGCTTATTGCTATACGTCCTTTCCGCTCGCCCCATCACACAATTTCCTCTGTGGCACTTGTCGGCGGAGGATCGAATCCCCAGCCTGGAGAGATTAGCCTTGCACACAATGGTGTACTTTTTTGTGATGAATTTCCTGAGTTCCCACGTCATATCCTTGAACTATTACGACAGCCTCTGGAAGATCGCCACATCACCGTAAGCCGTGCCAAATACACCATCGACTATCCGGCCAACTTCATGATGGTAGCCTCCATGAATCCCTGTCCTTGCGGCTATTATACCCATCCCACACGCCCATGCATCTGTTCTCCTACGCAGGTGCAGCGCTATTTAGGGAAGATAAGCGGTCCTTTACTGGATAGATTCGATCTGCAGGTGGAAATAACGCCTGTGCCGTTCGAGAAACTCTCCGAAAGAGGACGGACCGAATCAAGCGCCGTTATCCGTGAACGGGTTATTCGGGCCCGCGAAAGACAGAGTGAGCGTTTCCAAGGCGAGAAAGGTGTACATTGCAATGCTCAGATGACGAGACAGCTGTTGGAGAAATACGCTGTGCCTGATGAAGAGGGCATTCGCATACTGCGGTTGGCCATGGAGCGTCTAAACCTTTCCGCCCGTGCTTATGACCGCATCCTTAAGGTCGCGCGTACCATTGCTGACCTTGAGGGCTGTGAACAGATAACCTCCGACCATATCGGCGAGGCCATTGGCTATCGCAGCCTTGACAGGGAAAACTGGGTAAGTTGATAGCAGGAAAAGCCCATTTCATCGGAGAAAAAGCAAAAAGATCATAAAACAACGAGAATAAACGAATATGGAAGAAAAGAAATTCAAGAGAACTTTGGTGACGTCGGCTCTGCCTTATGCCAACGGTCCCGTCCACATCGGTCATCTGGCTGGAGTTTATGTTCCGGCCGACATCTATGTCCGCTACCTGCGTCTGAAGGGTGAAAATGTCCTTTTCATCGGCGGTAGCGACGAGCATGGCGTGCCTGTCACTATCCGCGCCAAGAGAGAAGGCTGCACGCCACAGGACGTGGTTGACCGTTATCATAAGCTCATTAAGGAATCGTTCGAGGGCTTCGGCATCTCATTCGACGTCTATAGCCGCACCACCAGCCCCACTCATCATAAGTTAGCGAGCAACTTCTTCCGCAAGCTTTACGACGACGGTAAGTTCGTCGAGATGGAGAGTGAGCAGTTTTACGATGAAGAGGCTCATCAATTCCTTACCGACCGTAACATCGTGGGTGAATGCCCCCGTTGCCATTCCGAAGGAGCCTATGGCGACCAATGTGAGAAGTGCGGTAGCACCCTCTCGCCTGAGGAGCTCATCAACCCCCGCAACGCCCTCACAGGCAATCCGCTTGTCAAGCGTAAAACCTCTCACTGGTATCTGCCGCTCGACCAGTATCAGCCTTGGCTGGAGCAGTGGATTCTGGAGGAGCACAAGGAGTGGCGCCCGAACGTCTATGGCCAGTGCAAGAGCTGGCTTGACGGTGGCCTGCATCCCCGTGCCGTCACGCGCGACCTCGACTGGGGTATCCCCGTGCCCGTCGAGGGCGCCGAAGGCAAGGTGCTCTATGTCTGGTTCGATGCCCCTATCGGCTACATCTCTAACACGAAGGAACTCTGCGATGCCCATCCCGAACTGGGCAGCTGGGAGACGTGGTGGAAAGACCCTGAGACGCGCCTCATCCACTTCATCGGCAAGGACAACATCGTGTTCCATTGCATCGTCTTCCCCTCCATGCTGAAGGCCGAGGGCAGCTACATACTGCCCGACAACGTCCCCTCCAACGAGTTTCTGAACCTTGAGGACGACAAAATCAGCACCTCGCGCAACTGGGCAGTCTGGCTTAACGAGTACCTCGTTGATTTCCCCGGGAAGCAAGATGTGCTGCGCTATGTGCTTACTGCCAATGCACCTGAGACGAAGGATAATAACTTCACGTGGAAAGACTTCCAGGCACGCAACAACAACGAGCTCGTTGCCATCTACGGCAACTTCGTCAACCGTGCCCTGGTGCTGACGCAGAAATACTTCGAAGAGCGTGTGCCTGTGCGTGGCGAGTGGACGGACTACGACCGTCAGACCGTCGCGGAGTTTGTCGGCGTGAAGGCCGAGGTCGAAAAGCTGCTCGACGGCTTCAAGTTCCGCGAAGCACAGAAGGAGGCCATGAACCTCGCCCGCATCGGCAATAAGTATCTGGCTGACACCGAGCCGTGGAAGCTGGCGAAGACCGATATGGCCCGAGTGGGCACCATCCTCAACCTCGCCCTCCAGCTGGCTGCCAACCTCGCCATTGCCTTCGAGCCGTTCCTTCCCTTCAGCAGCAGGAAGCTGCGCGACATGCTGGGTATGGAGAGCTTCCGTTGGGACGATCTCGGCAGCACCGACTTGCTGCCCGAAGGACACACGCTGGGCAAAGCCGAACTGCTGTTTGAGAAAATCGACGACGACGTCATTGACGCCCAGGTGCAGAAACTCCTTGACACGAAGCGTGCCAACAAAGAACAGAACTATCGTGCCAATCCTGTAAAAACCCCCGTTTCCATCGAGGATTTTGCCAAAATGGATATTCGTGTGGGCACGGTCCTCGACTGCCAGCGCGTGCCAAAGGCCGACAAACTCCTGCAGTTCACTATTGCCGACGGACTCGACAACCGCACCATCCTCAGCGGCATTGCCCAATACTATAAGCCCGAGGACCTCGTGGGCAAACAGGTGCTGTTCATTGCCAATCTCGCTCCCCGTAAGATTCGCGGCATCGAGAGCCAGGGCATGCTGCTCAGCGCCGTCGATGTCGATGGCAACCTCTCCCTCACCACTCTCGAGCACGAGCTGAAGCCCGGCAGCGAAGTCTGCTGAGGACGAACGTTAGAAAAAAGCTGATAATCCGCAAATACCCTGAAGTTTCTGCGTAGTGTGCTTTGGGGAGTATTTGCAGATAGTCTATAATAATGAGCTTTAGCGAATCTGGCGTTAAAGCAACGTTTTTTCCAGCGTTTGACACGGTTTATAAACAGGGGCGGCGTTTATATAAACACGGGCGTTGTTTATAAATATACTTTGATGTGGCAATAATATAGGCAACGAATGGAGGCGCCGATTTAAGCAGCTTCTATGTCCCTACTTGCTTGCAGCTGTTGGGATCATTCGTTCGCTTCGCGATAGGGCCTTGGCGAAAGACCTGTGACCCGCTTGAAGTACTTTCCGAAAAAAGACTGAGAGGGAAAGCCGAGGTCGTCGCTGATTTCGGCTATTCGTTTTCTTGAAGAAACCAGCTGTGCCTTGGCATCCATGATGACGCACCGTTCAATCCACTCCGACGCTTTTCGTCCCGTGGATTCAGCCACGACTCTCGACAGGTATTTGGTGCTCTTGCACATTTTGTCGGCATAGTAGTCCAGATTGCGATGATGGCGATAGCCCATTTCCACGAGATTCAGGAAGGACTCCACAATCTCCTCCTGACTGCTGCTCGCCGGCTTTCCGGGTGAGACCTGCTGGGCCAGATATTCTTTCATCGCGATGAAGAATGCTTTTGAAATCAGTTGCAACACCTCCATGACATCGAAATTCCCGCTCATCTGCATCATGTTCTTGCATAGCCCGATATAGCTCTTGAAAGCATCGGCGGCCTCGCTTGAAAATACATAATAGGGCTTGTGCTCGACGCTCCTGGTCAACGACAGCATGGCGCCGAGAGGGATGCTGTCGGCAAAGCGCTCAGAGATCAGCATCACCTTCCCCTTAAAATCAGGGCTTACTTCGCTGCTGCTGATGATCTGTCGTGGAAGAATCAGTATGAGACCGTTTGCTTCAACCCTGTATTCGCGCAGGTTCACCTTGCCGCAGGCATAGCCTTTCTCGCAGAAGGTGGCTATGACGCCGTCATTCCTATATGGATAGAGATTGTAGGGCAACAGCGTGGGATCGTCCAGAATGATGAACTCGTCGCCCGCATTTACTATAGAGGAAGGGTTTTCGATGCCGGCAAGGAGATGGTCTGCTTTTCTTGTCATGGGAAGTCCTTTTTAGTCCACAAAAGTAAGGCTTTTTTTTGAGAAAAATGCCCTAAAGTGGATAATCGTCCAAAAATGGTAGAAAAAAGGTCTTTCTGAGAATAAAAGAGAGCCTATTTTTGCAGAAAAAAAGTAATCATCATGAAAGCAAGGTACTTCTTATCGTTGGCATTTGCAGCCATAGTCCTGACGGGCTGTTCACTTGGTGTAGATCGATTCCAGGCCACATCAGACGGCGTGACGTACGACATGGAAGTCGTTGTCCCCCTGACGAATTTCGTTCGCATTGCTTCAGTTACGACCTCAGAGCCTTTGTCTGGCGAGCTTGTCATCCCCCAGACGGTGAAATACGGGCGGACAACCTATGTGGTTTCACAAATTGGCAAGGGCGCATTTCGCGACTTTTCGCGTCTCACCTCCGTCACTCTTCCTTCAACCGTCTCGGTTATAGAGGAGAAAGCGTTCATGGGGTGTACGTCGCTTGAGGAAATCAATACGCCTCAGCCGCTTTCCACCATAGGTGCCTATGCTTTCGACGGATGTGCTTCTCTGGAGGATTTCAGTTTGCAGGCTTCCATTTCGACGCTTGGCGAAGGGTGTTTTCGTGGCTGTTCGTCGCTCTCGTGCGTCACGTTCCCAACCTCTTTGAACCACATTCCCCCTATGGCGTTTCAGGAGTGCACCTCTCTTGGCAGCATTTTCATAGACAGCACGGTGCTCACCATTGGCGAGAAGGCCTTTGCGGGCTGCACGGGTGTTGTCAGCTTTGTCTGTATGACCCCAACACCGCCTGCAACGTTCGACAATACGTTTGTGGGAATGAATCCCGAAATCCCTGTGACCGTGCCGATGGCCTCTGTGGAGCAATACTACGACGCTGTTGGATGGCGGTACTTCGTCAACTACCAAGGGCGTTATTGACGGTATCAAAATAAGGCGAAGCCTTCGGCCAGTTAAGAAAGGCCAGAATCATTAGGAGATGGCGCTCCAGTTGACGTTGGTTTTGCGGCGGAGGCGGAGTTGCTGCCAAAGGATATAGTTTTCGGGGCGGTTCTCGTCGGGGTCGTCATCGAGGATGTGTTGGGCGATGTCGCGGACGTGTTGGAGTAGGATGCCGTCGCGGGCGAGGTTGGCGATGTGGAGGTCGAAGGCGATGCCGCTCTGCTGGGTGCCTTCGAGGTCGCCCGGGCCGCGTAGCTTGAGGTCGGCCTCGGCTATCTCGAAGCCGTCGGTGGTGCGCGTCATGATGTCGATGCGCTTGCGGCTGTCGTCCGTGAGTTTGAAGGAGGTGACGAGGATGCAGTAGCTTTGGTCGGCGCCGCGTCCCACACGTCCGCGTAGCTGGTGGAGCTGCGAGAGACCGAAGCGCTCGGCGTTCTGGATAACCATGATGCTGGCATTGGGCACGTTGACGCCTACCTCGATGACTGTGGTGGCTACCATAATTTGCGTTTCGCCACAGACGAAGCGCTGCATCTCAGCTTCTTTCTCGTCAGGCTTCAGACGGCCATGCACCATGCTGACGGCATAGTCGGGGAAAACTTCGCAAATGGTACGGTAGCCGTCCTCGAGGTTCTTAAGGTCTATCTTCTCGCTTTCCTTGATGAGGGGATAGACAACATAGACTTGGCGTCCGGCGTCAATCTGGCTGCGCATGAACTGGTAGAGCGAGGCTTTCTGGGTGTCGTAGCGGTGCTCGGTGAAGACTGGTTTGCGGCCCGGGGGCAGCTCGTCGATTACGGAGACGTCGAGGTCACCGTAGAGCGTCATGGCGAGGGTGCGGGGAATGGGGGTAGCCGTCATCACCAGTACATGGGGGAGGAATTCGTTCTTGCTCCAGAGCTTGGCGCGTTGAGCTACGCCGAAGCGGTGCTGCTCGTCGACGACGACGAGACCGAGAGCGGCGAAGCTGACGGTGTCCTCCAGTACGGCGTGGGTGGAGATGAGCAAGTGGACGCTGCCGTCCTGCAAGCCGCTGAGAATGGGAGTGCGCCGCTTGCCCTTGACGCTGCCCGTGAGCAGCTCTACACGGACGGGAAGCTCTTCGAGTAGGGTTCGGATGGTGGTGTAGTGCTGCTCGGCAAGGATTTCGGTGGGGGCCATGATACAGGCCTGATAACCATTGTCGATGGCGATAAGCATGACCATGAGGGCGACGAGCGTCTTGCCGCTGCCCACATCGCCCTGCAGGAGGCGGTTCATTTGACGCCCGCTGTTCATGTCGGCACGCATCTCGCGGATGACGCGCTTTTGGGCGTTCGTCAGGGGGAAGGGGAGTTTCTCGTTGAAGAAGGTGTTAAATAGATGGCCCACGACGGTGAAGCAGAGGCCTTGACTCTTCTTCTGCCGCATGCGGGCGTAACGCAGAATATCAAGCTGGATATAAAATAGTTCCTCGAACTTCAGCCGATATTCGGCACGTCGCAGCTGCTCGGGGTTCTCGGGAAAGTGCATGCAGCGGAGGGCTTCGTCAAGCGGCATGAGGTGGTGCTTCTGCACAAAATATTCGGGCAGGGTTTCGGGGATGGGCTCCGTCAGCATGTCGAAGAGGTTTCGCATCAGCTTCTCTATGCCGCCGGAGCTGAGGTTCATGCGCTTCATGCGCTCTGTTGTATTGTAATAAGGACGGAGGCCCATGCTGGAGATGTCGAGGCCGTCAGAAGGGTCGATGTCGGGGTGAGCGATGTTGATGCGTCCGCCGAAGACGGTGGGCTTGCCGAAGACGATAAAATCCTTGTTGAGGGGGTAGCGTTTCTGGATAAACTTTCCGTATTGGAACCAAACAAGGTCGATAATGCCCGTGCCGTCGGTGAAATGGGCGATGGTGCGCTCTTTGCGTCCGCTACCGGCAGTCTCGTAGCTGAGAATCTTTCCACGGAGCTGGATGTAGGGCATATTGCCGTCAATCTCGTGGATGTAATAGAGGCGGCTGCGGTCGATATGCTTGTAGGGAAAGCAATAAAGCAGGTCGTTGAGCGTGGAGATATTAAGTTCTTTACGCAACACTTCGGCACGCTGCGGGCCGACGCCGGAAAGATACTGGATGTCGGTATGGGCAAGGGCGCTCATAGAATCTCAGCTACGGCGAGGTCGTAGGGGGTGGTAATCTTGATGTTCTCGCGGTTGCCCTCGACAAGGGTAATTGGGTGACCTAGGGATTCGACGACGGAGGCATCGTCGGTGAAGGCATCAGAATAGGGCTGAGCGTAGGCGTCCAGCAACAGGCTGAGGCGAAAGGTCTGAGGGGTTTGGACGAGACGATAGCGGTTGCGATTGACGGTGCGGCTTATTCCTCGCTGTGAAGGATGGGGAAGGTAAACTTCGCGCAGGGTTTCTACCACGGGTATAACAGGGATGGCTGCCTCGTCACGCTCAGCAGCTTCAAAACACGCCGCAATAACTTGGTGGGAAACAAACGGGCGCACACCATCGTGGATAGCGACAAGAGCTTGTTGACGTGTTGACTTGCTGACTTGTTGCCCTATTAATACTTCTTCAATGGCTTGCAAGCCATTGCGAACGGAGTGGAATCGCGTTTCTCCTCCACTGACTACGGTGTGCGGCACATGGAATACGTACTCCCTGCATAGCCGTTCCCAATACTCCTGCTGCGCTTCGGGCAACACAAGTATCAGCAGCATCGAAGGGTCGAAGGAATGAAAAGTCTCCAGTGTCAGCATGAGAAGGGGGCGCCCCTGTACGGTGAGAAACTGCTTGGGAATATCGCTTCCCATGCGCAGCCCCTTGCCTCCGGCAACAATGATGGCGTATCTCGTTGTTCCCTCCACAACCAACGCGAATCTTTTTTGGTTTTTAATTATTAATTCTTCCGAACATCATGCTGGAACGGACTTCGCCGGCTTTTTCTTTGCCGCAAAGCAATTCTACAAGAACAAAGCCAAGAGCGGGAGCAGCAGCCGGCCCACAACCGGTGAAAAGCGTCTCATCATCCTTGACGATAAGGGCGTTGCTGTCGATATAAGCCCCTTTCAAGTGTTCTTCGAAGCCTGGGTAGCAAGTGGCGCGGCGTCCATCCAGCAAACCCAGTTCGCCCAGCACGGCAGGAGCAGCGCAGATAGCAGCCAAAGGCGTTCCCTCGCGATGCTTCTTCTCCAGCAGTTCGCAGAGTGGCTCGCAGTTCAGTAGATTGGCCGCACCGGGCATTCCTCCAGGGAGGAAGAGCAGGGCAGCATCGTCGTAGTCGCAGAGACTGAAGATGGTATCAGCCATCACGGGGATGCCATGAGCACCGATGACGGTAAGGTCCTCGTAGATGGAGACGGTGAAAACGTCGAGCTCGGCGCGGCGCATGATATCAACGGGAGCTAAGGCTTCAATCTCTTCGAAGCCTTCAGCAAGAAAAACATATACTTTCTTCATGGAATGGGGTTATTGTAATTTAAAATAATAGGTAATAGAGCCGGTTTGATTTTCCATTTCTTCAACAGTGTTGAACTTGGCTTTCTTGGCTGCATTGATGGCTGCTTGGCGCAGCTGCGGATTGGATGTTTTGGTACGGAGGCTAATGTTAGCTGAGACTACATCACCGGCAGGATTGACGACAATTGCTACAACAACGGTGCCCTCATCCTGTATGTTCTCTGTCGGTTTCGGGAGCTCACCTTCCAAAGTGCGGTTGCCGAGGTCGTATGTACCGTACCTTCCGTTTCTGCTGGTGCTGGCTGCTTCAGCCTTTCCTGCCACCGAGCCTTGAGTGCCAGACTGCGCTGTCTGCTCGGCGGTGCCTCGTGCAGTCATCTCGCTGCTTTTGCCGAAGGCGTTGGCCATAGCGGCAGCGGCAACTTCAGCAGCTTTCTTTTCCGCTTCAGCTCGTTTGCGGGCTTCAATCTGTTCAGCTGTCTCAATGACGACCGTCTCTTCTGTTTCCTGGGCTATGATAGGTTCCTCGGGAACGGGTGGCGCGTTGTTCTCAATGGCTTGTTCAGGTGTGGGTGTCACCTCGGGCTGAATGGCTTTCACCTCTGTCAGACGGTAGTCTTCCTGCGCTCCCTTTGCCAGGCTGACATCGCCAAGTGTCACTTCCATGCCGCTCTCAGACAGATGTTCGGGAACTCGCATGAAGATAGTCAGCAACAATACCAGTAGCAGGGCGTGGATGGCTAGCGTACCTATAATGCCTATTTTTTTTGACGAGTCTGCTTTCACTTTCTTTTTTGGTCTGGTTTTCGGGTGGCAAGCACCATTTTGTAGTTGTTATCGTTGGCAATGTTCAGGATATTAACAATTTCGCGATAGGGTACACGCTCGTCAGCATAGAGGGCCACGAACATTTCAGGCTCTTCAGCAGCCCGCTCGGCTAGGAACGCCGGCAGTTCGTCTAGGGTAATAGGCATTTCGTCCTTGTTGCCGAAAGCGGCGTAGTAGTTCAGGTCTTTGTCGATGATAACTCGGGTGAGTGGCTTAGCAGAGGTTTGCTGTTTGCCTTGCGGCAACAGCACCTTGATGGCATTGGGAGACACCATGGTGGAGGTTATCATGAAGAATATCAGCAAGAGAAAGATGATATCCGTCATGGATGCCATGCTGAATGCCGGGTTGATTTTGTTCTTGCGCTTTAGTGCCATGGCGTCAGTCTTTTATCATGTCCATGAATGAGAGTGTCTGGGCTTCGAGCCAATTGGTGATGCTGTCCACGCGTGAAACAAGGTAGTTATAGGCAAACATGGCAATGATACCGACAATAAGTCCGCCGACGGTGGTAATCATAGCCTGGTAGATACCGCTGGAGAGTAGGGTGATGTCGATGTTGTTACCTGCGTTGGCCATTTCCCAAAAGGCACGTACCATGCCGAGCACGGTGCCGAGGAATCCAATCATTGGGGCTCCGCTGGAGATGGTTGCCATGATGGAAAGGCCTTTTTCAAGCTTGGCTACTTCGAGGTTTCCGGCATTATCAATGGAGGCACGGACGTCGGCAGTAGGACGCCCTAGACGCTCCAAACCCTTTTCAATCATATTGGCAATGGGGCTACCCGTTACACGACAGAAGTTGATGGCGGACTTGTTGTCTCCGTGCTGCACATAGTCGCGGATACGATCCATGAAAGAGGCATCGACGCGGCGGGCTTTCTTAAGGGCAGCTAGGCGTTCGAAGAAGATGTAGAAACAGATGACGGAGAGGATAGCCAGGATAAGCATTATCCAGCCTCCTTTCATAGTCATCTCCCATAGGTTCATCTTATTGCCTGTTTCAACGATTTCTGTTAGGACAGGATTCTCTGTCAATTCTGCGGCCGCAGCCTGCATGGTTTCTGCTTGGAGGAATAACATTTCTTTTATGATTTACGATTTAACAATTAGCGGGTTGAGGGGTAGTATGTGAATGATTAGACTAGGCATTGTTTGTATTGCTTAATGGTTTCGGCGATGCCAAGATAGAGCGCATCGCAGATGAGCTGATGTCCGATGGAAACTTCTTCCACCCATGGAATCTGCTCATGAAAGTAACCCAGATTTTGCAGGCTGAGGTCGTGTCCCGCATTGAGTCCCAGTCCGCAGATACGTGCCCGCAGGGCTGCTTTTACGAAGGGGGCAATGGCTGTTTCGCGGCTTAAGGTGTATCTCGTCGCATAGGGTTCAGTATAAAGCTCAATGCGGTCGGTTCCGGTCTTTGCAGCGGCATCCACTTGCTCGCAGTCTGCATTGATGAAAATTGATGAGCGTATGCCGGCAATCTGGAGCCTATCGACGATGTGGGAAAGGAAATCAAGGTTGGCTTTGACATCCCATCCGTGATTGGATGTAAGTTGGACGGGGGAATCCGGCACCAAAGTCACCTGATCAGGGCGCACGCTAAGCACCAGTTCCATGAAGTCTTCCGACGGGAATCCTTCGATGTTCAGTTCCGTGTGAAGTTGAGGGCGGAGTGCCAGTACATCGCTACGGCGGATATGCCGTTCATCAGGACGTGGATGGACGGTGATACCGTCAGCACCGAAGGATTCGCAATCCATGGCAAACTTCAGTACGTCGGGTCGATTGCCGCCGCGGGCGTTGCGCAACGTAGCAACTTTGTTGATGTTGACACTGAGTCGGGTCATATAATTAAAGGTATAAATCCTCTTTTTCGGTGCAAAGTTAAGCGTAAAAATGTTTTTTACCTCTTTTTAATGGCATTTTGTGCTGTTCTTTTAGGAATAATTTATATTTTTGCCCACGTTTTTAAGAATGTACCCTATGAAATTCGTACTCTTCGGACACACGATTAACCCTTCTAAGTCTCTTACGGCTGATAAATTGCTGTCGCTTTTGAAGGCTCGAGGGGATGTGGTAACGGATGAATTGACGTCCGATGTGGATATGGTCATCAGCTTGGGTGGCGACGGCACGTTCCTAAAAGCAGCCGAGATGGTGGGAGCTGCTGGCATACCTATTGTCGGTATTAACACGGGACATTTGGGTTTCCTTGCCGACGTAAGTACCGATGAAATGGACGTTTTTCTGGACTGTATCCACAAGGGGCAGTATGAGGTGCGCAGTCGCAGCGTCCTTTATACGGAGGTTTTTCAGCCAGATGCCTCTGACGTAAGCCCGATAGTTCTTTATGCTCTTAATGAGGTGGCTGTCACCAAACACGATAGTGCTTCCATGATTAGTATTAAGGCTTTTGTCAATGGAGAACTACTGACAACTTATCGCTCTGACGGCCTTTTGGTCTGTACGCCTACTGGCTCTACGGCTTACTCCCTTAGTGCAGGCGGCCCCATCATCCATCCTCAGTCGGATGTCATGCTGCTTACTGCTGTTGCACCCCATAGTCTGAATATGCGCCCCATTATTATTTCTGATGACAAGGAGATTGAGCTTGTCGTCGATAGTCGTAGCGGACATTTCCTGGTTGCGGCCGATGGACAAAGTGCCAATTTCGATACCGGAACACGCCTTGTCCTCCGCAAAGCGCCCTATCGCATCAACGTCGTCAAGCAGACGGGCAACACGTGGTTTCGCACGCTTCAGAAGAAGATGAATTGGGGAATTTAGGCGTTTTTCGCCCTTTCCCTTTCATGGTTTCGTCCCTGAGTCCATAATTTCGCCCCGTATTCTCAATTTTTGTCCCTTTCCCCGACTTTTTGGCCATCAAAAACCAAAAGTATAAAAATAAAGTGCGACCTTTGCAGCCGAAATTCAAAAAACAGTTGTAAGAATGACACATTATTTGACTTATTTCGAGACAGCCGTTAAGACTTTCTGGAATAATCTGGCTCTCTCAAACTACGGAAAAGAAGATTTCACTTTCGGCCAGGTTGCCGAACAAATTGAACGTAATCACATCCTGCTCGAGCTTGCTGGAGCACAGCGGGGAGATAAGGTTGTGCTTTGTGCTCGCAACTCTGCCCAATGGGCGATGGCTTTTATGAGCGTAACCTCTTATGACGCCGTTGTTGTTCCTGTATTAAATGATTTCCCGCCTGAAAGCGTGCAGAAGCTTACAGCTCATTCCGACGCTACGGTTATTTTCACCGAACCCGGTATTTGGGAGAAGATGGATGCAGAGGCTATGCCAAACCTGAAGGCGGCTTTCAATATGCTCTCTGGCAAGGCGCTGATGCTGCGTGACTCAGAGCTTACGGCTGAAGCCATTAAGGCGAAGGTCGAAGAAGAGTTCAAGAAACGTTTCCCGAATGGTATGAAGCCTGAAAACGTCAGTTATCCCACGGGCTCACTTGACGAACTTGAGATTATCAATTATACTAGTGGTACAACCAGTGCTCCAAAAGGCGTCATGCTTTCGGCTCGTAACTTCAGCTCAAACATTGAGTTTGGTCGTAACCGCATCCCTGCCTACGAAGGCGAGACCATGCTCTCCATGCTTCCTATGGCTCACCTTTACGGCATGGCTTTTGAGTTTGTATATCCTCTTTCGCAGGGTGTCCATATTACCTTCCTTGGCAAAACCCCCACGCCAAGCGTGCTCATCAAGGCTCTGTCCGATGTGAAGCCTCACCTCATTGTTACGGTACCCCTTGTAGTGGAGAAGATTTTCAAGAGTAAAGTCATTCCCACGCTTCAGAAACCTGTAATGAAGGTGTTGCTTGCTATTCCTGGTATCAATAATATCATCCTTGGTAAGGTGAAGAAAAAACTCATCGGTACCTTTGGCGGGTATCTGCGCTCAGGTCTGGTGATGGGTGGTGCTGCTCTTGGGGAGACGGCGGAGAAGTACATGCATCGTATGCATTTCCCCTACACTGTAGGTTATGGTATGACCGAGTGCGGTCCCCTCATCGGTTACGAACACTACTCGAAGTTTGTTCCCCGCTCATGTGGTAAGCCCGTTGATGGTATGAAGGTACGCATCACCTCTGCCAATCCTGAGACTGAGGTGGGCGAGATTCAGGTACACGGCGATAACGTGATGATGGGCTACTACAAGAACCCCGATGCCACGAAGGCTACCTTTACCGAGGATGGCTGGCTCCGCACCGGAGATCTTGGCCTTATGGACAAGAATGGCAATATCTTCATCAAGGGCCGCAGCAAGAATATGATTCTCAGCGGTAACGGACAAAATGTCTATCCCGAAGAACTGGAGGACAAACTAAATGCTCTTCCCTTAGTTTCAGAGTGTCTTGTCGTTAGCCGTAACAATAAGATTGTGGCTCTCGTGGTGCCCGATATGGATGGTTTCAAGCCGTTAGCCGAGCAGGGACGTACCATCGAGTCTGTCATGACCGATTACTTGGCTCAGGTCAACGCTCAACTGCCTGCTTATAGCCACATCAACAAGATTGAGCTTCGCAACGAGCCTTTTGAAAAGACCCCGAAACGCAGCATAAAGCGTTTCATGTATCAGTAAGCCAATTATCCCCCCCTTCAACGCAGCACCATTGGTGCTGCGTTGTGTTTTCAATAATTTATAGTAGCAGGCAAATATTGCTTTTTTTTGTCTTTTTGAGGGAAAGCTTTTGCCGTTACAGAATAAAGATGTACCTTTGAGCCCGATATAATTTTGCGTTCACGTGAGCTACTTGATTACTCCCTCCAACTACCGCCCGCTGCTCAACCCGAAGCAGACTGAACAGGGCATTAAACAGATAAAAGACTTCTTCCAACAGAACCTGAGTACTGAACTGCGTCTGCGCCGCGTGACGGCACCGTTGTTCGTGCTGAAAGGTCTTGGAATCAACGATGACTTGAATGGTGTGGAGCGTGCTGTTTCATTTCCCATTAAAGACATGGACGATGCCCGCGCCGAGGTTGTTCATTCGTTAGCCAAGTGGAAACGACTGACATTGGCTGAATATGCCGTCCAGCCAGGTTATGGTATCTACACCGACATGAACGCCATTCGCGCCGATGAGGAGCTGGGCAACCTTCATAGCCTATACGTCGACCAATGGGACTGGGAACGTGTGATCCGCCCTGAGGACCGCACACTTGATTTCCTGAAAGACGTCGTCCGCCGCATCTATGCCGCCATGTTGCGCACAGAATATATGATCAGCGAAGTCTATCCCCAGCTCACCCCCTCCCTGCCCGATGAGATCCATTTCATTCACAGCGAAGAACTGCTGCAGCGCTATCCCGGCCTCTCTGCCAAGGACCGCGAGCATGCCATAGCCAAGGAATATGGTGCTGTGTTCATCATCGGCATTGGAGGCCGGCTGTCGAATGGCGAGCCTCACGACGGCCGTGCTCCTGACTACGACGATTGGAGCACGCCGAACAGCGATGGATTCTGCGGCCTCAATGGCGATATTATCGTGTGGAACAACATCCTGGGCCGCTCGTTCGAGGTTTCCTCTATGGGCATCCGTGTGGACAAGGATTCTATGTTACGTCAGTTGGCCCTGTGCCATGCTGAGGAGCGAAAGGAGCTATATTTCCATCGCCGGCTGCTGGCAGATGAGCTTCCCCTGAGTGTGGGTGGCGGTATAGGGCAGAGCCGGCTCTGCATGCTGTTGCTTAAGAAAGCCCACATTGGCGAAATCCAAGCCTCCATTTGGCCGCAGGAGATGGTCGATCGTTGCGCAGCCGCAGGAATACCCCTGATATGAACGTTCGTATAGACGAGAGTTGGAGGGCGGTGCTGCAGCCCGAGTTTGACAAACCGGAGTTCGAACGACTGACGTCGTTTGTCCGCCAGGAGTATGCTCGCGGCACTTGCTATCCCCCCGCAAGGCTCATCTTCAATGCCTTCGACCATTGTCCCTTCGACAAGGTGAAAGTCGTCATCATCGGGCAGGACCCCTACCACGAGCCTGGGCAGGCTAACGGCATGTGCTTCTCTGTCAGTCCGACAACCCCTATGCCTCCTTCGCTTGTTAATATCTTCAAGGAGATACAGAACGACCTCGGTACCCCTCCGCCCGCTAACGGCGACCTCACACGCTGGGCCGATCAAGGTGTGCTGTTGCTCAATGCCACCCTTACGGTTCGTGCCCATGCTGCTGCCTCGCACCAACGGCAGGGCTGGGAGGAATTCACCGATGCCGTTATTCGTGAATTGAACGCACGTCGCGACAACCTTGTCTTTATCCTCTGGGGCTCTTACGCCCAGCGCAAGGGTGCCATCATCGATCGTACGCGCCATCTTGTTCTCACCAGCGTGCATCCCTCTCCTCTGAGCGCTCACGCAGGCTTCTTCGGAAACCACCACTTCAGCCGCTCCAACGCCTACCTGACCGAGCACGGCCAAACACCTATAAAATGGTAAGAAAGGGTAAAGATTAAAGTTGAATATTGAGTTTTTTCTAAATCTTTATTAATATGCAATTTCACAGAATCCTCCTCAAGCTCAGCGGCGAAAGCCTGATGGGCGAACAACGTTACGGCATCGACGAAAAGCGCTTGGCCGAATACGCCCGGCAAATCAAGGAAATCCACGACCTCGGTGTGCAAATAGGCATCGTCATAGGCGGCGGCAACATCTTCCGCGGCCTCACGGGTGCAGGGAAAGGCTTTGATCGTGTCAAAGGCGACCAGATGGGCATGCTGGCTACAGTCATCAACAGCCTTGCTCTCAGCAGCGCCCTCACAGCTGTAGGCGTTCCCACGCGCGTTCTCACCGCTATCCGCATGGAACCTATCGGTGAATTCTACACGAAGTGGAAGGCTATTGATGCTCTCGAACGTGGCGAAGTGGCCATCTTCAGCGCCGGTACGGGCAATCCTTATTTCACTACTGACACAGGCTCCTCGCTCCGGGCTATCGAGATTGAGGCTGACGTCATGTTCAAGGGCACTCGCGTCGATGGTGTCTATACCGCCGACCCCGAAAAAGACCCCACAGCCACGAAATTTGCGGATATATCCTATAAGGAAGTGCTGTCACGCGGGCTGAAGGTGATGGACCTCTCGGCCATTTGCATGTGTCAGGACAACAACATGCCCATCTACGTCTTCAACATGGATGTTGTGGGCAACCTCCGCAAGGTCATCGACGGCGAGCCTATCGGCACCCTCGTGCACAATTAATTTTTCATGAGCCTTACCTCGTAAATCTCTCCTATCTGCTTGCGAGGCTTGGCTACGAACTTCACGCGCACTTGCGTCTTCCCCTTGAGCAGCTCGGCTGGGATGGGATAGGTCTCGTATTTGAACTCCGAGATGCGGTATTTACCGGTATTGTTGACGTACTGTATGAGCGTGTCGTCAACGAAGATGTCAAACTCATGCGTCTTCCATTCGCCCACGCCCCAGTACTTGAGACGCAAGTCGAGTTCTGTCAGGCCTTTCGTCTGCATCAGGTAGCTGAAGTAATGTCCGTCGCTTGCATCCCGGAAATGAACGTCGTTCGAACTGCCCGTGTTTGAACGGTCTGTTTCCATTTGATGGTCCGTCTCAGGCTGCTGTTCACCCGGCTGTACTTTATCGACGGTCCGTGCCTCCACGGCCAGCCTTTCTTGTTCAGCCTTTGCCAGACCGTCCAGATACTCCTGATAGTTCGATTCCGAGAGCGCCAGCCAATACATCATGTAGCGTGAATCGTGAATTTCAAAGAAGGGCTGCAGCTCGTTCCGTATGGCGTTCTCCATCTTGGTGGTAAGAGTGAAATGGAGCGGTTTGCCTGGTACGGGCTGCAACTGGTCTGCAATAGACTCGATGTCGTCGTTGATGAGAATAGGAGCCTCGTTGACAGGCAGTTTCCGGCCGCTGGCATATTGCCCGAAGCGGCTGTCGTCAGCAATCAGATGTGCTAGATCCTCTGTGCCGGTTTTCATGCCAAGAAGGATGGGGCCGTGCATGAGGGCGATGTATCGGGGCACGTTAGGCAGGTATTTGATGCTGTTATGCATGGGGAAGCTGATGTCCACTACATCCCCTTTCTTCCACTTGCGGTTGATGGAGACATAGGACGACGGTCCCGTAGCCAGGCTGACGGGTGCTCCGTTTATTTTCACAGAGAAATCGCCTGGCTTCACCCATCCGGGGTAGCGCACAAGCAGCTCGAACTGTCCCTTACCCTGTGCAATCCTGATTCGGCTTGTTTCGCCGTAGGGGAACACCGTTTCCTGCACAAGGCGGATGCCCTTTTCTTTCCAGTTCAGTTCCGAAGCGACAAAGAGGTTCACGAACAGGCTCTCAGCCCGCTTCGTATAGATGAATTGTCCGTATTTGCCGTGATTCTCCATACCTGTGCCTACGCAGCACCACATCGCCTCGCCTGGGGCGGAGTAGTTGCGGTAGTGACGCGGACGGGCAGGGGTGAAATAGACATAGCCCCCGTGCTCAGGGTGTTGGGTGGAGAGGATATGGTTGAACATAGCCAGTTCATAGAAGTCGGCAAAGCGTGCTTCCGGGTTACGGCGATGCAGGAACTTTGTCAGCTTGAGCATGTTGTTGGTGTTGCAGCTCTCCGGTCCGTCGATATCGTTGATGAAGTCTATGCAGGCCTCCTTGCTGGGGAAATGCTCGCGCCGGCTGTTACCTCCGAACGCCAGCGAACGGTCGCCCGTCACGACATCCCAGAAATAAGCACTTGCACGGTGGTACGCCTCGTCGCCACTCAGCTCAGCGATACGCTCGAAGCCGACAACCTTCGGCACCTGCGTATTGGCGTGCATATTGTCGAGGCAGTCCTGACGTTGTAGCATAGGGACGAGCAGCCTGCGGTGTGAGAAACGCCGTGCCACGTCCAGATACTTCCTGTCCCCCGTGATGGCGTATGCGTCCGCCAGCACCTCGTTCATGCCTCCGTGCTCATTACCGAGCATGCGCTCCATCTGCTCGTCGGACAGACCTGCCGTCAGGTCAATCGCCCAGTCGCAGAAGCCGAGGAAAAGGTTCTTCGCCTGCTCGTTACCGCAATAGACCCATGCGTCGCGCAGTCCGGCAAACATCTTATGAAGGTTATAGAAGGGTGCCCACGAACCGAAGTAAGTCCCGAAGTCGCCTTTCTTGAACGTCGTCCATATCCCCTCGCTATTAGGCATACCGCCCACATAGCCTTTGCCCCATTCGGGATGATTCCTGGCGTTCGCCTCGGCACACTCCTGCAGCTCGCTGATGATGTACTCCATACGCCGGCGGCACTCCTCGTCCGCCGTAGCCGCATTCATCGCCATAGCTGTCAGGTAGTGTCCCGCCACATGTCCGTCGAGCCCGTCCCAGTTGGGATAGGCCTTGGCCTTGGGTGTCAGCCCTGCCTCCTTCCGATAGGGAGCGAGCAGACGGTCGCAGTCATACTGGAGCAGCGTCCTGACGTTCAAGTCCTGCGCCCTCTTCAGAGGTCCGTCAAGAAGTGTCACATCACCCAAAGGAAACTCGTCGGCATAGAGCCTGTCTTGCGCTCCCATCGAAGTGACTAAGAGCAGAAGGAGTGTAAGAGAAAAGATTTTTTTCATATCCGTATCCAGTTTTTATTTCATTTTGCAGCAAAGATAATGCAAGGCGAGAAAAATACCAAATTTATTTGAGTATTTAACGGCGTTTTCGTCCGTCACGACTCGTTCATTCAGCAAGCTTGATGGCGCTCGCTGCTCCGTCCGTTATCCTTGTCGTATAATTATCTCTCATTGCCCCTTCCGCTGAATTATTCCCCTATTCTAATTTTTTATTCGAGGGGAATGAGAAATTAGAATAGGGCGTTAAAAATTTATTCCACTTGAATAAAAATGGTGCATTCAACATTTCGTTACAGAACAGAAAAAGGCAGACAAAACATGTCAGCCTTTCCTCCTTTTCCGTAGGGATTGATGTTGTCTATCCCGTAGGCTGGCGCCAGCCATCCTACAAAGAAAAAGGAGTCTTGACAATTTGAAAACAAGCTTTCATTGCCAATACTCCTTTTCCTTTGTGATCCCGTTGGGATTCAAACCCAAGACCTTCAGAACCGGAATCTGACGCTCTATTCAGCTAAGCTACGGGACCCGCTTTTCGCTTTCGCGGCTGCGAAGGTACGGCTTTTTCGTAAGATGGCAAAACTTTCGACTTCTTTTTCCACCTTGCATAGCGAAAAAAGCCTTTCAATTACGCTTGTATCTTGAGTGCCACCCATGTACTTCTATCCTAAAGACTAATACTAAAATGCTACATTGCTACATAAGGCAAATAGAGTGTTGGTTACTGTTTATATTCTATGTATGAAGGTGAAAAATCTTTTGTTCTATTGCTTTCTTTTGCGAAAAACCCTATCTTTGCGCAGGAATAAAGATTGAAAATGAACAGAACGATGAAACACATTAAACTACTTTTCATGGCTTTTGCTATGGTACTTACAGGATGCAACGGAGGCAGCATGGATGCGCCCAACATCATCTTGGACACGGATATGGGCAACGACATCGACGATGCTCTGGCGTTGGCGGTGATGAACCGTTATATTGATATGGGGCGCGTCAAGGTGCTCGCCATCGGTATGAGCAAGGAGGGTGCTGAGGCTGCCGAATACACAGACATCGTGCAGACGTGGTATGGGCATGGGGACATCCCTATCGGGCGCGTGTCGGGCAGCACGGGTCCCAAGACCACAGGGGAGCATTACACGCACAAGACCTGTGCGCTGAAGGATGAGGCGGGCGCCCCGTTGTTTGCGCGGACAAATGGTACTGGGCAGACGCCGCCTCTGACGGATGAGCTGTACCGTCGTGTGCTGGCAAAGCAGAAGGACAAGTCCGTCACTATCGTTACTGTCGGGTTCTCCACGAACATGGCTTCGCTGCTGGCTACACCTGCGGATGACATCTCGCCCCTAACAGGGAAGGAGCTGGTTGCCAAAAAGGTCAAAACGCTTGTCATGATGGCAGGAAATATGGCGAAGGAGCAAGGGGAATTCAACGTAACGGAGGACATCAC
Source organism: Bacteroidaceae bacterium (assembly GCA_017542145.1). Taxonomy (GTDB): domain Bacteria; phylum Bacteroidota; class Bacteroidia; order Bacteroidales; family Bacteroidaceae; genus UBA1189. The sequence continues at coordinate 48,700 of JAFXXQ010000028.1, read as the reverse complement.
GGCGGCACGCAAAGTCTTTGACGAATGGCCCACGCCCATCGTCACCTCGCCCTTCGAACTGGGCGTGCGTGTCTGCTTCCCCCACGAGAGAGTCAAGGACATCGGCGAGCGTCAGCCCAACCCCGTAGCGGAAGGGTATCGTTTCTATCAGGGTTCGGAGTATAACGCCTGCAGCTGGGACCCGACGGCACTCATCTTTGCCGTAGAGGGGGAGAATCCGAACTATTACACGCTATCCCCAGCCGGAACCATCTGGGTGGACGAGGCGGGTATCACACGCTTCATGCCTCCCCATCAGGGTGAGGTTACCTTGCGTTTTATGTTATTGAAGCTGAAATTCAAAACGCATTCGAAAAGGAATACGAAGCACCGCTACCTTATCGCCAATGACGAACAAGTAGCGGCACTAACTCAACGCCTTGTGGAACTGGTTACAGCCCGCTGATGGCCTGACGCAGGTTTGTGGAAAGCGACGTGTTGTAGCCTTGTGAGAAATAGACGATACGTCCGAACGAATCAGCGATGACAATAACGGGGAGGCGGTCGAACGTCGTACTGCAACCCGTGCTGAGTTCGCGTGCTAACGCATCAGGGACAACACGCTCCGTGAGTGGCATGTGACGTGTCTCTCCTGTCGTGCTGACAAGTGCCTCGGACGAGCTGGGATGGAGCTCCACGAAGGGACGTCCCCAGGCGGCGAAGTCGTCCTTCATGCCGTCGAGCAGTCCGCGGGCGTGGACGGACGGTTCGTCCTTCTCGCCCATGATGGCGAGGGCGAAATAGCCGCGTCCGGTGAAGGGCAGCAGCGGGTCGGCATCGAAATGGCCGATGACGGCAATCTCCTTCTTTGCTTCGCGCATGACAAGGGGCACGACAACGGGAGACACGCCCCCGGGGACCTCCATGAACTCCATGTGTGCCAGCACAGCACCCGAAGCCAGACGAGTGCCTGAGGTAATCAGATAATACCCTTTATCAACTTTGTACGGCTGACGCAGGAGCGTCTGCCACGAAGCCAAAGTGCCCGCTTCCGTAGCTTCGCCCTCCTCGAAATTGTAGAGATGAGCCACGCCGTCGTTCAGCGACGAGAGTGTGAAATGGGTGTAGTAGACGGGATTGGGCAAGAAGGGTTGCGGAGTGTATTGAGCGGCGAGCCAAAGACCCTCTCCCCGCTCCCCCGTAAGGGGGAGAGCCTCGCTACGTTCGGGGGCTGATGCGCCAGCCTCCCCTCCCTCACGGGAGGGGGCGGGGGTGGGTCTCTGCCATTCTCCTTGCCAACGATACTGCGTCTGTCCTGTTACTTCGTCGATGCGGGCTACGAAGCCGAGGGCACGGCAGAGGGCTACGAAGAAGATCTGGCGGTTCAGGTCGTCGCAGACGCGATAGTTCCACACGGCGATGGGCGCCATGCGGAGGCTCTGGGGATTCTGGTCCTCGACCACGCGGATGTTGCCAGCCGTCCACGTCCATACCTCGGCAGGGGATTGGAAGTGAGGCAGCGCTGCGACGTCAATCTTCGAACGGAAGGGGCGCAGCTGCTCGCGCTCCACACGAGGACAATCCCGATAGGATAACCAAGAAGCCTCTCCTAAATCCTCCCCTGAAGGAAAGGACTTTAGAAGGGCATCCTCCAGCGCATCGAGGGTAACGTCGCGGCGGTCCTTCTCCGTAAGCGAGGCAATCAGCATTTCGACATTCGGGTTTTCTGCATGACGGCTGCGAAAAGCGTCCAACACCTTTTTTCCTGCCGGAACGGTGTGAGCCGCCAGACGCAGCGAGTCCTCGTAGGCAAAGCGCACGGCACAGGCTGCACGCTCCTCAGCCGTAGCGTCGGAGGGAATGGGGTTCTCTGGCGGCGGGACGATGTCCACATCGACGGCGAAACGTTTGCCGACAGGGTATTGGAGGATGACTTCCGTCTTATCTGTCGAGGCTTTGGCGAAGCCGAACATGCCATCCTTGCTGGCCCATACGAGCAGGTCGCCCTGCCCGGTAATGAGGCTGGCCTGACCGCGGGCATCGGAGCGGTAGGTGGCCACGGTGTAGAACTCGGCGTAGTTATAAATCTTGAATTCCACGGTAGCACCCTCGACGGCCTTGCCTTCTGTGTCGCGCACGGTGACCACGTTGCGGCGCGTGGGGACATAGCCCGCGATGACGTTGATCTCGGTGTGGAGGGGGCTTTGGTCGATGATGTCCTCGTTGGCTTCAATCTGATAGTTGCCGAAGACACGGGTGTGGAGCAGCATGGCGCGGCTGACGGGGGCGTTGAACCACGCCATGTTCAGTCGCGGCTCAGGTTCGCAGGCGCCGAGGAAATACCACTTTCCGTCCACCCACGCCTCCACCCAGGCGTGGTTGTCGTCGGTATGTGCCCAGCGAGGGGTATAGACCTGGCGTGCAGGTATGCCGACAGCGCGCAGGGCTGCGACGCCCAGCACACTCTCCTCGCCACAACGGCCTGTACCCGTGGCGATCGTAGCCAACGGGCTGGAAGTGCGGGCATCGGAGGGCTTATAGGTAGCCTGCTCGTGACACCAATGGTTGATTTCCAGCACGGCGTCGTACATGTTCATCCCTTTCACACGTCGGCAGAGCGAGTCGGCCCAGACGGTGCGGAAGTCGTCGAGGTTCTCGTTGTTTACGCGGGGCGGCAGCACAAAGTGACGGAACTCCTTTTCGGGGACATTCCAGCCCATCTCGCTGCGCACCTTCAGGGCGGATTTCACCTGCGCTTCCCAATAGGCAAAGGGCTGCATGGCCATGTCGGGCAGCGGGAGGTAGCTGTAGAGGAACTCCATGTAGCGGCGTTCGTCGGGGGTGAAAGCGGCTGTCTCGAGCGGCTGCCAGACACTCTGTTCAAACTCAGGCAAGGCAGCGCGACGCTCAGCGAGGGGAAGGGATTCCTTCTGCAGGCCACATGCTGTCAGCAACAGGGGAAAGAGGAAAAGGATGTGGAGGGGTTTCATTGATTGAAGATGGAAGATTTAATATAATGAAAAATGAAGAATGAAAAATGAAGAATAAATAGCATTGCCGTCGGTAGGGCAAGCAGAGGAATGGGCGTACGGTTTACGAAACATTTTATTTTTCATTCTTCATTTTTCATTTTTCATTAAAAACATTGTTTTTTCTATAGCTCTTTGGCAAAGGTGAGCTCGAGGATGACGTCAGGCTGAGTGTTGTCCAGCGCAGGCAAGGTGAGCGTAATGTCCTTCGATGTCTGCTTGAAGGGGATTTTCTCTCCTCCGGCAAATAATGTTGCTGCCTTCAGCCTGTTTTGCGCTTTGGGAATGTTGAGCTGGAGTGTTTCTGGAAGAGGCTTGTCAGTCTGCGGCAGGAGATGGACGTAGAGCGTCTTGCCGCGCTGAGTGGTGACGCCCCAATCCTGCTTATCGATGCAGCCGCCGTCCGTGCCATAGATGGTTTCGCCGTTCACCTTCAGCCAGGCGCCGAGAGTCTTCAGCCGTGCCAGCGCCTCCTCGGGCAGCGTGCCGTCGGGACGAGGACCGATGTTGAGCAGCAGATTGGCACCCTTGCCTGCTGTGCGGACGAGGTATTGGACAACCCCTGCAGGCGACATGTAGTTCTTGTCCTTCATGTTATAGCCCCAGCTGTTGTTCATCGTCTTGCACGTCTCGAGGGGAAGGCGGGAAATCTCCTGCCCCGAGAGTCCGGCCTCGTTCTGCCCGGGGATGTCCTGCTCGAAGATCTGTATGTCTTCGCCTTCGAAGGGCAGCATGTGGTGGTTGTTGCCGATGAGGCACGAAGGCTGCAGGCGGTGGATGAGGGCATACTGCTCGTAGAGGTTCCATATCTTCGGCTGTTCGTCACGCGAGAAGGCATCCTGGTCCCACACGCCGTCGAACCAGATGGCACCAATCGGGCCGTAGTTCGTGAGCAGTTCCGTAAGCTGCGTGTTCATGAAGTCCAGATAGCTGCGCTTGAGCGGGGTGGCGGGGTGCTCTTTCTTCCCCTCGGCAGCAATCTTCCGCCCTGTGCCCCATCCTGTGCGGCCAAGAGGATAGTAGTCCTCGCGTCCCCAGTCGAGATGGCTGTAGTAGAAGTGGAGCTTGATGCCCTGTCGCTGGCACTCCTTTGCCAGTTCGCCGATGACGTCGCGTTTGAACGGCGTGGCATCCACGATGTTGTAGGGGCTGGCTTTCGTGCCGAACATCGAGAACCCGTCGTGGTGGCGGCTGGTGATGGTGATGTACTTGGCTCCGCTGCCCTTGATGGCGCTGACCCACTCGGCAGCATCGAACTTCGAGGGATAGAAACCGGCGGCCATACGGCTGTATTCGGCATAGGGCAGGTTTTGCACCTGCTGCGCCCACTCGCCATCGCCCAGCATGGAGTAGATGCCCCAATGGATGAAGATGCCGAAACGGGCATCCTCGAACTCAGCACGGGCTTTCTGGTTGGCTTCCGACGGGATATAGCCCACCTGTGCTATGGTAGGCATGGTAACAAACAGGGCAATGATGAGGGCTTTGATGGATTTCATAATGGTATTTTTTTACATTCAACATAAAGACAAACGGAGAAAAAAACTTCTACCAAAATCATCAAAGCGGCTAACAGAGATGGAGGATATGTTAGTCCGATGATGAGCGACAGAATGGGAATGAAGATAGAGAAGATAATGTAACTTCTTGACTGATAAAGCCAGGAGAATGGCATCAGGTGAGCACCAAAAATCATGGCATAAACCATCAGCATTTTGTCGGGCACGGCTGCAAATACCCACATGGCTATCAATAAATAAAGCATCTGGTTTATGCTGAACAAAATGCCAGCCTTCGTAAGCGGATTGCCCTTGCCCTGAAAATCTATTTTCAAGGCCTTTGACAGCATCCAAGCCAACGGAAATAATACGGCAGAGCAGCAGAAGGTGATAAGGTTCTTCTGTTCTATCGTTAGATTGGAGAGAAAGACAAAAAGAATGATACTCCAAATCACTATGGATGCAAGGATGAAGTGCAGTCCTTTTTTCTGTCTCAGGGCGCAGTCTTTTTGCAGTTCGTTGAGTTCTGTCATTTGGAAAAATCTTTAATTTGTTTTCACGTCTGTCCAGGCAGGAGGATTGACGCCGAGCAGATGACGCACAAAGAAGTCGTAGCGCTTATGTTCGCCGAAAGCCTCGCCCACCGTGTGGTGTGCGCCGGGGATGACGACCAGCTCAAACTCCTTGTTTGCCTTGATGAGGGCGTTGGCTACCTGCATGGTCGAGGCGGGGTCGACGTTGTCGTCCAGCTCGCCCACCACGAGCATCAGCGGACGCTGCAGCAGATGGGCGTTCTCCACGTTCGAGCCCTCCTTGTACTGATCGCCGATGGGATAGCCCAGCCAGAGTTCGTTCCACCAGATTTTGTCCATGCGGTTGTCGTGGCAGCCGCAGGCGCTGTAGCAGCATTTGTAGAACTCGGGGTAGAAGAGCGTGGCGGTGAGCGACTCCTGTCCGCCGGCTGAGCAGCCGTAGATGCCCACGCGGTCGATGTCCATATAAGGATATTTCTCGGCAGCAGCTTTTATCCAGGCAATATGGTCGGGGATGCCGGCATCCTTGAGGTTGCGGCAGCAGATGTTCTCGAACTCACGTGAGCGGAACGAGGTGCCCATGCCGTCCACCATGACGACGATGAAGCCCAGCTCGGCAAGCGGTGTCATGTAGTAGTTGAAGGCTTGGAACGATTTGGGCACGTATTGGTCGCCCGGGCCCTGATAGATGTATTCTACGATGGGATATTTCTTCGTGGGGTCGAAGTTCGTGGGGCGGGCGATGAGGCCCCACATGTTCGTCTTGCCGTCGCGTCCGGGAGCGACGAACACCTCGGGAGCCTGCCAGCCGGCCTCCACGAGGCGGCTGATGTCGGCCTTCTGCAGCTCGCGCACTATGCTGCCGTCCTTGGCGCTGCGCAGCACCGTCTGCGGAGCCTCAGCCACCGTTGACCACGTATCGACGAGATAGTTGTAGTCGTCTGAGAACACAGCGCGATGATTGCCTACGGAGGGGGTGAGGTCGATCATGTCCGAACCGTCGAAGCGGATGCGGTAGTAGTGAATGAAGTAGGGGTCTTCGCCCGAAGCGGCGCCGTCGGCAGCGGCATGGACGCCGTTGGCGGTGAAGTAGATGACCTCGTTCTCCTCGTCAACGCGGATCACCTGGCGCACATACCACGGCCCTTTCGTAATCTGGTTGATGGGACGTCCAGTGGCGCGGTCGTAGAGGTAAAGGTGCTGCCAGCCGTCGCGTTCGCTGCTCCAGATGAAGCGCTTGCCGTCTTTCAGGAAATGGTTCCACAGGCGGGGATAGTTGACGTATTTGTCGCTTGTCTCCTCGGCCAGCGTGCGCACCTTGCCCGTCTCGGCCGAGAGCTCCAGCAGACGATAGACCTGATGGCCGCGGGCATTGAACTCGAAGCGGACGGCGCGGCTGTCCTCGTTCCATGTGGGACCACTGAGGTCGTACTGGTTGGTGAAGAGCTCTGTGGAGGGAATAACGGCACGCCCCGTCTCCACCTCGAAGATGCAGGGCGTCTTCTGCATGAGGTCGTCGCCGGGCTTGGCGTACTCCTGCTTGTGTAGCTTCGGCTGCAGCTGGTCGGCAGGCGACGACTCGACGTAATAGACGTAGCGCTTCTCGGCCACGGGGCGGATTTTGTTGGCGGCGACGTAGCGGCTGTCGGGCGACCAGCGCAGCCACGACGAATAGTAATTAGCCAGCGTGCCGTCGAGGCTCAAGGCGCGTGCCCTGCCGCCTCGGGTGGGGCGCACCCAGACGTTGCCGTCGCGGATGAAGGCCACCCATTTGCCGTCGGGCGAGGGGATTTCGGCACCGCCCTTTTCGTCGTCCACCTCCATCCAGTGGCGCTGCTGTGGCGCTGCACCGCCCATGCCGCGGAAGCCGCGGGCGTTCTGGGGCGTGGACTCAGCGGTGAGAATGTTCTTCCGATTGTTATACACCCAGTTCCTGCCAGCAGCAGAGAACTGCAGGGTGTCGCCAGCGGCGTTCACACGCAAGCGCTGCAGGTCCAGCTTCTCCGGCTTCACCTCGCTCTTTGTCTCTTTGCTGAGGAGCTTGGCGAGTTTCTTGACATCGAAGAGGGGACGTGACGTGCCCTTGTCGGCGTTGACGAGAAGGTAATCGTTGGAGCCACTTTCGACATTGCGGCTGACATACCAGAAGGAGTGACTTTTGCCCAGCCAGTGAGGCTCGATGCTGGCGTTTAGCACTTTGTCGGCGCCATAGCGGCTGCGCATGCTGTAGGCGCGGTTGTAGTCGTCGAGGGTGCCCTGGGCGCTGACGTTCAGGCTCAGGCATAACCCTGCAAGGAGGAGGGGGAGGAGGAGTTTTTTCATTTTTTTTGAGGGGGGAATAATGGGAATAATGGGAGTTATGGGAACTATGGGAATTATGGGAGCTATAGAAACTATGGGCTTAGGGGAAGGTGTAGGCGCGGGAGAAGGAGAAGGAGCGGGAGGAGGTGGCAGCCATGATGCCGATGCCACCGTCGATGTTGCAGGTAATCTGCACGGGTTCGGAGAAGGGTGACCACGAGGCGCCGTCGTACTTCTCGACTGACTTCAGGTAGTAGTAATACTCGGGCGTCAGCGTCTCCAGCGTGGCATTGACGGTATAGACGAAATCACGACCAACGATGTCCCACGGGTTGCCGTAGTCCTGTTCATCCGAAGGATCCCAGTAGTCGCCATAAAAGGCGCTACTGGTGTAGTGCCAGTCGGGGTGGTAGTAGTACTCCCTGCCGCCGCCCCAGGTGGGGGTGTGGAGATAGATGTCGAAGGTAATCGTGGTGGCGTCGGCACCCAGGTATTCGCCCGTAAAGAGATAGCTGGTAAGACCACTATAGTAGCGGCTGCCGTCGTCGTCGCTCAGGCCTGGGATGATGCTGATGAACTCTTCCAGCGGGTCGTTACTGTTGGTGTCGAGGACATACTGAGTGGCAGTGGGGAGGCTGTAGGAGACGGAGGCCTCGATAGTGTAGGAGCCGTCGTCGTTCTCCTCGTCGTCATCTGCATAGCCGTTGTAGCCGATGAAGTAGATGCCGGGTCCGTCGGAGAGGCGGAAGGTATAGGTGGGGTTGATGGTGAGGCGATAGAATCCGGTAGTGCCCTCGCGATCATCAATGACCACGCTAGCGTGCCAAACCGAATCGGTACGCGAGCCACGAACGAACTGATAGCCAAAGCCGTAGGCACTCTCCGTAGAGTCCTTGGGAATATAGGCTGTCGTGCGGCTGTCGAAGTGTGCACGGGCAGCTATGGGGACGGTCATCGATGCCGTAGCCTTGCCGTAGGTGGGGTGGGTGACGGTGACAGCGACGGCATCGCCCTCGTGGACGGAGCGTGAGTCGATGTAAGCCTGGCTGTCGGGGTCGTAGGCAAGGGCCGCGCTTGTGCCGTTGATGGAGAGGTTGACGACGGCATCCTTCAAGGTGAGGTTGTCGGTATCCTCCTCGCTGACTTTGAGGAAGAAGACGCTGCGCGAAACCTCCACGGCAAGGGGCGCACCAGCCTCGCCGATGATGTTCACCACCAGCATGGGCTGTTCGTCGGGGCCGTTGTAGGTAATCTCCTTCTCGCAGGCGGTGAGGAGGAGCAATAATGAAAAATGAAAAATGAAGTGAATCTTGGAGCAGCGAGAGCCAATGTAGAGATGCGTCTCTACAGTTGGCCGAGTCGTAACAAGATTAGACAAAGTCAATGAAGAATAAACACTTTTGCAACCGGCGTTGCCTGAAGAAAAGCGGTGCGATACTCGTGACATTTTTTCTTAACTCTTAACTCTTAACTATGAACTATGAATTGTGAACTATGAACTATGAACTAAAATTTCAGTCCGTAGCTGATGGTGGGGATGATGGGGAAGAGGGCGACCTGCTTGAGTGAGGTGCGCCACGTGTTGTTGTCGGCGTTATACTCCTCGTCGGTGTAGATGAGGAAGGGGTTGTTGTGGTTGTAGGCGTTATAGACGCTGATGTTCAGCGTGCGCAGCACGCGCTTGGCCAGCACGCGGTGGAAGTTCAGTCCGAGGTCGAGGCGGTGGTAGGGGTTGAGGCGGAAGTTGTTGCGCTCGGGCGAATAGCCGAGGGTGGTGGCCCAGCCGTTCTCGTTGGTGGGCGAGAGGAAGTACTGCGTATAGACGGTGCCGCAGTTGCCGGTGGCATAGATCCACGTGGCACTGAGGTCGAAGCGGTCGGAGAACTTGTAATTGCCCGTGATGTCCACCTCGTGCCGGCGGTCGTACTTGGCGTTGAAGGGGCGTCCGTTGTTGAGCACCATGTCGGGGCGGTCGAAGAGGCGTCGCGTGTGGCTCCACGTGTAGGCCACCCAGCCGTTGAGCTTGCCCACGGAGCGCTGCGCCATCAGCTCGACGCCGTAGCTCCAGCCGCGGCCCATGGCCACCTTGTCCTGCCAGTCGGTGCTGCCGGTCATGAAGCTCACGCCCTCGCGGTACTCCAGCAAGTTGTCCGAGCGCTTGTAGTAGCCCTCGAGGCTGAGGTCGCAGTAGTCCTTGAGGTTATAGAACAGTCCGAGTGCCCACTGGTGGGCCTTCTCGGGCAGGATGCGCTCGGTGACGGGCACCCAGAGGTCGGTGGGCAGCGAGAGGCTGTTGTTCGAGAGCAGGTGGACGTACTGGCTCATGTAGGCATAGCCTGCCTTGAACGAGAGGTTGTCGGCCAGCAGCACGCGCCCGCTCAGTCGGGGCTCGGGCGAGAAGTAGCTGCGCCCGCCTACGTAGAAGAACGAGGTGCTCAGGCCGGCATTCACCTTCACCACGTCCCACAGCGTGATGTTGTCCTCGAAATAGGCTTGTGCCTCGTGGGCGTCGATATCCTTCTGCCCCCTGCGTTCGTTCACGCTCTCCTCGTGGGCGTCGGCATCGGCCGTCTGCTCCTGCTTGTAGCGGAAGTTCACGGTGGCCACGTCGGGGCGGAAGAGGTGGTGGGTGTAGAAGGTGCCGAAGCGCACCTCGTGCTGCGGGGTGGGGCTCCAGTGGAAGTCGGTACGGGCCGTCTCGTCGAAGATGCCCGACCGCATGTTCACCTCCATGTGCTGCGTCAGCTTGCTCTGCTTGTCAGTCTCGTCGAGCTTGATGCCCATGTGATGGCGGTACTGGGTGTAGTTGGCGCTGACGTCCATGAAGAGGCGGGGGCTGATGACGTGGTTCCAGCGTGCGGCACCCACCATGTTGCCCCACTTCCAGCCGAAGCGTACCTTCTGCGTGTAGTCGCGTCCCTCGCGGTCGCGCAGACGGAAGTAGATGTCGTCGTCGCCGTTGTAGAAGCTGACGTAGAGGCGGTCGCGGTCGCTGAACTTATGGTTGAGCTTCACGTTCAGGTCGTCGAAGTAGTAGCCCATCGTGGCGCCGTGCAGGTCAATCTCCCTGTCGATGAGGTCGGCACCCCAGAGGGCGGCGTTGAGGAAGATGTCGCTGTAGGTGCGGCGGGCACTGATGTTGACGGATGTCTTCCCCTTCACGATGGGGCCCTCGACGTTCACCTTCGACGAGACGAAGCCTAGCGCCACGTCGCCGTGCCACTTGTACATGTCGCCGTCCTTCATGCGGATGTCCACCACGCTGCTCAGACGCCCGCAGTAGTGGGCGGGGAAGCTGCCCTTGTAGAGGGTGACGTTCTTGATGGCATCGGGGTTGAAGACGCTGAAGAGGCCGAACATGTGGTTGACGTTATACACTGGCACACCGTCGAGCAGCAGCAGGTTCTCGTCGGGTGCTCCGCCGCGCACGTAGAGCCCTGCCGAGCCCTCGGCACCGTTCTGCACGCCAGGCAGCAGCTGCAGGGCCTTCAGCACGTCCGTCTCGCCGAACATGGCCGGTACAGCCTTGATTTGTTCCACGGGGATGTCGATGGCGCTCATCTGCGAGCCGGTGACGCCCAGGTCCAGGCGGTTGCCGATGATCTCCACCTCGTCCAGTTCGGCCATGGCCGTCAGGGGCAGCGCCAGCACGGTGTCGCCCTCCAGGCGGAAGGCGTCTGTGCGGCTGCGGTAGCCTATGTAGCGTGTCACCAGTTCCACCTCGCCCTCGGGCAGCGTCAGCGAGTAGAAGCCGTAGGCGTTCGTCACCGCTCCCAGGCCGCTGCGCAGGTCGAGCACCGTGGCGCTGATGAGCGTTTCCTCGCTCACGCCGTCCGTCACATAGCCGCTCACCGTAAACGTTTTTTGTCCATATAGGGCTGCCTGCCCCATCACGGCAGCCAGCAAAATCAATGCTATTTTCTTCTTCATAACGGCTGCAAAAGTACACAAAAAAACGCAATTCCACATGCTATGTTAACGATTTTGTACTCAAAAAAACATGTTTCCAAGCTAAGGATTGTCGGCCTGCCCAAGGCTACTGCCAAAAAATCAATAAGATAAGACCCGACGAGGAGAAAATCCCAATGTTGCAATGTTGCATGTTGCATCACCCTTTTGCACGTGCGCGGTATATAGCTATATATATGTATAAGCTATGTATATTTATAATATTATATATAATAATATATATAATAATACTTAATACTTTCCAATATATAATACTGCGCGCGCAAAAGGATGATGCAACATGCAACATGCAACATTGAAACATTGAGCTTATGCCCGGCAGCGCCCCGGCACGCATCTGCTCCCTCCGCTACTCCCGTCCTGCTATCTTGTACACCCCCCTTTTTGTCCGCCACGTCCCTCCTTTCGCACGCGCCGAAGGAGCAACTATACGTTAATTGCCGGATACAGGGCAGACACCATACTCGCCTGTGTTTTTTATAAAAAAAGCAAAAAAACAACAGAAAAACATGGCGAAAAATTTGGCAGTCTGAACTTTTTGCATTACCTTTGTAGTGCAAATAAACCATGTTCTCAGACTCAAAAAATCACTCCTAATACCCCGCTGAAATGAAACGTCTACTCTTCACCCTCCTCCTGCTCGTCGGCCTGACGGCTGCCGCATCGGCCGACACACGCCTTGTTCTGCACTACAACACCGCAAAGGCCAGCGAGGCCGACACTGCCCTCAGCGACCTCTCGGGGGGCGGCCACGACGGCACGCTGATGGACGGCGCCGCCATTACCACCTTCAAGAAGGAGGTCGTCCTGAAGAACGGCATGAAGGGCTGGGTGGACTTGGGCGAAGGGCTGAACGATGCCCTGCGGACGATGACCGACTTCACCGTCTCGGCAAGGCTCTACATCAGCACCGTCAACCGCTACGACCGTGCGGGCTATGTGCTGCTCTCGTTTACGCCGGGCGACAACATCAGCCTCTCCGACAAGGGCTATCTCTACATCGGCGCTGCCGACGCGGGCGTCCACCTCTCGGCCTCTACCGTCACGGACGAGCAGAGCGTCACCGCCACCCGAGGCTTGCAGACGGGCGGCTGGCACACGTTCACCTGGACATGCCGTGGGGGCGTCGTCCGCTACTACGTCGATGGCACCTATCAGATGGGCGGACGCATCGGCCTCACCCCCCGCGACCTCGCGGGGACGCTGCACGGCCGCCTGTTCGGCACGGTGAACGAGGGCGAGGCACGCTTGGCCAGCACCTACCTGAGCGACCTCCGCATCTATGAAGGAGCCCTCACCACCGCCGAGGTCAGCGCCCTCGCAGGCAGGGAGTACAAGGAGGATACTTCCACCCTCATCGGCGACTATACCTTCGCCCCCGATGCCGCCCCCGCAGGGGCCTCGCTCCACGGCAGCGCACAGCTGACGGAGGTGAGCGGCGAGCGCGTCCTCGGCCTGGGCGACGACAACGGCTGGTATGACCTCGGTGCTGACTTGGGCAACGACTTGGGCTCCGCCGCCGACTTCACCATCACCACCGGCCTCTTCATCCCCTCCACGGCCAACCTCGGCGCAGCGGGCAACTTCGTCTGGAGCTTCTCACGCTCCGACGATATCCACGCCAAGCCCTCGGGCTGCTTCTTCCTCGGCGCCGGTGCCACACGCTATGCCATCACCCCCACCAACTACCGCGACGAGCAGGCGGTGCAGACAGGCACACCCCTTGCCCAGGGCATCTGGCAGAACGTCACCTACCGTCAGCGCTCGGGCCTCGGCACCCTTTTCATTGACGGCCTGCCCGTCAGCTCCGACTCGGTACGCCTCACCCCGCGCGACCTCGGTGCCACCGCCTTCAACTGGCTGGGACGTTCGTGTTACAAGGGCGATGCCTACCTCCGCGGGGCATGCTACCACCACCTCCGCATCTACGCCGGCGCTCTTTCCGACGAGGCCATCCTCGATGCCTGCGCCGACCTTGACAAACTGAACAGTCAGCTGTTTGCCACCCAGCTGGCAGAGGCCAAGGAACGGCTGACACTCTCCTCCGACATCCTCTATGGCGACATCGCCCTGCCTACGAACATGGACGACGGCATCACGGTGGCGTGGGCATCGTCGGACGAGTCTCATCTCTCCTCCACCGGCAAGGTGACGCGCTCTGCCCTCGGCGAGGACACCGCCCGCGTTACACTCACCGCCACACTCAGTAAGAAGACGTTGAAGGCCTCGAAGGTGTTCCTTGTCAAGGTGGTGCCCCTTCTGGACAATGCCGAGAGCGTCCGCACCGACCTCCGCTGGGTGGTCAGCGAGTTTGAGCGCCGCAACGCCGCTGCCGACCTCAGCTGCCTGCGCACCGACCTCAGCCTGCCCACCGTGACCAACGAGGGCTCCTACGTCCGCTGGCGTTCGTCGGACCCCACACTCGTCAGCCATGCCGGCTTCCTGCGCGGCTATTCCCCGAAGGGCAGCAAGACCGTCAGCCTCACCGCCCTGCTCGTCAAAGGGGCTGTGGCCGACTCGGTGAGCTTTGCCGTCACCGTCCCTGAAGCCCCCGAATACAGCGCCTACCTCTTTGCCTACTTCACCGGCAACAGCCAGAGCCAGGAGCAGATACGCTTCGCCCTCAGCACCGACGGCTTCAACTACACCCCCCTCAACAACGGGGCTCCCATCATCAGCTCCGACACCATCGCCCTGAAGAAGGCCGTCCGCGACCCCCACATCCTGCGCGGTGAGGACGGACGTTTCTACATGGTGGTCACCGACATGAAGTCCAGCGAGGGCTGGTCGTCCAACGACGGCCTGGTGCTCCTCCGCAGCGACGACCTCATCCACTGGACGCACAGCGCCATCGACTTCCCCGACACATGGCCGGCACGCTTTGACCGCCAGGCGCTCACCCAGGTGTGGGCACCGCAGACCATCTACGACCCTGAAACGAAGAAGTACATGGTCTATTACTCCATCGGCGAGCGGGGAAAGCACTACATCATCTACTACTCCTACGCCAACGCCGACTTCACCGCCCTCAGCGAGCCGCAGGTGCTCTACGACCACGGCGCCAACACTATCGATGCCGACATCGTGCGCAGCGACGACGGCGTGTACCACATGTTCTTCAAGACCGAGGGTCAGGGCAACGGCATCCAACAGGCTACGGCCACCTCGCTCCACGGCCCCTGGACAGCCGAGCGCCGCTACCTCCAGCAGACCAACGTGGCTGTCGAGGGCTCGGGCGTCTTCCGCCTCATCGACTCCGACGAGTGGGTGCTGATGTACGACTGCTACACCTCGGGCCACTACCAGTTCTGCACGAGCAGCGACCTCCACGACTTCCGTTTCGTCTGCAACACGCAGACCACCGGCTCGTTCACCCCGCGCCACGGCACCGTCATCGCCATCACTCCTGACGAAGCTGCACGCCTCATCGCCGCCTGGCCTTCCACGGGACTCAATGCCACGGACTACGGCGTTCTGCCGCAAGCCACGCTGGGCAACCCCATTCTCCCCGACTTCCATGCCGACCCTGAGGTGCTCTATTCCCGTCAGACGGGACGCTACTACGTCTATACCACTACCGACGGCGTGGCCGGATGGGCAGGCACCTACTTCACCGCCTACTCCTCCGCCGACCTCAAGGAGTGGGTCTTCGAGGGCAACGTCCTCGACCTCGCCACGGCACAGGTCGTCTGGGCCTCGGGCAACGCCTGGGCACCTGCCATCGAGGAGGTGGCGAACGACGACGGCAGCTACACCTACTACCTCTACTTCAGCGGCAATGCCGGACCGCGCAAGGAGATTGGTGTCGCCACAGCCCCCACCCCCATAGGCCCCTTCACCGACCATGGCGAGAGCATCATCAAGAACTCTCCTGCCGGTGGAGGACAGCAGATCGATGTCGATGTCTTCACCGACCCCGTCAGCGGCAAACCCTACATCTACTGGGGCAACGGCTACATGGCGGGTGCCGAGCTGAACCCCGACCGCGTCTCGCTCAAGGAGGGAACGACGCGTGTCCTCACCCCCACGGGCGGCAGCCTCAGCGACTATGCCTACCGCGAGGCACCCTACGTCTTCTACCGCGAAGGCAAGTACTACTTCCTCTGGTCGGTTGACGACACAGGCTCCAACAACTACCACGTCGCCTACGGCACCTCCACGTCGCCCCTCGGCCCCATTACCGTCGCCCGTGACCCCGTCATCCTCATCCAGCGCCCCGACGAGGGAATCTACGGTACGGCGCACAACAGTATCCTGCAAATCCCCGGACGCGACGAGTGGTACATCGTCTATCACCGCATCAACCGCAACTGGCAGGGCAAGAACGGCAGCGGCTACCACCGCGAGACCTGCATCGACCGTTTGGAGTTCAATGCCGACGGTACCATCCGTCCCGTCACCCCCACCCACACAGGTCCACAGCCCGTCGATGCTTGGGACATCGTTACCTCCATTCGCCGCCCTTTTGACTTCTGGGGGCAGGACGAAGCCCCCTTCTCATCGATGGAAAAAAACGATTCGTCACTATATCAGCTATTCGACCTCTATGGCCGTCGCGTTGTGGGCAGCGCATCACGCCTCACCCTGCCTCACGGTATTTATATCAAGAATGGTAAGAAAGTCAGCCTATGAACAAATACATGCAAATGGCTATTCGTGAGGCTCGTCGCGGCATCCTTGCGGGGCATGGCGGTCCCTTCGGCGCCGTCATCGTCAAGGACGGCATGGTCGTAGGCCGAGGCCACAATCAGGTGCTGCGCCGCCAGAACCCCACCCTGCACGGCGAGGTCGTCGCCATCGGGCAGGCCACACGCCGCCTCCACACCCACGACCTCACGGGCTGCGAGCTTTACACCACGGGCGAGCCCTGCCCCATGTGCCTCTGCGCCTGCCTCTGGGCAAATATCGATAGAGTCTATTACGGCTGTACCATTGCCGACAACGCCCGCATCGGCTTCCGCGACGAGCGTTTCGACACCCTCATGGGAGGCCGCGAGCAGCTCCACGACTACCTCACCGAAGTCGACCGCGACGCCTGCCTCGCCCTCTTCGACGAATACGCCGCCCTCAACCCTGAAACGTACTAAAAAAGCAGAAAATCCCAAAAAGCACTGAAATAGTGCATGATATGGAATAATCCCATTGAGCTACATTGCTGAATGTAGCTTTTTTATTTCGTCAGGGAGAATTTGAGGGAAACGCCAAAGTCGTTGGTGGAGGTGGGATAGGCCGAGGCGGAGACGACGGGGATGTTGGTCTGATGGTCGAAGTAGGCGTTGAGGGTCATCATCTTGCTGTAGGCGTAGTCGGCAGAGAAGCTGAGCTTGATGGCCTTGTTGCCGGAGGTGGCCTGCGTGGTGAGTTCCTGGATGTTGCGGCAGAGGGCACTCTGGTCGCGCAGGGAGAAGTCGCCGCGGAGGTTGAGGTCGTTGCTGACCTTATTGCGTCCTGCACCCGCCCGGGCTCCAAAGAGCTTGAGGCCGATGATCTTGTAGCCGAGGCCGACAACGATGTCATCCGAGCAGGTCTCGACAAGCTGCACGGCGGTGAGGGAGAGATTCATGACGCGTGTCTTCTTGTACTCCAGCTTGGCCGTGAGGTTTTCGGGTGTAGTGACGTCGATGCCAATGAGGGGCGAGAATTGTTCGTTGATGCTGACGGAACTGATGTCGAACATGCTACTGGGGATGGGGTTGCCAGTGGTGACATCCTCGATGAAGCCCAACCCGTTCATGTAGGCCATATAGGAACTGTACGTGCCGAATGAGCCCACAGCGTAGGTGCTCTTGTAGGAGTGGTTGATATTGACACTCTTGAAATACTTCTGGAAGAACTCGAGCTTGGAGAGTCCACCGTAGGTGATACGCCAGTTGGGCAAAAGGCTGAGCATGGAGGGGAAGAGGCTAAGGCTGGCGTTCTCAACGGAGCGCCCGCTGTAGGTGGCGAGGAAGGCGGGAATCATCACATCAGGGCTGTAGAGGGAAACGCCGCCGTTAGCGGGGTCGAAAGTAGAGCCGGCGAGGTTGCTTTGTGCGGGATAGACGGCATCGGCATACTGCCCCTCGACGCGGCGTTGCATGAGGGCAAGGCTCTCGACGAAGCGGTCGAACCAAGCGGAGTGGTAGCCGTCGCTGCTGCGACGCGGCTCAAAGGCACTTCCCAGGGTGATGGTGGACATATTGAACTGCCCGGTGCGCGTCTCGGGCATACCGGGATACATGAACTGTACGGTGCGCGAGTCGGTGCGGGTCCAGTTGCCGTTGACGTCAATCTTCACGTCGCGGGCAGGTTCGATGGTGACCTTTACTTGTAGATCCTCTACGTTGGAGGATGCGGAGGTGTAGGCCACACTGTCGTTGTGGAGCAGCCAGCCGTTGTCGGAGGCACGCTGCAGATAGTCATCGCCCGTGAGTCCGAAGGCAAAATCCCAGCCCGGCGCTGCGCCGGCTCCCAGCGTGCTTTGGCCAAGTAGTCCGCCCATCTGCGGCATGAAGCCCGGGAGGGCAAGGGAACGGGTGTTCTTGTAAGAAAGAGAAGCGTTGCGCACCATCATCAGCCCTCGTGCGCCGTACTGCGCAGCCTTGTACCAACCCTGCTCGCTGAGTTCGGGGCCGGGGGCGACGCTGAGCTTGATGGAAGCGCTGTCGCGGGCTGTGAAGCGGATGGTGTTCTCATCGACCACCTTGTATTTCGCTTTGTAGGCTCGTCCATCCTGCGTGCGGAAGGAGACTTCGGGACGCTTCGACTTCTGATTATGCTTGATCTCGTAGGTACTGTCGGGCACCAGCTTGAGTTCGGAGGAGTATTTCTTTTCCTTGGGATCGGGTTTTTTCTCTGGTGTCTTGCGGGTGGTGGGTGTAGCGGTACGTCGGGCGCTGGAACTGCTGGAGGATGAGCCGGAGAACTTCTTGTTGGTTTCCTTGAGGAATTCTACCTTATTATATAATGTCTCGAAGTTGGCACTACCGTTGAGGGTGAGGGAGCGCTGGTTGGCGATGTTGTCGCCGTAGGAGCCGCCATTCCGTAGTGTGGCGCCGCGCTTCCAGTTATAGGACGAGTTGTAGTTGGCATCGGCCTTCAGCCAGTCGAAGATGGGTAGCTTGGTGAGCGGCAACTGGTAGGTGGCGGTGAAAGTCTGCTGGTAGGTGAGCGGGCGACCCATCTGGGCGATGCTGTGGCGGACGGAATCTTTCCAGAGGGTGTATTCGTCGGGATAGAGGGCACGGTTGACGGGGGCATAGGGCTCCTCAATCTCTGCATTGGTGCCGGAACTGAAATTGGTTTTCAGATTGTTCGTGAGGTCCCAGCGGAGAGTCATCTTGCGGTTCCAGAGGAACTCCTGCGAGAAGTTGACGGGGATGCCGAGGGAGCCGTAGGAGCCTTCGAGGTCGCGCATCTGCAGCTCATGATAGACGCGGTTCATGTCGGTGCCAAGGGTGAAGCTCTGCGGCAGAGGGCTGAGGCTGAACTCGCGGAGGATATCGAGCCACTTGGACTTCGACTTGAGGTTCTTGAAGGGCTGCCAAGGTTTGAGGGCGGGGGCGTAGGCATAGGAGGCTTGGGCGCGCCAGTTGAGGTTGTGCTGGTAGTCGATGGTGTTGCCGCCGTTGTCCTTTGTGCTGCGCGAGAAACCGAACGTGAAGTTCGAGGGGTCGTAGGGCATGGGTGTCTTGGAGGTAACGTTCATGCGGATGTTCGAGAGGGAGAGGTTGCGCGAGGTGACAACCTCGTTGGCAATGCGCAGCAGCGAGTCGCGTTCGTGGCTGTCGGCGAGGGTTTCCATCATGTCGTCGAGATAGAGATCGGTGTCGAAGGGGCTGTAGAGGGGCGACACCTTCTCTTGCGAGACGGAGTAGTAGAGCGGCAGCGAGACCTTGAGCTTCTCGGGGAAGAAGCGGCCCAGATCGAAGTTGGTGGTGAAGGCGTACTGGTAGAGGTCGTCGTCGCGGCGTTGGCTTACGCCCTGTTCGAGTCCGCCGAAGCCTGCTGTCTCAGCATGGCCGCTGACATTGACGCTACCCACGTCGGAGAGCTTGACGTTGAGTGCACTCTGTGCCGCCCAGCCACCCTGATTCTGGAAACCGGTGAGGCGGAGCTCATTCACCCATACCTCGGCCGAGCGGGTGCTGCGGCTGTTGTTACGCACACCAATCATCACCGTCTTCACCTTGCCGATGGTGGGGTTACCGATGACGCTGATGCGGTTCTTGGGGTGATCTTCGTCGAAGGCGGTGTAGAGGGTGGCCTTGTTGACGGCGGGATTGACGTTCGCCTCCTTGTTGCGTAGTCGTTTCAGCTCGGTGAACTTCGTAAAGGCGATGTCGAGCATGTTACTCTCCGGCCATACACCCTTGCGGCCTGTGCTGGTGTCGTCGTAGTAGCCTGGTTGGGTGACGGCGAGGGGAATTTCGTATTCGTAGTAGTTGCTCTTGTAGTCGGAGCCGAGGCGGATGAAGACGCTGAGCTGGTCGTCCTCGAGGGGGAGGTCGCTATCGACAAGTTGCTCGGCATGGACGAACATCTGGATGCGCTCGTACTTGCGGAGGTCTTTATTGTCTTTCTTATAGACGGCGCGTGCTTCGTTGGGCTCCAGACCGTTGACCTGAATACTCATCGCCTGCTCGTTGTCCTGACGCAGCTGCGGCTGGTTGGGGTCGAGGATGCGGGTGATGCCGGGAGGCATGGTGTAGTTGATGGGGTTGCGGTCGCCGTTCTCCTCGATGTTGACCGAGCTGACCACCATCGAGCCGCTGACGCGGGGCGATGAGTTGTTGGCGGAGTAGATGGGCTGGTCGTAGTTGCGCCATGTGCCGCTGATGAGGCTGAGCGAGGCCAGACGGACGATAATCGGCTCGGCAAAGCCCGTCATGTAGAGACGCATGAAGCGGATGCTGGTGAAGTCGCGGATGCTGCCGAAGACATTCTCGTAATTATCGACGGGGACGCGGAACTTGTACCAGCGGATGCTCTCGAAGTTGCCGTTGCGCAGCTTGGTCTTGACGGTGCGGACGTCGGTGATATGGTTGCGTCCCATCGCCATATCCGAGGGGCGGAGCGAGACGTGGTACTCGAAGTACTTCTCGTACTCGTCGAGGGTGTAGTCCTGGTTGATGTCCTCCACATCAGGTGTGGTCTTGGCACTCTTGTCGTAGCTGTCGTTGTCGGTGGAGATGGAGTTGCCCTCGGTGCCGTTGTAGCGTTTGTAACGGTCGAGTACGGAGAGTTCACGGGCATCGTAGTCGCTGCCGCGATAGTGGTGGAAGGTATCGCCGGCAGGGTCGGCTTCGAACTCGGCAAAGGCTTCGGCACTCACCTTTCCCTTCACGGTGTTGAGCCAGTCGGCATAGCTGGGGAACGAACGCTCCTCGTCGCTCGTCAAGCCGTTGAGTCCTACGTCCTGGCGGTTGCGGGCAGCGCTGTTGTTGTCGAAGGCATAGACGAGGCTGAGCGCTTTCGGCACACGGCCCCAGACGGTCTCGACGTAGTTGACGCTGTCGGTGGTGTTGACGGTAGCGGTCATGCCGTTCTCGTAGAACTTCTTGCCGTCCTTGAGAATGTCCTCGGAGACCTCACCGAGGTTGATGTAGAAGTCGCCGCCTGCCGCTTCGGGGTAGTAGATGAAGGGGTCCATCATCCAAAATTCGATGTACTCGATGTTGCTGGTTTCGAAGTCGGTGGTGGAGAGCTGTCGCATGATGCCTCCCCAGCGCCGGCGGGGATTGGTGAGCTTGCCGTCCGGGGTGAGGTCGGTGTCGAGGTTGTAGGGGCCGCGCTCGTTGGGGTAGTAGGCGAGGTTGAGGATGTTGAGGGTCGACGATTCGCCGTAGGTGCTCTCCTTGTTAGGATAGAGCTCACGCTCATAGACCTCGCGGATGTAGTGGTTCGAGAGCTGCTCGAGGTCGCTCTTCAGATGAGCGGGAGTGAGCGAGCTGTTGCGGCGGGTGAAGAGGGGGTCGATGGTGTACCAGTTGAAGAGGGCGCGGTCCATGCCGGTACGCAGGTCGTTGGTAAGCGAGGCGTAGGGCATCGACGAGGGGATGCTGGCCAGCATCCATGCCGAGGGGGTGTTGAGGGGGATGTCGCGTTCGCTGCTCTCGAAGTCGTCGATGTAGCTGGCGCTGCCCTGCACCATGTCGGACACTCCGGCAATGAGCTGTGCAAACTCGGCGGTGAAGTTGATGCTCGAGGGCTGGGTGACGTGCAGTCCGGGGATGTAGTCAAGGATGTTGGTGAGCAGCTGGCTCTCGCGCTTCCACGCCATGTTCAGTCCCCAGAGGGTGTTCTTCAGCGGTTCGGAGCCCATGCTCACCTTGCTGGTGAGGGGCTTCTCGTTGAGGTAGAGCAGGGTGCCGCCCAGCTTGAAGTCCTTGGTGAAGTCGTAGCCCCAGTTCATGCCCATCATGGTTTTGCGCTGCATGTTGTAGGCGGTGTTGCTCTCCATGGAGACGTTGACGGCGGTGCCGGCGTCAATGATGCTCTGGTTGATGATGGTCACCTCGCCGTTGGCGTAGTCGACGGTGTAGTCGCTGTTCTCGGTCAGGGTGACACCGCCTGCCGTGACCTTCACCGAGCCTCGCGGGACATTGTAAGCTCCCAACGAGATGACGCTGCCCCCGCCACTGCCCGCATACTCGCCCCTCAGCAGGAACTTGTTCTTCTCGGCTACTTGCTTGGCGGTGGTCTTGGTAGAGTCGTAGAGTTCCTCGAAGACGTATTTGTCGGCTACGGCATCGTTGCCGATGACCTTCCTCAGCCAGCCGCCGAAGGGCTCCACGACGGGGAAGATGATGCGGCCCGTGGACGACTGTACGGTGTAGCCCTCGACATAGTCGAAGAAGCCGTTGGGATTGGCGTTCTGCTTGTTGTCGAGGCGGTCGAGGTTGACGAGCTGCAGCAGCGTCTTGCCCTTCAGCGACGACTCGGGCAGATAGGTGAGGCTGGTGCCGGTGCTGTCGCTCTCGTATTCGATGTTGAGGCGGAAGTCGGTGCTGCTCAGCGTCTTGGCGCCGAGGCTGTAGATATTCTTCATCATCAGGTCCCACGTGCCATTGGAGGGCGACATGCTGTTTGACTTCAGCAGCTTCACGTAGAGTGCCTTGCCTCCCTCCTTCTGGTCGGCGGCAAATTCGCCCACCTGCCACGTCTTGCCGCCGTAGGTGTATTCGAAGGCGACGGCCAGCACCTCGTCGCTCTTCAGTGTGGTGCGCAGCGAGACGTAGCCGAGGGTGCTGTTGAGGGTGTATTCCGACGAGCTGAGCAGTCGGGCGTTGGAGATTTTCTCGTAGTCGGCGCTGCCGCTGAGGAAGCCGCTGAAGACGGCGCCCACCTGGTCGATGTCGCGGACGGCACTGTAGGTATTCACCATCTTATAATAGAGATCGTTGGCGGTGTTGGCGGGCAGATGGGTGGTGCCCGTAGCACTCCAGGCGCTGTTGCTGATGTGGTTGGCTTCGCCCAGGTCGGTGAAGGCGATGAGGTTGCGCGGGTTGTCGTAGCTGCTCGTCTTGTTGGTGATCCACAACTCGATGCGCGTAATCTTGATGCCCGACATGATGGTGGGCAGCTGGGCCATGTTCTGGTCGTAGGTGTCGCGGAAGTAGTGGGCGAGGAAGAAGTGGCGGTTCTCGTCGTAGTCCGCCACGTCTACTTCGAACTCCGTGAGTTGCTTGCCGCCCTTCGAGCTGACGGAGGTCGATTGCGACGTCTTCTGCGAGAGCACCGTCTGCAGCGACAGCTTGCCGAACTGCAGGTCGGCGCGGATGCCGAACAGCGACGTGCTGCCCGTGATGAGCGAGCTGTTGGTGGGGAAGCTGACATTACCGGCCTCAAGGAGCTTGATGATCTCGTCCTCCTTGCCTTCGTACTTGAGCTTCATCTTCTTCGTGTCGTAGTTGAAGGTGGCCTCGGTATTGTAGTTCATGTTCATGTTGATCTTGTCGCCCACCTTGCCGTTGATGCTGAGGTTGATCTTCTCGTCGAAGTCGAAGCCGAAGGTGTTGCGGCTGCGCTGGGGCAGGGTGGGGTTGTCGATGCTCTTCTGGTTGAAGCCGAATTTCAGCTCCGCCGTGCCCTGCGTGCGGATCTGCACACCGCCCGGGCCGAAGATTTTCTCCGCCGGGCCCAGGTCGAAGTGCATGTCGGAGAAGTCGAACTTCTCTTTCTTGCCCTCCTTCTCGAACTCCTCCTCGTTCTTGGCGCGGAAGAAGGCGTCGAGGCTGCGCTTCATGCTCCATTGCTGGTACTCCTCGGGCGTCATCAGCAGCGGCACGTTCAGGTACGAGTCGCCTATCTTCGTGCCGATGAGGTAGGTATGCGTCCGTTCGTCGTAGGTGGTCTCCGTCTTCAGGTTGTCGGGCGTCTTCAGGTCGGCGGCTTTCTTCTTCAGGTCGTCCTCGTTGTCGGGCGTGGTCTTCGCGACGTCGAAGCGCGGCTTCACCTCCACCGTGTCGTCGGGCATGACTATAGCCGAAACGCTCCCTTTAGCTGAGAGCGTCGCGCTGCACACCAGCAGCAGCATCAGGAGGAGCAAGCGGAAACGTCTGACCACGAACAACTAATTATCAATTATCAAAGTCTCTTCAGTGCCTCCTTGATGACTTGTTCCACCGTGAGGGTGGGCGAGTCCTTGAAGATGGCTGTCACCACCTTCTGCGAGGCTGCCGACGGGAAGCCCAGCATGACGAGGGCGCTGATGGCCTCGTCCATCACCTGACTGCCGCCAGCCAACCCGGCTGCTTGTTGACCTATTGACCCGTTGACCTGTTGACCGACGGCTCCGCCCACCTTGTCCTTCAGGTCGACGATGATGCGCTGGGCGGTCTTCAGACCGATGCCCTTCACCGACTTCAGCAGCCGTTCGTTGCCTGTGCGGATGACGTTGGCCAGCTCCTGGGGTGTGAACGACGAGATAATCATCCGTGCCGTGTTGCCGCCCACGCCGCTCACCGTCAGCAGCTGCAGGAACAGCTCGCGCTCCGTCTTGTCTGCAAAGCCGTACAGCGTATGGGCATCCTCGCTGATGGCCTCATAGACATACAGCTTCACCTCCTTCTTGCCCTGAATGGCCGTGTAGGCATTCAGCGAGATGTTCAGCAGGTAGCCCACTCCGCCGCACTCCACCACAGCCGTAGCCGGCGTCAGTTCCGTGAGCTCTCCCTTGACATATTCTATCATAATTACTTTTCTTAGTTCTTAATTAAATAATTCGCGCTCGTGCGTAGTGCGCGTAATGCGCGGTATGAATAGAAAACGTATTATAAAGCATTTTTATTGTATGACAGCGTGAAAATAAAGAAATATGACCATATGACCATCCCTCATCCGGTGGGGGATGGTCATACGGTCACGAAGTTTGTGGTAAATAAATTTGGATTTTCACGCGCTTACGCGTACTTTTGCAGCATGAAAGCGAAGGAAAAGCAGAAATACCGGCTGACAGCGGTGGCTCGCTGGATTTGGCAGGCGTCGAAGGGGGCACGCACCATGGTGGTCGTGAACTCGCTGGTGGGAGTCCTGGACGTGGCCGTAGGGCTGGCGTTCGTGTGGTTCAGCAAAGAGATTATCGACATCGCCACGGGCGACCGCGAAGGAAACCTCGTGACCTACGGCATCGTAATGGCCGTGGTGATGCTGGCCGAAATCGGCGTGAGGGCGTTGGACAGCTGGATTGTCAACACGCTCTCCGTGCGCAACCGCAACCGCCTGCGCCACCGCCTGTTTGCCCGGCTGATGCGGAGCGAGTGGCGGGGGCTGGAGCAGCACCACTCGGGCGACGTGCTGAACCGACTCATCAACGACATCACCACCGTGTCGTCGCTCATCACCGAGACGACGTCGGCACTCATCATCACCGTCGTGCAGCTGGTGGCCTCGTTCTTCTTCCTCTTCTATATGGACAGGACGCTGGCGCTGATCATCGTCTGCATCATGCCCCTCTTCCTGGTGTTCAGCCGCTTCTACGTGCGCCGCATGCGCGGCATGACCAAGGACGTGCGCGAGAGCGACAGCCGCATCCACGCCGTCATGCAGGAGAGCCTGCAGAACAAGCTGGTCATCAAGACGCTGGAGCAGGACAGCGAGGTGCTGGAGAAGCTGGACGGGCTGCAGGACACGCTGGAGACGCAGGTCATCCGCCGCACGCGCTTCAGCATCGGCACCCGCGCCGTGGTGTCGACGGGCTTCGCCACGGGCTACCTGACGGCCTTCCTCTGGGGCGTCTTCCGCATTGCCGCAGGGCGCATCACCTTCGGCGTCATGACGGCCTTCCTGCAGCTGGTGGGCCGCGTGCAGCGCCCCATCACCGACATCGCACGCATGATTCCCGGCATGGTGGGCGCCATCACCTCCGGCGAACGACTGATGGAGTTGGAGGAGCTGCCGCTGGAGGAAATGGCGAACCCGAAACTCAGCAGGGACACTGCCGGCGTGAGGCTCGACGACGTCACCTTCCGCTATGCCGAGGGCGACAGGAGCATCCTTGAACACTTTTCGGCCAACTTCCCGCCCCATTCCACCACCGCCATTCTGGGCGAGACGGGCGCCGGCAAGACCACGCTCATCCGCCTGCTGCTGGCGCTGGTGAAGCCCGAGGAGGGGCGTGTGGTGGTCTACGATACGACGGGAACCATCGGCGACGCCTCGCCCGACACACGCTGCAACTTCGTCTATGTGCCCCAGGGGAACACCCTCTTCAGCGGCACCATCCGCGACAACCTGCTGCTGGGCAACAGCACGGTGACGGACGAGGAGATGTGGCGCGTGCTCGACATGGCCTGCGCCGGCTTTGTGCGCACGCTGCCGCAGGGACTCGACACGCCTTGCGGCGAAGGGGGCGGAGGGTTCAGCGAAGGGCAGGCACAGCGCATCGCCATCGCGCGCAGCCTGCTGCGACCGGGCAGCATACTGCTGCTCGACGAATCAACGTCGGCACTTGATGTGGAAACGGAACAGGAACTCCTACGGCGCATCACGGAGGGCGAACGCGGCAAGACGCTCATCTTCATCACCCACCGCACCTCCGTCACCGACTACTGCGACAGAGCCATCACCATTACATCGCAAGCCACTTGAGGATTTCCTCGCTATAGGTCTTGGAGACGGGGAGGTCGGGCACACCGGTGATGCCCATTTCGATGAAGAAGCCCTCCTTGTCGCGGCGCAGCACCTTCACCTGCTCCATGTTGACGAGGTACGAGCGGTGGCAGCGCATCACGTTGGTGCCCTGCAGCTGCGCAGCCATGCGCTGGAGCGTCATGCGCATCATCTGCTTGCGGGGCAGGTTGTTCTTCAAATACCAGATGGCCACGTAGTTGTCAGACGACTCGATGTAGAGGAAATTCTCCTTGGCAAGGCTCAGCTGCAGCTCGCCCCGCTCGTCGTAGAACGAGATGATGCTCCTCCCCGCAGCCTTCTGCGTGATGGCCGAGTCGAGGTCTTCCTCAATCTCCTTGAGTTTCGTCTTCTTGTCCTGCAGCGCGAGGTAGGTGATGGCAGCAATGTAGGGCGGCACAATCAACAGCGCCGAATATATCAGGCACTTCACCAGTGCCGTCATGAAATCGCGCTCAACATGGATGCAGTAGAAGCAGACCGCCGCTATGACGGCAATGACGATAATCTCCAGCACCATCCACACGATGTAGCTGGCATTTCGGATGGCGTGGTGTCGCGTCCACAAGACCATCGCCAGACGGCTAAGAAAGAAGATGACCAACCCGAACGACACCAGCACAAGGGACCACACGAGGTACATGAACTTCGTCGTACCCATGGAGCCCGATGCCGGCAAGTCGTAAGGCGTAAACAGATTGATGAACAGCAGGGCAAAGGCCGCCACAAACGCTATCACACCCACCTGGTGACGCGGCGTCAGCAAATAACTGGCTACTATACGATGGAAAAAATCTCTTTCTTCTGCCATAAGCATTTATAAATCAATTATAAGCCAGCCAGCCGGCGGTGTGGGCAAGGGTGGCGAAACGAAGGGAGTTGCCGGCGGACGAACTGAAGGCTTGAAGGTTGCCGCCGCTGACGCTGAGCGTGGCGGCAGTGTAGAAAGCGTCATCGGCTGATCGGACGCGAAGGGTGCCGCCGGTGAGGGTAAGACCTCCGTCGGCGGAGACGCCGCGAGCGCGGCTGGTGCTGCCGGAAACGGTGTACTTGTTGCCGAGAGTGACGACGGTGACGGTGCCGCCACTGACGGTGACGAGCCCTGTGCTGTTGATGCCCTTGCCACCGTCGGCGGTAGCCTTGATGGCAACGACAGCCGTACCGCTGACGCTGAGCGTACTCTTGCTGCGGATGGCGGTAGCGGAGGAAAGGTCGTCCTCCTCCTCGTCGTAGATGGGCAGGCCGTTCACCATGCTGGTAATCTTGCCACCTGTGACATTGACTTTGCCGTCGGCATTGAGCGCCTTGGAGCCTGCGCCGTTGACGGTGGCACGGATGATGCCACCCGTGACGGTGATGTCGCGGCGGGCACGAAGGGCGTGGCCCTTGTCGCCCGTGGTGGTGACGGTGACGAGGCCTCCGGCTACGGTGATGGAGGGATTGATGGTAGCGTCGACGGTGCCGTCGTTCTCGCCCTGATAAGAGGCTGCGATGCCTTCGTCAGTAGCGTTGACGGTGAGGCGGCCGCCGTTGATGGCGACGTAGCCCTTGCCGACATCGACGCCGTCGTCAGCCGCGTTGACGTTGACGGTGCCGCCGTACATGAGCAGGTAGTCGTTGACGCTGATGCCGTCCTTGACGGAGGTGACGTTGATGACGGGGTTGTGCTTGCCGCCTCGGATGCGGATGAAGTCGTCGCTGGCGATGGCGTGGCCATAGCGGCTGGTGACGTTCAGCGTGCCGGTGCCGGAGAAAATAAGCTGGCCCTCGCTGAAGAGGGTGGCCTTCATGTCCTCGCCGCTGACGGCTGAGGAGTAGGAGGTGCCGTCGGTGAGGGTGCTGGTGCCGTTCAGTACCACGTAGCAGGTCTTGCCGCCGTACTCGGTGGTGCCGACGGTCTTCTTGGGCATGTTGATGGCGGCGCCGTCGCTGTTGGTGAGGGTGACGCCGTCGAGGGTCATCTTGCACTTCTTGGCGGAGTAGAGGGTGAGGGAGCCGTCGGAGGAGGAGCCTTTGAGGACGAAGTCGAGCTTCTTGGAGGCGTAGATGACGACGTCGGCAGCGGTGCCGCTGGCCACGACGGCAGCGGTGCCGCTGAGCGACGACGGGCTGAAGGCGACATTGGCCGTCGAGCCGCTCCATGTGATGGTGACGGTGCCCTTCGACTCATCGTCGTCCTCGAAGTTCTCCACGAAGTCGCCGTAGTCGTTGGTGGCGGTTTCGGTGGCGGTTATCTTCTCGGTGACGGAGGTGTAGGCGGTCTCGTCGTCGTCGCTGAAGGCGACGTCGAAGTCGGTGGAATAAGGAGTGGCCTGGTTGTTTCCCTCGAAGGTGTATTTTTCAAAGGCGATGGAGGCGATGTAATCGACGGGGTAGGCAATGGTGACACCGTCTGTATTGAGGAAATAGATGTGGCTGGCATCGTCGCTGAAGCCTGCGGAGAGATAGCCGTCGGTGTCCCCGTTTTCACGGATGAAGACATCCAGCTCTTCCGTGTTTCCGTCGGTGCTTGTAATGATGGCCTTGAGGCTTGTGCCTCCTGCATGAACGGACGTCAATGCAAAGAAGAGGATGAGGGTGGTAAGAAAGAATCGTTTCATCGGATGACAATTTTTGAGGTTTTACTTGCAGCTTCGACCACGTACATTCCTTTCGGAAGGGTGGAGAGGCTGAGGGGTGCCTGGGCCACTGTCTGGATGGCCGTCAATGCCAGGCGTCCGTCAGGGGAATAGACGTAAATGGCTGTTCCGGCAGGGCAGCGGACGCTGAGCTCTTTCGTCAGGGGAGCCCAGACAAAGAAGTCCTGAACCGTCTCCTGTGAGACAAAGCCTCCACCAGGCAAAAAGTACATTCTGCTGATATTGGCGATGGCGTAGGAACTGCTGTCCCCCTGCTTCATGGCGATGACCATGTTGCCGTCGGAGAACGTAATCTTTTGTATGGCTTCAAATTCGTGACTTCCTGTGGCGCCGTCTTTTGTGAGGACATCGAGTGTCGCTGGCGCCTGTTGGGCCTGCGCGGCAAAAGCCGTCAGCAGCAGGGTGAGGAGGATGAGATGTTTTTTCATTTTCTGTTTTTCAGTTTTTCGTTAGTCAGAATTCGAACGAGTAGCCGAGGCCGATGATGTGTCCGCCCGTGTCGTCGTCGTCGGCAGACGAGGCCTCGTCCTGGTAGCGGTAATAGACGGAGAGCTTGGACGTCTTGCTGAACTTGTAGTCGGTGCCGATGGTGTAGCGTATCTTGTCCATGGCGAAGTTGGAGACGAGGTCGTTGTAGAGTTCCACTTCGGCGAAGGGCTCGAACTTGCTCTTGCGTATGTCGTAGCTGGCGGCGAGGCGGCTGCGCAGCTTGTGGTAGCTCTTGGCCTTCTTGGTGTCGGTCATGTAGCTGTAGTCCTCGTCGGTGGCGTCATCGATGAGATACCACTCGTCGAGCCCCTCGACGACGGCTGCCAGGGGGTTGTAGTAGTAGCGTGTGCGCTGGCAGGTGGTGGCGACGCGGTAGGTGTACTGGTAGCGTTCGCGCAGCGAGATTTTGAAGCGGGCCACCTTCCACGAGCCGGTGAGCGAGGCGGTGGCGCGATGGCGCGGGCCCCAATAGTCGGCATCGACGTTCTTGTGCTTGGGCGTGACGCCGTCGGTGAGATACTTGATGCCTGTCTCGGCGGGGCTGTGCTTATATATAAAGGAGTAGCCGACGCCGACCTTCAGCCAGGGCGCGAGGGTCTTGTTCTTGTACGAGAGGCCCACGCCTGCCGAGGCGCGGTCAGAAGCGGAGAAGTTGTCGCGCATGCGGTAGCCGGCGTCGAAGGAGAGGCCGAGACCCTTGGCCAGCTTGGTCTCGCCCTCGACGTCTGTCCAGAGGCCGACGCCGTCACCTTGTGCATGGATGCCTAAGAAAGGAGAAGCGAGCAGGGCGGCGCAGAGGAGGGCTCGCGTTGTTTTGATAATTTCCACGTTGAATTGCATAGTTTTGAAAACGGTTTTTCGAAGTTTTGAAAAAGATGTAGCGTTAGCCTCGCGGCATGCGACCGACGCTATCGACGCTGTTGTCGATGCCGGAGAGCGGCTTGTAGTAGATACGCAGGATGGCGCTGTCCTTGAGGAAGTCGATGGCGCCCACCTCGACGCGGAACACCTCCAGGCCGGTGCGTTTCTTGAGGTCTTCGAGAAGCTCGTCGTTCTTCTCGGGAGTGATGAGCTTGACGTTGTCGTACTTGATGAGCTTGCTGGCCTCCTTCTTGACGAAGAGGGTGCTCTCGCAGATGGCGATGACGATGATGAGCAGCACGTCGGCCGCCAGCAGCTCCACATAGCTGAAGCTCGGGCCCACGCCGTTGATGACGCTGATGGCGATGAGCACGAAGAGGTAGTTCATCTCGCGTATGGGCACACTCTCGGTGCGGTAGCGGATGATGCTGAAGATGGCGAAGAGGCCGAGGGCGACGCCCGTCTTCAGCTTGGTGCCGCCGAGGAAGAAGATGAGCATGAACACGCTGATGCTCACCAGCATGAAGGTGAAGAAATAGTCCCTGCGGCGGCTCTTGGGATAGTAGAACCAGCGGACGATGACGAACACCACGATGAGGCACAGGAAAAAGCGGATAAACAAATCGCCAAGCGCAGCCCAGTCGGCCAGCACTGAACTCGTTCCGCCAATGAAGTCGGAAGCATCGATGTCTCCTTCAAAATCGCCGGCAGCTGCGGCAAGCAGCGCTTTTCCTCCGGCGGCAAGCAATGTCATTAAACTCATGATTTCAAATTTTTTATTAGTTGTTATTTGTTTTGTCGTAGTTGATTCCTTCCAGCGCAAGCATCTTCTCAATCCTGCGGATTTTCGGGCGGAACAGATTCTGCTTGATGTCGCTCTTGGTGAGGACGGTGCCGATGCAGTATTTGCTGAAGCCCGAGGGGTGTATACGCAGTTGGTGCAGGATGTCGAGCACGGGGCTAGGGACGAGGCCATCGCGCTTCAGCTCGATGATGACGAGGCGATTGAAGGTGTTGTCGCACCCCGTCTCCCAATGGTGGAACTTCACGTGGGTGTCGATGGTGAGCCGCTCTGTCTTGTTGATGTTCACAAGGGTGATGCGCTCGAAGCGGTTCTCCACCTTCGGCACCAGCTGGCTGAGGGTGTAGCGGGCATACTTGTGGAGCAGTTCGTCGCCGTTGTCACCCGCAAGGGTGTCGATGCCTTGGACGGAGATGCGTTTTTTCTTCGTTCGTCCATGATTGTCCTTGTTCTTCACTTCGAGGAAGGTGTCGCCGCTGTCAAGATAGGTGCGGACGCGCACTTTCTGACGCACCAGCCGACCATTATGGTGGGCGAGGTACATATCTTCGTCGGGAGTGTCGAGATAGATTGTGCGGTAGGGACTGAACCGGCTATCGCCGTTGGCCTGTACATAGTATTTACCCTGAGCCATCTCCAGCAGCTGTTCTAGCTGACTGAGCGTAGCCAGATATTTCCTGTCCAGACGGTTCATCAGCTTGATGCTTCCCATCTCCTCCAGAGGGATGGGCGGCAGGTGGCTGAGCAGCTCAACAATTTCCTTATCCATGTCTTCGAATGTGAGGAGTACGCTTTAAGGGTGCAAATGTAGGAATATTTTTCCTCGTTCCAATCTTTTTGGCCGAAAAAAGATGTTTTGGCACGATTTTTTCTCCTCTTTCTTTGGAAAAAAGAATAAATGACGTACCTTTGTCACTTACTCTGATTAAATGTTATAACCATGCAAGATCTGAAAACCTATTTGAATGAAGCAGAAGAGATGATGGAGATGGCCATCATGCATATTGAAGACGAACTGGCCCACATCCGTGCCGGCAAGGCCGACATCCGTCTGCTTGACGGTATTCGTGTGGATAGCTACGGCTCCGTCGTTCCCCTCAACAATGTGGCCTCCGTTTCCACTCCCGACGCCCGCACCATTGCCATCCGTCCCTGGGACAAGAGTATGGTGCGTGTGATCGAGAAGGCCATCATCGACTCTTCGCTCGGCATCATGCCCGAAAACAACGGAGAGATTATCCGCATCTCCATCCCTCCCCTTACTGAGGAACGCCGCAAACAGCTGGTGAAGCAGTGCAGCAGGGAGGTGGAAACGGCAAAAATCAGCGTCCGCAATGCCCGCCGCGACTGCATCGACGCGCTCAAGAAAGCTGTCAAGGAGGGTATGCCCGAGGATGTCCAGAAGGACGGCGAAGAGAAAGTGCAAAAACTTCACGACAAGTTCATCAAGAAAGTCGATGAGGTGTTTGCCGCCAAGGAGAAGGAAATCATGACCGTCTGATGACGGGTCTTGTCATCCGCAATACGGGAAGCCATTACACCGTGCTCACTTCTGGGGGAGCACGGGTGGATTGTCGTGTGAAGGGCAACTTCCGCCTGAAGGGCATCCGCAGTACCAATCCTGTGGCGGTGGGCGACCGTGTGATGTTCACGCTCGCTGCAGGTGTTGGCGAGGGTGTCGGCGAGGGCTGGATTACCGCCATCGACGAGCGGCGCAACTACATCATACGCAAGGCCTCTAATCTCAGCAAGCAGAGCCATATCCTTGCTGCCAATGTCGACCAGTGCCTGCTGCTGGTCACCGTCAACTACCCCGAGACCAGCACCACCTTCATTGACCGTTTTCTCGCTACCGCCGAAGCCTACCGCATCCCCGTCCGCATCGTCATCAACAAGATGGACTGCTACGATGAGGCCGAACGCCGTATCGCCACAATGCTGGCTACGCTCTACGAAGGATTGGGCTATCCCTGCCACTTGATTTCGTGCGTCGATGGCAACGATACCCCCCTCACGCTGCTGCCTGCGCTAGAGGGTAGGACGACGCTGCTCAGCGGAAACAGCGGCGTGGGGAAGAGCACGCTGCTAAACATCCTCGTGCCGGGAGTCCGCCAGAAGACGGCCGCGATTTCCGATGCCCACAATACCGGCATGCACACCACCACCTTCAGTGAGATGTTTCCGCTGCCCGCTAGGGAAGATTCGTGGCTTATTGATACGCCGGGTATCAAGGGCTTTGGCACGTTCGACATGGATAGGGGTGAGATTAGCCATTATTTCCGCGAGCTTTTCCGCTTCTCCAGCGAGTGCCGTTACGCCAACTGCACCCATACCCATGAACCCGATTGCGCCGTGCTGCGAGCGTTGGAAGAACAGCTCATTGCCCCCTCCCGCTATCAGTCCTACCTCTCCATGCTTGGCGACGAGGATGAAGGAAAATACCGGTGAAACTTTATCATTGAGAGTTAGGATTAATTAAAAATGTTTTGCGGTTTACGGACAATTCGTAGAGTTAGTGAAAAAACGTAGTAGAAAAAGATATGACAAGGTCGTTTTTCCTTGAATGTTGTTGCCAGAATGCTGCCGATGCCCGTCGTGCCGAAGCGGGCGGAGCCTCGCGCATTGAGTTGTGCGAGCAGTTGTCTCTCGAAGGGCTGACTCCGACCGACGAAAACATCCTGGCTACACTGGCGGCAGTGCACATTCCCGTCAATGTGTTGGTGCGCTGCCGCGCTGGCAATTTTGTCTATACGAAGGAAGAGGTTGACACGATGGCGCGTGATGTGGAGCGCATCCGCCAGCTCTCCGTCGTCACTCCCGATGGGGATGAACGACGTGTGAATGCAGTTGTCATCGGTGCGCTGACGCCTGAGGGCGACGTGGACCGCGAGACCATGCGTCGGCTCATTGGCGCTGCCGAAGGGCTTCCCGTCACCTTTCACCGGGCATTCGATGTCTGCCGTTATCCGCTGCAGGCCTACGCCGACATCGCTTCCTTGGGCATCGCACGCCTCCTTACCTCTGGCCATGCCCCATCGGCAGTTAAGGGATGCGGGCTGCTGGCCGAGCTGGTCAGGAAAAGCCAACACGGCACAGGCCCTGTCATCCTGGCAGGTGGGGGCATACGGCCGCACAACATAGTCCCGCTGGCGGTGGCTACCGCTGCTACGGAGTTCCACTCCTCTTGCCTGGAGGGATGGGAGAGAAAATTGATAATCGAAAATGAAGATTAACCGAAATTAAATAGGAATATGAAAAAGCGTTTTTTTGCCTTTTGGGCCACAACAGCCCTGCTGTTTGCCTCGTGTGCAGGGAGCGGTGGAGGCACGGTGTATCTGAGTGACTACCTTACCGAAGCGGACAAGGACGATGCGATGCCAGCCATCCGCGCTGCCCTCGACGAGTGCCGCCGCACCCATGCTGCCGAGCTGGTGTTGCCCGAAGGGGTGCTCAACATCCGCCCCGAAGCCTCGTACGAGCGCTACCAGTGCATCAGCAACAACGACGAGAGCCTCAAACACATCGCCTTTGATCTGGGAGGCATGAGCCACTTCACCGTGCGCGGCCAGAACACCATCCTACTCTTCACAGGCTTCATCTCCCCCTTCAGCCTGCAGGACTGTGCTGACATCACCATCAGCAATCTCTCCATCGACTACACCCATACCTTCCACTCCGAAGGCCTCATTCGTGCCACGGGCGACGGCTACCTCGACGTCGAGTTCCCCGCCGACTACCGCATCGGCCTCGACAACGGCTGCCTCTACATCATGGACAATGAATGGGAAACCTACCCCTTCGGCAATATGCTCGAATACGACCCTGTGAAGGACGAAGTGGCCTTCGATGCCAACGACTACTGGCTCTCACGTCAGACGCTGCCCGCCGAACAGATTGGCGACCGCCTCTATCGCATCCATAAGGAGAACATCAAGGCCACAGTGGGCAACGTGATGGTGCTGGGTGCTGCCGCACGCCTCAACCCAGGTTTCTTCGTCGCCGACAGCCACGATATCCTCATCAAAGACGTCAATCTCTACCATTGCGGCGGCATGGGCGTGATAGCCCAAATGAGCCGTAACATCGAGCTTAACAAGCTCGTCATCGTCCCCTCGCCCGGCAAGGGACGTGTGGTGAGCATCACCGCCGATGCCACCCACTTCGTCAATTGCAGCGGCTACATCCGCATGATTGATTGCACCTTCCGCAATCAGAAGGACGATGCCACCAACATTCACGGCCTTTACATGGGAATCGACCGTCAGACGTCGCCCCGCAGCCTCCAGCTCAGCTGGCGCAACGGTGCCCAGCAGGGCCTGCAGTTCCTCCGCCCCGGCATGACGGTGGAGATTGTGCGTAACAAGACGATGACGCAGCTGTGCCGCGCCACGGTGAAGAGCGTCGAGGTGCTCAACCGCCACATCACCAATGTCACCTTCACCGCCGACCTGCCCGAAGGCATCGAGCCCGACATGGTGGTGGCTGCCGACGATGCCTATCCCGACGTGCTCATCAGCGGCTGCACCTTCAGCGGCAACCGTGCCCGCGGACTGCTGCTAGGTTCGCGTGGTAAGATGGTGCTCGAGAACAACTACTTCCACATCCCCGGCGCTGCCATCCTCTTCGAGGGCGACGGCAACTACTGGTTCGAGCAATCCGGCGTGCGCGACGTCACCATCCGGAATAACGTCTTCGAGAACTGCAACTTCGGCTACCGTGTCTGGGGCAATGCCTGCATCAGCGTGGGCAGCGGCGTGCCCGACCGCACCAGCGGTGAGTGCTACCACCGTGGCATCACCATCGAGGACAACACTTTCCGTGTGTTCGACCCCCGCATCCTCTACCTCTACTCCGTCGATGGCCTCACCTTCCGGGGTAACCGCATCGAGATGACCACCGACTATCCCTATCTGCGTGGCACCACCGAGCATTTCCGCGTCCTCGACGACTGTAAGAACATTAACATCCAAGAATAAAGTGAACGTACCTCTGATAGGCGAAAGCCATTTTATCGTCGAGTCCTTCCACTCCGACTGCACGTCGCACCTCTCGCTGGCGGTGCTGGGCAATCAGCTGCTGAACACCGCGGCGTCCCATGCCGAGAAGCTGGGCATCGGGCGTCAAGCCTTGCTGGAGCAGCACCAGGCGTGGGTGTTCTCGCGTCTGCTCATCCAGATGGACCACTATCCCTACGAATTTGAGACATACTCCATCAAGACGTGGATTGACAGCGTGTCGCGCTTCTTCTCCAACCGTCATTTTGCCATCTTCGATGCGGCGGGCAAGGCCATAGGCTATGCCACCTCCGTGTGGGCGCTGATGGACTTGGACACGCGTCAGGCGTTGGACATTGCGCAGGCGCTCCCCGACCATGTCGATTGTGTGGCACCCGAGCACCCCGACTGCCCCATTGCGCGCACCACCCGTGCCCGTGTCACCGCCACCGAGCCGGCATACACCTTTCGTCCGCTCTTCTGCGACATCGACTACAACGGCCACTTCAACAGCATCCGCTACATCGAGCACTACCTCGGTGCGCTGCCGCTGGAGCTGTTGCGTGAGCGCCCCGTCCATCGTTTCGAAATCAGCTACAGCACCGAGTGCCGCTACGGCGAGGAGCTCGCTGTCTATGTCTCTAACGCCAATGCCGACGAATACGACCTCGAGCTCCGCAAAGCCGACGGCACCGTCGCCTCCCGCGCCAAAGCTATCTTTAATCTCATAAACTCGTAAACTTATAAACCCATAAACCACTATAACCATGAAGTACCCCAAAATCGGGATTCGTCCCACCATCGACGGACGCCAAGGCGGCGTTCGCGAAAGCCTTGAGAACAAGACCATGGCGCTGGCACATGCCGTAGCCGAGTTAATCACCACCACCCTCCGCAACGGCGACGGCAGTCCTGTGGAGTGCGTCATTGCCGACGGCACCATCGGCCGTGTGGCCGAGGCTGCTGCCTGCCAGGAGAAGTTCGAACGCGAGGGCGTCGGCGCCACCATCACTGTCACCAGCTGCTGGTGCTACGGCTCCGAGACCATGGACATGAGTCCCCATTGGCCGAAGGCCGTGTGGGGCTTCAACGGCACCGAGCGCCCGGGCGCTGTCTATCTGGCTGCTGTCCTCGCCGCCCATGCCCAGAAAGGGCTGCCCGCCTTCGGCATCTACGGCCATGATGTGCAGGATCTTGACGACAACACCATCCCTGCCGACGTGGCGGAGAAGATTCTGCGCTTTACCCGTGCTGCCCAGGCTGTGGCCACCATGCGCGGCAAGTCATACCTCTCGCTTGGCAACACCTGCATGGGCATCGCCGGCTCCATCGTCAACGCCGACTTCCTGCAGGAGTACCTGGGAATGCGTACAGAATATGTCTCGCTCGTCGAAATCCTGCGTCGCGTCGATTTCAATATCTTCGACCCCGAGGAGTTCAAAAATGCGATGGAATGGGTAGAAAGATACTGCAAGCCTCAGGAGGGTCACGACTATAACGAGGACCGTCCCCTCTTCCCTGGCACGCCGATGACCACCTTCAACGGCAAGGGTAAGGGCAAGAACCGCGAGGAGAAAGATGCCGACTGGGAGTTCACCGTCAAGACGATGATGATTATCCGCGACCTCATGGAAGGTAACCCGCGCCTGCTCGAGATGGGCTACAAGGAAGAAGCTCTGGGACACAACGCCATCGTGGGCGGTGTGCAGGGCCAGCGTCAATGGACGGACTATAAGCCTAACTTCGACTTCCCCGAGTCGATGCTCTGCACCTCGTTCGATTGGAACGGCAAACGTGAGGCGAAAATTCTGGCCACCGAGAACGACTTCCTCAACGGTATGACGATGCTTTTCGGTCACCTGCTCACCAATCGTGGTGTGATGTTCTCCGACATCCGCACCTATTGGAGTCCTGAGGCTGTGGAGCGCGTGGCAGGTAAGCGTCCAGAAGCTGCTGCAGCAGGCGGCTTCATCCATCTCATCAACAGTGGTGCCACGACGCTCGATGCTACGGGTGCTGCCACCGATAAGGACGGCAAGCCCACCATCAAGCCTCACTGGGAGCTGACCGACCAGGACGTCGAAGCCTGTCTGAAAGCGACCAATTGGATGCCTGCCGACCGCGACTACTTCCGCGGAGGAGGCTATAGCTCGCACTTCGTCACTAAGGGCGGCATGCCGATGACGATGATGCGCCTGAATATGGTGCAAGGCCTCGGCCCTGTGCTGCAACTTGCTGAAGGATGGACGGTTGACCTCGACCCCGAAGTCCACGACATCCTCGACAAGCGTACCGACCCCACTTGGCCTACCACGTGGTTCACGCCGCGCCTCGACCCCACGAAGGACTGCTTCAAGGACGTCTATTCGGTGATGAACTGCTGGGGAGCCAATCACGGCGCCATCGTGTATGGGCATGTGGGTGCCGACCTCATCACGCTCTGCTCCATGCTGCGCATCCCCGTCTGCATGCACAACGTAGCCGACGCGGATATCTTCCGTCCCGCTGCATGGAACGCCTTTGGCATGGACAAGGAAGGGGCCGACTTCCGTGCCTGCACCAACTTCGGCCCGCTGTACAAATAACATCGAAAAATGAAAAATAAAATGCTCAAAGGCGTGAAAGAAAAGGCGTTATCTGTCCGTTTGATAACTCTATTGCTGGGTTGCTCCTCCTTCTTCCTCCTCTCCTGTGGAGAGGATGTGGAGAAGGCGGCGGGGCGCTTTCTGACGGCTGCGCAGACAGCTTTCGAGGCTGGGCGCTTCGACGAGGCAAAGGCACAGATTGACAGCATCAAGGCCGTCTATCCCAAAGCCTTCGAGGCCCGCAAGGCCGGCATCGCCCTGATGCGTAAGGTGGAGCTCGCTGAGGCTCATCGCAACTACGCCTACACCGATAGCTTGCTCACCATCAGCCGTGCCCGTGTCGAGGAGATTCTGGGTGGCGGGGATGGAAAGCCGCAGCGTTTCATCTTCGAAAAAGATGCTCAGTATCAGGATTTAGGCCTCTACTACGCCCCCTCGCAGCAGCTTGCCCGCAATGCCCAGCGCTGTTATCTGCGCGCTACTGTCGATGAACATGGACGCATGACGCTCACCTCCTTCTGGCGCGGCGCAAAGTACATCCACCACCATGCTGTGAAGGTCTCTGCAGGCGGCACGTTCGCCCAGACGGCCACGGTGGACAACACCTACGAGTCGTCTGACGCGCTGGCGAAAACAGAGCGCAACGACTTCGTGCTCGGCGAGTCGGATGGTGGCGTCATTGCCTGGATGGCCCTCCACGCTGGCGAAGCCGTCAAGGTGGACTATCTGGGCGACACGAACTGGGCTACCACCCTCACGGCCTTCGACACCCGTGCCATTGCCGACGTCTATGAGCTGGCTCAGGCGCTGCAGGCCATCCACAAGCTCAGCGTCATGCAGGACGAGACCACCCGCCGCATCGCATTCTTCGAGAAGAACGAGGAATAAACCTCTGTTATCCCTTAAACAATTTCGGCATTTTGTTTGCATTTTTGGCTGCTGCGTCGTACCTTCGCAGCAGATTTTTGAAGATGAAAAAAAGTAAGAGCAGCCTCCTTTTGAAAAAAGCCCTGCTGCTGATGGCAGTAGTTGGACTGT
The DNA here is from genome assembly GCA_017542145.1 of Bacteroidaceae bacterium. Lineage (GTDB taxonomy): Bacteria > Bacteroidota > Bacteroidia > Bacteroidales > Bacteroidaceae > UBA1189. The sequence continues at coordinate 8,874 of JAFXXQ010000028.1, read as the reverse complement.
TGTCGTGCAGCGATACGTCGTGCCGCGATGCTCTGCAGCGTGCCGAGGCCCTCATGGAGACCGACCCCCACGCCGCCCGCGCCGTGCTGGACAGCCTCAATCTTCAATCTTCAATTTTCAATTTTCAATCTAGAGATGCTGCCCTCTACGCCCTCCTTCGCACGCAGGCCGACTACAAATGTAACGTCCCGCTCACGTCCGACTCCCTCATCCTTCTTGCTACGGACTACTACGGCACCAAGCGCAAGAACCGACATGCCGCCCTCGCCCAGCACTATCTCGGCTGCACCTACATTGGGCTGCACCGCGATTTGGATGCCATTGAAGCACAGCTTCGGGCTACCACGCTCTTTCCCGATACGACCAACAAATATTATGCTCATAGCTTACTTCATTTGGGACTTCTTTATTCCAAGCACTATATGGTGGATAGTGCCTGGGTGGCTTTGGGACGTTACCGTCAGACAGAGATCTGCAACTCCGATTCGGCGAACATCAGTTATGCTGACTATTACATGGGAACAGCTGCATTGTATAAAGATGATGACAATTTAACTGATAGCTTGTTTCGGCGTGTCTTGTGCAATACAAAAACTATAAACCATATTCGTTTTACAACTTATTTTCAGTTAGCGAAACTACGGTTTTATCATCAGCACGACATTGAGGGAGCCTTAGCCTATTTGGAAAAAATAGGAGGGTATTGGGGGAAAGGAAATGGGGCTTTGCTGATGCTGAAAGCCGACATTCTCGCCCAACAAAGGCAGCCCGCAACGGCTTACGAATACTACAAGAAAGCTATACGAAATAGTTCCGATATCTATGTCCAATGTACATCGTATGAAGGGCTGGCCAGCGTGGCTCCGCTTCTGAACAAACCCGATTCCACGCGGTTCTTCATCGACCAGTATAAGAGCTTATTGGATTCCATTTATACGATGAACAAGCAGCGGGAAATCGCCGAGATAAAGGATAAGCATATCGTGGAGATTCACGATCAGCAGATGAGGGCCCGCAATATGCGATGGCGGTTCGTGGGGGTTGTCCTGCTTTCGGCATTCATTATCACTCTGCTGCTCATTGAGCGCAAACGCAAGAATGAAAGGTTGCAGTTTGAGCAGGAACTGAATGCCCTCAAGCAACGGCAGATCGATCAGAACGTGAACGACGAGGAACAGAACGGGGTGGAAAGCAACCCGGCAGAAGAATCCCTATTCCTACAGCAATTTGCCATTGAGCAGGAGCGGGTGAAACTCTACCGCGAACAATTTGCCGCAAGCCGTTGGAAAAAATATCTGTCAGAGCACAGGCTCGACATATTATCCAAAGAGAAGGTTATGCCAGCAAAGGAAATGAGCGAATTCAATGCCTATCTACATAGTCTGTTCGCCGACGTATTCCTGGATTTTTTGAATAATAATGCCAAGGTTTCCCATTTGGCACTGGAGTACATTGCCATGAAGTTGTTGGGATTCGATACGGAGCACATCGCCTACTGTTCGCAATCAAACGTTCACGCCGTCCACAACCGCCGCTATTATCTAAAGGAAAAACTCACTCCCGAATGGTATTCATTCGTAATGGGCGAATACGGCAAATAGTCCCCATTCATTAAAGGGGCGATATCCCCATATCCAAACATAAGCCGAGAAGCTCCTCCGAAAGACCTCCTAAACTGATTTTGGAGGTTTTTTCGGAGGTGTTTTTCTTGGTCACTATTTATGCACGCCCTATCTTTGCCCGCAAAAAAGAAAGTAAGTATAAACCTCCAAAAATCAAGAATTATGAAAAACAAATTTTGTTTAGTTTTCAGTCTCCTGTTGATAGTATCAGGTAGTGTATGGGCTCAAAAACCAAAAGACATCCCTTTAACAGTAAATCCGGATGACACTCTTAGTGTGCCGAAATCCATTATTATTTGTCCAACCGCTACTCTTGATGGAACCATATTAACCTTCGACTTCCCCGAAGCTACCGTTTCCCAAGTCATCATTAGTGACCCAAACACGAATGCTATTCTATATTCCGAGAGCTTCGCTTCCACTACGGAGGTCGTTGTGGACTTAGAAGATGAGGGTATCAGCGAAGGCAGTTATACACTCTGGCTGTTTGCTTTTGGCAAATGGTGGTGGGGAGAATTCGTGATTGAAGAAGAATGATTTTAACATCGTAATCTGTTTATCATGAAAAAGCTATCATTTTTCAGTCTCTTCTTCGCGGCAACCCTGCTGATCTTGTTTTCCTGTAAGGAAGAGAGCCTGAACCTCTCTCCCGAAAACTCTGCATGGAACGGACAGACGCGTGCAGCAATAGAATCTTTGAATGCGAACGGCATGAGGGTGCTGTCCTCTTCCGAGAGCTCACTGGTCCTGGAGCTGGAGGTAGGCAACTATGCAAAAAATGCCGTTTCCATCGAAGGAAAAGATTATTTCTCCATTACGGCTCGCGACGCGCATAGCATGTTGCAGAAGGGAAATCCCGACCTTCCCGAGTATGCATACAGCGTAGCCATTCCCCCGACTGCAGCGTGCAATGTCCGTGTGGTGGATACAGAATACGAGGATATCAGTCTGACGGTGGCTCCGTCCAAAGGAAGCATACCAAGTTTGACAGACCCTTCGTCGGTACCCTACACCTTTTCCGAGGTATATGAAAAAGATGCCTTCTATCCCGCGAAACTGGCAAGTACCGATGCTCCCTTCTTGATGCGCGATGTGCGCGGCAGCGTAGTACGGTTGCATCCTTTCCAGTACAATCCTGTTACCGGCATCCTGCGTGTCTATAAGAAGATGGAGGTGGAGGTGTCGTTCTCGGGCACTGACAGTCGGAATGTGCCGACATCGGGTATCCGGCAATCCGGCATACGATAGACGAATCCATGGAAGAACTTTTCAGGGATCAGTTTATTAACTATGATGTAATGGCGGCAGATTCGGTCAATAGTTTACAGCTTAAAAAAGAAGTTGGGGATAAAGGCGTAAGAGTTCCACCTACCTCCGCAGATATGCTGATTATCTGCTGTGACTCATTTGCAACAGATATGTCCAGTTTTATGTTCCATAAACTATATAATATGGGGATTTCTACGAGGCTGGCAACGATGAGTCAAGTGGGAACGACTGCGGATGATGTGGGTGATTACATTAAGGGAGATTACAATGTAAATAGCCGTTTAACTTATGTACTCTTGGTTGGTGATGCGACACGGGTTCCCACAAATCTTTTTGAAGATGGAACTATGTATACCGATGCGGGCTCAGACCTTTCATATTCACTCGTTTCAGGCAGTGATTCCATCCCCGATATTTTCGTAGGGCGGTTTAGCGCCAGAAACCGCAGTGAGGTGCAGACTATGGTTGGGAGAACAATCTATTATGAAAATAACCTTAATCAATCTTGGCAGTATCAGAGTATAGGGATTGCTAGTAGTGAAGCATGCTGGTACGTTAATGGTTCTTTATTCGATTATGAATACATGAACAGTATCAGGAACATGCTTTTAAATTCTGCTTACGGAATGAGCGGTGTCGCACAATTATATGATAGTCCTAACACTCCTATTAGTGATCTTCCAACAGCAGATATACATAGCGCTATAAATCAAGGATCTTTTCTGGTAAACTATATCGGATATGGTGACTCGGAAGGGTGGGATACAGGCACTTTCACAATAAATGATATCAATTTATTACAAAACGATTACAAGCTGCCATTTATTTATAACAGTAGAGGGTATGGCGTAGCTGATTTTACAGGTGATTTCACCAACACCTCCCCTCCCTGTTTCGCTGAAACATGGTTAACTGCACGCAACAATTCGACAGGAGCTCCTACAGGTGCAATAGGTGTTTACGCCTCTTCTGCAGAACCGCTATGGATAGAGGCTATTCAGGGACAGATAGCTTTCAATTACATGTTAGTACATGGGGTAGCAAATACTTTTGGAGCACTATGCTATGGTTCATCTATCAACATGTTGAGTCAGGTTAATGAATCACAAAAATTTATAATTCTGTTTTGGAACTATTTTGGAGATCCGTCTTTAGCCGTTTTGCCTAATATTTATTTCCCTCATGAGTAGTATCTCGAAAGTATTTGTTTATTAATATAATCCTATTAATATAAACCCCTTCAGGCGGATTTGCAATCCCCAGCCTGATTAAAGAAAGATGAAAGAATTGTTTAAATTTGTTAGAGTATAATTAACCCATAAAAAACAAGAACTATGAAAACAAAGTATTTTAGACGCCTGGCAATGTTCGTCAGCATTGTCTATGCTTGTGCGCTGAATGCGCAAACTAACAAGGTGGCAACGCCACTATTCTCTGCTGATGTGAAGGACGTCGTCAGCATGTATTGCGACGAAAATGCGGAAACCTTCTGCCTGTATACCCAAACCACGAAGTACACCGTATCAAAAGAGGGTGAAATCCTCTCCAAGAAACCGAGTAAGGCAATATGGGCTTGCTGGGAAGATGGAATTATGTACACCCATGCAGAAGGAGACAGGTTTATCCTTAATCAATATGGTGACACAATTGTAAGTGCAAAGCATCTGCGAGATAAGCGAGATAGTGGCTTATTTGCTGGAGGAAAACCAATGTTTTGCAAAGATGGCGTTTTTTACTGGTGGTTTGGACCCATTAGTAGTGTAAGTAGTCTTTCCGGCATTTATTCCATGAAAGATGGAGATGAAAGTCTGAAACTCCGAGGTCTGTATTCTCTTCATTGTACGGGTTTGGTAGCGATGGATAACATGGTAGTTTGTACGGCAAACAATATTGAAAAAGTCGGATATTACACACTCTTCTTCAATGACGAATCCACAGAATGGGTATATCAGGAACCCAAAGAGATTCCAGGCCTGAAAGCCCCTGTCGGTCTGTCGTTGGTGGGAGATACGTTCTACATCTGGTCGAACGACACGCAGACGATGTACACTATTCCTAAGTCGTATTTCGGAGGGGTTACAGGCGTGCAGACTCCTCTCATGGAGGCCGAGATGGAATCCTCCGGCTTCTTCACCTTAGATGGCCGTCCTGCAGACGGAACCCAAAAGGGCATCTTTATCCGCAACGGAAAGAAGGTGTTGGTGAAGTAATGCAGCATACCAAACTCACTCTATGAGAGACCGCGGTTTCTCATAGAGTGAGTTGTTTCCCTCATTGCTTTTAGCGACATCAGAAAGAATTATAAAAAACGGAAAAACCATCTAAAGTAATTACAATTATGAAAAAATGCACTATTTTTGCAGCAACTCTTTTGCTGTTAGTTATGGTTTCCTGCAATCAGGAGATACAGAATCCAGCTGAGCTGTTTTCAGTAGTAAAAGAAAATACCCGGGCAGAGAAAAATCCATTAGATGAGATTGATTTTTCGGCTTTGGATACAGTGTTTTTTGTCGCTGATAAAGATGTTGAAGCCTACCTTTATTTCAAAGAATTGTTGGCGAAGGGACGTGGGCAGGAGTTCGTCATTCGTGATATTATTCCGATGGGTCTAAATAATGAGGTGACACTCGCTTATCTGTTGGTCTATGGTCAGGGGTGGGAAATTATCGCTGCCGACAAACGTGCTCCTGTCGTACTCGGAGGAGATCCGATAATGACACTTCCCTCTAAAGAACTTCCTTCGGAAATTACAGCTTGGATTGAAACTTTGGAATATGATGTCCTTTATCTCCGGTCTTTTAACGGTCGACCTGATGTGGCCGATGATGAAACATGGGACAAAATGTTGGGTAGCATTGACTTTTGGAGATCTGTGAATGCAGAAACAGAATATGTGGAGAAAAAAACTAACACGACAAGGGTTGCTCCAGATGATAATCCCAAATACATCCCACCAGGACATTGGGAATTGGAATCTACGGATGAATATACGGAGGTGCTTGAAAGCGTAGGACCTTTGGTTACTGTTAATTTTCATCAAAACGCACCTTTTAACAATTGCTGTCCTTATGCTTATCCCTATACTACGGGAAGAGCTGTGGCTGGATGTACTGCTGTTGCAGGTGCCCAGATGGCACATTATTTACACTTTTATATTGGGCGCCCTCTTCTTGCTCCGACTAATGGTTATTGTAACACAAACGCATACAAGTTGGAGAATGGCATCTATGTTAAAGACCATGAAGCTTATTTAGGTATAAATGTTTCCTATTCAGATCAATCTTCAACAATATGGAGTAGTATGGCCAACTATAGTTCGTTGGCTTCATACTTGATAGCAGATATTGGAAAACGCATTTTTACAGATTATGGATACGATAGTTCTGGTGCAACTATAGCCGATTTAGTTGCATGGTATTTTATTGACAATGGAGTTATGTGCAGGGATTCAACGTATGACTCTGGAATCGTTACCGCCAGTATTTGTGATGATATGCCTGTTATTCTGGGCGCATCAACAAATGTCAATGGTCAATCTGTAGGACATACTTTTATCGCAGACGGGTGGCGAAAGTGCCGTATCAGAACGGAAAACACCTATGTATGGGTATGGGACGAGCCAACCAATATTATGCCTCCAGCATCCATCAATACCGTAATTACTTATGGTCCGATATTCCAGCAGCTTCATATGAACTGGGGTTGGGGAGCGCAGTATAACGGTGATACTTCTTGGTATGCACCGACAGGCAACTGGATACCCGATGGTAGAAATTTTAACTTGTCCCGAAGTATGGTTTGGGGCTTTGAATTGTTCGATGAATAATGAAAAACAATGAACCTATAAAACAATAAGACGATGAAAAAGACATTTCAACTATGCTTAGCAGTTCTCAGTATGGGGCTGCTGTTAACGTCTTGCGGCAAGAACGAAAAAGAACAAGAGTTCTTCGAGGACGAGTTTGGCCTCACACATGGGCGTAGCGCCTTTTCCGAGAACGACGATTGGGAGCTGACATGCGAGAATCTTGCGCAGCTGAGGCCGCTCCTTATTTCCAGAAAAGAGATTGCCAAACGAGCCGAAAACGTTTACTATGTGGGAGAACTCCTTTACCAATGCTCTGATTCGTTGGGAAAGGTCTGCTTCTGGAACTGCCTAAACGAGCCTTCCTTCGATTTTATCAAAGGAGAATACCACTCTCCATTGGTTGGACACGAATGTACGGAGATGTTCAGACTTGAGGAGGAATACGGCTATCATTATACCCTCAAACGCTATCTCAGCGGGATAGAGAGTAAACCAGAGGAGTCGCGTCCGCTCAAAATATTCTGGAGCTATAACGAGAATAGCGGTGAGTTCTTTCTCCATTCCAGGGATCTGATAACAGAGCTTGGGACGCTGGTGCAGCTGAATAAAGACTACCTTATTCTGAGGAGGGACGAGCCCATTTATCCCATCTCCCGCCCTGTATATCCCAATAAGGAAGGTGTTCCCACGAACGCCACATATACCCTCATGATTTATCATGCTGTGGAGAAAACCGAGGCTGACAATTGGTGGTTTACTGAGGCGAACTACACGGATTAAGCGCCCCCCCCTTCCGACGGAACGCAGAAGGGCCTCTTCATCCGCAACGGAAAAAAGGTATTGGTGAAATAAAGAGTAAAACCTAGATTTTTCATAGGCTCTTCCATAACGGAGGAGCCCATGAAAAAAATAGGTAAAGCTCAAGGACCGTGGACTTACACGCATTTTCACTACTTCAATTCATCTTCAGAACAGTTGGATTTTTATAAATATATTACACTATGTTATATATAAACAAGAAAATAGAAGAAAATCTGTCTGATTCCATCATAATGCAACTATCCCCTAACGCAGAGTGCTTCAACGATGGAACTACAGTTCTCTATTATGATGACCTCTACAACTACTTGTTTGTGTATAAAGACTATTTAAAGCCCATCGACTTGGGTTTTGAAGTTATGTTATCACATCCGATTAATCATCCTCAACTAATTCAACTTTTAAAATGCCGTCAGACCATTCTATTCATGGAAGATGATGATGAAAATGATCAGGGTTTTCATGTGTTTATGGGTATATACTCAATCCCGAAAGGCTTAAACAGCCTGCCTGCTAACAACAGCATTGTTTACCTAAAACTGGAATCGGAAATAGCAAATCTTACGATACATGTACAAAAACCGAACTATGTATTAGATGTTATTGATCCAGTAGAGGGTTATAGTGTATATCATCATAATTTTTATTCAAATATTGAGCATGATGCAAAGAAACTTGCATACGAAGAAGTTTTGAAATGTGCGTTGGAGGATGGTGAATACTGTACAAAATTATATCGCATTTGGCCAGATAATTCAAAACACGATGTTCCTGGTATGCCAAGTATTGAGTTGATTGTCTTTAATGGGAAAGTTAAAATCACAACACTAAACCCTTTTCAATAGATCGAAAATAATACTAAATTATTAGATATGAAGAAATTTAAAACTTTGACAATAAGGGCTCCTCACGGAGAACTTGTAGCGCTTCTGGATACATTGAAAAAACAAGATAAGAGTATCTTTACTTACAAGCGCACCAAAAGTAACGAGTATGCAAGAAATATCTTCCATGAGGAAAATACTGTCGGTTGCTTTTCTACTAATAGAAAGACTCTCTCAAAAGCATCTGTGTGGGTCGTTATAACAAACGAGGAACTTACTATAACCAACATAACTCCCAATGAGATTGGATCGTTAGGTGTTGTTATGTATAACACCATACTACAGACCTTCTATGAGGATTTTCTTGCTAAGTTTCTTGATGAAGACATGATGGAAAAGCCGCGTGTATTTGACCCCCGAGGGCGAAGTTGCGCTGACCCCCGAAAACGTTTTTATTTTGACCCCCAAAGAGCCCTGGCCGGTGGGGTCATTTTTATTTCGCCTTACTTGCCTGCTTTAGCTGCATTAATCT
>JAFXXQ010000027.1 GCA_017542145.1 Bacteroidaceae bacterium | reverse complement strand
GCATGATACAGATAGCTGGGATTCATATAACTATACTTTAGTTAGGGGTAACCAAAGGTAGTGATAAAATCTTAGCTATCTCTCTCTTCGTTCATTTTTATTGCTAGCCAACTACGCATTTGTCGGATGAACCACAAAAAAGAGCGGACATTCAGGACTTCGATGGTTTTGTCCTGAATGACGATGCAAAGGTACGGAGGTCTTTAGAACCCTCAAAAGACCTTCGTGAATGACCTATTTTTTGCCCGGTTTTTTTAGTTTCCTTGCTGGCTATCCCCTATTTCAGAAGAATCAGTCTCGTGAATTTTCATTTGATACCTTTTAACAAAGGATCTTGTAAATTCGTCAGTTTCAATCTGTAACAATGGTGCCCTTTTTTTATAGGCTGATTTACTCACTATTATTTTGGGATACTTCCCATTCAAATTCTGATAGTGTTCACCCAGATTACTGCCACTACCAGCCTTAAATCCTATTTGGCACATGTAATCGGCAAAGCCGTCCTGGCTTATATAATTGTTACCGACACCAAACGCACCTTCTATGAGCATTTTATATATCAAAGCAAAATAAAACTTGCCTAAATGCCCATTTTTCACGAATGGTTTTACCTTTTCATCCTGCAAATCCTTGATGGCTGCAATTAGCGAGTCATAATCTACCTCACGTATATCTTCTTCTTCACTTTCCCATCCGGCACTGGTTGGTGTTGATGAGTAAAACGTTTTCTTTTTATTGTTTTTATAGTTAAATATGGTAACTTGGTAGCCCGCTTCTTTGCATAATTCATAAATATGATAACAAAATTCAACCTTTTTTTTATCATCTTTTTTATAAATACGAATTTCTATGGTATCATCATCTTCCTTTAGGGTAGAAACGATAAAAAGACAAATGCTAGTATATCGTATTTCGCCGTTCTCATCAATTTCTCCATTCCTGATAATGCGGGGGCTTACGTGACAGGTTATCTCAGAAGCTTCTCTGGTTTTTCTACGTAGTTTGAGCCAATAACTGATGCCTTTCATATTTCCTAATTTTGGGGACAAATTTACAAACTAATCCGAACATGTCAAAGGATTTCATACAAAAAATGTGCAAAATTGCAAAGTGCAAACGGATTTTGAGAATCAGGGGTGGGGGAGAGAGGGTGTAAAAGAGAATAGTATAATAATATATTATTAATAATCAATAGTTTAATAATAATCTTATGATTTCTCTGTTTCTGTTCTCACGCTGAAAACGAATTGCACTTGCACATTTGCACATTCCCCTGCTCTGACAGCTTATTCCCCTGCTCTGGCGCGACAGCGCACTGCGTTAAAAATTTATTCCACTGCGTTTTCAGGGATAAGGAAGGGGCGGAGCAGCAACCGCAGGCATCCACACCTCCTACGCCAGAAAAATTTTCAGAAAAATGAAAAAAAGTTGCATAAAAGTTTGGTGTATTCAAAAATTATTCGTACCTTTGTCATGGAAATAAAGGAATAAAAGGCGTTGCTTCCTTTGGCGCGACAAGCCGGCAGTCAACCCAATGAAAAGACCCTTTTTGACCCGAATTTCTAAGATAAACTTATTATTAACTTTTTAATACTTAATTGATTATGGCTATTACTTATCAAATTGTGGGTTGCACCAACCCGAGAGGTGCAGAAGGCGTTGACTACGCCACCAACCGTGCCGTGAAGACGGGAGACTATGATTTCCAGCATCTTGCCGAGGACATCCAGTTTGCCACTACCGTGACGAAGGCTGATGTGGTGGCTGTGCTTACCGCTGCCAAGGAGTTCATCAAGACGCATTTGCTTCAGGGCCAGCGCATCGTGCTGGAGGAGATCGGTGCCTTGCAGGCGAACCTCCAGAGCAAATGTTTCGCGCAGTCAGTCATCCCTGCTGAGTCGTTTGACCCGTCGAGCTACATCAAGAAGGTGGGCATCCGCTTCCGTCCCGAAGCCGACCTCCTGAAGTATGTCCGTGCCAATCGTCAGCTGAGGCGTGTCCCCAGTGAGCTGTTAGCGTAAAAAGAAGACCCACCCCTAACCCCTCCCGTAATGGAGGGGGAGAAAAGACCCTTCCTCCGATGGGGGAGGGGTCCTTTTCTTATGAATGTCAGATTATTATAAGCGGGTGGAGGCCTGTGTCCCTCATTCATCTACTCGAACGTGAGGTATGGGGCGAGACGTTGGATGTCTTCGTCGGAGAATTCGTCGAGAAAGGAGAGTTGGCGTAGGTTGATGACGCGGCCGCTTCTGTGGCGGATATCCATGATGGCTTTGGCGCGGTAGTAGCCGATGTAGGGATGGCGGGCAAGCGTGCGGAGCGTGGCTTTGTTGACGTTAATGCGCTGCTGAGCACCCTCCTCCACATAGACGTAATCACCGATTTCGGGCAGGCCTTGGATGTCACGGAGTTGGCCGATGGCAACGTAGCCTCCCAGTTGGCGGCGAAGGCTGACGATGCGGCTGGCGTAATAAGGGCCGATGCCTGGAATTCGAATGAAGTCGGCTGAGTCGGCTTTGTTGAGGTCGAGGAAAGTGCCTGAGGGGAGTTTGTTTTCCATATAGGCCTTGTAGGGCGAGGGCTGAGGAACTTCTCCTACGTCTTTACTTTGCTCCTCTTGAAGGATAGCCTCTCCCTCCTGAAGGAGGAGCGATTTGTTTTTTTTCATTTCCTTCCCTTTGGGGGTGGGGCGGACTGAGGCATCAGATTCTTCTTTGGGGATATAGATATAAGGTTGGATGCGGGCAAAGGTAGAGCTGTCCAGACCGTAGATGCGGGCAAGGTCGGCGGGACGGCGGAAATGGCCTCCTGCACGGCGGTATTTGACAATGTTGGAGCTGACAAAGGGGCTCAAGCCAACAGCGCGGAGGGTAGCTGAATCGGCGGTATTGGGGTTGAAGGCGAAAGGGGTTGTTGGCTCGGGGGCGCTGGTCGGAACGGGCACCATTTGGGCAGTATGTGGTTGCAGGGCTGATTCCTCATCCTTCTTTCTTGCCGTCACGATAAGGGCAAGCACCAAGACGATAGCCAGCAGGACAATAATGGCCCGACGTTCGGGTCGGGTGAAGGCGAAATGGTCGTAGAGGAACATTATAGATAATTAGGATTTATATATTAGGTTTTTTGCATGAAAAAGTAGTATCTTTGTCGCCGAAAAAAGTTTTAATAATGCGTAGCGTCTGGTCTTTTATTAAGGATTATAAGTTCTCGCTGCTGGTGACGGCGGTAATTTTATTCCTCTCGTTCTTCAAACCTCCGCATACGGAGCTGGACGAGATAACGAACTTCGACAAGTTTGTCCATTTCGGTATGTACTTCGGTTTTAGTGCGGTAATTTGGCTGGAATACCTCCGCAAACGTAGGAGCGATGCTTCGCGATGGGTAATCCACAATACGAGTTTCTCGGTGAATGGGCTGACGCTGTTGATGAGTGCAATGGTGCTGCCCATTGTGCTGAGCGGGGCGATTGAATTGGGGCAGCAGTACCTAACGGCGTATCGCGGCGGCGAGTGGTGGGATTTCGCCTCGAACAGCATGGGTGTGGTGACGGCATCGCTGTGCGGCTACTTTTTCTTGCGGCGACGCAGGCGGGGACGCGGGGAATAGAGTATCTTATTGTCCGCCACACGATGTGCCCATTCGGGCTTCTCGTTAATGAAGGAGGCGATGTGGCGTTTGATTTTGTCCTCGTGCATGGCGTTGACGTCGATGAGAATACCTGTCTCTTCGACGTTGCCGAAGTCGTCGTTGATGGCGGTACCAAACTCAAGCATGGTGGGCGAGAGGTTCATGTAGGCGTTGACGAGCGGGGGGATGTTGCATCCCAAGCGGCGCACGGCGGCATTGAGCAGGCGGTAGTCGGCCTTGAAGTCGTCCTCGGTAAGTACCACGTCCAATTCCTCCACAGGGTGCTCGATGAGCAGGGGATTGTGGGGCGTGATGAGGTGGCGACGGTCGCCGAAATGCTTGTCGAGGAAGTGAAGGATGAGGTCGCGGGCATAGCGGTTGTACGAGGGGTACATGGTCATCTTGCCGAAGAAATACTGGGCATCGGGGAGTGTGACCATGAGGGCGCCAAGACCGTCGAAGAGGTTGTCGAGGGCGAAGAGCCCTTTGGTGTCGCTGCGCGACGACTGATATTCGACTGCCACAAACGAACGTCCAAGCTCGATGGTGCGGGGCAGATAGGTCTGCATGAACTCGTCGGAGAAATGGAAAAGATGGCTTGTGGCCAGGATGGGTTGGCCTTGGGCATCGTAGCGGATGTCGGGGCCGTAGATGTAGCGGTAGCCACCGATGATTTCCTCAGCGTCGGGGTTCCAGACGACAAGCTGTCGGCAGGGTTCTTCCATGGTGTCGAAACTGTCGATGTCGGCGCTGAGTCCTGTGCCTCCACCGCCCTCACGGAAGGCGATTTCGCGCAGACGGCCGATTTCCTGCATGACGTTGGGACTGTCGTGAGCGGTACAGATGTAAAGCACGTTGCCGCCACGGTTGGTATAGCGCAGGCGTTTCTGCTCGGTGAGTTCCTGCATGAGCAGCTCACGAGGAATGGGGTCGATGATGGGTTGCATGGTGTTTAGTTGGTGGGGGCAAGCTTATAGACAATGTCTTGCACGTAGGATGCCCATTCAACAGGTTTGCGTGACTTGTCGAAGGTCTGCCAGGGGATAGGTTTGCCGATGTAAATGCGGAACGTCTTGCCGCGGTGGCGGAAGAGTTCGTCGGCCAAGTAAATCATAGCCACATTGAACTTGATGTGGAAGAACTTGCAAAGGTTGGCGATACGGTAGAAGCGGTTGGAGTTGCGGCCCTCGAAATAAATGGGTATGACGTCGCGCTGGTACTGTACACTTTTCTGTACGAATGTCTTCTTCCAAGGCAGGTCCTTGATGACACCTTTGCGCTTGCGTGAGCAGAGCTGGGCAGGGAACATGATGACTTGGTCGTCGCTGCTGAAAATGGCATCGACCTGCTGCGGGAGGTTGCGGGCTTGTCCGCCCATTTGGTTGACGGGTACGCAGAGAGGTGCCAACGGGGGTAATGCCATGAGGAAACTATTGACGAGGTAGCGTATCTTGTCGTCGTAGTGGTCGGCGATGATGCGGCCGATAGCTACACCGTCGGGGCCGCCAAGGGGATGGTTGCTGACAAACGTGTAGAGGGCGTCCTTTGGAGGGAGGTTTTCCTCGCCGTGCACGTCAAGGGTGATGTGGAGGTACTCTAACGTGTTGCGGAGAAAATCAGCGCCTTCCATGTCAGGATAGGTGGCAAAGAAGACGTTGAAATCGTCCTCGTGGAGGATTTTACGAAGGTACTTCAGTAGGGGAGGCCAGATGTGGGCATTGCCGACTTTGCTGCGGATAATCTTCTCTACATTGATTACTTTAGGTACATTTTCTGCCATGGTTTTCCGTTGCCTTTCAAACATCATTCGGCAAAAGTAATAACAATTTATAAAAAAACGAACGATTCTCCCGTTTTTTATCTCAAAAATGTGGAATGTCTATTCCAGATAGAACAATTCGGGCAACGGGATGGATACGGGGCTGTTGTCGGGGTTGACTTCCATGATGTCGGCCATATAGTCCCACCAGCGCTGAACGACGGGATTGTCCCCCTGGTCCTGCGAGCCCTTGTCGCCCTCGACTTTCTGTACGGCAAAGAGGATGTTAGTCTCTTTGTCCCAGAAAATGCTGTAGTCGCTTACTCCGCTCTCCTTGAGCAGTTTCTTCATTTCGGGCCATAGGGCTGCGTGGCGGCGTTGATATTCGTCCTCGAAGCCTGGCTTCAGGAACATCTTGAATGCTTCTCTTTTCATGGCTTGTTATTGGATTGTTGACGTTTACATTTCGGGGCCGAAGTAGAAACCTGGCTGTGTGGGCTGGTTGTAGGCGACGTTTTGGGTGGCGACGCTGATGCGATAGACGGGGTCATCCATAAAGGTGACGAAACGGTGCTCTGTGGGGATGGTTGAGACGTAGAGCCTCAGGGATTGGTTGTCGCGGGTGCGTAGGAGCAGCTCTTCACGCCAATCGCCGAGGATGTCGGCGGCAAGGCATGGGTTGGCTTTGGTGCCGTTGTTGCTGGCGACTCCTTCAGGGTTCAGGATGATGTCGCATTGCTGTTCGCTGGGGTTATACTTGGAGATGCGCGTGCCGTCGAGCAGTTCGCGCAGCAGGTCGCCGTCCCACCAGATAGCCATATTGGTGGAAAGCCCGCGGACGTGTTCGGCAATGATTTCGCCGCGGATGTTGCGAATTCCTCCCGTAGAACCGCTCCACATCTCTACGCCTGGTGAGTCGGGATCGATATCGGCGGCCATACAACGGCCGATGTCCGCTGGGGCAGGGTAGCGGAAGAGGGTTTCGCCCGTGGCGGCATCGCGGAAGGTGGAGCCGTTGCCACCCGTCTCGTGGCATTGCCATACTTGAAGCCTCGGTTCGTTGGGGAAGAAGGCGGTGAGGTGAAGGGCATCGCCGTGGCCGAGGCGGGTAGAGTAGAGTCCGCGACCATCGTTGTCGATGGTGCACGAGCCGTAGATGATTTCGTCGCAACCGTCGTTGTCGATATCGGCTACGCGAATGTTATGGTTGCCCTGGCCACTATAGGCCTCGTTGCCTTCGGCATAGGAGTCGAAGGCCCAGCGCTGGCGGAGCTCACTTCCGTCCCAGTCGAAAGCGGCGAGTACGGCACGGGTGTAGTAGCCGCGGCACATGACGACGCTGGGGTGACGACCGTCCAGATAAGCCACACAGGCCAGGAAACGGTCGGAACGATTGGCTTCCTTGTCGCCCCACTCGACAGGGTCACCACGTTGGGGAATGTAGTCGATAGTATGGAGGGCTTCGCCTGTCAGGCCGCAAAAGACGGTGAGGTATTCTTTACCTGTGAAGATTCGGCCCTGTCGTGCTGGAGTGCGTCGAAAAGTGCGGACGGTGTCACCCGCATAGCGGTAGTCAGCATAAGGGTCGCCGATGACGTTTCCCTGCCCGTCGATGGTTCCGTCGGCTGTTTTCATCACGATTTCAGAGCGTCCGTCGCCGTCGAAATCGAAGACCATAAACTGGGTGTAGTGAGCTCCAGCGCGTACGTTGGGTCCGAGGTCGATGCGCCACAAGCGTTCGCCGTTGAGGCGGTAGCAGTCGAAGAGCGCGTTGCCCGTGTAGCCGTCGTGAGCATTATCGTGAGCATTGGTGGGGTCCCATTTGAGGATGATTTCATACTCGCCGTCGCCATCGACATCACCTACCGATGCATCGTTGGCTGTGTAGTCGTAGCGGTCGCCAGCGGGTGTGATGCCGCCCTCAGGTTTGGAGAGCGGAATGTCGATATAGCCTACGGGAGCGTTGGCGGGAAGGATGTACGAGCCAGAGCCTTCGTTGGACTCCTTCTTCTTAATGACGGGACGCACCTCGTAGGTAGCTGAGTCGGTGGAGATGTTGTCGTCCACGAAGAACGTGGCTCCCGTGAGAGGCTTGCGGTTGAGCAGGCGGTGGTTGCGATAGACGTTGAAGGCCGTGCTTTTGTCGTCGGTGCGAAGCAGACGCCAGGTGACAGCCACGTGAGCCGAGTCCTGACGTATTGCCACCACGCCGCGGCCAAGGGTCTCCCTCTGCAAGTCAGGCGCATAGTTAGGCTGGGCAGACAGTACTGTACAAGCCAGCAGGACTAGGAAGGAGAGGGTGTAGAGTCGCATTTTCATAGGGTGGGGAGGATTTTTGGCTCAAAAGTAACAATTATCGGGCATCTATGCAAGTAAAACGGAAAAAATATTTACCTTTGCAGCACGCAAGTAATAAAAATAAGTATATGCTAATACCTTCATTTCCTCATTACCCGTTACCTCTCCGAATGCTCGGAATGCGCCGTTTTTTTAGCCTGCGTAGGCTCTTCAGCACAGTGTTCCTGACAATTAGCGTAGTGCTTCTGCCCGATAGCGCAGTAGCTCAGCAGATGCTTCCTTCGCAGCGCGAAATCCTCGACCAGCTGCTGAAAGTGAACGCCTACTTCATGAAGACAGTCCCTGACCCAGGTCTGCCCACCTTCGGCGGCGGCAAGGAGCGCACCAGCAACCTCTGGACGCGCGCCGTCTATTATGAGGGACTCATGGCCTTGCAGGGCATCTACCCCGACGAGCGCTTCTTCGAGTACACGATGGCTTGGGGCAACGCCCACCAGTGGCGTCCGCGCGGCAGCAACACCACCCATAATGCCGACAACCAATGTTGCTTTCAGACCTACCTCGATATGTATGAGCTGACGCAGGACCCGCGCATGCTGACCAACGTGAAGCTTACCCTCGATGCCTGCGTCAACAACCCGCAGACCAACGACTGGTGGTGGATCGACGCCATCCAGATGGCCATGCCTGCCTATGCCAAGATGGGGCGCATCACGGGCGATGCGCGCTACTGGGACAAGATGATGGCCTACTACCGCTACACCCGCGACGTGCATGGCGGCCAGGGGATGTTCAACGCGAAGGACGGCCTCTGGTGGCGCGACCACGACTACGACGCCCCCTACGCCGAGCCCAACGGCGAGGACTGCTACTGGAGCCGAGGCAACGGCTGGGTGCTGGCTGCGCTGGTGCGCGTGATGAACGAGCTGCCCGAGAGCCACCCCTATTTCAAGGCCTGCCTGCGCGACTTCAAGGCCATGTGCCGTGCCCTGAAGGCCGTACAGCGTGAGGACGGATTCTGGAACGCCAGCCTCCACGACCCCACCCACTTTGGTGGTAAAGAGACAACAGGCACCTCGCTCTTCGTCTATGGCATGGCGTGGGGCATCCGCAAGGGATTCTTAAAGGAGAAGGACTACCTGCCTGTGGTTGTCCGAGCCTGGAATGCCATGGTCGCCGAGGCTGTCCACCCCAACGGCTTCCTCGGCTACGTGCAGGGCACGGGCAAAGACCCTTCGGCAGGCCAGCCTGTCACCTACGACCGTGTGCCCGACTTCGAGGACTACGGGACTGGCTGCTTCTTACTCGCCGGCAGCGAGCTCTACCGCCTCCGTGCCGACGTCGTCCCCTCCGATCAGCTCCCGCGCCACGTGAGGTGACATCCTTTCCTTTTTTGTGGAAATCAAACGCGGTTTATAAACAGGGGCCGCGTTTATATAAACAGGGGCCGTGTTTATATAAACAGCGCCCCTGTTTATAAATATAGTCAAACGTTGGAAAAACGATGTCTGTTATAGCGGAAGAGATGAAAGACTAGAGACTTTTTCTCCAAACATTCTTCCAGCGGATGGTGTTTTTTAGTATCTCTGCCTCTTTGCCGAAAAAGGCTTTGCCTGCCGTGTCGTCGCCTTTCAGAAAATGACAGAACCAGGCTGTCATATAGGGGTCTCCTTCGGCGCCCATATCCTCATGGTCTTTGCTTGTGTGACGTGCTGCAATAACGGGAATACTGTCGTTGGTCTCGTTGAAGTTCGCCTGGAATGCCTCCTCTGGGCTGATGATGTTGGAATCCCAGTTGCCTGTTCCTGCAAACATCAGCAGGGGAGCTGATATCCGGCTGAAATCCGATTCTCCCCACTTGAAGTTGATGCCAACCTGCTTCTGCGGGCAACTGCAAAGATAGACGGCCTTATAGAGGTGGCTGTTGGGATAGCAGGTGGCCGCCATGAGGGCACCAAATGCGCCCTGTGAATAACCGGCAACGGCGATTCTTTGGGTATCGATTTTGTCATAAAACGGATTGTCCTGCTGAGAGGCGAAGGCGAGGAATTCATCAAGCGTATGGGAGATGGAAGCGCCTGTGCCCGTCTGCTTGTCCATATTCCCAATCACTACAAATCCCCAGGAGGCCAGATGTTCCATCGCTTCAATTATGTCGTATGCTGTGGTGTTTGAGGCGTTGCCCATGTTGACAAGCGGTAGGGCCTGTTCGGTGTGTTGAAGCGATTGAGGATAAACGACGATGATTTTAGAGGTGGCGGCGTCGGTGCTATTGAATTCCGTCCTGGTAACTTGTTCGGGCCCCATTTCCTTGTACTTGCTTTCAAGGGGCATTGAGGTGCTGATGCCTCCTTTGTAGAATCCTTTGTTGCAGGTGCCCTGGCAGCTGACAAGGGCAGAGAATGTCATTAGGAGAAGGCCAAGGCGGAGGGTGGTTGTTTTTGGCGTTTGTTTCATCTTTTCGGTCTTTATATGTATTTCTGAAGAGGAAGGATAATAGGTGTTAACCATTTTATTTAAACAAATGGGGCAGAAACTCCTTAAGGCAACGGCGCCAAGTGAGGAATTCGTGTGCGGTGCCAGAGGATTCGTAGGCGTGGAAGCGAATGCCGCTATTCTCCAGCGCTTTGACATCGCTTGGCCCGAAGTCGCCAGCACCGCCGTAGCCGATGAAGAAATAGTGGATCTTACGGTTAAATTCGTCGGGGCGTGACAGGATGCCGCCGAAGTCTTCCTTCAGGTTCTGCAGCAACAACGCTCCGCTGAAGTCGCCGATGTAAGAAAACTTGTCCATGTTGCTGGTGACAATTTCCATTGCCTGCCTTCCTCCCCACGACAATCCAGCCATGGCGCGATGATCGCTGTCTTTCTTTGTGCGGAAGGTTTTGTCAATCATTGGTATGAGGTCGTTGGTCATGACGTCATAGAAAGATTTGCCGAAAGTAAGGAACCCTGCAAAGGGATTCTCATCGCCAGGTTTAAGCATAGGGCGGTTGATGTCGCCGCTCTCCATGACAACAATCATGGGCACACATTCCTTTGCTGCAATCAGATTGTCCATGATGTTGTGCATTAAACCAGCTTTCGTCCAACTGGTCTCGTCCTCGCTCATACCGTGCTGTAGATAGAGTACGGGATAGCGCTTGTGCCTCTTTGTCTCGTACTCGGCAGGCGTATAGACTAATGCCCTGCGCCATTCGTTGGTAGACTCGGCATAGTATTGCACGCTTCTAACCTGTCCTTTGGCGACGCCTGGTTGAGGTCGGTAGTAGTTGCCCTCTATGCCTTCCTCTATTTCGATGGCGCTGACAGGGTGGTTGGTGAAATAGGTATAGGTGGCGGGGTCGGCGACAGAGGCTCCGTCAATCAATAAAGAGTAATAATGAAAGCCAAGTGGCAGCGGGGCGCTTTTGCCCGTCCACACGCCGAGCGAATCTTTTTGCAATTCCAACGGTTCGATGCCTGCTACGGCCACCTGTACCTTGTGGGCATCGGGGGCTGTTACCCTGAAGTAGGCGCATCGTTGGTCGTCGTAACGCGGAAAGTCGCTTTCGGGGACGCACGTAACAGAGCGCCTGGTGGTTGCTATCAGATTGCTGGTTTGTGCCGGAAGGGCGAGGGGCATTGACGCTAATGCCAACAGAGTCATAAAGGTCTTATTGTTCATATCTCATTTTATGTAGAAAGTTTCCATTTCAGGAGGGGAGTGTAATGGCGAGGATGCGGCATAGACACATCGACAATTAGACGAAAAGGGCTGGCTTTTCGTTGCAAGGGATAAGGGAAGTTAACAATTTTTATGTGCCCATCCTTTTGTGGCTACTTTTTCTTTGGTTGGAGGAGGGAGCGGTAGCGGGCGGGGTCGGCGAGGACGTCGCGGGCGGAGCGTAGGTCGGGGTCGTCCTTCAGCATCTGGATGATGGAGCCGCGCTGGAAGTAGTAGCGGGTGATGATTTCGGTGGCGAGGAGCAGACGGATGTCCTTTTGAAAATTGTCGAAATCTTTGTCGAGGTTGTGCTGCAACTTGGCCTCGAGGGCGTTGAACTCCTCCTTGGCATCGTCCATATAGCCTTCGAACTCGGCCCACTCCTTGAGGCTCTTGAGCGCTTTCTCGCTGCTACGGTCGTAGGTGAAACCTGAGGCGCGGACGCTGTCGCGGAAGGCGGCGTACATCTTGTCTGTCACCTCGAACAGCTCGGCAGGGGCAATGCTGTCGTGGGTGAGCCACCAATGGGTGGCGAAGTCGAAGAGGCAGTCGTCGTTCGCGAGATAGTAGAGGAGATTGGGCACGCGGTCTACCTTGACTTCTATGTCGGGGCTGATGCCGCAGCCGTCGCGCACCTCGCGTCGGGCAACAGTGTGAAAGACGGTGGTGAGGCTGTCGGGGATGCGCTCGACGTTGCCGTCCTCGTCGCGCTTGGCGTAGTCGATTGCCTGAATGCAACGGCCTGAGGGGATGTAGTATTTCGAGGTTGTCACCTTCAGGTTGGCTCCATAAGGCAGGTCGCGCGGCACTTGTACGAGGCCTTTGCCGTAGGTGCGGGTGCCGACGATGACGGCGCGATCGAGGTCCTGTAGGGCGCCGGCTACAATCTCGGCGGCTGAGGCTGTCTGGCCGTTGACAAGCACAGCAAGAGGCATCGTGGGCTGTGTGGCAGCATGGCGTGTCTTGTACGTATTGGAGGCCTGCGGCAGACGGCCCTTCGTCTCCACCACGGTCTCGCCCTTCGGGACGAAGAGGTTGACGATTTCCACGGCCTCAGCCAGCGAGCCTCCGCCGTTGCTGCGCAGGTCGAGGACAAGGCGTGTGGCACCCTGCTCCACAAGGTCCACGAGGGCAAGACGGACGTCGCGCGAGCAGTTATCGACAAAACGCTCGAAGAGGATGTAGCCCGTGCTGTCGTCGAGCATATCGTAATAGGGGAGTACGGGCAACTGAATGTTGGCGCGCGTGATGCGGTAGGTCTTGGGCTCGCTGCCGTCGGGCCGCTGGGCGGTGACGGTTACCGTCGTACCCGCCTCGCCGCGCAGCAGGTTGCTGACGGCCTGCGTGTCCATGCCTTTCACATCGGTGCTATCCACACGGAGCAGGACGTCGCCTGCCCGAAGTCCGGCACGGTGAGCAGGCATATCCTCGTAGGGCTCGGAGATGACTACATTGTCACGCTTCTTTTGGTAGCGGATGACGGCACCGACACCTGCGTACTTGCCGGTAATCATCATCTCCAATTCCTCCGTGTCGTCGGCAGGGTAATAGACGGTATATGGGTCAAGGTCCTCCAGCATGGCATCGATGGCGGTGTTGACGGAGGTCTCGTAGTCGAAGTCATCGACGTAAAGCATCTTCAGTTCGCGGACAACGGAGTTGAAGACGTTGAGGCTCTTAGCTATAGTGAATGCTTTCTTGTCGCCCTTGACCTTCTGCCGGGCCGTCAGCTGTTTGCTGTCGTTGAGAAGATCGTTCTGGAAGTCATCGGGCAGGATGACGGCAGCGGCGTACACGGCACCCGCCAGACAGCCACGTCCGGCTTCATCGCAGCCCGCTTCCTGCACGCCTCGGTTCAGACAGCACTCCAACATGGTTTCTCTCGTCGTTTTTTTGGTTCATCCGACAAATGCGTAGTTATTGTGATGTAACGACAGAATCTTGAGTTCGAAGAACTTTTCATCTCTATATCCGTATGCTTGTCGCTTCATTGTTTTGATTTTATTGTTTATGCCTTCGATTTTTCCTG
>JAFXXQ010000026.1 GCA_017542145.1 Bacteroidaceae bacterium | reverse complement strand
CCGTCAACCGCGGACGTCACCGGGAGCGGAACCATCACACCCTCCGAGGCCGTCATCATGAGCGGTGAGGACAACGTCACCGCCAACTACAACATCACCTATGCCGACGGAACACTCACCATCGGCAAGAAGGACGTCACCATAACCGCCGTCGACAATTCGAAGATCTACAGAGAGGAGGATCCCGAATTCTCGGTCTCCGCCGTAGGACTTGCCGCAACGGATATCGGGAGCACCATCACATGCTCGTTCACACGCGAGGAAGGAGAGAATGCCGGCAGCTATGCCATCACACCGTCCGACGCCACCATCATGAACGGAGGGACGGACGTCACGGCCAACTACGCCATTACCTACTCGAATGCCGGTAAGCTCACCATCAACAAAGAGGAAGGAGCAATCATCGTTACCATTAGCGCCAAAACCAGCACCGTGATCTATGACGGCAAGGAGCATTCCGTCAGCGGATATGATGTCGAAATTTCGGATGACAGATACACTATTGACGACTTCTCTTACTCTGGCGAAACAGAGGTCAAGGGAACGGACGTGGACACCTATACCGAGACGCTGGACAAAGACTGGTTCACCAATGTCAATGATAACTTCACCAACGTGGATTTCAATGTTGTGTCTGCCGACATCACCCTCACCATCAACAGCTTTGCTGCTGAGCTGGCTGACAATGGAGACAACTCCGACATCATCAGCAATATCATCGACGACTACGCTGGCGTGGCTACGGTAACCCTCAAGGATCGCACCTTCTACAAGGATGGCAATTGGAACACCATCTGCCTGCCCTTCGACGTTGACCTGACGGCTGTGGATTGCCCGCTGGCAGGTGCTGAAGTACGCACACTGAACGAAGCATCGCTGAGTGCTGGCACACTGACGCTGAACTTCACGACTGACGCCATCACAACCCTCGAGGCCGGCGTGCCCTACCTCATCAAGTGGGCTGAAGACACCGAGAACCCCACCTTCACCAGCCCCGTATTCAAGGATGTGACCGTCAGCGCCACAGCTAACGACAAGACCTTCGACCTCGGCGATGAAATATCCATCACCTTCAAGGGCACTTACAAGAAGCTGTCTTACACCGATACGGACAAGAGCATCCTCTTCCTCAATGCCGCCGGCGAGACCCTCGTCTATCCTGAGAACGGAGCCTCCATCGGAGCCCAGCGCGCTTACTTCAAGCTCGAGGGAGTTACCGTGGGTGGCGACGACGCCAACAGCGTCAGCACCTTCCGCCTCAACCTGGGCGAAGCCACACGCCTTGAGACGCTGTCCACCATCGAGAAGGCCGACAACAACTACTACGACCTGAGCGGACGCCGTATCGAAGGCCAGCCCACCGAGAAGGGCGTCTACATCCTGAACGGCAGGAAAATCGTCGTGAAGTAAGTGAACCCACCCCGCCCTGAAGGGCACCCCTCCCATGAGGGAGGGGCCCTGCGGGCAGAAGGAGAAAGAAAAAGAAGACCCACCCCCAACCCCTCCCGTAGAGGGAGGGGAGCGAGGGTGGAGAGAAAAAAGAGAGTATAAGTAAAATATTATAATTATGGAAAAGAAAGCATACCAAACTCCGAGCCTGGAAATTGTGAAGATGAGCGCCGAATGCCCCATGCTGGACACCAGCCCCATCGAAAAGTTAGACGGCGATGTATTCAGCGGCACCATCAATGGCAGCTCTGAAGGCGCACGCTCAAACAGGCGCCACGGCTCGTGGAAGGCCGAGTGGTAATCCCCCCCTCCCCCCGTCGTACGGCCTGAGTAGCAGATGCCGACAGACGAAGCCCCTTCCCCTCAGCAGAAGCACTGCGTCCCCTTGTGGACGCAGTGCTCTGTTTTGTTAGCCCAGTACGCCGCGCGGTTTTTTTCGTTTTTCGCAAAAAAGGGCCAACACTTACCTTCTATGATATAATTGGCTATGATAAAGAGCGTTAACATAGGTAAGTGTTGCTAAAACACTTACCTAACATTTACCTAACACTTACCTCTACACTTACCCCAAAAGCAAGCAAGGAAATAAATGAGGTAGGAGTTAGGTAGGTGCTTGGCGAACTCGCGTTACTAAAGCTTTCCTTTGCGGCGCTTCTTGCGAGGACGGAAGGTGAAGGTGTCCTGCACGGTACCACGGCGGAGGTTGTGGATGGTGACGAAGAGCGCGCCATCGCGAACCTCGCCTTCGATGACGGTGGGATATTCCCCTGGGCTTTCATCAGATTCGTCTGCGGCATGTTCAGGGCCTCCGCCTACAAGCTGCGCCCATGAGCGTTCGGCCGTAGGAGCATCGTAGCGGTAACGATGCTGGTGAGCCGTGATGACGAGCTGACAGCCTGCCTGCTCCAGCAGAGGCGTCCACAATTGGGCACACGTGCGCTGCCACATGGCAAAGTCCGTGGAGTACTGAGGATCCTTATCCGCAGGCGCGATGTCGCCCGGATTATGCCGGGGGTTATCATCAAAGAGAGGGATATGGCAGATGGCTACCAGATAGGGCGCGTTGCGTATCTCCTTCTGGGCAAGGGCATCGCGCAGCCAGTCGGTCTGTGCACGGCGATAGGCACTACTGTTGAAAAGTCCCGCGAAGAGGGGGTTGGTGTCCATCTTATCCTCGCCCGTGTCGAGTCCGATGAGGACGACATCACCCAGACGAACGGCGAAGTTTCGTCCCAAGTCCCAGTCGCGCGGCAAGCGTTCCTCAGGCTGACGATACATCCACACGCGCTCCAAATGGCGATTGGCCATACCGCGCAGGTCGTGATTGCCCGCACAGAAGAGGTAGGGCATCTCAGCGGCATAGTCCGCCCGCTCAATCTGAGGTTTGAGGAAGATGCGCGTCTGCGCCTTGATGGTCTCCTCGACGTTGCAGGCATCGCCATTCCAGACGACACACGAGGGATGGAGCGAAGCTATCTTCTCTATAGCACGACCGAAAGGCTCCCATTGGACATGGGTGTCGTTGATGACGCAGAAATGCCCTTTGGCAGCTGCGCCAGCGGTGGTAAAGCGATAGATGTGGGAATCCTCCTCCGTGCCGAGGATGTGCATGTCGTAGCCACCCTTATAGGCAATACGGTCGGCACCTATACGGTAGTAATAGGTAGTGGCAGGGCGGAGGTCGGTGACGCGCACCTGGATGACCTGGTTGCTGATTTCGGTTAAGCGATAGCCGCCACACATCACCTTACGGCCATCGCTAAGGTCGGGACGCTCGCCGATGATGACGTAGCCGTTGGCCCAGTCGCTGACGGCGAAGGCAATACCGATGGATGTCTCGGCAAAATTCTGCAGCATGGGCGCTGAGGAGATGAGCGGTTCAACCTGCTGCTCATCATCCTCCTCCGCTTGTTGAACTGTTGAACTTTGCTCTTCGTCCGTTGCGACTCGGCAGAGATTGTGCAAGCACATCTTTGCTCTCGCTGCTCCGTCCGTTGACCCGTTGACTTGCTGACCTACTGTCATCGCCTGTGCCAGACCGCTCGTTCCCGTAGCCACAGCCAACAGGGCGCTACTCTTCAGAAATTCTCTTCGTTTCATATTCCTATTTGTTTTACATTCCCCATCGGATTACCCTAACGCAGCAATGAACTCCTTCATTCCCTCGGAGGCACCGCGAGCGATGACGTGGACAGGGCGACGGGAATGGACATCCACAGGCTTGGGGTCGATGAGGTAAACGTCGGCAGACGAAGGAACATAGGCAAGTAAGCCGGCAGCAGGATAGACGGCCATCGATGTTCCAATGATGAGGAAGATGTCGGCTTGTTCGCAATAGTCGACGGCGACCTCGATGTTAGGCACGCTTTCGCCAAACCAAACGATGAAAGGGCGCAGCTGGCTGCCGTCAGCAGCATGGTCGCCTATGTGAATTTCAGGAGCATCGGCGCTGAGTGTACGGATATACTTCGGGTTGTTAGGCTGAAAACTGGAAGTAACTTTCATCAATTCGCCGTGGAGGTGAACAACATGGGTGCTGCCAGCACGCTCATGGAGATTATCAATGTTCTGGGTAATGATGATTACATCGTAGTCGCGCTCAAGGGAGGCAAGCAGGCGATGTCCTTCGTTGGGTTCCGAATGCAACAGCTCGAGACGGCGCTTGTTGTAAAACTCGATGACGGTCTTGGGGTCGCGTTCGTAACCCTCAGGAGTGGCCACATCTTCCACGCGATACTGCTCCCAAAGGCCGCCTGCATCGCGGAAGGTACTGATTCCACTCTCGGCGCTCATGCCGGCACCTGTTAAAACGACTAATTTCTTTTTCATAGATTGAAGAATGAAAGTTGAAGATAAAGGTTTCGAAATGCAAAAATAGTGTAAATTCTTCAGTATCTCGCTCCTTATTTAAATAAAAAATAGTACTTTTGCCCGATTTTTCGAAAACGATGGATAAGTTTAGCTATGGATTAGGGCTTGGAATGGCCCAAAACCTCCGCTCAATGGGAGCGGACGACATTTGTCTGGACGATTTCATTCAGGCGTTGCGCGATGTGTTTGAGGGTAATCCGACAGTCATCACGTTTGGCGAAGCCCGCGACATTGTGAACAAACATTTTGTTGATATTCAGCAGCGTGCTGCAGCAGCTGCTACTGAACAAGGCGAAACCTTCCTCCGCATGAACAAGGAACGCCCAGGTGTGGTGACAACGAAGAGCGGCCTGCAGTATCAGGTGCTGAAACGGGGCAACGGACGTCAGCCGAAGGCCACGGACCGTGTGCGCTGCCACTACGAAGGTCGCCTCATCGACGGCACACTGTTCGACAGCAGCATCGAACGCGGTGAGCCTGCCGTGTTTGGCGTGAATCAAGTCATTCAGGGCTGGGTAGAAGCCTTGCAACTGATGCGCGAGGGCGACAAGTGGAAGCTCTTCATCCCCTATCAGCTAGCCTATGGCGAGCAGGGTGCAGGCGATGCCATACCCCCGTGCAGCGCATTGGTATTTGAAGTGGAATTACTGAATGTTTTATAACCAACTAACAACAATGAAAAAAACAATGATTTTGATGGCCGTTGCCATCATGGCAGTTTTTGCTTCCTGCCAGAAAGTTTCAACTCCCAAAGCAACATTCAATGCCAGTGACAAGATTGACAGCCTCTCTTATACGATGGGTCTTGCCCAGTCGCAGGGTCTGAAGGACTATATGGTGAACCGCCTTGGCGTCGATACGACTTATATGGCCGATTTCGTGCAGGGCATCCTCGCAGGTGCCACGGGCAAGGTCAACCCCAAGCAGACGGCTCGTCAGTCTGGTATGCAAATTGGCCAGCAGGTAGCTGAGCAGATTATCCCGGGTGTGAGCCGTGAGGCCTTCGGCGACGACAGCACCAAGGTGCTTAGCCTAAAGAACTTCCTCGCTGGCTTTATCGCCGGAACGACCGAAAAAGGTATGCTGATGCCGCAGGCTGAAGCCCAGCAGACGGCCCAGCGACTGATGGATGAATTCCACAAGGAAAGCCTGATGGCTGAATATGGCGACAACATGAAGGCCGGCGAGGCATTCATGGACAGTATTGCCAAAACACCCGATGTGGTGAAAACCGAGAGCGGCCTCTGCTACAAGGTCATCACGCAGGGTAAGGGTAAGGTGCCCGCCAAGACCGACCGTGTAAAGGTGAACTACCGCGGCACACTCATTGACGGCACAGAGTTCGACAGCAGCTACAAGCGCAACGAACCTTCGACATTCCGCGCCAATCAGGTCATCTCCGGCTGGACGGAGGCCCTCACCATGATGCCTGTCGGCAGCCATTGGATGCTCTACATCCCGCAGGACCTCGCCTATGGCGAGCGCAACCAGGGCACTATCAAGCCCTTCTCCACGCTCATCTTCGACGTTGAGGTGCTGGACATCGTTGAGTGATGGCACCCCTGATTGCCATTACAGGTAATTACTCCTCCGGCATGTGTACCATGCGGGAGGGGTATTTTGCTTCTATCGCCCAAGCTGGAGGCAGTCCCGTCATTATTCCCCCCTATGCCGACGAGGCATTGATGGAGAGCCTGCTGGAGCATGTCGATGGCCTCATCCTGAGTGGAGGGGGTGACATTGACCCACACTTACTGGGCGAAGAGCCGTTGCCCGAAGTAGGCCAGCCAAACGTACCCCGCGACGCGCAGGAGCTGCCCCTCGTACGTATGGCTGTGCATAAGCAGATACCCCTGCTGGGCATCTGTCGTGGCGTGCAGGTGATGATGGCGGCATTGGGGGGTAAGCTTTGGCAGGACATATACGTCCAAGCCCATGCCACGCTGAATCACGACCAAAGTCCTGCTCCCCGCCATACCACGTCACACACCGTTACTTTTCAGCCCGATACGCTGCTGGGAAACATCTTTGGAAACACTGAAATGTCTGTCAACAGTTTCCACCATCAGGCGGTACGCGAGGCGGCACCGGGATTTCGTATCAGCGCTCTTTCGCCTGACGGAATCATCGAAGCCGTTGAGAGCACGGAGAGTAAGCCGATGATAGGTGTACAATGGCATCCCGAATGCATGATTTTGGGAAATGACACCTCTATGCTCCCCCTCTTCCGTTGGTTAGTGGGCGAGGCGAAGTCGTTTGCCGAGGCACGCAGATTCCATCGTCATCACCTTACCCTCGACACCCATTGCGACACCCCGATGTTCTTCCACCAGCACATCGATTTCCACGTCCGCGACCCGCGCATCCTCGTCAATCTCCCCAATATGAAGGACGGCAACCTCGATGCAACTATCATGGTGGCCTACATTCCGCAGGACCTCCCAGGACACTACGACTATGCCTCTGCCATCCACAAGGCAGACGAACTGCTTGACGGCATCGAGGAATTAGGAATCAGAAATGAAGAATTAGGAATTGCCCGTACGCCAGAAGAGTTATATACTAATAAGGAGAAAGGATGCAAGTCCATCATGCTCGGTATCGAAAATGGTTATGCCATCGGCGACGACCTCAGTCGTGTGGAACACTTCCGCCGTCGCGGAGTTGTCTATATGACTCTTTGCCACAACGGCAATAACGCCATCTGTGCCTCAGCCCGTCCGCGAGACAACGAGACCATTTTCACTCATCGCGGTCTCAGCGACTTCGGACGCGAGGTGGTGCGCGAGATGAACCGTGTGGGCATGATGGTGGACCTCTCCCATGCCGCCGAGCAAAGTTTTTACGATGCGCTTGCCCAGAGCCGCACCCCTATCGTGTGCAGCCACAGCAGCAGCCGTGCCCTCTGCAACCACCCTCGCAACCTTACCGACGACCAGCTGCGCGCCCTGCGCGACTGTGGTGGCGTGGCGCAGGTATGCCTCTACAGCGGTTTTCTCCGCCCTGAAGCCGAGGGTCGCGCTACCATCGACGACGCCGTGCACCACCTCCTTCACATGATTGACGTCTGCGGCATCGACCACGTGGGTATCGGCACCGATTTCGATGGCGATGGGGGCATCATCGGCTGTGCCGATGCTTCAGAGGTAATGAACATCACTCAGCGCCTGCAAGCCGAGGGACTCTCCGACGAAGACCTCCGCAAAATCTGGGGCGAGAACTTCCTCCGCGTGATGCGTCAGGCGCAGATTCTTCAGGAATGAAGCGTTTTATAGGGAAAACACAACAAGAGCAAAAAAATTAAGGTATATTATTTGTAAACTGAAAAAATACCTGTATCTTTGCAGCGACAATAAAAAGGACGACGAGAGATGTTCGCATACAATTGCTTGTTTAATAAGATGAATGATAAGCTGAACCAGCAAAATAATCAGCAGGTTCAGTGGAACTCATTTATCAGATTTCGCCAGTCCGACTGATAGATGACTATTAATTGAGATAAATTTTTTTTAAGGCTGGTTTGAAAAAATCAGCCTTTTTTAATGAAATACGAAAGAAGAATCGATGAGGGATTTGTTTTTTGAGGTAAAAGGTACGATGAGCAGGAGTCTGCGAACCCTGCTGATAATGCTTTGCACCGTCAGCGGTGGCAAAGACCTTCGGTTGGTGAAAGGCTGGCTCCCCTTATGGCGGGCCAGCCTTTCTTCCATAAAAAATGAGGCATTTATAAAAGAAGTATAATTCGTAGCAAATAATAATTCGCAAAACAATGAGCAAACTGAGATTTGATGTTGTACAGGAGGCCTTCAAGAAGAAGGCAGTCGAAGTGGAGGTACCAACGATGAAGACGTCGGACTATTTCGGCGAATTGGTGTTCGTCGGTGATAAGATGCGCCGCTATCTTGACGCAGCGACGTATGCTGCGCTTCAGGCGGCGCAGGATGGCGATGCACCTCTCGATGCCGAAACGGCTGACGCCGTGGCACAGGGCATGAAGACGTGGGCACTCGAGCACGGCGTTACCCACGTCACCCACTGGTTCCAGCCGCTCACCGACACCACAGCCGAGAAGCACGACTCGTTCCTCGAATACGACGGCCGGGGCGGCATGATTGAGACGTTCACGGGTAGTGCACTAGTACAGCAAGAGCCCGATGCCTCGTCGTTCCCCAGCGGCGGCATTCGTGCCACTTTCGAGGCCCGCGGCTATACTGCCTGGGACCCCACATCACCCGTTTTCATCCAAGGCGACACCCTCTGCATCCCTTCAGTGTTCGTCTCGTACACCGGCGAGGCACTCGACTACAAGACGCCGCTGAAACGTGCTATTAGTGCCGTCAGCGAAGCGGCTGTACCCGTCTGCCGTCTGTTCAACCCAAAGGTGAGCCACGTCTATTCCTACCTCGGCTGGGAACAGGAGTACTTTCTTGTCGATGAGGACCTCTACGCCGCCCGTCCCGACCTGATGCTGACGGGCCGTACACTAATGGGCCACGCCTCATCGAAGAATCAGCAGCTTGACGACCACTACTTCGGTGCCATCCCCTCGCGTGTGGCAGCGTTCATGCGCGACATCGAAATCAGCGCCTACCGCCTCGGCATCCCCCTCAAGACGCGCCACAACGAGGTGGCTCCCAACCAGTTTGAGCTCGCACCCATCTATGGCGAAGCCAACCTCGCCAACGACCAGAACCAGCTGATGATGAACATTATGACCACCATCGGACGACGTCATGGCTTCGTGGTGCTCTTCCACGAGAAACCCTTTGCGGGCATAAACGGCTCTGGCAAGCACAACAACTGGTCACTCGGCACCGACACGGGCGTCTCGCTGCTCTCGCCGGGACGCGATGCCATGGGCAACTTACAGTTCGTCACCTTTTTCGTGAACGTACTGAAGGCTGTGCAGACCCACAACGACCTGCTGAAGGCCTCCATCGCCTCGGCCACCAACGCCCATCGTCTGGGCGCCAACGAAGCTCCACCCGCCATCGTGTCGGCCTTTCTGGGACGGGCGATGACCGACGTGCTGCGCAAGCTGCTCGAGGTGCCGTCGGACACTCCTATTGAGATAGCCGGCAAACGAGGTAAGTCCGTCGGCTTGGTCGAGATACCGGAAATCTTCATCGATAATACCGACCGCAACCGCACCTCGCCGTTTGCTTTCACGGGCAACCGTTTCGAGTTCCGAGCCGTAGGTTCCAGCGCCAACTGCGCAGGGGCTATGACGACACTCAATGCCGCTGTGGCCGAACAGCTTACCCTCTTCAAGGCTGACGTGGACAGGGAGATGGCTACCGGCAAGGCCATGAACATCGCAGTGATGGACACGCTCAAACCCATCATCAGGAGCATTCTTGATGTCATCTGCTTCGAGGGGAACGGCTATACCGACGAATGGAAGTGCGAAGCACAACGGCGCGGGTTAGACGTCGAAACCAGCGTTCCTGAAATGTTCCGTGCCTTCACTACCTCCAAGGCCGTCCGCCTGTTCACCTCACTCGGCGTCTATACCGAGAAGGAGCTCGAGGCGCGCAACGAAGTCAAATGGGAAACCTACACCAAGAAAGTGCAGATCGAGGCACGCGTGACAGGCCGCATGGCCATCAACCACATCATCCCCGCTGCGCTGGATTATCAGACTCGTCTGCTAAAGAATATCACACTCATGAAAGAGGCGTATGCCAACGACTATGCCGAGATGGCAGGCGTAGGCATGGGGCTTGTCAAAAGGATTTCTGAACTGGTGGGGCAGCTGAAGGTGCAGGTTGATGAGATGATAAACGCCCGCAAGGCTGCCAACAAGATTGCCGACGGGTACCTCAGGGCAAAAGCCTACCACGGGATTGCCGAATCGCTGTTCCCCCTACGCAAGTCAATAGATGAATTAGAGGAAATCGTAGGCGACGACTTATGGCCACTGCCCAAATACCGCGAGTTACTGTTTATTAATTAAGGTCTGATAATCTATGTTTTTTAGACTATCAGACTTCAGACTATCAGATGAATTTTCTGCTTGCGGCTCTTTTACTGCACTATTATCTGTCAGTCTAATGAACTATGAATTATGAATTATAAACTAAACACGTCCGCCATTCTCCGTCTTGCCGACGGCACCGAATATCGGGGGTACTCCTTTGGCTATCCGCGGAGCACCACGGGCGAGATGGTGTTCTGCACGGCCATGACAGGCTACCCCGAAAGCCTTACCGACCCGTCGTATTGCGGACAGATACTCGTCGCCACCCATCCGATGATGGGCAACTACGGCGTGCCCGGCGACGAACGCGATGCATACGGGCTGTCACGCCATTTCGAGTCGGACCACATCCAGTGTGCCGCCCTCGTAGCAACCGACTATTCGGCCAGCTACAGCCATGCCGATGCCTGTCGCAGCCTGGGGGAGTGGCTGTACGACGAACGCATCCCAGCCCTCTTCGGCATCGACACCCGTGCCCTCACCAAGAAACTGCGTGACGAAGGCGCCATGCCCGGCACCATCGTTTTCGACGACAGCCCTGTCCCCCCGCCCTTCCACGACGAGAACCGACGAACGAAGCAAGAGCAAAGCAAATTTGTTTGCTCTACCTTGCAAGGAGAAGGAAGAGCGGAGCTCAACTTGGTAGCTCGCGTCTCGACCAAGCAGATACAGGAGTATGGCCACGGGCAGCTGAAGGTGTTGCTGGTCGATTGCGGCGTGAAGAACAACATCCTGCGCCTGCTGCTGGAGCGGGGCGTCAGCGTCCGGCGCGTGCCGTGGGACTACGACTTCACGCACGACGACTACGACGGCCTCTTCATCTCGAACGGCCCAGGCGACCCTGCCGACTGCATCCCAACCATACAGCATCTGCGTGCCGCGCTGGACGACGACCGCCCCATCATGGGTATCTGCCTCGGCAACCAGCTGCTCGCCCTGGCCGCAGGAGCACGAACCTATAAGATGAAATTCGGCCACCGCGGTCACAACCAGACTGTCCGGCAGCCGGGCACCCACCGCTGCTTCGTCACGGCGCAGAATCACGGCTATGCCATCGACCCCGCCACCCTGCCCGACGACTGGGAATGTCTGTTCGAGAATCTCAACGACGGCACCAACGAGGGCACCCACCACAAGCAGAAGCCCTTCTTCTCCACACAGTTCCACCCCGAGGCCAGCAGCGGCCCCGTCGATACCATGGGGCTGTTTGACCATTTTATTGAGAACATGAAGCAATATAGGAGATTAAGGATCTGATTGTTTTTGGTTATGGAAAAGGATTTTGGCAAAAGGATATTACTGCTTGGTTCGGGGGCGTTGAAGATAGGGCAATCGGGCGAATTCGACTATTCCGGATCGCAGGCTTTGAAAGCCTTGCATGACGAACGCCGCTACACCATCCTCATCAACCCCAATATCGCCACCGTACAGACTACCGAAGGCATGGCTGACGCCATCTACTACCTGCCCATCACCCCTGAGTATGTGGAGCAGGTCATCCAGAAAGAACACCCCGATGCTATCATGCTGGCTTTTGGCGGGCAGACGGCACTTAACTGCGGCATTGAACTATACCAGCAGGGCATCCTCGACAAATACGGCATACGCGTGCTAGGGACACCCGTCAGCGCCATCATGCAGACCGAGGACCGCGAGCAGTTCGCCATGCTGATGCACCAGATTGGCGTCAAGACGCCGAAGAGCGTAGCCGTCGGCAGCGTCGGCGAAGCCTTGGAAGCCGTGAAGGCGACAGGATACCCCGTCATCGTCCGTGCCGCCTACGCGCTGGGTGGACTGGGTTCGGGATTCTGCACGAACGACGACGAACTGACCGCCCTCGCCTCGTCAGCCCTTGCCTACTCCCCGCAGATTCTCGTCGAGGAGTCACTGAAGGGCTGGAAGGAGATCGAGTATGAGGTGGTGCGCGACGGCTACGACAACTGCATCACCGTCTGCAACATGGAAAACTTCGACCCCCTCGGCATCCACACGGGCGAGAGCATCGTCGTCGCCCCCTCGCAGACGCTCACCGACCACGAATACCACCTGCTGCGCCGCATCGCCATCCACATTGTCCGCCATGTGGGCATCGTCGGTGAGTGCAACGTGCAGTACGCCCTTGACCCCAATTCCGACGACTATCGCGTCATCGAGGTCAATGCCCGCCTCAGCCGCTCGTCGGCTTTGGCCTCGAAAGCCACTGGCTATCCGCTGGCGGCTGTGGCAGCCAAGCTGGGACTGGGCTATGGGCTGGACGAGCTGCCCAACGCCGTCACCCGTGTGACCACCGCCTGTTTCGAACCCGCCCTCGACTATGTCGTCTGCAAACTGCCGCGATGGGATTTGGGCAAGTTCACAGGCGTTAGCCGGCAGATTGGCTCGTCCATGAAGTCCGTTGGTGAGGTCATGGCCATCGGGCGAACATTTGAAGAGGCCATCCAGAAGGGGATGCGCATGGTAGGACAGGGGATGCACGGCTTTGTGGGCAACGAGCTGGACATCCCCGACCTCGACGGCGAGCTCCGTAACCCCACCGACAAACGTCTGCCCGCCATCGAACTGGCATTCAGCCGCGGCTACACCGTGGAGCAGCTGCACGACATGACGAAAATCGACCGGTGGTTCCTCTGCCGGCTCCATAACATCCATCGCACCAAACTGCAGCTGACCGCCTGCAGGGAGCTGGACGACCTCGACGCTCCGCTGCTGCGTAGGGCCAAGGAGCAGGGCTTCAGCGACTACCAGATAGCGAAGCTTGCCCTGCAGGGCGACGTCACGATGTCGCCCCATGCCAAGGCCGACAGCGTGCGGGCACGGCGCAAGGCATTGGGCATCGTGCCCGTGATAAAGCAAATCGACACGCTGGCTGGCGAGGTGCCGGCACAGACCAACTACCTCTACGTCACCTACCACGGCACGGAGAACGACATCGTCCCCGAGCGCGACGGACGTACGGTGGTGGTGCTCGGTAGCGGTGCCTACCGCATAGGTTCGAGTGTGGAGTTCGACTGGTGTTGCGTGGCGGCCATGCAGAAGATACGCTCCCTCGGCTACCGCGCCACGATGATTAACTACAATCCCGAGACGGTGAGCACCGACTACGATGCCTGCGACCGCCTCTTCTTCGAGGAGCTGACGCTGGAGCGTGTGCTCGACATCTGCGATGCCGAGGCTCCCCGCGGTGTCATCCCCTGGGCCGGAGGACAGATACCGAACAATCTGGCCTTGCTGCTCGACGAGCGGGACGTACCTATACTGGGCACACCCGCCGCGTGCATCGATATGGCCGAGGACCGTCAGAAGTTCTCCGCCCTGTGCGACCGTCTCGGCATTGCCCAGCCGCGCTGGAAGCAGCTCACCAGCCTTGCCGACATCGACCGCTTTGCCGACGAGGTGGGCTTCCCGCTCCTCATCCGGCCATCGTATGTGCTCTCGGGTGCTGCCATGCGGGTGGTGACGAACCGTGCCGAGCTGCAGTCGGCCCTCGAGACCGCCGCTGCCGTCAGCGCCGACCACCCCGTGGTGGTGACGGAATTCCTGGAGCGGGCCAAGGAGGTGGAAATCGACGCCGTAGCTCAGGAGGGGCGGATGGTGTGCTACGCCATCAGCGAGCACGTGGAGTTTGCCGGTGTACACAGCGGTGATGCAACCGTCGTCTTCCCCGCTCAGAAAATCTACTGCGAAACCCTCCGCCAGATGAAACGCACGGCACGCAAGCTGGCCGAAGGGCTGCACGTGACGGGGCCGTTCAACATCCAGTTCCTGGCCAAGGACAACCGCCTGAAGGTCATCGAATGTAACCTGAGGGCATCACGCAGCTTCCCCTTCGTGTCGAAGATGACGAGGCACAACTTAATCTCCACCGCCACCGAGGCGGTGCTGGGCAGCACGCTCACGCCCGTCCACGGAGCGTTTGAGGAGATGGACCGTGTGGGTGTGAAGGCATCGCAGTTCTCGTTTGCACGTTTGCTTCGTGCCGACCCCGTCCTTGGCGTCGATATGGCTTCAACGGGCGAGGTGGCCTGCATGGGCAACAACTTCTACGAGGCGCTGCTGAAGAGTATGCTGTCGGTGGGCCATCGCGTGCCGCGGAAGGAAAAAGGAGTGCTGCTGTCATCGGGTCCGGCGAAAGAGAAAGTAGAGCTCCTCGAAGCCGCACAGCTGCTGGCCCACAGCGGCTACAGGCTGTTTGCCACAGGCGGCACAGCCGACTTCCTCGCTGCACACGGCGTGGAGGCCGAGCGTCTCCACTGGCCGGATTCAACCCGGCGCCCATGCGTCATCGACTACCTGAAGGCGGGCGAGATAGACCTTGTCGTTAACATCCCCAAGAACCACACGCCGCGCGAGCTGGAGAACGGCTACCAGATACGGCGCACAGCCATCGACTACAACGTCCCCCTCATCACCAACGCCCGCCTCGCCGCAGCCTACATCCATGCGTTTTGTGGATTGAAGGCCATAGACCACAGACAATAGAAGAGGTCAACAAGTCAACTGGTCAACAAGTCAACAAGAAGAAAAAGATATTATGCAAAAGGTTATTATTCTAGACTTCGGCAGTCAGACCACGCAGCTGATTGGACGGAGGGTGAGAGAGCTGAACACGTTTTGCGAGATTGTGCCGCCTGACGGCTTTCCGGCTGATGACACGGAGGTGATTGGCGTCATCCTGAGCGGTTCGCCCTGGTCGGTACTGGCCGAGGGTGCCCCGCACCCTGCGCTCGACGGCATCATCGGCCGTCTGCCCGTGCTGGGTATCTGTTATGGCGCGCAGCTGCTGGCCCATACGGGTGGCGGCACCGTGACGAGGACCGCCCACCGCGAGTATGGACGGGCTGCGCTCACCATCAGCGACCCTGCCAACCCCTTGCTTGATGGCATCAGCACGGGCGCACAGGTATGGATGAGCCACGGCGACACCATCACCGCCCTGCCGTCAGGCTGCCACGTCATTGGCTCCACACACGACGTGCCCGTAGCGGCATGGGCTGCCGACGACAAGCCCGTCTGGGGCGTGCAGTTCCATCCCGAGGTACACCACACCACCGTGGGCTTGACGCTGCTGCGCAACTTCGTCGTCGGCATCTGCGGCAGCCGTGGCGAGTGGACGGCAGCGGCCTTCGTGCCGTCGGCCATCGCCGAGCTGCACCGGCAGATTGGTGACGACCGTGTCGTGATGGGGCTCTCGGGCGGTGTTGATTCGACGGTGTGCGCTGCCCTCATCGGCCGTGCCATCGGCGACAGGCTCACCTGCATCTTCATCGACCACGGCCTGCTGCGCAAGGACGAATACCACGAGGTGATGGAGGCCTACCACCGCCTCGGCCTCAGTGTGAAGGGCGTAGATGCCAGCGCGCGCTTCCTCGGCGACCTGACAGGCGTCAGCGACCCCGAGCAGAAAAGGAAAATCATCGGCCGTGACTTCGTGGAAGTGTTCAACGCCGAGGCCCACCGCATAGCCGGTGCCCGCTGGCTGGGACAAGGCACCATCTACCCCGACCGCATCGAGAGCCTGTCGCCGACGGGCACCGTCATCAAGAGCCACCACAACGTGGGCGGGCTGCCGAAGGAAATGAACCTGCGGCTGTGCGAACCGCTCCGTTGGCTCTT
Source organism: Bacteroidaceae bacterium (assembly GCA_017542145.1). GTDB lineage: Bacteria > Bacteroidota > Bacteroidia > Bacteroidales > Bacteroidaceae > UBA1189. The sequence goes on along the minus strand of JAFXXQ010000026.1, from coordinate 77,282 downwards.
CAAGGACGAGGTACGTGCCGTGGGGCGCGAGCTGGGGCTGCCCGCCACCCTCGTCGAGCGCCATCCCTTCCCCGGTCCCGGGCTGGCCGTCCGCATCGTGGGCGAGGTGACGGAGGAGAGGGTACGCATCCTGCAGGAGGCGGACGACATCTTTGTCCGCGCCCTCCATGCCTACCGCTGTCCCGACGGACGTTCGCTCTACGAAATCACCTGGCAGGCGGGAGCCGTGCTGCTGGCCGACATACGTACCGTGGGAGTGATGGGCGACGAAAGGACGTACGACTACCCCGTAGTGCTGCGCGCCGTCACCAGCACCGATGCCATGACGGCCGACTGGGCACGACTTCCGCAGGACTTTCTCGCCGACGTGGCAGACGAAATCATCAACAAGGTGAAAGGCGTCAACCGCGTCTGTTATGACATCTCCTCCAAACCGCCCTCGACCATCGAATGGGAATGAGGTGCCAGAAAAATTGAATTATGAATTTTGAACTATAAAGATGGCTAAGTTTATTTTTGTAACGGGTGGCGTGGTCTCCGGCCTGGGCAAGGGGATTACCGCCTCCAGCGTGGCGCTGCTGATGAAAGCGCATGGCTACAAGGTGTTCATGCAGAAGTTCGACCCCTACATTAACGTCGACCCCGGCACCATGAGCCCCTACCAGCACGGCGAGGTGTTCGTCACCGCTGACGGATGCGAAACCGACCTTGACCTCGGACACTACGAGCGCTTCATCGACGAGGAACTCAACTACACCTCCAACATCACCATGGGCCGCGTGCTGAAAAGCGTCATCGACAAGGAACGGCGCGGCGACTACCTCGGCGCCACCGTGCAGATTGTGCCCCATGTGACGGACGAGATCAAGCATAAGATTCACGAGGCGGCCTCGTCCACCGGTGCCGACATCGTCATCACCGAGATTGGCGGAACGGTGGGCGACATCGAGTCGGAGGCCTTTCTCGAAGCGCTCCGTCAGATTCGCATCGAGCATGCCCCTGCCGACACCCTCTTCATCCACACCACCCTGCTGCCCGCCCTCTACGGTTCGAGCGAGCTGAAGACCAAGCCCACGCAACACTCTGTCATCGATCTGCGCGGGGCGGGCATACAGCCCGACATCATCGTCTGCCGCACCCCCGTCATGCCTCCCCACGACGTCATGGCCAAGATAGGCCTCTTCTGCTCCGTCCCCACCGACCACGTCATCGCCAGCGTCGATGTGAAGAACATTTACAAGGTGCCCCTACTCTACCACCATCAGCACATCGACGACATCGTGCTCCGTGGCCTCGGCCTAACACCATCGCCCCAGCCCCGCCTGCAGGCATGGACAAAGCTTGTCGATACCGTGAACAACCTACACGGCACCGTACGCATAGCCCTTGTGGGCAAATACACCCATCTGCCCGATGCCTACATCAGCGTCACCGAGGCCCTCCACCATGCCGGCTACCACTTCGGCACGCAAGTAGTGGTCGATTACATCGATGCCGAGACGCTGGAACCTACAGGAGGAGAAGCCTCCGTTCTCAGCACCTACGATGGTATCATTGTCCCTGGCGGATTTGGTAGCCGAGGTACGGAGGGGATGATGATGGCCTGCCGTTATGCAAGGGAGCACAATATACCCTTCTTCGGCATCTGCTTCGGTATGCAAGTAGCTGCCGTTGAATTTGCACGTGATGTCTGCCAGCTGGACGGAGCAAGCTCAACCGAACTAAGTCCCCATACACCTCATCCCGTTGTCTGTCTCATGGACGAGCAACAGGATATTCACGACATGGGTGGCACGTTGCGATTGGGCAACTATGCCTGCCGCCTCTTACCTGGTACGCTCATTGCAGCGGCTTACGGTATGCCTGAAGGGGACATCATTACCGAGCGCCACCGCCATCGCTATGAACTAAACAACGCATTCCGTCAGGTGCTGGAGGAGGGCGGTCTGCGAACAGCAGGCATCAACCCCGACCTTGACCTTGTGGAGGCGATGGAGTTGAAGGATCATCCCCACTTCGTAGGAGTACAGTATCATCCCGAATTTCGTAGCCGTCCGACACATCCTCATCCCCTATTTGTATCGTTTATTGCTGCATCGGCACGTAACATCCATTTAGTATAGGCATTTGTTCAGGTTGCTCAGCTGATACCTTTCTGGGTTATACACACGACTCTACTGATAGACCGCTAAGCTGTAAACTATGCTGAAATAACGTTTGACGTTTGAAAAATTCCAGCTGCTGGAAAAAAAGTTCCATCAGCTGGAATTTTTTTTCCATTTGATGGAATTTTCTGGAAAGCAAGGTCTGTCTGGACAGTTGAGGGGATGGCCTGCGGCAATTCCTGCAATTCTCTGCGGAAACAGATAATGCAGAAAAAAAGTTTTTTTCTCCGTCATATCCGTCAATCCGTCAAACTTGTTGGCGTTCAGGAACTAATGAGTGACAGATAGTGACAGATTTCTGTCGTTTCCCTCTCTTTCCCCTATAGCAATAAAGGAAAAGGGATTTTTGTAGACGATGTGCCTGATTTCGTATTCGGCAGAAATCACCTCAGATAATTGCAAATAAATTTGCATTATCTCTCGCCTTGCACTATCTTTGGGCCGTCAAAATCTTTTATCTTCTCTATTCTATGAAAAAACATATCATCCTTCCTTTGCTGCTTGTCTTCGTGGCAAGCCTGCAGACAACGTGCAGCATAGCTGCCACGATGGTCTGGACAAAAGGCCGTGCCCTGCTGAATGACCCTGCACAAATCACCTCCACTCCCCCGCAGAGCAACCAGTTCGGCGTGGCGAACCTGCTGCGTCCTGAAAGCGACGGCGTGGGTACGGACGAGTACATCTTCCACACCGCCTGGAGCGGCCCCAACGTCATTCCAGCTGGCGTTGACCCCTATCTGCAAGTACACTTTACCAAGGCTGAGCAACACATCATCTTCACCATGACGGGCTCAAACTGGCAATCAACCTACGACACCCCCCTCGAGGTGGATGTCCTCGCTGCCAATCAGCCTGACGGCAAATGGAAGTTCATCCGTACGCTGACGAACATGGACGCCGACTTTACAGCCATGCGCCCTGAACGCTATACCTCGCCCCACATCGACCTTGGCGCAGCCTATACCGACGTCAAGTTCGTCGTTAAGCGCACGTTAGCCAGCCGCACCTGCGACCGTACGTCGCGCACAGGCCTGCTGCTCTCCCTTGGCCGATTCCAAGTCTATGAAGCCATCCAGAAAGAAGAAGAGGAAAAACCCGCTCCCAGCAACCCGAAGGAGAACATAAACCTCGTCTTTATCGGTAACAGCATCACCTACGGAGCCACACTCAGCAACCCCACCACGCAGGCTCCGCCCATCATCTGCCGGCAGATGGTCGAGGAAGCCACCGGCGTCACCACCCACGTTTTCAACGGCGGGCACTCAGGCATCACTACCTGGGGCTATCTGCCAGGACGCTCTGACTTTACCACCGTTTCCATGGCTGCCAACACATTTGTCCGTAACAATGGCGGCCTGCTCTACTTCAGCATCATGCTGGGTACCAACGACAGCGCCATCATCGGTACCGAAGGGGCGCCCGTCAGCACCGAGACCTTCCGCACGAACATGAAGGTTATCATCGACGAGCTCATCCGCCGCTTTCCCACCTGCAAAATCATCGTCAACTACCCCCTCTGGTATAGCCCTAACACCCACAACGGCTCGCGCTACCTTGAGGAAGGCATGACGCGACTCCGCTCCTACTACCCCATCATCGATGCCCTCGTAGCCGAATACGACCAGGTTTATGCTGGCGAACGGGGCGTATGGGAGTTTTTTGAGAACAACCGTCCCCTCTTTACCGCCGAACGCGGCAACTCTGGCACCTTCTATCTCCACCCCAATGCCGAAGGTGCTGTCCATCTGGCTGAGATTTGGACACAAAGCCTCCTGACACTCATCAAAGCCGACGGAGTGAAGGTGAAGAAATAGTAATTTTTTTCATATGACAAAAAAGATATGAAGCATCGAATCTTTCTCGGCATAGCTCTGCTTGCCTTTTGCACCTCCATGGGTGCTCAGAGTATCAGCCCTAGCACAAAATGGCATTGGGAAAAGGGTACCATAGTCATCGACACTCCTGCCCGCCCCGCAGGGCAGAAAAACGTTCTGGGTCTGACGGCTCCCAAGCTGGAAACGGTTCGTGTGGGATTTGCAGGTCTGGGAAGTCGCGGTCCTTGGGCTGTGAACCGATTCTGCCACATCCCTGGCGTAGAAATTGTAGCCCTTTGTGACTATGAAGAAGAACGCGCACAAGATGCCCAGAAATATCTCCGTGAGGCTGGCCTCCCGCCTGCCGCCATTTACAGCGGAGAACTGGGCTACGAGGAAATGTGTAAGCGCGAGGATATCGATCTGGTGTACGTAGCAACGGACTGGGACCACCACTTCCCCGTTGCCAAGTGTGCGCTGGAGAACGGCAAGCACGCAGCCATCGAAGTGCCCAGTGTCATGAATTTAGAACAATGCTGGGAGCTCATCAACCTGAGTGAGAAGAATCGCCTGCATTGTATGCTATTGGAAAACTGCTGCTACGACTACTACGAAATGTGTGCATTAAACATGACACAACAAGGACTCTTCGGTGAGATTATCCGTGCAGAAGGAGCCTACATCCACACGCTGAACGAAGCGGGCATCTGGACCGGTTATTGGCATAACCCCGACGGCTCGGATCCGGAAAATCTTCACTGGCGACTGAAATATAATAAGGAGAACCGAGGCGACATCTATCCCACTCACGGACTGGGGCCAGTAGCTCAGGCGCTGAACATCCATCGCGGCGATCGCTTCAAAACGCTTGTCGCTATGGACACCGAAAGCTTCTGCGGCCGAGAAGGCTATCAGGAAGTAACTGGTAAGGAATGCGACGAATTCCGCAATGGAGACCATACAACTACACTTATGCGTACTGAAAAGGGCAAGGTCGTAGAAATTCAACACAACGTGATGAGTCCTCAGCCCTACAATCGTCTGTATAAACTCACTGGCACTAAAGGCTACTGCACCAAATACCCTGACCCAAAGATCTATATCAGCCAGAAGAGTGTCAGCGATATGGGCCTGGCCGAAATGGCGGGTAAGATTTCCGGGCACACCTTTCTTCCCCAAAAAGAGTACGATGCACTCATGACGAAGTACTACCACCCTATCTTGAAAAAATTCGGCGACCTCGGACGTGAATTTGGCCATGGCGGCATGGACTATACTATGGATGCCCGGCTGGTATATTGCCTTCAGAACGGGCTACCGTTAGATATCGACGTCTATGACTTAGCCGAGTGGTGCGCCTTAGCTGAACTTGGGGCATTGAGTATGGACAACGGCTGTGCAGCAGTATCTTTCCCTGATTTCACTCGTGGGGACTGGAAAGAACAGAAAGCATTCCGTCATGCATACGCCTCTCCCGAAGATGAAGCAATTACCGAGAAAGCCGCACGCGAAAGCACGGCCAGGCAACAGGCTTTGACAGCAAAGAAGAAACTTTGGGAGAAGTATGATGCCGCAATGTCCAAAAAGAACAAAAAGAGGCAAGGAAAATGAGAAAAAGATATTTAATGTAGAAACGCAACTAAGGCAAACAAAAAGAACTATTTAGTACCATAAAAAACCAGCGAGACAAGCAAGCATCTTTGCTCCTCCCGCTGGTTTTTGATTGAAATTTAAATCAAAATACCTAATATTCATCCTCGTTGAAGAAAAAGTCTTCTTTGCTAGGGTAGTCGGGCCAGATATCCTCGATGCTTTCGTATATTTCTCCCTCGTCCTCTATCTCTTGCAAGTTTTCGATAACCTCCAGCGGCGAGCCAGAGCGGACGGCGTAGTCAATCAATTCGTCCTTGGTTGCTGGCCAGGGAGCGTCCTCCAGTTTTGATGCTAATTCAAGTGTCCAATACATAGTTTCGTTCTTGTTTTTAGGTGTTCTTTTTTGATTTGGGGCGCAAAAGTACTGCTTTTTTTCCCATTTGCAAGAGTTTTTCTAAAATAATTCAGGCATTAACTTTTTTTTACCATACAAAAATGTACCTTTGCGCACTCAATTTTTATTTACGAAGATGAAAAAATACGCTATCCTGCTCTTTGCAGCCGTTTTTGTTGGTTTTGCCACCTTGAAGGCCGAGGTTGTCACTTCCTCTCAAGCCATCCGCATTGCGGAGGAATTCCTGGGTGAATCGCTTGCCCCGCAACGTGTTCGTGCCATGCGCCGCACTGCCTCTGCCGCCCCTCAGGAAGATGCTCCCTACTATGTCATCTCCCGTGGCGACGACAAAGGCTACATCCTTGTCAGCGGCGATGACTGCCAACCTGCCGTGCTAGGCTATACCGACAGCGGCGACTTTGACGAGAACAACCTTCCCCCTGCGCTGCGTGATATGCTGAACTGCGTTACTGACGTGGTGACTTTGGGCCGTGAGGCTAAGCTGCCGTCGTACGCTCCGCATCGTGCCAATGCCTATCGCGAGACCATCACTCCGCTCATGAAAAGCCACTGGAACCAAGGCGCTCCTTGGAATATCCTTTGTCCCATCTGCCCCGATAATGGCGACCATGCCGTCGTTGGCTGTGTAGCCACCGCCACATCGCAGGTCATTTACTACTTCCGCAAGGACCTCCCCCACCAGCTGCTGGCCACGACCCCCACCTACAGGGGCGGCGAGGAGCAGTGCGACGTCACCGTCAGCTACCCCAAGGGCACACCTATTGAATACGACCTGATGTTCGACAGCTACAACAACAACGAGCCACAGGAACTCAAGCTCCCCGTGGCCACTCTCTGCTTCACCATCGGCGCGGCAGCACGTCTAGGCTACTGGCATTCCACAGGCGGCTACATCAGCGAAGCCAACAAGGCCATGAAGAGCCATTTTGGGCTGGGCGGCACTCACCTTAGCCGCAACGAGATGGAAATAGAAAACTGGGAAAGCTTCATCTACGGCAGCCTTGCCGCCCAGAAGCCGCTAATTTACTCGGGCTTCACCACCGACGGAAAGAGCGGACACGCCATTAACATCGACGGCTATAACGCCCGCAACGGCCTTTGGCACTTCAACTTCGGCTGGGGTGGAGGCGGTGACGGATGGTACACTCTTGACCTCAAGGACGGTGTCAATGGCTTCTGCATCTGGCAGGAAATCGTTTACAACATCACCCCCACCCATCCCAATGTCTCGGGCGTTATTCACACCGACAGCACTCTCTACCGACGCGTGTTAGGCTCCGTTTCGGTCGACATCACTAACAATGGCACCGTTCCTGTCAAGGGCTTCCAGCTCTATCTTCAGACGACGGAGAAAGCACCCTCGTCGTCCAGCACTGCCGTGGCCACTAACAACGAGACTACTATTGCCCCGGGCGAGACGGTTTCCGTTCCCTTCGAATTCCGTCCTTCCCTCACGCGCTCTTATTTCATCTATGCCACCGATGCCAACCGTCAGGTAATCACCCACGCATCTGTTAACGTCGTTGACCCCACACCGTCGTTCAACCTCCACGGCATCGATGCCTCCGTCTCAACCGACACCGTCATGGTGGACGGCATGGCGTTCTATAAACTCAACGGCAACACCGTCAGCGTTTTTGCCGACATCAGCAACAGCGCCGAGGCTACCCCGGGGCAGCCCACCGTGAAGTTCGTCCTCGACCAGTGGGATCCTGAAACCGGCGAGGTGAAGAGCTACAAGAACAAAAACGTCAACACCATTGCCTTTGGCTCGGGCGAACGTCAGACCATCGACCACACCTTCAACCGCCTCAACGAAGGGCTGCACCTCATCCTCCATGTCTCGGCTGAGGACATGACCGCCGTCACGACCGATACCCTGCTGCGCTTCGTTGTGGGCAAGGAGTCGCTGGCTGTCGACACGATCATCGACGGCACGGCCGTCCTCTCTGGTGCCTGGGATGTCACGGCCTTCGCCGCTTACTCCCACGACCCCGCCGTCACCGCCTACGACCTACGCCATGTCAGCGGCGTTAAGGGTAGCCTCAGCGCCGCCAACCCCAACGCCCTCTTCTATGTGAAAGGTGACGTCCCCGGCGGCACCAACATCGTTGCCGGCGGCCGCTGTGCCGACCTGCGCCTCACAGCGGGTTACGACTTCCGCCCCCTGGAGCCGTTCCAAGCCACCAGGGCACAGTACACGCCCGACTTCACTCCCGGTGTACTCAACACCCTCATCCTGCCCTTCGCCTGCCCCAGCCCGCGCGACTACGTCTGCCGCTACGTCACCGAAGTGGGCAAGTCGTACTTCACCGAGGCTACAAAGGTGAGCCACCTCGATGCCGCCAAGCCCTACATGGTGCTGGCCAGCACCACTACCCCCAAACCCTTCTCGGCCACCGACGTCACCGTCAGCGTAGTTACCGACACCATGGTCACAAGCCCCTTCATCGGTGCCTTTGCCACCTTCCGCCCCCGTGCTTTCGTGCCTGATGTCAAGACCCACGTCCTCGTCCTCGACACCGACCCCACGGTCTCGACGCAGTATTTCAATGCCGAGGCCGACACCACCTACACGGCTGCTCCGTTCACCTTCGTCCTCGCCTCAACATCGAAAAAAGTGCGTGCCACGGTCAACGAGACGTTTGAGAAAGCCTACCGCAAACTGGCCCTCGCCATCGATGAGGCACAGGCGCTCTACGATGCGCACCACGCCACCCTCCGCGACAGCGCCAACATCCAGATGCGCGCTCTCATTGCCCATGCCCGCGACGTCTGGCAAGCCATGGAACTGGAGTCCACCGACATCAACCACATCATCAAGGAAATGGAGACCTTCAGCGTCAGCTATCCCCTGATGGTGGCTACCGTCACCCAGCCCGTCGACTTCACGGCGTTCATCACCAACCCCTCGTTCGAGACCAACAACAAGACCGGCTGGAAGACCGACAACCACTCAGTCGTCCGCCCCGTCACCAATACCGCCACTTTTATCGCCCGCAGCGAAGGCAACTTCTTTCTCCACAACAATAGTCAGAACAAGTCTACCGGCATCTCGCAGACTATCACGGGGCTGCTCACAGGTTGGTACCGGCTCACCGTCATGACGGGTACTGACGAAGGCGGCACCGTCCGTATCTTCGCCGATGCCGACACTCTGGCCGTCCCCGCCTCCGAACTGGGCAAGTACTACCTTACCGAGGCTGTCATTGACAGCATCTGGGTGGATAGCGGTGAACTCACCATCGGTATTGCTGAGGGCGACACATGGTACAAGTGCGATGCCTTCCACCTCTACTACCTGGGCGACCCCAACTACATCGACACGGGTGTCCGCACGCCCTTCGCCCCTGCCTCGCCCCTGCTGTCCGACGATGCGCTGCCCTGTCGCCAGGGACTCTTCGACCTCATGGGCCGTCCCGTATCCTCGCCTGACGACATGCTACCCGGCGTTATCTACATCTACAACGGCAAGAAGGTCATGAAGTGCAACGAGAGGTAGCGATGCAAAGGGAAAAATACCCCGCCAACGGAAAAAAAATGCGTTTTGTGTTCGCGAATCCGTTTTTTTGCACTACCTTCGCAGCCGAAACGATGCTCGAATGGTGGAATCGGTAGACACGAGGGACTTAAAATCCCTTGCCCAGTGATGGGCGTGTGGGTTCAATTCCCACTTCGAGTACCCTAACCTTGCAAAGGCTTGCAATAAAGCGCAAGGCTTTTAATAATTAGAATCAAACGCTAGCAAATTAACGTTTGATTCTAATTTTATAGAATTTGATTCTATTTTTCTAACGTTTGATTCTATTTGGACACAGGTTTTGGGCTGAGTATAGCGACGTAGCCTCCTGCAGCGGCAAGGCGGATTTTCAGCGGGCGGCCTGCACGCAGCCTGACGGTCTTGTGGACAACTTCCGTGGGCTTCTTACCAGCATTGGGGCCATCAGCCCAATACTCCAACTCGTAATCACCTGCTGGCAAAAATGAGGTGTCAAGCGTGAGCGAACGCGGCTGGCTGTTGCCCAGCACACCGACGAACCACTGGCTGCCGCTCCGGTGAGCTAGGGCGACGTATTCACCTGGATAGCCCGCGAGGAAGCGAGTGTCGTCCCACGTGGTCTGCACGCGGCTCAGGAAATCGGCTCCCGGCTGTCCAAGGACGTGGTCGGGGTGCTCGCTGAAGACGGTGAGGGGGCTTTCGTAGATGACAAACTTGGCCAGTTCGGCACAGCGGGTGTTGGTAACGAGCGTGGGTGTCTGCTGGCGGAAGTCGGCAGGAGTGACATTGAGGAAACCGCCCGGCGTGTAGTCCATCGGCCCTGCCAGCATGCGGGTAAAGGGCAGCGTGGTGTTGTGCTCAGGCGTAACACGGGTGGAGAATTTGTAGTACTCTTCACCCAGCACACCCTCGCGGGTGAGCAGGTTAGGCCACGTGCGCTCGATGCCGTCGGGCTTGGTGGCTCCGTGGAAATCGACCATCAGATGGTATTCGGCAGCACAGCGTACAATGCGGCGGTACCACCGCATCATCTCCTGATCGTCACGATCCATGAAGTCTATCTTAATGCCCGCAATGCCCCACTTCTCATACTCGGCAAAGGCACGGCGGAAGGCGCCGTTGCGGTTGACGTCTGTGCAGTAGAGCCAAAGCCAGCAGCGGACGTTCTTCTGGCGAGCGTAGGCAAGAATGCCTGGCATATCCAATTGTGGAGCTGGGCGCGTGATATCGGCCTGGGGGGTGTTGTAGGGGCCATACCATTGCCAGTCAATCAGCATGTAGGGCCATCCTTCGGCAGCAGCCAAATCGATATACTGCTTGATGACGTCCGTCTCCATCTTCACCTCGCCGCTCCACCAGTGGTCCCAAGCTGAGAGGCCGGGCTTTATCCACGAGGGGTCGGCAATGGCACACGGCGGATTGAGCCCATGGATAATCTCCGACTCTATAAACCGCCCAGGATGATCGGCAACAAGAAGTACGCGCCAAGGCGAAGTCGTCTGCTCGTCGAAACGCACCTTCACTCCCTCCACAGGCTCTCCCGGCAGGGGCGAAAGACGGGTAGAGAGGCTGACAAGGCCATCGTGCACGCCCTCGCTACGCCCGATGTAGCACGACGTAAAATCGTCGATGCATGCCTCGGTGATAGCGATGTAGTGCTCCGTGTCCAGTTCTACAAGGAAGGGCAACCCCATCACCCGTTCGGTGGAAAGTTCGGTAGCGGCTGTCTTCCAGAAGGAGTTCTCCTGACTGGAGGTGTAGTCGGGGTTGTAGATGGCTGCCCACGCCGATGCAGACTCGGGCACGTTGAAACACGTGAGTTCGCGCGTAATCTGACGTTCACCAATCCTGGGAGCGCCGTAGAGGGTGTAGCGGAAAGCTGCGCCGCCATCAAAGACACGCACCTCGATATCCATACGGCGACGATCGCCGCTAGTCTCGACCAACTGCAGGGTGGCCTCGTTCCAAGTGAGCGAGACTTCAGCGTGACGATTCCTCACCACCGGGTGCCAATGGTCACAGCACAACTGGACGTCAACAGGGCGGACGAGTGTAAAATCGCCCGTCATCGGAAATTCGTCCTTCAGCTCAAAGCCCATCGGCGAAGAGGCTATCAGTTGAGTGCCGTGAGATGAGAGGTGGTACGATAAGCCCTTTTCCGTCTGAATAGTAAGGACAAGTGCACCGTCGGGGGAGGTCACGATGACATCAGCAGCACGTACGACTGAGGACTGAAATGCGAAGTTTGAACACAAAATGACGAAAAAGCAGAGGAGCGTTTTTTTCATGATATATACAATTACTGGTTTCTATTTCTATTCCTCCCATCGCCCGAGGCGGAGGGTGGTGTATCCAGCGCTATCGGCAGAGAGGATGAGGTAGGCGCGGAGATCGCGGCGGGCATCAACAATGGTGCGGGCGCTATCAGATCCGATGACCATAAAAGAGGTGGCGAGGGCATCAGCCTCCATACACGTGGGGGCGATGACCGTGGCGGAAAGCACAGCGTGCTGGACGGGATAGCCCAAGCGCGGGTCGACGGTATGGGCGTATCGACGGCCCTCTCGGATATAGAAGTTGCGGTAGTTGCCCGACGTGGCAAGGCCGCAATCGGTGAGGGAGAGGATAGTGTCAAGTTCGTTGGATAGGGAAAGGCTGTCGTCCGTGGGACGGTTGATGCCGATGCGCCAGTGATTTCCCTTGGGATTGACACCGCGCACCACCACTTCGCCACCTATCTCCACCATATAGTTCCGGATACCGAGGCTTTCAAAAAGCGCCGCCACACAGTCGGAGCCAAAGCCCTTGGCAATGGCGCTGCAGTCAAGGAGTGTGCGGGGGTCGTCCTTTACTATTCGCGTACCCTCCATCCGCACCTTGTCCATACCGACGAAGGCAAGCAGGCTATCGATGATATGCGGAGTGGGAAACTCCGATTGGCGGAAGCCGAATCCCCAGGCGTTAACGAGCGGGGCACAGGTGATGTCGAAGGCGCCGTTTGTGAGCCGATAAACCTCGGCGGCCTTGCGCCAGACGGTGCGGAAAAGGCTGTCGGTCTCCATATTCTCGCCTGTGTTGATGCGGGTGATAACAGAGCGCTCATTGAAGGGCGAAAGCGAGTTGTCAACCTCGTGCATGCGCGTCTCGATGAGCATCTGTATATCGTCCTTGTACTGATAGGTCACCTTATAGACGGTACCGAAGATATAGCCCTGATTGGTGTGCCACGTTCCCGTGCCACCCTTGCCGTCGTGACGCACGACAAGCACCGTGCCCACGACAAGGAGGAGAAGGATTAACCAGTTGATGGGTTTCTTCATTTCGCTCATAAGAGATGCTCGATAAGAATCTTAATACCAATGAGGATAAGGATGATGCCGCCTATCTGCTCAGCAGGAAGATGGAATCGCCCTCCGATACGGACACCGATGAGCGAGCCAACAAACGAGAAGAGGAATGACACAAAGCCGATGATGAGAATGGGCACCAGGATATCGCTAAAAACCGTCATACCCATGCAAGCAAACGAGATGCCGATGGCAAGAGCATCGATACTGGTGGCTACCGCCAAGCCGAGAACAACGTTCATGCGCGTGGGGTCGAAATGGCTGCCTTCACCTCCTTTGCAGCCCTCCCAAAACATCTTTCCGCCAATAATAGCCAGCAGACCGAAGGCAATCCAATGGTCGAAACGCTCGATGTAGCCGCTCAAATACCTCATTCCCATCCATCCAATCAATGGCATCAACGCTTGAAAAAGGCCAAATAGCAGTGCCATCGTCAGGATAGGACGCAGACGCACTTCCTTTAATATCAACCCGCTCGTAACAGACACCGCAAAGCAGTCCATCGCCAACGCTATCGCCAAAAGCCATATTTCAATTGTTGTCATACCATCAGAAGTTCCATATCAGTTGATAAGTGGCGCCAAAGGTTTCCGCGCCGTGGACACCATAGCCTGGGATAAACCAAGGATTGCCGTTAGCAGAGGTGCAGTTGGAGAACAGACGTTTGTAGCGGAGGCTCCATCCTAAGGAAAAGCCCTTCCATACACGGCTGCGGATGCCGACTAACGCCTCACCCCACAAGGCCCGGCAGGGGATGTCGGATAGGCGGAAGGGGACTTCGTTGCCAGTTACAGGGTCGGCGAGCGGCGCGGCTTCCACGTCGTAAGTGCTGTTGCTATAGCCTAGGCGGACACCGCTGAAAATGAATCCCACGGGCGAATGCTTCTTGTACTGAAAGTTGTAGTCCATTCCCACACGGTAGTAGGGCGCAGCCGTGGTGTAGCGAATGCCATAGAGGTCGCCCACGGTGTTGCAATGGCCATAGCCCACCTCCACTACAGGGAAGAAGCGGTTCTGCAAGTTCACGGCAGCTGACACCTCGTTGTTATAATAGGCATCGCTTACAAAGATAGGATATATCCATCCGAAGACATCTACGCCAACGGAGAGCCCACGAAAAAAAGGCGCCTTCTCCTGCCCATGAGCCGCAAGCGACACCTGCAGACTAATTGCCAAATACAATACGAATGTTCTCCTGCGCATCGTAGTTGATTTCGGGGTGAGTGATTTGGACGGACTGCATCAGATGGTGCGTGCAGTCTGCAGTAGTGAGGGTGTGGAACATTGCCGTTCCGCAGTCGAGCGAGATGAAATAGGGGTGGTTATCGTGGTGGATAAACACCGAGTCGCTGACGCCCATACGGGCAAACTGGAAGACAAAGGTATCGCACGCGCTGGCGTAGCCAAGGGGAAAGCTGAGGCCCGAAGCGCCCGTTTTCTTGTTGAGGACCACGCTGTCAAGCTCGGCACGCGTTATGCTGACGGTAAGTTCATCGGTAATCTGACAGGGATTGCCGTCGGACAGATAAAAGTTCATTGTAGCTGTGACGGTGTTGTTGATAACGCAGTCATCGCCTCCACAACTGGCAAATAGAGTCAGTAACACCCATGACAATAAGGCCGCTAAACATAAGGTCTTTAACGTCGCAAAGGGGAGGTGGGTCATAGTTCCTTTTCGATGTTGTAATTGTTGCGGCTTTCTGAGTTTCGGCTGATGAGATCGCCGATAAAACCCGTGAGGAACATTTGCGTGCCGAGTATCATACCCACCAAGGAAAGGAAGAACCAAACGCTGTTCGTCAAGTAAATATGGCTGACCAGACGGGCAATAAGGAGACAGATGATGATGATGAAGCAGACGATGAACATCACCGAGCCCCACAGACCGAAGAAGTGCATCGGCTTGACCCCGAACTTGCTGAGGAACCAGAGCGTCAGTAGGTCGAGATAGCCATTGACGAAGCGGTCGAGGCCGAACTTCGTCTTGCCGTACTTGCGAGCCTGATGGTGGACGACCTTCTCGCCGATTTTCGTGAAGCCCGCATTCTTGGCCAAATAGGGAATGTAGCGGTGCATTTCGCCATAGACCTCGATGCTCTTGACAACGTCGCGACGATAACTCTTGAGACCGCAGTTGAAATCGTGAAGGTTGTGTATGCCACTGACCTTACGTGCGGTAGCATTGAAAAGTTTAGTGGGAATGGTCTTCGAGAGGGGGTCGTAGCGCTTCTGCTTATAGCCGCTGACGAGGTCGTAGCCGTCCTCAACAATCATACGGCGAAGTTCGGGTATCTCATCGGGAGAATCCTGAAGGTCAGCATCCATCGTGATGACCACGTCGCCCTGGGCACGGCGGAAACCGCAGAAGAGGGCTGGGCTCTTGCCATAGTTGCGGCGGAACTTGATACCCTTCACTTCGGGGTGCTCGGAGTGGAGGCGCTCGATGACGTCCCACGACTCATCGGTCGAGCCGTCATTGACAAAGATGACTTCGTAGGAGAATCCGTTCTCGTCCATCACACGCTTAATCCAAGCATACAGCTCGGGAAGCGACTCAGCCTCGTTATAAAGCGGCACTACAACTGAAATGTCCATTTTTTTTTGGGGGGGGGTAAAGGTTAAGGGTTAAGGGTTAAAGGTTTTAGGGTGTTTGGTGAACAAGGCAATGAAGAGAGCGGCAATGCTGCCCCAGAAAAGGTTGTTGACCAGCAACTCCATTACCAGCTGAATAGGTTTAAGGGCGGCAACGGACTCAAAGGTTTTCTCGAACGCGTCAAGCTGGCTCTGCCATGTCATTTGGTTCGTGACCCCCTCAATGGAGGTCTCGCGTAACTGGGCAAGGTTATCGGTATAGGCTTGGGCCAATGCTCCACCGTCAAGGAAGGCGAAATAGATATAATGTGCCACAGCAACCAATAACGATGCAAAAAAGAAAATCCTCAGTGCAAACGTCCACGCGGTAACAAACGGCATTCCTTCGGGCATCTTCTCCATCTGGAAACGTTTGACCATCCTCCATGCCACAAAAGGCACAAACAGCGTCAAAACGATAAACAACATCCCTGCCAGGCCCGAACGGAAGCTCAATGGGAAGAGACAGAACTTCACGATGTAATAGACACCCAGCAGTGTGCCCAAAGTCATACTTTTTTGACGGAACAGAGCGGCCAGCTCGCGAAAGTCGTTGTTGTCAGCCCTGCGAATCATCCTACGAGGAGGAAATTGAGTTGTTTCTTTTCCAAATCACAGTGGGAAACCTCCACCTTCACGGGGTCGCCCAGATAATAGCGGTTGTGAGTGCGGCGGCCGACGAGGCAGTAGTTGCGTTCATCGAACTCATAATGGTCGTCGTCAAGGTCGCGCATCGGGATGAGGCCTTCGCACTTATTCTCCGTGATTTCAGCGTAAAGCCCCCATTCGGTAACGCCGCTGATGACGGCATCGAACACCTGACCCATACGGTCCTGCATAAACTCCACCTGCTTGTACTTGATGCTAGCGCGTTCAGCTGAGGCTGCCAGCTGTTCCATAGCGCTGGAGTGGTCGCAGAGTTCTTCGTATTTGGCTTTGGAGACGCTGCGCCCCCCTGCCAGATAGCGGGCGAGGAGACGGTGAACCATCATATCGGGATAGCGACGGATGGGCGAAGTAAAGTGGGTATAGTAGTCGAATGCAAGGCCGTAGTGGCCGATGTTGTCGGTTGAGTAGCGGGCTTTCTGCATTGCTTTCAGCGAGATAGTCTCGATGAGATTCTGCTCGCGCTTGCCCTTGACGTCGGCAAGGAGTTTGTTGATGCTGGCAGAGACGGCCTGCTTGTCGCCCGTAGTCTTGAGCTTGTAGCCAAAGCGGCTGATGAAGTGAGCTACGTTGTCGAGCTTCTCTACGTCGGGGAGGTCGTGGATACGATAGGGGAAGACCTTCTGTTGTTTCGAGGGTACAGCGCCGATGGTGGTGGCCACGATACGGTTAGCCAACAGCATAAATTCCTCTATCAGCTGATGGCTCTCTGTCTGCTCCTTGAGATGGACGCTGATGGGGTGGCCTTTCTCATCGATGTCGAAGCCAACCTCCACGCGGTCGAAGGCGATGGAGCCGTGCTCGAAACGTTCCTTGCGGAGAATCTGTGCCAACCGGTGGAGGGTCATCAGCTCGGCGGCATACTCGTCGCCCGGTAGCGGCGCAGCGGTCTTGTCCCTGAAGGTGCCGTAGGGGTGACGCTCTTTCTCGAGCTCGCGGTCGATGATGTCCTGGACCTCCTCGTAGTTATAGCGTCGGTTGCTGCGTATGACGGTGTGGACAATCTTGTTGTAGCGCACGCGCCCCTTGTCGTCCATATGCACGATGACGGCATAGCAGAGCTTGTCCTCGTCGGGGCGGAGGGAGCAGATGTAGTTGCAGAGGCGCTCGGGCAGCATCGGGATGGTGCGGTCGACGAGATAGACGCTGGTGGCGCGCTTCTGGGCCTCCTTGTCGATGATGCCACCCTCGTTGACATAATGGGTGACGTCGGCGATGTGGACGCCGATTTCCCACTGCCCGTCCTTCATACGGCGGATGCTGAGGGCATCGTCGAAGTCCTTGGCATCGTAGGGGTCGATGGTGAAGGTGAGGACGTCGCGGAAGTCTTCGCGCTGTGCGATGTCGGCTTCCGAAATCACGTCGGAGATGTGATTGGCAGCATCCTCGACCGCCTGAGGATAGACGTAGGGCAGACCATACTCAGCCAAGATGGCGTGCATTTCAGTAGTGTTGTCACCTGTTTTCCCGAGAATGTCCACGACATGGCCAATGGGGTTGCGCGAGTTGCCTGGCCATTCGACGACCTTGACGACGGCTTTGTCGCCTGTGTGGCCGCCCTTGAGCTTGCTAGTGGGGATGAAGATGTCGGCTGGGAGGTCGCGACTGTTGCTGAGCAGGTAGGCGCTGTTTTTTCCCACCTTCAGGGTGCCGACGAACTGGCGTCCGATGATGGTGTCCTCTTCTTCCTCAGGCTCCTCGCCACTCTGTTGGGCGGCGCTGATATGATAGTGCCCCTTGCGGCCTTCTTCGATGTAGCCGTCCTCCAGCATCTCCTGGATGACGTCAGCGGCCAGCATCTTCAGGGGGTGAGTTTTCAGGCGGAGTTCCTGAAACACTTTGTTGAGGGTGATGTCGTCGTACTCGGCGAACATATCCGCCATAGCAGCCGTAAGCATCCGTTTAGTCATACGGCGAGCCTTTCTTTCTGGTGATTTTCCCATAGTGCGTAGGATTTTATTCGCAAAGATAGACAAAAAAATCGGAATGGTGCACAAGTTTGCGAAAAAATGGCTATTTTTGCATCCGTGAAAGTGACGTGATGGTGGAAATGGCTACACAACTCTCGTTTTCGTGGGACTTGGATGTTCCCGAGGTCCGTCAGCGTTTATTGGTGACGGGCGCCAGCGGGTTCATCGGCTCGTTTATGGTCGAACGGGCACTGGAGAAGGGCTTCGACGTGTGGGCGGGCATCCGCAGTACCAGCAGCCGACGCTATCTCCAGGATGAGCGCATCCACTTCATTGAGCTGGACTATGCCAACGTCGACCATCTGCACAACCAATTGCTGGACTTCAAGCGCGAGCAGGACGGACAAGGATGGGACTACATTATTCATTGCGCAGGAGCTACGAAATGCCCCAACAAGGAGGTGTTCTATCAGGTGAACTTTGTAGGAACAAGGAATTTCGTCGACGAGCTGATGCGTTGCCAGATGGTGCCGAGGCAGTTCATCTTCCTCAGTTCGCTGGGGGCCTGGGGACCTCAACACGAACGTATGCCTCATCAGCCCATCACTACCGACGACGAACCGCAGCCTAACACGGCCTACGGCATATCGAAGCTCTGTGTGGAGGAGTACCTGAAAGATGCTGAACGTTTCCCATGGGTGGTATTCCGCCCGACGGGGGTCTATGGTCCGCGCGATAAGGACTACCTGTTGATGGTGCAGGGCATCCAGCGGGGGTTTGACTTCGCCCTGGGTTTCAAGCATCAGGACATCACGTTCATCTACGTCCGCGACCTGGTGAAGGCCGTCTTCCTGGCTATTGAAAAAGAGGTAACGGAACGTGCCTACTTTGTGACCGATGGCGATGTGCATACCAGCAAGGACTTCTCGCAGTTGGTCAAGCAGGCTTTGGACAAACGCTTTGTCATCCGCCTGACGGCGCCTCTGTGGCTGGGCAGGGTGGCTTGTTCCATCGGCAGCCTTTATAGTCGGCTGACGGGCAAAGCCGTCACGCTGAACAACGACAAGTACCGCATCCTCAGCCAACGCAACTGGCTGTGCGACACCGAGCCTCTCGTCAGCGAACTGGGTTTCAAAGCCGACTACGACCTGGCCCGTGGCACTCGCGAGACCATTGCCTGGTACTTGGCTGAAGGCTGGCTGAAAACCAAGAAAACCCCCTATGAACCGAAAGCCCCGATAGTTCCCAAAAGCCTTAATGTCCTTAAAAGCCTTAAGGTTCCCAAAGTCCTCAAAGACCTCAAGGAAAAAGCATCCAGCATCGTTAACCGCAAATCATTCAATCGTAAATAAACCAATATGTTATTCTCCAAGGAAACCTACATCCAACGTCGCATTACGCTACGCGAGAAGGTCGGTAGCGGCCTCATCGTCATTATGGGCAACAACGAGGCGCCCTGCAACTACCCTGCCAACAGCTACGGGCCTCATCGTCAGGATTCATCGTTCCTCTACTTCTTCGCCCAGCATCGCGAGGGGCTGGCTGGTGTCATCGATGCCGACACAGGCGAGGAGTGGCTCATCGGCGACGACCAAGACATCGAGGATATCATCTGGACGGGCTTCGTGCCCTCGGTCCACGACCTTGCCCTGGAAGCAGGCATCGGTCAGTCGGCCCCGATGAGCACGCTGAAAAGCCTCATCGACGGAGCACGGGCCAAGGGCCAGACGGTGCACTATCTGCCCCCCTACCGCCACGACACGATGATTCAGATTGCTGACCTGCTGGGCATCCATCCACTGGAAACACGGACACGTGCCAGCGTGGCGCTCATCAAGGCGGTGGTCGATATGCGTGCCGTCAAGTCTGCCGAGGAGATTGCCGAGATTGAGCGGGCCATGGCCATCGGCTATGCGATGCACACGGCAGCTATGCGGGCCGTCCGTCCGGGCAATACCGAGAAGGCCATTGCAGGACTGATGGAGGGCATTGCCGTCAGCCAGGGTGCCAAGGTGTCGTTCAACAGCATCGTCAGCCAGCACGGCGAGATTTTCCACGGCTCGCCCTCCTTGCGCCCCCTTGAGGAGGGACGGCTGCTGCTCGTCGATGCAGGTGCCGAGACGGTGAACCACTACTGCTCCGACAACACGCGCGTGACGCCCGTCAGCGGCAAGTTCACGGCCCGCCAACGCGACATCTACGACATCGTCGTCGCCTGCCACGACCTCGTCATTGCCAAGGCCCGTCCTGGCGTGAAGTGGCTGGATATGCACCTCGACGTCTGCCGCCTGATGACGGAGCGGCTGAAGGACCTCGGGCTGATGAAGGGCAACGTGGAGGATGCCGTAGCAGCAGGCGCCCACGCGATGTTCCTCCAGCACGGACTGGGCCACATGATGGGTATGGACGTGCACGATATGGAAGGCCTCGGCCAGGTGTATGTGGGCTTTGACGACGAGGTACGCCCCAGCACCCAGTTCGGCACCAACTGCCTTCGCTGCGGACGCCGCATCCAGCCCGGATGGGTGCTCACCGACGAGCCAGGCATCTACTTCATCCCCGCCCTCATCGACCAGTGGCGTGGCGAGGGGCTGCACAAGGAGTTCATCAACTACGACCTGCTGGACACCTATCGCGACTTCGGCGGCATACGTCTCGAGGACGACCTGCTCATCACCCCCGACGGCTGCCGTGTGCTGGGCGAACAGATAATCCCCTACCACGCCGACGACGTGGAGGCATTCATAGCATCCTAATCCCTGCCCGCGGTTGTGACAATTCCACAGCCGAAATGCGGCTCTTTCCCCGATTTTTGAGCGTTTTCCGTCAAAAAAAGCGTTGAAAATGAAAGGGTTTTCAGGCGTTTTTTAACAGTTGTGACAATTGTGACAATTAGACAGCCATTTTGCGCACGCTTCGGACGCCGAAAACGGGGGAGGAAAAAGATAAGTATAAGAAAATGAATAAGATAATAAATTATTATATATATATTATTATATAATTTTATCTCTATTTTCATCTATTTCTACTCATTTTTCATCATTTTTTAGTAAAAACTGCTACTTTTACCCATAAAACTGCTTCCAACCCGCCCCGCATGAACATCCCAAATCGCCCGATGGGGTCGCTGTTCCCGCAGAAAGCGTGCGCAAAATGGCTGTCTAATTGTCACAATTGTCACGAAACGGGTCGAGAAGTGCGTTTGAATGGGATTTGACGAAAAAGAATGCGTAAATCGGTTTCTTTCTAACGCTGTGTGGCCAGCGTTTAATGCTGGGAAATTAGCGTTTGATGCTGGCAGCGTAGCGTTTGATGCTGAGAAATTAGCGTTTGACGCTGAGAGGGCAGCCCTTCGGCATGGGCTTACAGCTTTAACTACACCAAAGCGCTTGGGACACCTGTCCTAACGGGTTAGGCAAGGTGTCCCAACGGCTTTGGACGATAGGGAAGGAAGCTGCCCGCTGCTCTTATATAAGGAATAGCACAGTCTTAGCCCGCGGTTTTACCGGATGAAGAGCAGCTCGCGGTACTTCGGCAGGGGCCAGAGAGCGTCGTCCACAATGAGCTCCAGCTTGTCAATCTGCCGACGGATGGTGTCCAGCATGGGAGCGATGGTGTCGTGATAGGCAATGGCCTTCCGATGCTCATCGTCGATTTTGTTAGCCACTTTGCGGGCTGCCACAAGTTCCTCCACCTGTGTCTCGATGCTGCTGGTGCGGAAGGCAATCTCCTCAATGAGCTTCATGTTGCGGGCGCTGAGCTCGTCGGCCTTCTCGGCGGGGAAGACGCCATGCATGCGTTCCACGTTGTTCAGCAGCTGGCTCTGGTAACGGGTTGCCACGGGGATGATGTGGTTCATGGAAAGGTCGCCGAGGACGCGGGCCTCAATCTGAATCTTCTTGGTGTAGGTCTCCCATTTCACCTCGTTGCGGGCCTCGAGTTCCTTCTTCGTCATCACGCCCATGCTTTCGAACATGGCGATGCTGTCCGCGTCAAGGTAGCGCTCGAAGATGACGGGGCAGCTGGTTTCGGTGTCGAGCCCACGCCGGGCAGCCTCGGCCTTCCATTCGTCGCTGTAGCCATTGCCGTCGAAACGGATGGGCTTGCACGTCTTGATGTCCTCGCGGAGGATGTCGATGATGGCATGGAACGTGGCGTTGTGTTTGCCCTCCGTGAACTCCGGATTCTTCACTATCGCTGCTATCCGCTCATCCACACGGCGCTTGAAGTCAGTCAGGGCCTCAGCCACGGCGGTGTTCAGCGCAATCATGCCGCTGGCGCAGTTGGCCTCGCTGCCCACGGCACGGAACTCGAAGCGGTTGCCCGTGAAGGCAAACGGGCTGGTGCGGTTGCGGTCGGTGTTGTCAATCAGCAGTTCGGGAATCTCGGGGATGTCGAGCTTCATGCCCTGCTTGCCGTCCATCTGGAAGAGGTCGTCCTTGTCGGCCTTCTCAATATGGTCGAGCAGCTCGCTCAGCTGCTTGCCGAGGAAGCTGGAGATGATGGCAGGCGGAGCCTCGTTGGCGCCCAGACGGTGAGCGTTGGTGGCGCTCATGATGCTGGCCTTCAGCAAGCCGTTGTGCTTCCAGACGCCCATCAGCGTCTCCACGATGAATACGGCGAAGCGGAGGTTCTGCTCGGGTGTCTTGCCGGGGGCATGGAGCAGCACGCCTGTGTCGGTCGAGAGGCTCCAGTTGTTGTGCTTGCCGCTGCCGTTGATGCCGGCGAAAGGCTTTTCGTGAAGCAGGGCGCGGAAGCCGTGCTTGCGGGCCACGCGCTTCATCAGCGACATCAGCAGCATGTTGTGGTCCACGGCGAGGTTGGTGTCCTCGAAGATAGGAGCCATCTCGAACTGGTTGGGAGCCACCTCGTTGTGGCGCGTCTTACAGGGGATGCCGAGTTCGAGCGCCAGAATCTCAAGGTCGCGCATGAAGGCAGCGACACGCTCGGGGATGGAGCCGAAGTAGTGGTCGTCCATCTGCTGGTTCTTGGCGCTGTCGTGCCCCATCAGCGTGCGGCCCGTCAGCAGCAAGTCGGGGCGGGCGGCGTACAAGCCTTCGTCCACAAGGAAATACTCCTGCTCCCAACCGAGGTTGCTGGTGACCTTCTTCACCGCGGGGTCGAAGTAATGGCACACCTCCGTCGCTGCCACGTTGACGGCCTTCAGCGCCCGCAGCAGCGGAGCTTTGTAGTCGAGCGATTCGCCTGAGTAAGAGATGAATACGGTGGGGATGATGAGCGTGTCGTCAATGATGAAGACGGGGCTGGTGGGGTCCCAGGCCGAGTAGCCGCGCGCCTCGAAGGTGCTGCGGATGCCGCCGCTGGGGAACGACGAGGCGTCCGGCTCCTGCTGCACGAGCAGCTTGCCGCTGAACTCCTCTATCATGCCCCCCTTGCCGTCGTGCTCGATGAAGCTGTCGTGCTTCTCGGCGGTGCCTTCGGTGAGGGGCTGGAACCAGTGGGTATAGTGTGTGACGCCGTTCTCGCGGGCCCACTGCATCATGCCGGCAGCCACCGCGTCGGCCACTTTGCGGTCAAGCCCCGCACCGCCGTCGATGACGGACATCATCTTTTCATAGATATCCTTGGTCAGGTACTTGTACATTTTCTCGCGGTTAAACACGTGTTTTGCAAAATACTCGCAAGGGCGTTCAGCCGGCGCTTCCACGTCGAGGGGCTTCTTCTTGAATGCCTCTCCGACAACCTGTGTTCTTAGTGATTCCATCGCTGTAAAAAATGAAAAATTAAAAATGAAGAATGAAGAATTTGCTGGGGTTAATAGTAATTTGTGATTCTTTCGAGCGCCTCTTCGGTGCGTTCGCGTGAGCAGAAGGCGGTGAGGCGGACATATCCCTCGCCCGAGGGTCCGAAGCCGACACCCGGCGTGCAGACCACATGGGCGTTGTAAAGCATCTGTTCGAAGAAGCGCCACGAGGTCATCCCCGCCGGCGTGCGCACCCATAGGTAGGGCCCGTCCTCGCCTCCATAGACCTTCATGCCGATGCTGCACAGGGTTTCACGGATATGGCGGGCATTCTGCATGTAATAGTCGATGGTCTGCCTGACCTGCTCGCGTCCTTCTGGGGTATAGATGGCCTCGGCGGCGCGTTGGCTCAGATAGCTGGTGCCGTTAAACTTCGTACACTGCCGACGGTTCCACAACGGATTCAGGGCTATGCGCTCGCCCTTCAGCGTGCTCACTGTCACCTCCTTCGGCACCACGGTGTAGCCGCAGCGGACGCCCGTGAACCCCGCCGTCTTGGAATAGCTGTGAAATTCCACGGCGCAGCGCCGTGCACCCTTTATCTCGTAGATGCTGTGGGGCACGTCGTCGTGCTGGATATAGGCCTCGTAGGCAGCGTCGAAGAAGATGAGGGCATCGTTCCTGAGGGCATAGTTCACCCAGCGTCGCAGCTCGTCGCGGCTGAGCGCCGTACCCGTAGGTTGTTGGGATAGCAGAGGTAGATGACGTCCACCCGCTGCTGGGGCAGCTCGGGCACAAAGCCGTTCTCGGCCGTACAGGGCAGGTAGATGACATTCGACCATCGTCCGTCGTCGCCCCTCGTGCCGGCACGGCCTATCATTACGTTCGAATCGATATACACCGGATAGATAGGGTCGGTGACGGCAATGCTGTTGTCCCAGCGGATAAGTTCTTGGAAGTTGCCCGTGTCCGACTTTGCCCCGTCGTTGACGAAGATTTCGTCGCGCTCCAAATGGATGCCGCGTGACAGGAAATCACCCCGGAGGATGGCATCACGCAGGAAATCATACCCTTGTTCGGGACCATAGCCGCGGAAGGTGGCTGCGCTGGCCATCTCGTCCGCTGCGCGGTGCAAAGCCTCTATGACAGCGGGACAAAGCGGCTGCGTGACATCGCCGATGCCCAGACTGATGACGTCCGACTTCGGGTGCTGCGCCTTGAAGACGTTCACCCTCTTCGCTACATCTGCAAACAAATAGCCCGTTGGCAGCTTCAGGAAATGGTCGTTGACTAATGCCATACTATTGAAGATTGATAATTGACAATTGATAATTGATAACTATATTTCTACTTCGCCTTCGAAGGCAAATTCGGCAGGGCCTGTCAAACGGACGTGATTGTTTCGTTCGCACCATTCAACGCCCAGTGCCCCGCCATCCATGATGATGCGACTCTGTCGCCCGGCACGGCCTGTCCGGGCGGCTGCAACGCCGACGGCACAAGCTCCCGTCCCGCAGGCCATGGTGATGCCGCTTCCGCGTTCCCACACACGCACCCGGATACCATCTGGACGTACATCGGCAAACTCAATGTTGCAACGTTCGGGAAAGGCCGTATGGCATTCCAGTTTCCCTCCCAACGTCTCTACGCTGTCCACATCGTCTGTAAAAACGACATAGTGAGGATTCCCCATCGACACGAACAGCCCGTCAGGAAGCCTCCCACCTTGACTTTGTCTTATCTTGTCACGACTCGGCAAAATGAGCAAGCTCTTTTGCTCTCGCTGCTCCAAGATTTGAGGTTTGTACTGCACCCGGTTCTCAAACACCGGCTCTCCCATATCCACCGTCACGGCCGCCACCTTGCCTTCGCGGACATCCAGCTTCAGCACCTTTACGCCCGATGCCGTATGAAGGGGGATCACGGTGTCTGTGGTCAGACGCTTTTCGTAGAGGTACTTTCCGATGCACCGACAGGCGTTGCCACACATCATCGCCTCTGAGCCGTCGGCATTGAAGATGCGCATCGTAAAACCTGCAGCACTATGCCCAATGAGCACCAGTCCGTCGCTACCGATTCCCGTGTGACGGTCGCTCCACCGGCGGGCGGCGCTGGCAGGGTCGGCAACGGGGTAACGCGTGGTATCGACATAGATATAGTCGTTGCCGCAGCCGTGCATCTTGGTGAAGGGGAGCATAGAGAATTAGGAATTAGGAATTAATAATTTAGAATTAAGTCCCCTGACATAGGCATCCACTTTCCTCGCCGTGTCAAGTCCGCTGGCGATGGCACGGACGACAAGGCTGGCACCGCTGGCTGCATCGCCACAAACGAAAACGCCCTCAGGATACTGCGGGTGCTCTGGCTTCAGAAAACCCATCGCCAGCAGCGCGAGTTCCGCCTTGATGACCTCCGGCTCACCCGCCTCAACCATCACAGGCCGTCCGCCTGCGGGATTGGGCTCCCACTCGATGGGCTGGACGCGGACACCGGTAAGCCGTCCATCCTTACCCAAAAACTCCAAGGTGTTGATATTCCAACGGCGCGTACAGCCCTCTTCGTGGCTGCTGGTGGTCTTGAGGATGACAGGCCAGCCCGGCCAGGGCGTAGCGGGGTTTTGGCCCACAGGGGGTTGGGGCATGATTTCAATCTGCGTGACCGACCGTGCACCCTGACGGTGAGCCGTGCCGATGCAGTCCGACCCCGTGTCGCCACCGCCAATGACAAGAACATCCTTTCCCTTTGCCGTGACGCGCTCTTCCTCCGGAAACTCCCTGCCAGCCAGCACACGGTTTTGCTGCGACAGCAGTTCAAGTGCAAGGTGAACACCCTTTAATTCGCGACCGGGAACTCGTAGGTCGCGGGCCGTAGGAGTGCCTGATGCAATCACGATGGCATCAAATGGAGAATTGATGATTGATGATTGACAATCCTTGTCAGCAGAACCATTATCAATTATCAATTTTCCATTATCAATGGCCATGGTGCAGCCGTAGCAAAACTCCACCCCCTCCTGCTCCATGACGGAGATGCGGCGGTCGATGATTTTCTTGTTAAGCTTAAAGTTGGGTATGCCGTAGCGGAGCAGACCGCCGGCAGCTTCGTTCTTTTCAAAGACGGTGACGGTGTAGCCCATGTGGTTCAGGGCATTGGCGGCTGCGAGTCCTGAAGGACCGCTTCCCACCACAGCCACGCGTTTCCCAATCCGTTCGGGATGCCGAATAGTGACATATCCTTCGGCAAAGGCACGTTCCGTGATGGCAGCTTCGTTCTCGCGGTTGGTCACCGCTTCGCCGGTGGTGTGATAGAGCACACAGGCTTTCTCGCAGAGGGCGGGGCAGACGCGCCCCGTAAACTCAGGAAAGGGGTTTGTGGTCGTCAGCAGCTCGTAGGCCGCTTCCCATTCGCCACGCCAGAGGGCATCGTTCCACTCGGGATCCCTGTTTCCCAGCGGGCAGGCCCAGTGGCAGAAGGGCACCCCGCAGTCCATGCAGCGGCTCGCCTGTTCCTGACGGTCGCGGGTGTTCAACGTCTGCTCCACCTCACCGAAGTCGTGGATGCGGTCGTGCACAGGACGATAGCCTGCCTCCTTACGAGGCACAGTCAGAAAAGCTTTCGGATTTCCCATTGTTCTAGCTGAGAGTTGAGAGTTGAGAGTTAATAATCGCGTTGCACTTCGGCTATCTTACGCTGCAATGCCTGCATTTTCTCTTCTTCAAGCACGCGCTTATACTCGATGGGGACGACCTGTATGAAGTCTTCCACGTGGCGGCTCCAGTCGTCGAGCAACTGCCCTGCCAGCGGGCTTCCCGTGTGGAGGTAGTGACGGCGGACAAGCTCCAGCAGCTCTTTGCGGGCGGCGGCGTCCTCCACGAGGCCGAGTTCCACCATGTCCACGTTGCAGTAATAGTCGAACGTGTGGCCAGGGTCGTACACATAGGCCACGCCGCCGCTCATGCCGGCAGCGAAGTTGCGGCCCGCCGGGCCCAGCACCACCACCCGGCCGCCAGTCATGTATTCGCAACAGTGGTCGCCGGCACCCTCGACGACAGCCGTAGCTCCCGAGTTACGTACGGCGAAACGCTCACCCACGCGCCCGTTCACATACAATTCGCCCGAGGTGGCACCGTAGAGACCGGTGTTTCCGGCAATGACGTTCTCGGCGGCCACGAAGTCGTCGCTGCGTCGCGCGGGCGGCACGATGCTGATGCTCCCGCCGGAGAGTCCCTTGCCAAAATAGTCGTTACACTCGCCTTCGAGCCGGAGACGCAAGCCTTTCACGGCGAAAGCGCCAAACGACTGCCCCGCCGAGCCCCTGAACCTGAGCGTGACGGTGCCGTCGGGAAGCCCTGCCTCGCCATACCGTTTGGCAATGACGCCCGACAGCATGGCGGCCACAGCGCGGTCGGTGTTGCGGATGGCGTAGTCGAGGTTCACCTCTTCCTGACGCTCGATGGCAGGCTGCGCCGCCCGGATGATGTCTTCGTCCATCACGCCGCCGACGCGCGTGAACGCCCCGCGGTCCCAATAAAGGGGCTTGTCCGTCGCAGGCCTGTGCAGCAGACGGGCGAAGTCAATGGTCCGTTGTTTGTCGGTGGCCGTGTCGGTGTGCACCTCGATAAGGTCTGTCCGCCCGATAATCTCCTTCAGGCTATGGACGCCGATGGCGGAAAGGTGTTCGCGCACGTGCTGGGCAAGGAACGTGAAGAAGTTGACGACATAGTCGGCCCTTCCCATGAAACGGGCTCGCAGACGTTCGTCCTGCGTGGCCACACCCACCGGACAGGTGTTGGTGTTGCATTTTCGCATCATCACACAACCCAGCACAATGAGCGCCGTCGTGCCGAAGGCGAACTCGTCGGCACCCAGCATGGCCATGATGACGACGTCCCCCGCCGTCTTCAGCTGTCCGTCGGTCTGAAGACGCACCTGGCTGCGCAGGCCGTTCATCACCAGCGTCTGCTGCGTCTCGGCAAGCCCGATCTCGGGCGGTATGCCGGCAAAGCGCATGCTGCTGGCAGGGCTGGCACCCGTGCCGCCCTCGGCACCGCTGATGACGATGAGGTCGGCCTTGGCCTTGGCCACACCGGCGGCAACGGTGCCCACACCGCTCTCGGCCACCAGCTTGACGCTGACGGCAGCGGTGGGATTGATGTTCTTAAGGTCGAAAATGAGCTGCGCCAAATCCTCGATGGAGTAGATGTCGTGATGGGGCGGAGGCGAGATGAGCGAGATACCCTCGATGGCATGGCGCGTCCTGGCAATGATCTTGTTCACCTTGAAACCAGGCAGCTGACCGCCCTCGCCGGGCTTGGCGCCCTGCGCCACCTTGATCTGCAGCTCCTCGGCATTCACCAGATATTCAGCCGTCACGCCGAACCGTCCGCTGGCCACCTGCTTGGTCTTCGACGAGAGGCTCACGCCATCCACCTCGGTGTGGTAGCGGGCATTGTCCTCGCCGCCCTCACCCGTGTTGCTGCGTGTGCCGAGCCGGTTCATGGCCAGCGCCAGGGCCTCGTGGGCCTCGATGCTCAGTGCGCCAAAGCTCATGGCACCCGTCACAAAGTGACGTACGATGCTCTCCACAGGCTCCACGTCGTCGATGGGCGTCGGCACCGTGGCTCGCTTGAAGCCGAGGAAATCGCGCAGGAAGATGGGGCGCTCTTTTTCATCAATCCTCTTCGCCCATTCCTTGAACTTCGTGTACGACCCAAGGCGAGTGGCCGCCTGCAGACCCGCGATGGTTTCGGGATTCCAGGCATGAAGGATGCCGTCCCTGCGCCAGGCAAACTGGCCGTTGTTGGTTAATTGATAATTGTTAATTGACAATTGATAATTAACCCGCCCGCCTGCCCGCCCGCCCGCTTGCCCCCCAAATGGGGTGGCGCCGAACGCCATGGCGTGCAGACGGATGGCATCGACGGCAATGTCGCCGAGGCCGATGCCTCCGATGGTGCTCACCTCGGTGCCGAAGTAGCGCCGGAGCAAATCCTCGCCGAGACCGATGCTCTCGAAAATCTTGGCACCGCGATAGGAGCGGATGGTCGAAATGCCCATCTTCGACATGATTTTCTTCAGACCCTTATCGACGGCCTTGATGTAGTTGGCCTCGGCAGTGACGTACTCTTCCTGAATCTTGTGACGTCGGACAAGGTCGTCGAGCACGGCAAAGGTCATGTACGGGCAGATGGCACTGGCGCCATAACCCAGCAGCAGGGCGGCGTGCATCACCTCACGAATCTCGCCGCTCTCCACGATGAGGGCGGTCTGCACACGCTTCTGCACGGAAATCAGATAATGGTGTACGGCCGACACGGCAAGCAGCGAGGGAATGGCTGCATGGCGGCGGTCGATGTCGCGGTCGCTGAGGATGATGTAGTTCACCCCCTCATCCACCGATGCCTCGGCAGCATGGCAGAGGTCGTCGAGAGCCTGACGAAGACCGCTTGCACCCCGCCCGACATCGAAGAGCATAGCCAGCTTGCGCGTCTCGAAACCCTTGTAACGGATATTGCAGAGGATGTCAAGCTCGCTGTTTGTCAGCACGGGCCCAGGCAGGCGCACCATCTTGCAGTTGGCAGCGTCGGGGGTCAGGATATTTTTCCCCACGGCACCGATGTACTCCGTCAGGCTCATCACCAGCTCCTCGCGGATGGGGTCGATAGCAGGGTTGGTCACCTGGGCAAACTGCTGACGGAAGTAGTCGAACAGCACCTGCGGACGGTCGCTAATGACAGCCAACGGGGTGTCGTTACCCATGGCAGCCACAGGTTCCTGCCCTGCCGTAGCCATGGGGATAAGGGTTCGGTCGATGTCTTCCTGTCCGAAGCCGAAGGCGATGAGCTTGCGCCCGAGGTCGTCCACCCCGTTCTCCACATGGCGGCCGCTGTGCAGCTTCTCCAGCTGGATGCGGTTCTGCTGGAGCCATTCGCGGTAGGGATGGGCTTTGGCGAGACGTTCCTTGACGTCGCCGTCGTAGTAGATGCGCCCTTCCTCAGTATCGATGAGCAGGATTTTCCCCGGCTGCAGGCGTCCCTTGCTCACCACGTCGAGAGGGTCGAAGTCCATCACACCCACCTCGCTGGCTACCACAATCATGCCGCCGCGGGTGATGGTATAGCGGCAGGGACGCAGGCCGTTGCGGTCAAGCATGCCTCCGGCGTAGCGACCGTCGGAAAACAGCAACGCAGCAGGGCCGTCCCACGGCTCCATCAGGATGGAGTGATATTCGTAGAAGGCTTTCAGGTCGTCACTGATAGGATTTTTGTCATTGAAGCTCTCCGGCACCAGAATGGCCAGCGCCTGCGGCAGGCTCAGCCCGCTCATCACAAGGAATTCGAAGACGTTGTCCAGACTGGCCGAGTCGCTCATGCCCTCCTGCACGATGGGACGGATGTCGCGGATGTCGCCCAGGGCGGCGCTGCTGAGCACACCCTCGCGTGCCTGCATCCAACCACGGTTGCCACGGATGGTGTTGATCTCGCCGTTGTGCGCCAACAGCCGGAAGGGCTGTGCCAGCTTCCACTTGGGGAATGTGTTTGTCGAGAAGCGCGAATGTACCAGCGCCAATCCGCTTGTGAACCAGGGACTCGACAAGTCGGGGAAGTAGCGGCGCAACTGTCCCGAAGTGAGCATACCTTTGTAGATGATGTATCGGCTTGACAGCGAACAGATGTAAAAGTCGTCGTCCGTGACGCGGCGCTCCACACGCTTGCGTACCTTATATAATAGCCGTTCAAGCGACGCGCCATCATCGGCACCCGCTGCGCCCTGAGTAACAAACAGCTGTTTCACGGCAGGCTCCACGTCACGGGCAGCGGCCCCCAGCACGTCGGTGCAGGTGGGCACCGTGCGCAGATGCATCAGCTGCAAGCCCTCGCGCCGGGTCTCCTCTATCATCACATTGATGATGACCCGTTGCGCATCCTCGTCCTTGGGCATGAACACCATGCCTGTGCCGTAGTGCCCTTTCTCGGGGACGGGAATGCCCTGAAGCAGAATAAACTCGTGGGGAATCTGCACCAGTATTCCAGCGCCGTCGCCCGTCTTGTCGCGCGTCTCGGCTCCGCGGTGTTCCATGTTCTCCAGCACCCGCAAGGCATTGTCAACCAGCTCGTGGCTCTTTGCACCATGTATGTTCACCACCATGCCTATGCCACACGCATCATGCTCATATTCCGTACGATATAGTCCATCCTGTCGTGTCATTGTCGTCTGCTTGCTTATATAAATATATGTCGTTCGTACATAAATCCGCTACAAAGGTACGGACTAATTTCGGAACCTGAGCGGAAATGCGATAATAAACTCTGCAAGAAATTGACAAAAACTTTCATTTAGCAACAAAAACAGCTGTTTTTGCTTTCAATTGTTTTGTAAAATGTGTAGAAAAGGTGACATTCCGTAACAAAAAGTCAATTTCTTTGCCCAAAACAGCCTCCTCTCCTTTGCCGGTCGGCAGGAGGGCTGTACCTTTGCAGCCAAAATTTGAGAAAGGTATGAAACGTATTGAAGCCATTATCCGCAAAACGAAGTTCGAGGAGGTGAAGGAAGCGCTGCTGAACTCGGACATCAACTGGTTTGAGTATCACGATGTTCACGGCATCGGCCAAAGCCGACAGGAGCGCATCTACCGTGGGGTGCAGTACTCGACGGATGTCATTGAGCGTGTCGCGCTCACCATCGTCTGCCGCGACCAGTTCGCCCTGCCCACCGTGGACGTCATCATCTCCACCGCGCAGACAGGCGAGGTGGGCGACGGACGCATCTTCGTCAGCGACATCATCGACACCTGGAGCATCCGCACAGGCGAGCACGGCGACACCGTGCTGCGAGACAGAAAATAATTAATAATTGAAAATTAATGATTATGAACGAAATAGCTTTATCACTGGATACTGTCTGGATGTTGTTGGCTGCCATGCTGGTGTTCTTCATGCAGCCGGGCTTTGCGCTGTGCGAAGCCGGTTTCACCCGCAGCAAGAACACGGCCAACATCCTTTTCAAGAACTTCGTCGACTTCATGTTCGGCTCGCTGCTGTTCTGGTTCGTAGGCTTCGGACTGATGTTCGGTTCCGATGGCGCGGGCTTTGTGGGGAGGCCTAACTGGGGCGACCTCTCCTTCTATCAGGGCACGCTGCCCGTGGAGGGGTTCCTGATTTTCGAGACCGTCTTCTGCGCCACCTCGGCCACCATCGTCAGCGGCGCCATGGCCGAGCGGACGAAGTTCTCGATGTACGTCATATACAGCGCCTTCATTTCGCTGATTATCTATCCCATCGAGGGCCATTGGACGTGGGGCGGCGGCTGGCTGTCAGACGATGCTGCCGGCAGTTTCATGATGGACATCTTCGGCCATGGGTTTCACGACTTCGCAGGCTCGGCCATCGTCCACTCCGTGGGCGGCGTGCTGGCGGTGATAGGGGCGCTGGCCCTGGGTCCCCGCCGTGGCAAATATGACAAGGACGGCAAGAGCCGCGCCATACCGGGTCATTCGCTGACGATGGCTGCGCTGGGGGTCTTCATCTTGTGGCTGGGCTGGTTCGGCTTCAACCCTGGCTCGCAGCTCGCAGCCTCGGGAGCCGTCAACCGCACAGCCATCTGCCACGTTTTCCTCACCACGAACCTCGCGGCGGCGGCAGGCGGCGTAGCCACGATGGCAGTCACGTGGCTGAAGTACGGAAAGCCCTCGTTCTCGCTGACACTCAACGGTGTGCTGGCAGGACTCGTGGGCATTACAGCCGGCTGCGACATGGTGTCGCCTGTAGGCGCCGTCATCATCGGCCTCATCTGCGGCACGGTGCTGGTCTTCGCCATCGAGTTCATCGACCATCGGCTGCACATCGACGACCCCGTGGGTGCCTCGTCGGTACACGGCGTCTGCGGCATCCTCGGCACACTACTCACAGGCCTGCTCTCCACCTCAGATGGCCTGCTGTATGGTCACGGCTGGGGATTCTTCGGGGCAGAGTGCTTCGGCATCCTCGTCATCGACCTCTGGGCAGCTGCCTGCGGATTCATCCTTTTCTTTGGCATCAAATGGCTGCACGGCCTTCGCGTCACAGCCCGCATCGAGGACGAGGGACTGGACATCTACGAACACGGCGAGACGTGCTATAATTGAAGATTGAAAAATGAGAATTGAGGTTGAAGATTGATAACCTAGAAAAGAGCGTGACGTTATGTGTGGAATAGTATCGATTTTCCGTATCAGCAGGCAGCGGCCTGAACTGCGCCAGAAGGCGCTCAGCATGAGTCAGAAAATCCGTCATCGCGGCCCCGACTGGAGCGGCATCTACTGTGGCGGCTCGGCCATCCTGGCCCACGAGCGCCTTAGCATCGTCGACCCCGAGAGCGGCGGACAACCCCTATTCAGCCCCGACCGCAGGCAGGTGCTGGCCGTGAACGGCGAAATCTATAATCATCAGGATATCCGACGCCGCTATGCGGGGCGGTTTGACTTCCAGACACGAAGCGACTGCGAGGTAATCCTGGCGCTGTATCGCGACTTCGCCGAGGGAAACATCACCCTCGAGAGTCTGCTGGAAAGCCTCAGCGGTATCTTCGCCTTTGCGCTCTACGACGAGGCGCGCGACCAGTTCCTCATTGCCCGCGACCCCATCGGCGTCATCCCGCTCTACATCGGCTACGACAGCGACGGCACCGTCTATGTGGCCTCCGAGCTGAAAGCCCTCGAAGGGCAGTGCGAGCACTACGAACCCTTCCCCCCGGGCCACTACCTCACGGACACCGGCGCCCGCGTAACCCCTAACCCCTCACCCCTAATTTCTAATTCCTCACCCCTAATTCCTAATTCTACCCCCTCACCACTAACCCCTAACCCCTCACCCCTAACCCCTAACCCAATCCTCCCTTTTCGCGCCTATTACCACCGCGACTGGTTCGACTATGCTGCCGTCAAGGATAATCCTGCCAGCGCGGCCGACATCCGCAGCGCCCTCACCGCTGCCGTCAAGCGTCAGCTCATGTCCGACGTGCCTTACGGCGTGCTGCTCTCCGGCGGTCTCGACTCAAGCGTTGTCGCCGCCATCGCCGAGCGGTTCAGCGAACACCGCATCGAGGACAGCTCGCAGACCCGTGCCTACTGGCCTCGCCTGCACTCGTTCGCCGTCGGACTGAAGGGCGCCCCCGACCTCGAAAAGGCCCGCCTCGTAGCCCAGCACATCGGCACCGTGCACCACGAAATCAACTTTCGCCTCCAGGAGGGCCTCGACGCCATCCGCGATGTCATCTACTTCATCGAGACCTACGACGTCACCACCGTGCGCGCCTCCACCCCTATGTACCTGCTGGCGCGCGTCATCAAGTCGATGGGCATCAAGATGGTACTCAGCGGTGAGGGTGCCGACGAGATTTTCGGCGGCTACCTCTACTTCCACAAGGCTCCGAACGCGCAGGCCTTCCACGAGGAGACCGTCCGCAAACTCTCCAAACTCTATCTCTACGACTGCCTCCGCGCCAACAAGAGCCTCTGTGCGTGGGGCGTCGAGGGCCGTGTGCCCTTTTTGGACAAGGAGTTTCTTGACGTGGCCATGCGGACCAATCCCGAGGCGAAGATGTGCGCAGGCAGGGCGATTGAAAAGAAGATTCTACGCGAAGCCTTTGCCGACCTACTGCCCGAAGAGGTGGCGTGGCGGCAGAAGGAGCAGTTCAGCGATGGCGTAGGCTACTCGTGGATTGACACGCTGAAAGCCGTCACCGCTGCCGCTGTCACCGACGAACAGTTGGCCCACGCTGCCGAACGCTTCCCCATCAATCCCCCGAAAAACAAAGAGGAGTATTTCTACCGGTCCATCTTTGCCGAGCACTTCCCCAGCGACAGCGCCGCCCGTAGTGTACCCAGCGAGGCCAGCGTAGCCTGCTCCACCGCCATCGCTCTCGAGTGGGACGCTGCCTTCCTGGGCATCAACGACCCCAGCGGCCGTGCCGTGAAGGGCGTCCACGAACAGGCATACTGAAAACTTCCATTCCTCCGGCATCGGCGGTAACACGTAGTTACTTGCCTGCTGTTTCTGCGCATGAAGCGAAAAGGGTTCCCACCGGTGCCACCTTCACCATCCTTATCTTCCATGCGGTGGAGAAAAGCCGAACCGACAAGTAATGGTACAACGAAGCGAACTATAGCCAGAAATAGTTGTCATTACGGACGCCTTGCCCTGTCTGTTTATTCCACACATATCGTACGGTCAGATTTAATCCACCCAATGGGCGGAAACTGCTTTTTGTCGTGGAAAACGACAGGTGTTATCTTCGCGAACTTCGTTTTTTTGTGTTTTTCGCAAAACAGCCCATCACCTACCTTTTGAGATTAATATACAATATAATAGTGCGTTAAGACAGGTAGGTGTTGCTTGAACACCTACCAAACATCTACCTAACACCTATCTATCACCTACCTCAACACCTCAATAATTTATCCGTCAACATGGAACAGTCGTAGGACGAAAACTGACAACCCAAATCAGCAAACTACACAACCCCAATAAGAGGACTACAGGTTGTAGAACTGGATTTTTCGGGGTTGGGGTTTAGTAGGTGTTTGGTAGGTGTTCAAGCAACACCTACCCATCCTAACGGATTGATGGAAAGTTATCTGTGTCAAAAAAGGTAGGTGTTGTGTGTTTTTGCGCGTTTTTTTTGCGTGACAAGGGACTGGCATGAAGATGGATGATGGAAGAGGGCTTTTGGGTTCATGGTTCACGGTTAATGGTTACAATCTTCTCCTTTTCTCCTTGGCTCCGTAGAGTTCTCAGTGTGGCAAAGCTTCGGAACACAATGCGAATGGAATATCGACGTTGTGCGCTGAACACTCAGAGCAAGGGGCTGACGTCAAGGCGTTTGATGCTGGCGGCATAGCGTTTGATTCTGAGAAATTAGCGTTTGACGCTGAGAGGACATCCCTTCGGCATGGGCTTACCGCTTTATGGAGCCAGCACGCTGGCGTGATTGCCTACCTCAGCTTGGCCTTGGCTGAACCGAAGCGGAAGTTGATGTCAATCTGCACGGGCACGTGCTGCGCAGCCGTCGAGAGGTAGAAGCGGAGCACCTCCTTGGCCTCGTCGCCCGAGCCTTTCAGCGAGAATGCGTGGCACTCCACCAGCCCGCCTCCCTCGGCCTTCATCTGCTGGCGGCCCAGATAGACCAGCGTCTGGCTGAGCACCTTCTTGCTATCGACCACGGGGAACGTCAGCCGCTGGCCCACGGTGAGGGCATCGAGGTCGAGGCTGCGGGCGTGGAGCATAATGCTCACCAGGTCGTAGGGCTGCGCGGAGCCTGTCCACTGGTCCTCGCGCACATGTCCGTCCACGTAGTCCTTCCGCAGGTCCACCTTGTACTGCCCTTGCTGGGTTCGGCTATACCACGCCCGCTCCCACACCACGTCCTTGCCCTCGATGCAATGTTTCTCGAAGAAAAGCGGCACCCCTTTTCGCGACACCGTTGTCGTCAGCGTGTCGCGCAGATAGTAAAGATTATCCGCCGTCCCCGACGAACTTGCCAGCAGCGTAGCCTCCACGGCTTCCTGCCCCTTGTAAGTAGTCGGGCGTGTCGTCAGGCTGGCAGTTCCCGCCTTAATCCACACGAATTTCCAGTTGAAGTATAGTGTGTAGTCCAGCCGCTCGGTGGTCGCCTCGGCGTGAAGGGTCGTGGCCAGGCAGAGGGCCGTGAGGAGGAAGAGATGTATTCTTTTCATTTTCATTTCCGTTTCGGTTCTTTCTGTTTTTGACTTTGTTTCTCGGGTAGGGTTTAACAATGGTCCATTACCCATTGTCAATTATCCATTATCC
This sequence comes from Bacteroidaceae bacterium, assembly GCA_017542145.1. GTDB lineage: Bacteria > Bacteroidota > Bacteroidia > Bacteroidales > Bacteroidaceae > UBA1189. The sequence continues at coordinate 39,733 of JAFXXQ010000026.1, read as the reverse complement.
ATTACCTCTCATCTTTTCTTCTGCTTCTTGCGCTTCTGTTCCTCACGCTGCTGATTCTTGCTCTTCCGCTCACGCTTCTCCTTCTTGTTCTTCTTCAGGTCGTCGGGTTTCTGCCGTTCGATGGGCTTGGCAAGAGGGTCCCATTCTTCGGAATAGTCCCAGTTTTCGCGCATCTCAAGGGGCTTGCCGTAGTAGAACACCCGTTCGGCCCGCCGACGGTCGTCCCACAGCCCCGTGTCCCACACACCGTTGCCGTTGTCGTCAGCCAACAGCCGCACGTAGTAGGTAGCGGGTTTCACGAAGTAGAACTCAGCACGTCCGTCGTCGCCCACTACTGCCTGGCGGATAAGCTTGTCGCTCTTGTCAACCAGCTGCGCTATCAGCTGCCCGCCCGCCTGCCTGTCCGCTTGTTGATTTATTGACCCCAATAGGGTCAGCACAAACGAGCTATACTTCTCCAACGAGTTGAACCTCAAGTTGGTGTCAGTCTTCTTCGACGACAGTCCGTAGATGCCTGTGAACGCTGCTGAGTCCAGCGTAAGCTTGTACTCCTCCTCGGGTCGCCACTCTGCCAGCAGCTCATACGTCATCAGCTTCGTTTTCTGACGACGGAACACAAACGGTTCGTCCACCCACAGCGTATCAACTTTCCTGACCAAGTGCAGCGCAGAGTCGTTATACGATGCCAACGGCTCGTTCACCGTCACCGTCACCACCGCATTGAGGTCCATCGACGACCCACCGTTCACCTTCACGGGCAGCACGGGCGTCTGCTTCTTCACCACGGTCGAGTCGCCACGTTTAAGCCTTTTCTCCAGTTCTTTCTCCTCTTCCTTGCGTTTCTTGGCCTCCTCGGCAAGCTGCTTGGCGCGCGTCTTCTTCGGCACCAGCCGCAGGGTGTCCGTCCGTGGCGACAGCAGTCCCAGCGTGTCCGTAGCCATATATGTCAGGCACATCGACAGCGTGTCTTGATAATACACCAGCGTGTCGCGCATCCAGTAGGTGATGGTGTCGTTACGCGGGTTTGCCTCCACGATGTAGGCCGAGTCGCCCTGCGGGAAGTTCAGCGGCTCGATGAGCGGAAGCGTATCCGAAGGCGTGGAGAATATCAGGGTGAACTTGTTGAGCGCCGTACGCTCGTTCTTCACCAGATAACGGAACGTAGGTTCCTCAGTAAACGTCAGCAGCACAAGGTCTTCGGGAAGATAGTGTGTGACGGGCAGAATGCGCACCGTGTCGATAGTGAGCGAGTCAATCCATGTGGTATCGGGCTCCATACGGACCTCCGTCCGAGGCACTACCAGCGAATCCAGCCAGCCTATGGCCTCAGACTTCTGGTCGAAACGGAAGTTCTGGTTCATATCCTTCAACGCATACGCCCTATAGCTGCCTGGCGCAATGCCCCGTATCGTAAACCGTCCCTCAGCATCCGTGCGTGACACGCGTACGAAAGGCAGCGTGGTGAATGCCGAATCGTCCAGCTCCTCGTGCAATCCCACCAGCATGCCCTGCACAGGCTCCAGATTCTGCGCGTCCAGCACAGTCCCGCTTACGGCCAAGGTGTCAATAACTTCGCCCGTCGAGAAGGCAAAAGCAAAGTTTCCCAGCGGATTACCTTCGTTGTTGTCCACAATGGCATCGTTGAAGTCGATGGTGTACGTCGTGTTCGGCTTCAGCGTGTCCTCAATGCTGACGCTGATTTTCTTGCCCGAGGTCTTGATGATGGGTTGCTGTACCTGCGGAGGCGAAACCACTATCTTCTCGCTTGCCTTCTCAAGCTTCACGTACTCATCGAATGACAGCGTCACCTTCCCGTCCTTTACGTTCAATGCCCCTCGTGCAGGCGTACTGCCCACGAAGACAGGTGGTGTCTCGTCATAGGGTCCTCCGTCAGGGTTGCCAATCGACGCACATCCGCCCAGCACTATCAGCCCTGCCACAACCAGACACCTCCAGAATTTATAACCCTTGCGTGACACAGCGTAACAGCGTGACAAAAGGGTGTTTCCATTGGACTTTATGGGCGATTGGGACATCTGCTATCTCTTGTTACCTGATTTCCTGTTCTTCTTTTTCCGCTCTTCTTCAGCCTTCTTCAACGCCTTTATCCGCTCTTCCTCGATTCTCACCTGCTGCGTCACACGATCCACCAGCTCCTCGCCGTGCAGATCCGTAAACAGCACTCTGCGCTGCGGATTCAACAACACATTGGCAGGCAGCTTTGTCACATTCAATTGGCGCAGCATATCCAAGTTCCAGCCTTGGAAACCATTTCCTTGCGTCCATGTCAGCGAGTCCTCACGAACGGCTCTCAGCCACGTCTCCCGCTCGTTGTCTAGGCTCACACCCAACACGGCAAATGGACGTCCACGAAACGAGTCAACCAGCGCGCGGTACTCCTCTTGCCCCCGACGGCTCTCCTCGTTCCACGAGGCCCAGAACGTCACCAACAGACACGTGTCGCGGAAGGTGTTTGTATTCAGCACTTTCCCGATGGTATCCCTCAAATTGTAGTTGCTCAGCACCGAGCCTGAGTTGCTGTTTCTCAGCCCATTCAGTCGGTTTTTCAAATCGACTACCTGCGGATTGTCCTGCAGGTTGCCGCTCATCTTATTCATCATTCCACGGATGTCACTCATGCTCGGATTCTCCGTCCTGACAAACCGCTCCTGAAGTAGCCACACCGACATCTCATCATATGGATGGGCCGTAATGAACGTGTCCGCCAGATGTTGTATCGCTCGTTGACTCAGCACCGTGTCACGCAGCAATGCACGCCACTCCTCTAACAAGGCATTCTGCCTTCCGCCATGTATCGTCAGCCAGCCCTCGGCCGCTGTGTCGCCCGTAAGCGTTGTCGTCACACCCCGTTCGGAAAACACCATCTCGCGATGTCCGTTCGGAAAAGCCACCCACAACGGCGTCACCGTGTCGGGTGTGAACGTGAACGTCCACTTTCCCCGTCGGCCCACCACTGTATCGACCTTGTCGAACCACTCATCGGCGCCATAGACTATCAACGTGTCACCTCCTGCTTTTGCCACGTCAGTACGCAGTACAAAGCGTCCACTCCTGCTATGGCAACTGCACAGCAGCAGCAATATCAGTAGACCCAGAATGCTCTGAGCAGCCGTGACACCGTGACACCGTGACATTATCTCTTAACTCTTGATTCTTAACGCTAAACTAAAATTATCTGGCAGCTCTCTTCCGTTCGAGCGCATCAAGGATGATTTTCCTCATTCGCATCGACTTGGGCGTCACTTCCACGTACTCGTCTTCCTTGATATACTCCAGCGCCTCCTCCAACGAGAAGATGACGGGCGGCGCAATATGTGCTTTCTCATCAGCACCGCTAGCACGCATATTCGTCAGCTGCTTGCTCTTTGTGACGTTAATTACCAAGTCATTATCGTGAACGTGCTCACCCACCACCTGACCTGCATAGACCTCCTCCTGCGGGTGGATGAAGAACTTGCCGCGGTCCTGAAGATGGTCGATGGCATAGGCAAACGCCGTACCTGTTTCCATAGCTACCATCGAGCCGTTTGTACGCCGCTCAATGTCACCCTTATAAGGCTGGTAGTTCTTGAACCGATGTGCCATAATGGCTTCGCCAGCCGAAGCCGTCAGCACGTTGGTACGCAGTCCGATAATGCCGCGCGACGGTATCTCAAACTCAATGTTGATACGGTCGCCCTGCGTATCCATCAACAGCATTTCGCCCTTCCGGCGCGTCACCATATCAATCATTTTCGAGGCATACTCCTCGGGCACGTTAATGGTCAGCTCCTCGATGGGCTCGCACCTGCGTCCGTCTATCTCCTTGTAAATCACCTGCGGCTGGCCCACTTGCAGCTCGTAGCCTTCGCGGCGCATCGTTTCGATAAGCACGCTAAGATGCAGCACGCCACGCCCGAATACCGTCCATTTATCTTCTTCCTCGCTTTTCGTCACGCGCAACGCCAGATTCTTCTCCAGCTCTCTGTCAAGCCTTTCCTGGATATGGCGCGAGGTGACATACTTGCCCTCACGCCCGAAAAAGGGTGAGTCGTTGATAGTGAACAGCATCGACATCGTAGGCTCGTCAATGGCAATGGGCTCCAAAGCTTCGGGTGCTTCGGCATCGCAGATGGTATCGCCTATCTCAAAGTGTTCCAACCCGATAATTGCGCAGATATCGCCGCTGCCCACGCTCTCTGTGCGACGGTGTGTCATACCTTCGAAGGTATGCAACTCCTTGATTTTCGCCTTCTCCTGCGTGCCGTCCCTATGCACCAGCGTCACCGCCGTACCGTCCTTCAGCGTCCCGCGGTGGACACGTCCCACGGCAATGCGGCCCGTATAAGGGCTGTAGTCGAGGCTCGTGATGAGCATCTGCGGTGTGCCATCCAGCATCGGAGGCGCAGGGATGTGCTCCACAATCTGGTCCAGCAGGTAGGTGATGTCCGTCGTGGGTGTCTTCCAGTCTGCCCCCATCCAGCCCTGCTTTGCCGAGCCGAATACCACGGGGAAGTCCAGTTGCTCTTCCGTGGCATCGAGTGCAAACATCAAGTCGAACACCATTTCGTGCACTTCGTCAGGACGGCAGTTCGGCTTATCCACTTTGTTCACCACGACGATGGGTTTCAGCCCTATCTGCAGCGCCTTCTGTAACACAAATCGCGTCTGCGGCATCGGCCCCTCGAAGGCATCCACCAACAGCAGGCAGCCGTCAGCCATATTCAGCACACGTTCTACCTCACCGCCGAAGTCGCTGTGTCCAGGGGTGTCGATAATGTTTATTTTCACGCCTTTATAGACTATAGAAACGTTCTTCGACAAAATCGTAATACCTCTCTCGCGCTCCAAATCATTACTATCCAGCACGCACTCGGCGTCAGCCTTATCATTCTTAAAGAGATGGCCCGCCAGCATCATCTTGTCCACCAGCGTCGTCTTGCCGTGATCCACGTGGGCAATGATGGCAATGTTCCTGATATCCTGCATTCTTTTTCCTTTTTTCAAAAAACGCCGCAAAAGTACAAATTTTTTCTGATTTCTCGCGTGTACCTCTTTAAATAATAACAGCCTTTAACGTCTGCGCCGTGGAAAAACAAAAAAACTTACCATTTTATTTGGTGGTTTACCGAAGTTGCCGTACCTTTGCAGCCGCTTTTGAAAAAAGCAGTGTGTATTTTTTATTTAATTCAAACAACATTATGTATTTAACCCCAGAGAAAAAACAGGAGATCTTTGGACAATACGGAAAGTCTAACACGGACACTGGTTCTCCCGAGAGCCAGATTGCTTTGTTCTCATACCGTATTTCCCACCTGACGGAGCACCTGAAGGTGAACCATAAAGATCATAGTACCTCCCGTGCTCTGACGAAGCTGGTTGCCAAGCGTCGCGCCCTTCTGAACTACTTGAAGGAGAAGGACATCGAGCGCTACCGTGCTATCATCAAGTCTCTCGGCCTCCGCAAGTAAGGCCCTGCAAGGATTCATAGGTACGAAAAACCTCCGCTTTGAACCGCAGCCCGCAGAAAGGTTGCGGTTCATTGTTTTTCTGATTGTAGTGCCGTTTTTTTTCTGTTAATTGTGGCTTTTTTTCAGAACGTATACCGAAGCTGAAGGGCAAGGTCCTCGGTGTGGTTCTGGGGAATCCGTTCGGCATCCGTGCCGATTTCATCACGGTCGAAGAAGTGTGTCCATCCCACTTTGACGGTGCAGACCAGGCTGTTGAACACTTTACAGTCTGCCATCAGCGCCCCACGTAGTCCCTGTCCGTAGTACGAACGATAGTTGTAGGCATAGAGTAGCCCGCGCTCATAGCCGTAGAGGCGTGCTGCCCAAGCCGTTGTGTGGAACCACGAGAGCTCGCCATTGACGTGAATGGACTTGACTGGATGCGTCCACGTCACTCTGTCAGCCACGCGGAAGCCGTAGTCCACCTTCTCGGCATTCACCTGGCAGTAATCCACGGTGCCCAGCATACGCCACGAAGATGTCAGCGCCACATCCGTTTGCAGGCGGATGCGCTGCGTCACCTCGCGGAACAGCCCGCTGAACGAATAGCCTGACAACACATTACGTTCCTTCACCTTACACCGATAGCGGGCAAACACCGAGAGCCCTTCGTTCGGGCTATAGAGAGCCGAGGCCATCAGGTCAGCCCCCTTCGAAGGCTCGTCCACCCGATAGCGCGGCTCGGGGAAGCGGAACAGGTCGGCATAGGCATTGAATCTCCAGTTGCGCAGGCGCTGCACGTCCACCCCAAGATAGAGGCCACGTTCGTTCCTCACCTCACCACCTTCGCGGAAGGCGTTGGACTGGAGGCCCCAATAGCTGCGCGAATAATGCCGATGAAGCAGGGTAAACGTCACTTGCTCAAAGGGTTCCACGCGCATAGTGTTCATTGTTGCCCAACCTCCGTTGCCACTTACTGCCGTCTCGCCGACAAGGGTGACGAAGCGACGGTAGAAGGCATAGTCGGCACTCCAGTTGGTGAAGGTACGCCCTTCGGGATAGTATGCCTTATACGTCAGATGCCCCTTGTTGATGGCATGATCGTAGTGCTGCCACAGCCCCGTAGCCCCCACGTGGAGGCCGTTCCAGCTGTATCTGAGGTGTCCTCCTGCCAACATACCTCTCACGTTGCCCGCCTTCTGCATCTCGGGCGTGGTGCGGTGCTTGCCCGTTGTCAGAAAGGTGCTGATGGAGTCCTTCACCATCGATGCGTCGTAGCGTCTGTAGGAGGCAAAACCCGTGACGTCCACCTCCCTAATGCGCACCGTGGCCGCGGCTCCGCGCAGGTAGTCCGTCTCGTTTGTCCCTCCGTGACGGCTGATGGGCTCTGCCGTGGCTGGGCGCCCCAAATTGCTCAGCATCATATTCTTGCCTAACGCGAAGTTCGTATTCATCACCAGCCCCTGCCCGAAGTTCAGGCGGTATGTGCCCAGCGTGAGGTTGTGCAGCCTGCCCAAATCTTTTACCTGGACGTAACCCGAGTAGAAGTCAAATCCCTTGCGCCCCAGCAGCTTACCATCGGGGCCTCGCGTCAGGAAGGGCTCCCCAGCATCTTTCTCCGCTGACAGTCCCCAGAAAAGATGCTCCCGGTAGCGATAGCTATAACGCACCGAACCATACAGCGCATTGCCCCAGTAGTGGCGCGATGGGTGCGCCTCCCACTCGCTTTGCGTAAAAGGCTCGTTCCCCGCCCGCGTGTAGAGAGGGACGTCCATCCGGCTCATCACAGCACTCTTTCCCTTCGTCACCCAATCGCAAAAATCGCCCATTTCATCGGACTTTTTCGGCACATCGAAGGTCAGGAAGCAGGCCAGCAGCCGACGGGTATAGTAGTCGAGCGAGGGGATGAGTGCCAGCCCGCCTGGCGCGTGCAGCGGCCCGTCGACATCGATGTGAAAAAGTATGTCCTCCACCTGACGGGGCGACAGGAAGAACAACTGCTCAAGCTCCTCGCGGGTGGCGGTGTTGATGCAGATGGGGTGCTCGTACCGATAGGCCAACTCCTCCACGAGGTTCTCCCACTCTGTGCCCTCATCCTCGGCCATGAGGCGCTGCGCCAGCAAGTCGTCCCATACGGAGGCTGGGAGCGATGTGTTTCTTCCTTGCGCAAACGCCTCCATCCTCCAGAAAAAGAGGACAAACGACAGGACCAATGCATAAAAAAGCCTTTTCATGGTGCAAAAATAGCAAAAAAACACAAACAAACGCCACATTTTATCCCGAAAATGAAACTCTTTGCGTACATTTGCAGCGTGAAACGCATGCATCGACATCTCATCGCCCTCGTGTGGCTGGCTGCAACAACGCTTACAGCCTCTGCCCAGATCTATACCGACAACGCCCTGCCTGTCGATATCTATGAGGGCGACACCATCCCCGTCATCCACATGCGCGATGTCTATATCTACAGCCCGCCCAAGTTCAAGAACCGTCGGACGGAGAAGGAGTACTGGCGCAACGTGCGTGATATCAAGAAGACGCTCCCTTTGGCGCAGGAGATTCGCGGCATCATCATCGAGACCTATGAGTACATGCAGACGCTTCCCGACGACAAGGCACGCGAACGCCACATGAAGAAGGTCGAAAAAGACCTCATGTCCACCTACACGCCTCGCATGAAGCAGCTGACGCTCCGCCAGGGTAAGATGCTCATCAAGCTGGTTGACCGCGAGTGCAACCAGACGGGCTACGACCTCATCGTTGTTTTCCGCGGCAAATTCCGCGCCACATTTTATCAGGCTTTTGCCGCCCTCTTCGGCGCCAGCCTCAAGAATGGCTACGATCCCGAGGGTGCCGATGCCGAGCTGGAGGAAATCATCTGGCTTGTCGAAAACGACATCCTTTGACCGCCTTCCTGCGTGTTTTCCGCTTTTTTGCTGCCCTCTTTCTGCAAATTGCAGCATTTTGCAGCGTATTTTTCTTGGTAGGGACGAAAAAACATCTTTTCTTTGCAGCGAAAAAAGCCATAACCCCACAAAAAAATCGTCGTGAAGCGCACATCAAACATCCTCTTCGCTCTTCTTCTGCTGCTGGCAGCGGGTGTAGCCTCCTGCGGTAACCCTTCACATCGAGCCGCCCTGCAGCGGGCAGAGGCATTATTAGAGACTGACCCCCACGCCGCCCGCACCGTGCTGGACAGCCTCATTCTTAATTCGGATATAGACTGTCAGACTTCAGACTACCAGACTTCAGATGAATGTTTGGGAAAAGGCTTGAAGGCAAAGGTATTATCTGATAGTCTGAAGTCTGTAAGTCTGAAGTCTTTTTCCCGCAGGGATGCTGCACTTTACGCCATCCTTCGCACGCAGGCCGACTACAAGTGCTTCGTTCCCCTCACCTCCGATTCCCTTGTCCGCATCGCTACGGACTACTACGGCACACCTCGTCGCAAGCACTACCACGCGGCTATGGCCTGGTATTCGCTGGGGTGCGTAGCCTCTGAACAGAAGGACGACCTCAAAGCCATCGAAGCCTATCTGCGCGCTATGGAACTCTTCCCTGATACGACTGTCCGCTACTACTCTCTAGCCGAACAGAACCTGGGCATTCACTACCTGAATCGTCAGATGCTCGACGATGCCCTTACCACGTTCCACTCCTGCTCAGCACGCCTCCAGGCAACCGGGAGCTGGAAAGACCTTGCCTACATAAACTACCACACCGCCCTCGCCCACTTATATAATAAGGAATACGCCGAGGCGCGACAGGGCTTCAACGACACGTGGGAGAGCACCTATTCTTCGCGCTTCCTCAAGGGCGAGTCACTGCTTCAGTTGGCCAAGCTCGCCCTGCACGACAGCCACGACTATGCCGTTGCCCTCGACTACGTGGACCGTCACATCGCCTTCACCGACGCCCGCTACCTCGGCGTGGACTACAGCCTGAAGGGCGATGCCTACAACGCGCTGGGGATGCCCGACTCGGCCTACCACTACTACCGCCAATCCCTCCACTACGACAATGAGATTCACACCCTTTGCTGCGACTACAAGGAGTTGGCCGAGTTGGCACCCCTGACGGGACGGACGGATTCGCTGGCCTTCTACGTCCAACAATACACCCTGCTGCTTGACTCCATCGGCGAACTGCGTCGTTCCGAGGAGATTGTGTCCCTGCAGAACAACCACGCGATGGAGTTGGAACGGCGTCAGATGAACGACCAGCAGCGCCGGACGTGGCTGCTCTCTGCCTTTGTCCTTCTGTTGGTGCTTCTCCTGTTCATCCTGTGGTTTCTGCAGCACGACCGTCAGCGGAAGAGCGACTACATCACCCTCGTGGACAAGCTGCGCCAGAGTCAGTTGAAGAAGTACGGAAACCTGCAGGACACCCTCGACAGCTGCTGCGAACTGTTCCGAAAGACAGCAGCCTACGAAATCATGACGGAAGCTGCGCAAGCCTCGTCACCCCATATCGACAAGAAAGCCCCCACCGTCATCTCGCACGACATCAACGCCTGCTTCCTCACTTTCCGCACCGCCGTCAAGAGCGAAGCACCCAAGCTCAACGAGCGCGAATTCGCCTTCCTCGTCTGCCACTATCTCGGCTTCGACCTCCACAGTATCGCCCTCTTCCTTTCCTCGGCCTATTCCACCATTACGGCTATGAAAAGTAGGCTGAAAAACAAAATGCCAGCCAATTTGTTCAACCTATTCTTCCCTGCCTCCTGAGTAAAAATGCAACAAATCCCCTGTTTCTTCAGAAAAAGTAAGTTTTAAAAAACGCCCATTTCATCGGGGAAAAATCCAAACCAAATGAAATTGCAGCATTTTGCAGCGTGTTTTTCTTGGCAGAAACAATAAAACAATCTTACTTTGCAGCGAAAAAGTAACAAGCCTATCACCAATCGTCATGAAAAAAACAAAACATTATTTTCTCCTGTTCTGCTTCCTACTCCTGACAGCAGGGAAGGCTTATGCCCGCACCAACATCCCTTTGGTGAAAGACACTCCTGGCGGAAACATCAACGACGACCGTGCCCGAGATGCCGTTCCTCCTCCTTCGGCCTACTTGGAAGGTAACACCATCTTCATCTCCCTTACCTATTCCTTTCCCATTACTGCTGCCATCACGGGAGAGAACAAAGAATGTCTTTTCAAAACCGATTTCTCTGCATCGAATGAATTTACCATCAACCTGGAGGAAAACAGCATACGCGACGGAGATTACGCGTTGAACATTTACTACCATTACAACTGGTGGAGAGGCGAATTCTCCATTGGAGCGAAAAAGCCCACTCCCACAGCCGACGGTTCGATTGTGAGGCACGGATATCTATTATATCGTGTAGAAGGAACAAAGGCTACCGTCACAGGCCTTTCTAAAAACATCTATGGGCATACACCTTCAGATGCCTATGCCAATCCTGACACCATTGTCATCCCCTCACAGTTTACCTATTGGGATGTGACGTATGACGTAACGGGCATTGAAAATAAAGCGTTCAAGGGCTGCACTTTTACCTCGGTAGAACTTCCGAATACCATTGAATTCATCGGCAATTCGGCTTTTGCGTTCTGCAAGAATCTCAAGTCAATCAATCTTCCCGAAGGGGTTACTGATATAGGAGGCCAAGCCTTTGAACAATGTTCGGCTTTATCCTCTGTAACTATTCCTGAAGGGATTACAACCATAGAATTCGGCACCTTTTATTGGTGTAGCAGCCTGACTTCCGTTGCCTTTCCGAGCACCCTGAAATCCATTAAGGAAAAGGCGTTCAGGTTTTGCTACTCCCTACCTTCCATTGCGTTTCCCGAGGGTGTTACCGAAATAGCAAGCTATGCTTTTGAGAATTGCTTAGGCCTAAAGTCCGTCGAACTGCCAGGCAGTCTACGCACCATACAAGCCCGATGCTTCTTCCAATGCCTTCTGTTGACGTCAATCGTGATTCCTGAAGGTGTCGAAGAAATTATGCCTCAGGCTTTTAATTACTGCGTCAGGCTATCATCCATCAGCCTTCCTGAGAGTCTCACGCGAATTAGCAAGAAGGCCTTTGAACGAATCGCCAATCCCGTCCACATCTACTGCCATGCCCAAGAGCCGTGCGAGATAGCTGCTAACACCTTCAGCAACTACTACGGCATCCTGCATGGTCCTCAGGGCTTTAAAGAGAAGTATCAGAACGATGCCTTATGGGGCAACTTCTCTGCGATTGTAGAAGATGTCCGAGAAGAGGCTCTCAACGACAGAACGGACGTCTCGCCTGCCGTGCTGAGTGAAGCCGATGAGTCCTTCTTCGACCTCACGGGCCGCCCTGCTGACGGAACGCAGAAGGGCATCTACATCAAGAATGGGAAGAAAGTACTGGTAAGATAACACAATAACAAATGACGATATAAACCGGTTTTTTTAAGCTTACTTTTTCAATACGATGCATCATTGGTCCCGTTGCTTGTGAAAGTAGCGGGACTTTGTTTGTTACGCCAGCCCAAGCAACTGCTCTCAGAGCTCAAGCATCTAATCTCACAACCCAGTGGACTAATTTGCCAGCCCAAGCATCTGGCAGCACAGCCCAAGGGAATAAATCCGTAGCCCAAGGGGCTATTTATAAACACGGGCCGCGTTTATATAAACAGGGGCGCTGTTTATAAACATCCCACTACGTCCAGAAAATGACGTCAAACAACGGAACTTTCTCAACAAAAAACATGAAAAATGCTACATTCCTACACCAATGGGATTATTTCGCTGGTACATAAACCATTGCGGGTGTAGAAAGGCAATCTTTCCTACATCTTCCTACACCTTCCTACATAAAAACGGGCATTCGTGGTTCGTCTAACGCGGAATTGTATCTTTTTTTCTCCACGAATTACCGTGAATCTACCACGAAATTACATGAAATTATTCGAAAAATTCGTACAATTCGCCGACAGAAAAAACTCACGCATTCAGGAAAAACGGCGAATTAGCCGAATGAAACGAATGAATTTTGAGGGTATTTTATGGACAATTTTAGGGAGTGCAAAACAGCTGCGGTTTTTAACGGTTGATAACCCAACGGCGGTCGTGGGCTTTGGTTTCACGCGGGTTGTAAAAAAGTGCCTTTCCATCGGGGATTTTCAGGGAATAGGTGCGGCCGGACTTGTTGTTGAGGGAGCTCTCGCGCAGCCACAGGTTTTCGTTCTTCAGCTGGGCGAAAGTGACGCCGTGCTGACGGGCAAAGGCTGCAAGGTCGGTGATAGGCTTGGTGACGGTGACGGTATCCTTGGGAGGGATGTAGGGATAGAGGTCCTCGCTGCGCAGGACAAAGCCATAGCGACGCGGGTCAGAAAAGACAAGCTTCGCCGTAAGGATGCGGAACATGTAGCGCGAGGTCTCCTCGACGAGATACATGTCCATGGCACTCTCAACGCCTTGTGCCGCCTGCTTGCTCTTCACTCCGCCAGGACCGCCGTTGTAGGAGGCTGCGACGGTCATCCAGTCGCCGAACTGGCGGTACTGCTTCTTCAGGTAGGAGCAAGCGGCACGCGTGGCCTTTTCAATGTGGTAGCGCTCATCGATATTGTCGTTTACCTCCAGCCCATACTCGCGCCCCGTAGCCGGCATGAACTGCCAAAGCCCTGCTGCGCCAGCACGGGAGACGATGCCGGGGTCGAGGTTGCTCTCGATAACCATCAGATATTTCAGGTCGTCAGGCACGCCGCACTCCTTCAGCAGGGGCTCTACGATGGGGAAGATGCGGTTGGCGCGCTTCAGCATGAGCATCGTGAGCTGATGGGAGTAGGTGAAGGCGAGGATTTCGCGGTCCATACGCTCATGGAGGTCAGCGCGGCTGATGTCGATGGTCTGTCCTGCGAAATCGACGGAGGTGGGAACCTGTGGCGACGTTACCACAGAAGGAACGGCTGAACGAGGCTGCTCGTCGTCGCCCACAGCCTGATGGGACAGGAGCAGCGTAGCCGACACACCCATTACAAGTCCCGAAACGAGGTATAAGAGTTGTTTTTTCATAATTCTGAGTGCGAAGATACAACAAAAAAGTGATTAAATAAGCACGGAATCGGATTTTTCGAAAAAAATCACTACTTTTGCAGCCAATTCTAAGATACAGATACAAAGTGGAGACTTTTGAAATGATTGCCAAGACCTTCCAGGGACTGGAGGAAGTGTTGGCAAAAGAACTTATCGAACTGGGTGCTAACGATGTGCAGATTGGCCGCCGGATGGTTTCATTCACAGGCGACAAGGCAATGATGTACAAGGCCAACTTCTGCCTGCGTACCGCCATCCGCATCCTGAAGCCCATCAAGCAGTTCAAGGCGAGCGACGCCGACGAAATCTACGAGGTGCTGAAACCGTTTGAGTGGGAGTGCTACATGGATGTGGGCACGAGCTTTGCCGTTGATTCCGTCGTCTATAGCGAGGACTTCCGCCACTCGAAGTTCGTGGCCTACAAGGTGAAGGACGCCATTGCCGACCACTTCCGCGACCGCGAAGGAAAGCGCCCGTCGGTGGAGGTTACCAACCCTGACTTGCTATTCCACATCCACATTGCTGAAAACCAATGCACGCTATCGCTGGACAGCTCGGGCGAGTCGCTCCACCGCCGCGGCTATCGTCAGAACGCTGTGGAAGCCCCCCTCAACGAGGTGCTGGCAGCAGGCATGATACTGATGACGGGCTGGCAGGGCGAGACGGACTTCATCGACCCCATGTGCGGCTCTGGCACGCTGCCCATCGAGGCTGCCCTAATTGCCCGAGGCATCGCCCCAGGCGTGTTCCGCAAGGAGTTTGCCTTCGAGAAATGGACTGACTTCGATGCCGAACTGTTCGACAGCATCTACAACGACGATAGCGCCGAACGCGAATTCGACCATCATATCTACGGCTACGACAACGACTGGAAGGCCGTCAACATCGCCAAGGCCAACGTGCGCTCGGCAGGCATGGCCAAGTACATTGATATTGAGCATCGCGACCTGGAGGAGTTCACCCAGCCCGAAGCGCCTGCCATCATGGTGACCAACCCGCCCTATGGCGAGCGGCTCAAGCCCGATGACCTCTATGACCTCTACCGCATCCTCGGCACCCGTCTGAAAAATGCCTTCCAAGGCAACCAGGCGTGGGTCATCAGCTACAAGGAGGAACTGTTCAACAAGATAGGCCTCAAGCCCTCCACTATCGTCCCGCTTTTCAACGGTGCCCTGCCCTGCGAATTCAGGAAATACGAGCTGTTCAGTGGACGCTTCAACGATTTCCGTGAGAGTGGCGAGCAACTTGACAAAAGCGACCGCCCCCTCAAGGAGCGTCGCCCCCTGCACCTGCGTCAGGCTGCTGCAGAGAAGAACGACAAGACGGACAAAACGGAGAAGCACGAAGACCTGGGCTTTGAAAGCCGCGAGGAGGAGAAGGCCTATCAAATCCGTCTCGATCGGCATAACGAATTTGCCCGTCTGCAGCAGGCCCGTGAGCGGAAGGAACAGCGCGCCCAAAGGGAACAGGAGCGCAGCAGCCACAGGGAGCCAAGACGCGACAATGACAGAGAGGGACGGAAGTTCAACGGCCCAAGAGAGTTCAAGGGGCATGGCGACTCCAGAAAACCCCGAGAGTTCAAAGGCCCAAGAGAGTTTAGTGGCTCCAGAGACGGCAAGAAATCCTTCGGCTCCCGTAAGCCGTTCGGCGACAAGGGCTCAGGCCGTCCGTTCTCAAAGGGCAACAGCCGGGGCGGCAACTTCAGGAAAAACAATTTCAATAATAAAAAAGGACGATCATGAAACATACGCTTTCGCTTATGGTGTTAGCAACACTGCTCACTCAATCCGTTATGGCACAGGATGCTCCGCTGAAGACATTCACCCTTGAGGACCTCATTCCGGGCGGCAAGACGTACTCCCAGATGCGCCCCCAGAGCAAGACTTTTGCGTTCAATGGCGACAAGGTGATAGAGATGACGAGGGACAACCGCGATGCATGGCCCGTCAGGGAAACACCCCGCTACTCTGCCTTCACCAAGCAGAACAATCTCTTCATCCGCACCGCCGACGGCGAGGAAATCCAAGTCACCGACGAGCCGAAAGGCATTGTCTGCGGGCAGGCCGTACACCGCAATGAGTTCGGCATCGAAACGGGCGCTTTCTGGAACCCCGACCGAAGCCTGCTGGCCTTCTATCGTATGGACGAACGCATGGTCACGGACTACCCTCAGACCGACTTCTCCACCCGCATAGCCACCATCGTCCCTGACAAATACCCGATGGCAGGCATGACCAGCCACGTGGTCACGGTGGGCATCTTCAACCCCGTAACAAAAGAAACCGTCTGGCTCAAGACGGGTAATACCACCGACCGCTACCTCACCAACATCAGCTGGAACCCCGACGGAACGAAAGTCTATATCATCGAGCTGAACCGCGACCAGAACCATGCCGAGCTGGTGCGCTACGATGCCTCCACAGGCGATCGTGAGGCTGTGCTCTTTGAGGAGCGGCACGAAAAGTACGTCGAGCCTCAGCATCCCCTCACCTTCCTCCCCTGGGATAAGGACAAATTCCTCTATTTCAGCCAGCGCGACGGCTATAACCACCTTTATCTCTATACCACCACAGGCGACCTCGTCAAGCAGGTGACGGCGGGTCCTTGGGTGGATGAAGGCATCATCGGCTTCGACAAAGCCCGCAAGTGTGTCCTCATCAACAGCCGTGAGACCTCGCCCCTGGAGAGCACCCTCTGGAGCGTTTCGTTGAAGAACGGCAAGCGCACGCTGCTGGGCGAAGGGCGAGGCATGCATCACGCCCGCCTGAGCGATAGCGGCAAGCAGATTATCGACACATGGAGCGCCCCTGACGTTCCGCGTGCTATTGACCTTGTCGATACCCGCACGGGCAAGGCAAAGCGTCTTTTTACCGCCGAAGATCCCTGGAAGGACTACGACGTGCCCGAAATCACCATCGGAACGGTAAAGGCTGCCGACGGCGTCACGGACCTCTACTACCGCATGGTGAAACCCACCCACTTCGATGCCAGCAAGAAGTACCCTGCTGTCGTCTATGTCTATGGCGGCCCGCACATCCAGAATGTCAGCGGAGGCTGGTACTACGACGTCCGAGGCTGGGACATCTACATGGCGCAGCTGGGCTATGTCGTCTTTACACTCGACAATCGCGGCAGCTCTAACCGCGGACTGGAATTTGAGAACTGCACCTTCCGTCACCTCGGCACCGAAGAAGCCAAAGACCAAATGGAGGGCGTGAAATGGCTGAAAAGCCTCAGCTTCGTTGACGAAAACCGCATCGGCGTGCATGGCTGGAGCTTCGGAGGCTTCATGACGATTACGATGATGACGCGCTACTCCGAAACCTTCAAGGTGGGCGTTGCCGGAGGCCCCGTCATCGACTGGAAATACTACGAGGTGATGTACGGCGAGCGCTATATGGACACCCCCGAAAGCAACCCCGAAGGCTATGCCGAGAGCAGCCTGCTCAACCATGCCGCCGACCTGAAGGGACGCCTGCAAGTCATCATCGGAGGCAACGACCCCACCTGCGTGCCGCAGCACACCCTCTCGTTCATGCGCGCCTGCATCGATGCCGGTACGCAGCCCGACCTCTTTGTCTATCCTGCCCAAGGACATAATATGGCGGGACGAGACCGTATTCACCTCCACGAACGCATCACGCGCTATTTCGAAGATTATCTCAAATAAAACCATCTATTATCCCCTACCAAATTCTTCTTTTTTATGAACCTGTTACTTCTCGGAAGCGGTGGACGCGAGCATGCGCTGGCATGGAAAATCGCCCAAAGCCCCAAAGTGGATAAACTCTATATCGCCCCTGGTAATGCCGGTACGGCCGAAGTGGGTACAAATGTGGCCCTGAAAGCCGACGATTTTGAAGGCATCAAGGCCTTTGTCCTTCGTGAAGGCATACAGATGGTTGTTGTCGGGCCTGAAGACCCGCTGGTGAAGGGTATCGCCGACTTCTTCCGCGCCGATGCCGAACTGTCGTCTATCCCTGTCATCGGGCCATCGAAGGCGGGTGCCCGTCTGGAAGGCAGCAAGGATTTTGCCAAGGGTTTCATGCAGCGCCACGGCATCCCCACAGCCGCTTACCGCACCTTCACGCGCGCAACGCTGGACGAGGGCAAAGCCTTCCTCCGCACCCTGAAAGCACCCTACGTCCTCAAGGCCGACGGACTTTGTGCCGGCAAGGGCGTGCTCATCGTCCCCACTCTTGCTGAGGCTGAACAAGAGCTGGAGGCTATGCTGGGCGGCATGTTCGGCAGTGCTTCCGACAGCGTGGTGATTGAAGAATATCTGAGCGGTATCGAGTGCTCTGTCTTTGTCCTTACCGATGGCAAAGACTATAAGATTCTGCCCGAAGCCAAAGACTACAAACGCATTGGCGAGGGTGACACGGGCCTCAACACAGGCGGTATGGGCTCCGTTTCGCCCGTTCCCTTTGCGGATGCAAGCTGGATGAAGAAAGTAGAGGACCGCATCATACGCCCCACCGTCAACGGACTGCGTGAAGAGGGCATTGACTACCGGGGCTTCATCTTCTTCGGCCTGATGAATGTACTTCCCGAAGGCGCAGGCAAAGCACAAGCTTACGAAGGAGACCCCTACGTCATTGAATATAATGTCCGTATGGGTGACCCTGAGACAGAAACAGTGATGCTACGCCTCGAAACGGACATTGTAGAACTCTTTGAAGGCGTCGCTAAGGGCACGCTGGCGCACTATCCTGTCACCTTCGATTCCCACAGCGCCGTCTGCATCATGCTCGTTTCTGGCGGCTATCCGGGCAGCTACGCAAAAGGCTATCCCATCAGCGGCTTGAAGGATGTGGAGGGTTGCGTAGTCTTCCATGCTGGAACAGCATTGAAGGAGAGCAATGTCATCACCAACGGAGGACGTGTTCTGGCTGTCTGCTCGTATGGCTCTGATGGTGAGCAGGCATTAGCCGCTTCATTAAAGAATGCTGACAGGATACACTTCACCGACAGCTATTTCCGTCGCGACATCGGCAAGGATATCCTTCATGGATTAACGGAAAACGTTTAACGAAGTAGTGCGATGAAACGAATCATAGGGCTTGTTCGTTAACCCTTAAACAATATTATGCTGCGGAGTTATGGAACATTGATTGGCAGTCTGCTGCTGTTCGTCCTTATAGGAGTAGCACGGATGCAAGGCTGGTTGGGCGAGCCCATTGAAGCGACATCTCTCAGCCTATTTGGGTTTGCGTTCCAGCTTCCACTCATGTTTCAGCTTGGGGCCTGTCTGCTACTGATGCTTGCAGATGTCTATCTGATGCTTCGTATCATCAGCAACAATTCACTTTATGGCACCCGCACCTATTTTGCACCCTCGCTGTTCTTTATAATTTTATGCGGGGCGCCATTTTCCCTCCCCTTAACAGCGGGACTTATTGCCTTGACGCTCACGCTCATCAGCACTTCCATTCTCCTCTCTTCCTATGAACAGACGCAGGCTATCAGCGAATACGTATCGGCATTTGTGTTCTTCGGCATAGCCACCTTGTTTGTGCCGCAATGGATGTATCTCCTTCCCTTCCTCTTTATCGGATGCAGCTTCATCGGGACACTCAACTTCCGCGCCTTTCTTGCCTCGCTGCTGGGGCTGATAGCACCCTATTGGATTGCTGCTGGAGTGTTGTTTTTTATCGATGAATTCAGCCATTTCACCCTACCCTTCCTCGATATGGCCCGCTTCAGCTCCATCGACTACGCACATCTTCCCATAGAACAAATCTTCTCTTTCGCGCTTGTCACCCTGTTTTCGCTGCCTGCGGTATTCACGCTTCCGCGCAGTTTTCAGAGTCTGAATGAGCGTACGCGCGTTGCCTATAGTTTTCTCATCACGCTGCTTGTCGGACTGCTGCTGCTCAGCGGTCTTCAGCCCATGTTGTTTGAAAACTTTTTTCCCTTGTTTGCTTGTCTTACTAGCCTTCTTGTCAATCGAATGCTGCTCGCTATTCCTAAACGGAAAACCTGGATAGGCCTGCTGACCATCATCATTCTCCTAACCGTTTATCTAACCCGTCCGCTATGGATGCTTTTATCGACTTTCTGATTAGCTATGGCAATCCCGGCATGTTCATTGCCGCATTGCTCTCAGGCTCCATAGCCCCCTTCATCAGCAGCGAGGCAGTCATCATAGCCCTGTTAGCTGTGGGAGCCGAGCCTTGGGGACTGCTGCTGTGGGGCACCATTGGCAACGTATTGGGCGGCATCATCATTTACTACCTCGGCTATATCGGTAGTCCACAAGGTGTGGAGCGACGCTTCCACATCAATCACGATAAGATGGAACGGGCCACAGCACTCGTCTGCGAGCATGGTGCGCTTGCTGCAGCTTTCGGATGGATTCCTCTCCTGGGTAGTGCTATCATGGTTGTTCTTGGTGTCATGCATGCCGATGCACCCAAGACGATTCTTTGGATGACCCTGGGCAAATTCCTCCGTTACCTCGTCATTGTTCTCTCTGCCGTCGGAATCTCCATGCTCGTTGGAGGATAACGCAGCCATTTTATTCCCTTGGGCTACGGATTTATTCCACTGGGCTACGAAATTATTCCCTTGGGCTGTGTCGTCAGCCCAAGGGAATTTGGCAATAGATGAAAAAACGCCCATTCCATCGGGGTTTTTCCTCGCAATAAAAAAAAGCAACGATTTTGGGACGTTTTTTTCTTGCAAGTATCGAAAACAATTCTTTTCTTTGCAGCAAGCTTAAAAAGCTTACGACTATGAAAAAGACATTAACAACCCTCTTTACCTTGCTCCTTTTTGTTGGAGCCGTTCAAGCCCGTACCAACATCCCCTTGGTAAAAGACACCTCTCACGGAGGAACAGAAGACGACCGTGCTCGCACAACTATTCCTGAAACAGCACCTCTGGCCTATTTGGACGGCAATATGTTGGCTATCGAATTTCCTGAAGACGGAACAGCAAAGGTGCAAATCAGCACACAGGAAACGGAAGCCATTGTGTTTACAGGAACATTCACAACAGTTACTGCCGAAGAAATCACCCTTGATTTGCAAAGCAACCATATTGGCGTAGGAAGCTACTACCTTCGCGTCTATTTCCTCAACCAATGGTGGAAAGGCCTTTTCGATGTGAAGGATACGAATAAAAAGCCCGTCAAAGGAACTGAGAAATACTTTACTAAATATACACTATGGAGGGAACAATGGTACACTCCTGGCACAGAACCTGAATACTCTGCTTCGGTGATGTATTCTATAGGCAAAGACGTCGTTTTCAACGACACCACCTACAGAGAGGTGCTTATCGACGGGAAAAAGTCGGGCATGTGGTTGCGCGAGGAAGACGACAAGGTGTTCCTGCGTCGCGACGATTTTCCGCAGGAGATCATGCTCTACGATTTCGACTGGACAGACAAGAAGTCTATCAAACGTCAGTACATCGAAAAGGGAGAACTGAAGGAAGAGGTCATTCCCATTTTCTCCATAAAAGAAATGGCGCTTGATGATGAGGGCGGATGGGCTTTTAATGACTATATTGACGTGGGTGACACAAAAATAATTAAAGGCATAGGGCTTATTTGTGAGCATACGAAGGACTGCTGCCTTTTAGGTAGCGTTGTTCCTGACGATATTCCTCCTGTGTATGCCGAATGTCGATTACTCTATTTTAATAAAAGCTATTACGGGACTTCACCCTATTTCCTATATCAACACCGAGATGCTATTCATGATTTTTTCTCGTATAATGGCACACGTTCGGGAGTGGATATTTTCTTCTATTCCCCTTGGCCCTATACCTTGAAAAACTTGAGTCAAGAACTTGACAGCATCAACAACAACGTCATCTACATCAGCAGCCACTACAACTCTTCTGCCAACGATTCGTATTACGGCAAGGCTGAAGTTAAGTTTGGGCGTCTCGAAGCTGGAGACTACACGATACGCATGACAGCAGTCGATGACGCAGGAATCGAAACGGACAACCGTGTGATGGAACTACCCCTTACGGTAACACAAAACCCCGTGAATGCCCTTTGCGGAATTGTCCCTTCCAACTGCAATAAAGAAGAGGAAGAGGAAGAGTTTGACTACGAACAATTTGATCCTAACACCTACTTCCCTGAAATAACGATTACCCAAGAGGGAGACAGCCTGCACGTTACGGGCCTACTCTTTTATACCTGTTGTGTCAATCACTATTGCTATTACGAAATTCACGATAATTCCGTTTATCTGGAAGGCATAGAAAACAGTTGGAGCGGACTCGCATGTATGTGCCATTCACGGTTTACGGTTGACTTTAAGATTGGCCCTTTCAAGGGAGATAAAATCGATTTACATATAAAAGAAATGTACACGTCAGAATTCCATAAGACCTTCGATTTCACTTCTGCCAGATTCCCTGAGAAGGAGGAAACCGTTTCTTCCGTCTATGACCTGAAGGGCCGTCCTGCTAAAGAAGTGCAGAATGGCATCCTTATACGCAACGGAAAGAAGATAATCATAAGATAGGTTTTACTTTTTCTATAAAAAGTTGCAAAAGCGAAAAATCGCGCGTACCTTTGCAGTCCAAAATTGTTGATTAACTGCATATAGTAGTTTTCTTCAAGCAATAGATGGGTAAAAGAGACAGTAGAGGTAAATGGATACAACGGCAATCATGCTCTTACATTGCCCTGACCAGCAGGGTATTATATCAGAGATAACAAAGTTTATTACGAATAACAAGGGCAATATTGTGTATCTTGACCAATATGTGGACAAGGTGGACAATATGTTCTTCATGAGAATTGAGTGGGAACTGAACGGTTTCCTTATTCCGCGCGATAAGCTATACGACTACATTACAACGCTCTATTCACAACGCTATCAGATGAAGTTTACCCTTTATTATAGCGACAAGCGCCCACGTATGGCTATTTTCGTTTCAAAGATGAGCCATTGCCTTTATGACTTGCTGGCACGCTGGAAAGCGGGAGAGTTTAATTGCGACATCCCCTGCATCGTGAGTAATCATGAGGACCTGAGATATGTTGCCGAACAGTTTGGAATACCCTATTACGTGTGGAACATAAAGAAGGATCAGTCGAATAAGGCTGATGTGGAGGCTGCAGAGATGGAGTTGCTCAAGAGGGAGGATATCTCGTTTATTGTGCTGGCCCGTTATATGCAGATAATAAGTGATGCGATGATAGCAGAATATCCCCATCATATCATCAATATCCATCATTCGTTCTTACCTGCCTTTATAGGAGCAAAGCCCTATCATCAGGCCTATGAACGTGGAGTGAAGATTATAGGAGCAACAAGCCACTATGTAACGTCAGAACTTGATGCCGGGCCCATCATCGATCAGGATGTCACTCGCATCACCCATAAGGACACACCCGAAAGCCTTGTCCTGAAAGGAAAGGACTTGGAGAAAATAGTCCTTTCGCGCGCAGTATCCAAGCATCTTCAGAGAAAAATCCTTACTTACAAGAACAAGACCATTATTTTCAGCTGATGTCTGTTTCCTCAAAACCATATAGTCGATAATCTTTACTAATTCCATAACAAAATCATGATTGTAAAATCGTTTGTCCTACGACAAGAATCTTTTGATGCAATTGTCAATCAATGCAAGCCAGGAACAATTGCAGTAGTGAGGCCAGAAAAAGCGCTATTGAACCTGTTCAAGGCTTTGATTCGCAAGATGGTAGTGCAAAAACAGTCTGCTGAATCTGAATTGTCAGAAGTTGAGGCGTATCTGGATGCTCTGACAGAATGTCCCACATATCAGCAGAAGAAAAGGGAATTTGTTGACTACGTACACGATTATCTTCAGAAGGCCATGATATACAATGTGTCTGTTACAGCCGTTGAAGACTATGTCCTTGCCCAATGTGTTTTCCTTTGTGCCCAGGCTGTTGCTTTTGCTGCTAATGTGGAGGTATTAGACGGACGTGACTTGGTCATCTGTCATCAAGAGACTAATACTCCCCTGTTTGACTGGTCTGCAACTTGCTCTGAGATAGAAAGGAAATGCAAGGAAAAGGCAGATGTCATCATTGCAGGTGGATATGCCCGCACCCCTCGTGGTGAGGTTTTAGGGATAGGAAAAGGCGGAGCCAATATGATGGCTGCCCTGGTTGCCTCTGCCATCAAGGCTGAGCGTATTGATTTCTATGTCGAAGGTGAAGGCATCAACGGCATATCCTCCATGACGTATGACGAGGCAGCTCACTATTGTGCCTCAAATATTGCTCCTTTCCCTTCAGCTGCTCTATGGCCTGCAAAGAAAAACGATATCCCCATTGTCGTGAAGAGTATTTTGCACCCTGAATTTGCTGGTACAACTATCTCTAATACGACTGTTGATTCGCGAAAAGATATTTCAGGCATAGTGATAGACCAGGAACTGAACTTGGTAACGGTATATGGAACAGGCCTGCTTGGATATATTGGCGCTTCCTCCGCTATCTTCTCATCGCTGGCAAAAGCTGGGGTGAACATACGGTTTATCTCCCAAACCTCCTCTGAATATGCCATCTCCTTCGCTATAAATCCTAAGGATAGTGACAAAGTGTCGTTGGTCATCAACGCTCTGGCTTCCAACAATCCCATGTTTCCGTTAGAAGACGTCATGGTTGTCAACCGCGAGGTTGCCATCATTACGGTCTATGGAAGCAGCATGAAAAACATTCCTGGTGTTTCCGGCAAGGTATTCTCACTCCTTGGAAAGGCTGGCGTGAATGTTATTGCTGCGGCTCAGGGCGGAGAAGAACTCAGTATTTCTATTGTCATAGAGATATCTGACTTAGACAAAGCTCAAAATGCACTTAGGGAATTATATTAAATAAACCCTGAGTTTTTATTATAAATGAAAGGATGACTGTCATTTTACAGCCATCCTTTTCTTTATTAAAATAGAATAAGCATCTAATTTTTTAACGCACTGGTCTTAGAAATTAGAATAGTGCGCTGGGAAATTAACGCCCTGCGTTATTCAGACAGAGTAGTGCGTTGATAACTGTGGAAAAAATGTGGATAACGTGTGGATAACGTGTGGAAAAAAAAGTAAAAATAAATTTGGAAATGTCGAGGCCATGTTGGCGTATACAGCCATCGGGATAATGCAAATTTATTTGTTCTTTTTTCTCCACATAGTTTGCAGATTTTTATCCACAAAAAATTCCCTTATTATAGACTTTTCTTAGAAGTTTTTTTTGATTAATCATTCTTGTGGATTTTGTGGATAACTTCTGATAGTAACAATAATAAACTATAAGCGAGCATTTTATAATAATTAATTATTAACATCTGTTGTGGAAAGAATGTGGATAACTTTCCTCTAAATGTGGATAACGAACGACAAAATTTTTCTTCAATTATTTATCCACACTTTCCACACGACATTATCATCATCAGAAAGTATTTTAAAAAAATAAAATAAATTGATTATTATTTTATGACCGTTACTTTGGTGATAACGCCCTTGCGGCCTTCGGCATCTGTGGCAACGACGAAGTAGACACCTGTGGGAACTCTGTGTCCTGTATGATCGCGGAGATTCCATGTGAAGCTGCCTCCCAGACTGGTGCCGTGACAGATGAGGTGTCCATCGGTACTGAGGATACGTACATCGGAATCAGCCTTCAGGCCCACGATGGTGACCAATCCTTCATAGTCAGGGCTGACGGGATTTGGGAAGGCATAGACATCCGACTTATTGAAGTCTCCTTCAGCCCCTCTGGTAGCGTCGCTGCGGTAGGAGACCAATCCGGCATCTGTAGCAACGAAAACTTCTCCTGTACTGCCTTTGATGGCGATATCCTTGATATTATCGGAAGGTAGCGGACTATTGGTGGAAGTGAAGTGATGCACAGTTTCCATGCCGTCAGCACTTATCAGATAAAGTCCTGCACCCTGTGTGCCTATCCATTTACGGTTGGCATCGTCAATGGCAATGCAAGTGGTGTAGACAGCATCAAGCAGGTAGTCAGCGAAATTGGTACCATCGTTGCGAGGTACTTTTATCTTGACGAAATGAAAGTCTGGCTCGAAGTATTGCTTGGGGTTTTCGATGATGAACGGGCCTTGATTGGTGAGCACCCAGATGATGCCATTGTGATCTTCAGCGATGTCGTTGATATAGTCAAGTGTAGTGGCATAGCCATCTTGGTCAACGAAGCGCGAGGAAATGAAGCGCGTCTTATCATCAGAGGTGTTGAAGGGAGTGCCATTGTCGTCGATGCAGAAAAGTCCTGTCTCTGTGCGCATAACGACTACCCAAGTCCACCCGTTGGAATCAAAAAGTATGTCAGTAACGGTTTCCTGCTGCTTGAGTTCGTCGTAATAGAGGTCAATGAGTGTACCGTCTTTTTTGAGCACTTTCAGGGGGGAGATAGCATGGCTGTTGGTAATCCAGAGATTGCCATCAGCATCGAATTTAAGGCGACTGATGCGCGTGTAGTGGGGCTTGCCTTCAAGGGCCGTTTCAAGGCTGCTATTGGAGCTGTTGATATTGCTGACGTACATGCCGTCCTGGAATTCATAGATACCTTGTCCGAATGAAGCGACGTAGTGGTGTTTGGCATCCGTGGGGTCTTCGACAATGCAGGTGGCATTTCTATAGCCGTATTTGAGTCCTGTAGCCTCGGATAATCCCTCTTCTTGGAATATGGTCCACCCTTCGTCTGTGAGCATTTCTGCGGTTCCAGGATAGGATGTAGTGCCGAAGTAATCGAGGCAGCCTCCAGCAATGAGTAGGCGCTCGTCGGGTGTGAATTGGATGTAGTCGCAATGGTTGCGGATGGGGCTGTCGGGGATGATGCCTATGACTTCTTCACTCAACGTAGCTCCGTCTTTTTTATAGCCTATCAATCCTTTAGAACCTGATGCTGCCCAGAGGAGATTGTCCTTAAATGTGATGTCGGAGGCCTCTGAAGGGAGTGTAAAGGTCTCAACGCTCGTATTATCGGGTTTTGAGAAGACGGAGTAGGTTGTGCCGTTTTGGCTGTAGAGATTGCCATCTGAAATCTTCATATCGGAGAAGGTACCTTCAATGAGCGGCGTGATGGTGTTTGTAGGCGTGATGTTATAGATGCCCTTTGACGGTCTGAGTCCATAGAATTTTCCGTCGAAACACACTATTTTTTCAAAGTAAATATCATTGAGCAAGTGCCAGTTAGCTGGATCGAGAAGGTTGTCGGAGGTTTTGCCGATAAATAGTCCGCGAATGGTGGACGCCATGATATAATCCTTATTGCCAGAGCAGCTGATCACATCGTCGCCCAAGCGATAGGTGTTGCTGAATTCCCTTTTTTTCAGGTTGACGACTACAATACCGAAGGGAGTGGTCAGGTAGGCGTAGGAACCGCTGATGGTGACGTCCTTCACATCGGGGTCGAAAGTGCTTTTCTGATAATAATCAGGCAGATTTACGATGGATTCGTCAGGATAAAGGAGGTCTATATTGGCATTGTCATAGACGATGAGAAGGAGGTTTTCGCTATCGCAACGCTCAAGATAACGTATGCCCTGATCACTAAGCAGCGTGGACTTGTTGTAGATGTCAATATAGGTGTCTGAGGGGGTATAGGAGAAGAGTGAGCCATCGCTGATGGCAAACACCTTATCACCCAGCGTAGCGCATTGAGTGGCATTATGATAGGCAAAATGACCTCTCCACTCCCCTACTGCCATCTGGGCAGAGGCAGAAAGAGCAAAAGCGAAGACTGAAACTAAAACTATTGAATACCTTTGGTATGCAGTATTCAAGACACATCTCAGAGTATTCCTTTTTAGTTTTAGTTTCATATCCTATTTGTTTTGAAGAAAGATCATTAGTTTCTTTACAGCTCTTGCACGGTGGCTTATCTCGTTCTTCTCATCGCCCATTTCTGCAAAGGTCTGGGTGTAGCCTTCAGGGACAAAGATAGGGTCATAGCCGAATCCGGCTGTTCCACGGGCTTCCTCCAGCAGCGTTCCCTTCACAATTCCTTCAAAAAGATAAGTGTCACTGCCTAATAATAACGCAATAACCGTGCGAAATTGTGCATTGCGGTTGGTTTTTCCTTGCATTTTTAACAAAAGTTTCGCCATATTGGCCTTGGAATCATGTCCAGGGCCTGCATAGCGTGCGGAATAAATCCCAGGCTCACCATTCAGCGCTTCGACTTCAAGCCCTGTATCATCGGCAAAGCAGTCTAGGCCGAAATGTTCCTTGACATAGCGTGCCTTTTGAAGAGCATTCCCCTGTAGCGAATCAGCTGTTTCAGGAATATCCACATCGCATCGTATGTCCTTCAGCGACAGCAATTCATACCCTTCAGGCAGCATTGCTGCCACCTCTTCTAATTTGTGGGCATTATTTGTAGCGAAGACAAGTTTCATGCTTTTTCGGATTTCTTTTCCTTTGCTTTGGCTTTGATTCTGTCAAAACCATTTCCATAGACACCCTTCACGTAGGCCATTGATACAAAGGCTTCTGGGTCAATCTGCTTGATGCCGCTGAGCAGATAGCTTGACTCGCGTTTGCGTGCCAGCACAAAGAGGACGTCATGCTCATTCTTGCTATACCATCCCATGGCATTGAGTACAGTCACGCCGCGATGACCCTGCTGGGTGATGAATTCGGCAATCTCCTCGTGCTTGTTGTGCGAGATGATGAAGAGCTGCACACTCTGACGGGTGGTGTTGATATAATAATCCAGCACGACGCTCATGATGAACAAGGCAACATAGCCGAAGAGCACACGACGAATGTCATGGAACACCAGGTAGTTGCAGGCAATGATAACCAAGTCACTCAGCATCACCATTGTCCCAAACGAGATATCGCGATATTTGTTTATGATGGCTGCGATGATATCCGTGCCTCCTGTACTGCCTCCATTCACAAAGCAGATACCCAGTCCCAGTCCGCAAAGGCAGGCACCCAGCACACACGACATGAAATTCTCGCCCTCACCCAGAAGGAAAGGATTCTCAAGTCCGCCCATGATATCCTTACCTATTTGCAGCAGCAGGGTGAGCATGACAACACCAAAGATGGTTTTGGTGCAGAATTTCCAGCCAAGAATGCGCAGGGCAAAGATGAGCAGGATGCTGTTGAGGACGAAGTAGGTAAGCTGAATGGGGATATGAAACGACGAGCCTTCAGTAGCAAAGTCAAGCAAGGCAGCGATACCCGTGACTCCACCCAAAGTGACTCCATAGGGCAGCATGAAGGCCGTCCATCCTACGGCATAGCAGATGAGGCCGAAGAAAAGGGCGATGTACTGCCGGATGTCGGAAAATAGTTGCTGGCGTGTGAGGTTCATTACAAGGAATGGAAATGAAGGATGAATATTATTGATAAGTTAGCCAACGACAATATTGACGATTTTGCGTGGGACGATGATGACTTTGCGGATGGTCTTGCCCTCAATCCACTTCTGGGACTGCTCGTTGGTGAGTACGGTCTCCTCGATGGTCTTGTTGTCCATATCCACGGGTAGGTCGAGGGTGTAGCGCATCTTGCCGTTGAAGGAGATGCTGTAGGTGACATTGCTTTCCTTGAGATATTCCTCGTTCCACTTGGGCCATGCTGCATCGCAGATGCTGCCCTCATAGCCCAGCAGGGCATGGAGTTCTTCGGCAATGTGGGGAGCAAAGGGGGCAATGGCAACCACAATGTCGCTGAGGATGGCACGTTTGTTACACTTCAGCTGGGCCAGCTCGTTGATGCAGATCATGAAGGCACTTATGGAGGTGTTGTACGAGAAGACCTCAATGTCCTGCGTGACCTTCTTAATCAGTTTGTGGAGGCTTTTCAGCTCCTCGTTCGTGGGGGCATCGTCACTCACACAGAAGTTTCCTGCAGCATCGAAGAAGAGGTTCCAGAACTTCTTGAGGAAGCGGAAGCAGCCGTCAATACCATTGGTGTCCCAGGGTTTGCTCTGCTCCACAGGGCCAAGGAACATCTCGTACATACGCAGGGTGTCAGCACCATAGCGTTCCACAATGCGGTCTGGATTGACAACATTGTACATGGATTTGGACATCTTCTCCACAGCCCAGCCGCAGATGTATTTGCCATCTTCAAGGATAAACTCACAATCCTTATATTCAGGGCGCCAGTTTCGGAAGGCCTCCATATCCAGCACATCGGCTGAGACAATGTTTACATCCACATGGATGGGGGTGACGTCATATTCCTTGCGCAGATCATAGGAAACGAAGGTGTTGGTGTCCTTGATACGATAGACAAAGTTGCTTCGTCCTTGAATCATGCCTTGGTTGACCAGCTTCTGGAAGGGTTCTTCGGTGACACTCCAACCATTGTCGTGGAGGAATTTGTTCCAGAAACGGCTGTAGATGAGGTGTCCCGTAGCATGCTCTGTACCACCCACATAGAGGTCCACATTGCGCCAGTAGCTATCCTTTTCAGTAGAGACGAGTGCCTTGTCGTTGTGGGGGTCCATATAGCGGAGGTAGTAGGCAGAGCTTCCAGCAAAGCCAGGCATGGTGTTGAGCTCAAGGGGGAAGACAGTTTTCTGGTCGATGAGGCTGTTGGCAACCACACAGTTATGCACGGTATCCCACGCCCACACTTCAGCATGACCAAGAGGGGGTTCACCGGCTTCGGTAGGCTTGAAGTCCTTCACCTCGGGCAACTCCAGCGGCAGGCACTCCTCAGGAATCAGATAGGGCGTACCTTGTTTATAATAGACGGGGAAGGGCTCGCCCCAGTAACGCTGACGGCTGAAGATGGCATCACGCAGACGGTAGTTGACTTTCACCTTGCCAATGCCTTTTTCGGTGATATACTTCTTCATAGCTGCAATGCTCTCCTTCACGGTGAGGCCATTGAGGCTGATGTCGTCGTTGGCTGAGTTCATCATGATGCCCTCCTTGGCGTCGAAGCTCTCCTCGCTGATGTCCGCCCCTTCGATGAGGGGGATGATGGGCAGGTTGAAGTGGCGCGCAAAAGCATAGTCGCGACTGTCGTGAGCAGGTACAGCCATGATGGCTCCCGTACCATAACCAGCCAGCACATAGTCGCTGATCCATACGGGGATAGCCTCGCGGGTGATGGGGTTGATGGCATAGGAACCAGAGAATACACCTGTCACCTTTTTGTCGGCAATACGCTCACGCTCTGTGCGCTTCTTGGTGGCTTCCAGGTAGGCATCGACGGCAGCCTTCTGTGCAGGGGTGGTAAGCTGGGCAACCAGTTCGCTTTCAGGGGCCAGCACCATGAAGGTAACACCGAAGATGGTGTCGGCACGCGTGGTGAAGATGGTAAACTCCACATCGCTGTCCTTTACCTTGAACACCATCTCGGCACCCTCTGAGCGGCCTATCCAGTTGCGCTGGGTCTCCTTGAGGGAGTCTGTCCAGTCGATGGTTTCCAGTCCGTCCAGCAATCTCTGGGCATAGGCACTTACGCGCAAGCACCATTGTTTCATCTTCTTCTGCACAACAGGGAATCCCCCTCGCTCACTCACACCATCCACCACTTCGTCGTTGGCAAGCACAGTTCCGAGGGCTGGGCACCAGTTGACCATCGTCTCACCCAGGTAGGCAATACGGTAGTTCATCAGCACCTCCTGCTGACGGGCTTCGTCCCAGCTGTTCCACTCCTCGGCGGTGAAGCTAAGGGGCTCGCTCTGTGCGACATCCAGATGAGCCGTACCCTCTTTCTCAAAATGGGCGATGAGCTTTGCAATGGGTGCAGCCTGTTGCGTCTGGTTGCAGTAGAAGCTGCCGAACATCTTCTGAAAGGCCCATTGGGTCCAGTGGTAATAGCCAGGTTCACAGGTGCGTACCTCGCGGTCCCAGTCAAACGAGAAGCCTATTTTGTCCAGCTGTTCGCGATAGCGGGCAATGTTCTGGTTGGTGGTGATGGCAGGGTGCTGGCCTGTCTGGATGGCATATTGCTCGGCAGGCAGTCCATAGCTGTCGTAGCCCATGGGGTTGAGGACGTTGAAGCCCTGGAGCCGCTTGTAGCGGGCATAGATGTCACTGGCAATATAGCCGAGGGGATGACCCACATGCAGGCCTGCTCCGCTGGGATAGGGGAACATGTTCAGCACGTAATACTTTGGCCGTGAGGCGTCCTCTACGACTTTGTAAGTCTTGTTATCCACCCAATACTGCTGCCATTTGCGCTCGATGTCTCTGAAGTTGTATTCCATATTCTGATTGTTATTGATGTTGCTGAATTATTTGCCTGCTCTGAGAATTTATTCGCCTGCTCTGAGAATTTATTTGCCTGCGCTACGGTTTTATTTGCCTGCTTTTTTTTCTGTTTTCTGAAATTGGGCGCAAAATTACACTTTTCCGCTTGATTTCCCAACTGAAAACTATGTTTTCAGCTTTTTATTCACATTTAATGTGCAGATTTGCCAAAAAAACCGTACCTTTGCCCTTTGAAATCGAAAAAAACCGATGAAATCAGCGACGCATCACATGCACGAACATACTGCGGTGGGGAACATCAAGGTGGCCTTCTTCACCAATCTCCTCTTCACCCTGATTGAGCTGGTGGGCGGCTGGCTGACAAACTCAATGGCCATTGTGGGTGAGTCGTTCCACGACCTGGGCTGCACCTTGACGCTGGGCCTCTCGTGGGTGCTGGAGAAGAAGAACCATCAGCTGGCTGGAGCCATCATCAATGCTGTCATTCTGACGGTTAGCTCCGTGGTGGTGATTGTGGAGTGCATAGGCCGTCTGGCTCATCCTGAGACGGTGGACGCCAAAGGCATGTTCTGGGTGGCGCTGCTGGGCATTCTCTTCAAGGGCTTTGCCGTGTGGAAAACCCACAGGGACCACAGCATCAACGAGAAGATGGTGTCGCTGCACCTGCTGGGTGACTGCCTCGGATGGGTGGTGGTGTTGATAAACAGCATTGTGCTGATGGTGGTGGATATCCCCTGGCTGGACTCGGTGTTCTCTATCGTGATTACCCTGTTTATCCTCTATAACGTGGTGTATAACCTTTTCATAGCCCTTCGTGACCGCAAAAACCAGTAATCCATGGCAGCCGAATTGAAAGAAACTCCCATGATCCGTCAGTTCCTTGACCTGAAGGCCAAGCACCCTGATGCCATCCTGCTGTTCCGCTGTGGGGATTTCTATGAGACCTACTCCACCGATGCTGTCGTTGCCAGCGAGATACTGGGCATCACGCTCACCAAGCGCAACAATGGCAAGAACGGGGCCATGCAGTCGTTGGAGATGGCCGGATTTCCCCATCATGCCCTCGACACCTATCTGCCCAAACTCATTCGTGCAGGTAAACGTGTGGCAATCTGTGACCAACTGGAGGACCCCAAGCTGACGAAAAAGCTGGTGAAGCGCGGCATCACAGAGCTGGTGACACCAGGCGTTACCCTCTCCGACACCGTGCTTAACTATAAGGAAAACAATTTCCTGGGCTCAGTACATTTCAGCAGGGGGACGTGCGGAGTAGCCTTCCTGGACATCTCCACAGGCGAATTCCTGACGGCTGAGGGCACCTTTGAGTACGTGGAGAAGCTGATCAACAACTTCTCGCCCAAGGAGGTGCTGTTCCAGCGGGGGCTCAGGGAGCAGTTTGAGCGGGCTTTCGGCAATAAACTCTGCACGTTTGAACTCGATGACTGGGTGTTCACCGAGCAGTTTGCCCGCGAGAAGTTGCTGAAGCACTTCCAGACGAAGAACCTGAAGGGCTTTGGCATTGAGCATCTCCGGAATGGCATCGTGGCTGCTGGGGCTGTGCTGCACTACCTTGACGTCACCCTCCACAGCAACATCAAGCATATCATCCGCATCTCCCGCATTGAGGAGGAACGCTATGTCCGTCTGGACCGTTATACCATCCGCAACCTGGAGCTGCTGGCTCCCATGCACGAAGGGGGAGTTTCGCTGCTGAATGTTATTGACAAGACTATCAGCCCCATGGGTGGACGACTGCTGCGCCGCTGGATTTCCTTCCCCCTGAAGGATGAGCGTGCCATCAATGAGCGCCTGGATGGGGTGGACTGCTTCTTCCGCGAGCCTGACTTGCGTGAGCAGCTGGCAGACAGCTTCCGTCAGATGGGCGACTTGGAGCGCATCATCTCCAAAGTGGCTGTGGGACGTGTTTCCCCCCGCGAGATGGTGCAGCTGAAGATTGCCCTGATGGCGCTGGGCCCTGTGAAGGAGGCTTGCGAACAGTCTGACAATGAGCACATCCGACGCATCGGAGAGCAGCTGAATGTCTGTGCTGCCATCCGCGACAGAATTGCCCGCGAGATAGTCCCCGACCCTCCCTTGGCCCTGAATCGCGGGGGAGTCATCAGCCGTGGGGTCAGCAAGGAGCTGGATGAACTGCGCGACATAGCCTACAGCGGCAAGGACTACCTGCTGAAAATGCAGCAGCGCGAGATTGAAGCCACAGGTATCAACAGCCTCAAGATAGCCTACAACAATGTGTTCGGCTATTACATCGAGGTGCGCAACACCTACAAGGACCTGGTGCCCAAGGAGTGGATCAGAAAACAGACGCTGGTGAATGCCGAGCGCTATATCACCCAGGAACTCAAGGAATACGAAGAACGCATCCTGGGGGCCGAGGATAAGATATTCTCGCTGGAGACGCAGCTGTTCAATGAATTGGTGTATGCCCTCGGAGAGTACATCCCTGCCATTCAGATGGATGCCAACCTGGTGGCTAAGCTGGACTGCCTGCTGTCGTTTGCCCAGGTGGCGCAGGAGAACAGGTATGTGCGTCCTGTCATTGATGATAGCCTGACGCTGGATATCCGCAAGGGGCGTCACCCTGTTATAGAGAAGCAGATGGCTGTAGGCGAGCAGTATGTGGCCAACGATGTGCTGGTGGACAGCGAGCGTCAGCAGATACTCATCATCACGGGTCCCAATATGACAGGTAAGTCTGCTCTGCTGCGTCAGACGGCCCTCATCACCCTGCTGGCCCAGATAGGCTGCTTTGTGCCTGCTGAATCGGCGCGAATAGGCTTGGTGGATAAGATTTTCACCCGCGTGGGAGCCAGCGACAATATCTCGCTGGGCGAATCAACCTTCATGGTGGAGATGACGGAGGCTGCTGATATCCTGAACAATCTCTCGGAGCGCAGCTTGATTCTCTTTGATGAACTGGGGCGCGGCACCAGCACCTACGATGGCATCAGCATTGCCTGGGCCATTGTGGAATACATCCACGAGAATGCCCGCGGACATGCCCGCACACTCTTTGCCACACACTACCATGAGCTCAACGAGATGGCCAAGTCATTCCCGCGAATCAGGAATTACAACGTGGCAGTCAAGGAGATAGACAACAAGGTCATCTTCCTGCGCAAGCTGGTGGAGGGAGGCAGCGAGCACTCGTTTGGCATCCATGTAGCCAGCATGGCAGGCATGCCCAAGAGCATTGTGCGCCGTGCAGGGAACATCCTGAAGCAAATGGAGGACAAGTCAGCCCGCGAGGGAGGAATTGCCAAGCCTGTGGAGGATTTGGCAGGGAGCCGCGAGGGCTTTCAGCTGAGTTTCTTCCAATTGGACGACCCTGTGCTCTGCCAGATACGCGATGAGATACTCACCCTCGACGTGAATAACCTCACGCCCCTTGAAGCCCTCAACAAACTCAACGACATCAAGAAGATACTGAAGGGGAAGTAGTGCTTACTGCTTCTTCGCTTTTTGTTCCTGAGCCAGTTCCTTGGCTGTCTTGAAGATAGCGGGATTCTCGGGCTTGGGCTTATGCTTCATGCTGTAGATCAGAAAAGCCACGCCCACCAGTGCGTAGGGGATGCTGAACCATTGGGCTCTGTCGCTGTTGACGCTGGATGGGTCGCTGAGCAGGCGGAAATTGCCTCCCTTCGTGAACTCCACAAACATGCGGAAGATGAAGATGCACGCCAGGCAGAAGCCGAAGTAGAAGCCCGTGCCCACCTTCTGAGGCTGCTTGCGGTATATCCACCAGCCGATGAAGAAGAGCAGCAGGTAGGCGATGGCCTCGTAGAGCTGGCTGGGGTGACGCGGCAGATTGTCCACCTGACTGAAGATGAAGCCCCAGTCAGTACCCGTGGGGACGCCGATGATTTCGCTGTTCATCAAGTTGCCCAGGCGGATGGCGCAGCAGGTGGTGGGGGTGGCAATGGCGATGGTATCAAGCACGCGCAGCACGCTGATTTTGTACTTCCTGCAATAGAGCAGCAGGGCAATGATGAGGCCAAGTGTTCCGCCGTGTGAGGCCAGTCCGGCATAGCCTGTGAGCTTTGCTCCTGAGAACCCTTCGCCCAAGAACTTCACCGGCAGCAGCATCTCCACAAAGCGGGGGAAGGAACTGAGGTAGTAGCCTGACTCGTAGATGAGGCAGTGCCCCACACGGGCACCGATGAGAATGCCCAGGAAGCAGTAGATGAACAGAGGGTCGAACACCTCGTCCTTGATTTTCTGTTCCTTATAGAGCCTTTTTACCACGAAATAGGCTATCACCAGCCCCACAATCCACAGCAGGGCGTAGAAGCGGATGAACCCCAGCTTGATGGGCGGATTCCAGACAACGTATAACAGTTCATAGTTCATAGTTCACAATTCATAATTAAAGGTTGATATTTACTCGTTTTCAGAGTTTTTTACAATACTTGTCAATATTTTTATGATTTCAACATTATCTGCCTTGATTGAATCGAAAGACTTTTCATCGATGTAGCCGGAGTCGTATAAGAGTTTCAGCCAATATTCCGTTTCACTTGCCTCTTTTAGCGCAATAGACATTTTAGCCCTGAAGTCTGGCCGGCTCTGCCCTCGCAGTGCTTCTTTTACATTTGCGCCAATGCTTGTACCGCTTCTTAAGGCTTGTTTTGATAAAACATATTCTTTTTGTTCACTACCGAGAGTAAGATATTGGTAGAGTTTTACAATTCGTAGCGCGAAGTCATAGCTTTTGTCCTTGATGATGCTCTCTTTCATAAAGCTAAACAAACTATAACTATGAACTATGCACTATGAACTATGAACTGTTCAAACGTTAAAGCGGAAGTGCATGATGTCGCCGTCCTGCACCACATAGTCCTTGCCTTCGACACCCATCTTACCAGCCTCGCGCACAGCTGCTTCTGAGCCATAGCGGATGTAGTCGTCGTACTTGATGACCTCTGCGCGGATGAAGCCCCGTTCAAAGTCGGTGTGGATGACGCCGGCACACTGGGGGGCTTTCCAGCCTTTGCGGTAGGTCCATGCCTTTACTTCCATCTCGCCTGCGGTGATGAAGGTCTCGAGGTTCAGCAGTTTGAAGGCTGCCTTGATGAGGCGGTTGACTCCGGATTCCTGAAGGCCAACTTCCTCGAGGAACATCTGACGGTCCTCGTAGCTGTCCAGTTCGGCAATGTCAGCCTCTGTCTTTGCTGCCAGCACCATCACTTCGGCAGGCTCGTTTTTCACAGCCTCGCGCACAGCCTCCACATAGGCATTCCCTGTCACAGCACTCCCCTCGTCCACATTGCAGACATAGAGTACGGGCTTGGCAGTCAGCAGGAAGAGGTCGTGGGCTGCACGCTGCTCATCCTTGGTGTCAAAGGTCACCGTGCGGGCACTCTCTCCCTTGATGAGGGCCTCGTGGTACTTGCGCAGCACATCCAGTTGCAGCTTGGCCTGCTTGTCGCCGCCTGTGGTAGCCTGCTTCTCCACCTTCTGTATGCGCTGCTCGATGGTCTCAAGGTCCTTGATTTGCAGCTCGGTGTCGATGATTTCCTTGTCGCGGACAGGGTTCACGCTGCCGTCCACATGGGTGACATTGTCATCGTCGAAGCAGCGCAGTACATGGATGATGGCATCACACTCGCGGATGTTTCCCAGGAATTTGTTTCCCAGTCCTTCACCTTTCGAGGCCCCCTTCACCAGACCGGCAATGTCCACAATCTCCACCGTGGCAGGGACAATCCTACCTGGGTGGACAAGTTCAGCCAGGCGGTTAAGCCTCTCGTCAGGGACGGTGATGACACCAACGTTTGGTTCGATGGTGCAGAAAGGGAAGTTGGCTGCCTGAGCCTTAGCGCTTGACAGACAGTTGAAAAGGGTTGACTTGC
Source organism: Bacteroidaceae bacterium (assembly GCA_017542145.1). Lineage (GTDB taxonomy): Bacteria > Bacteroidota > Bacteroidia > Bacteroidales > Bacteroidaceae > UBA1189. Next base: position 2,230 of record JAFXXQ010000026.1, on the reverse strand, counting down.
CCACATTGGGCAGTCCTACAATGCCGCATTGGAGTGCCATAGGGATATGCTTTTCTATAAAAACGTGCACAAAGGTACGACAAAAGAATGGAAAATGAAAACCGATGGCGGAAAAATAAACAAACCCCCCGAAAACACATCTGTCTCCAGGGGGCTGCACGTCAGGGCAAAGCCTGCCGCTGTGTTACTTGATTTCAATCACTCTGTGTAGTTTCTCGGGAGCCACGGGGGCCTTCTTGGGCAGGGTGACGGTGAGGACACCATCGCTCATCGAGGCATTGATGGCCTCTGGGTCTGCATCGTCAGGCAGGGTGAAGCGCTGCTCAAAGCGGTTGTAGTAGAACTCGCGGCGCAGATAGCCTTTGTCGGCCTTCTTCTCGCACTTGTCTGCCTCCTTCTTGTCGCATTTCTCCTTCTCGGCCTTGATGACCAGGGTGTCGTTGTCCTCCATGTGGAGGTTGATGTGCTCCTTCGTCATGCCCGGCACAGCCAGTTCCAGCCTGTACTCCTTGTCATTCTCGCTGACGTTCACCTTGGGGATGAAGTCGCCATAACACGGTGTCTCTGCCGTAGGCCATACGCTGTTGAACCAATCGTTCAGGATGCTGGGCATCCACTCGTCTCTGTAATTGTAGCCGCAACGCGGTGATTTTGCTAAAAGTGTCATAGTCGTAATTTTTTATAGGTTAAACAATTATTCTTTTTCCTGAGGCCCGGGGGAGATGTCCTTTCGTTCATCGTTGTTCCGAACCTCGTTCACCCTCCTATAGTGCAATCTCCCCGCCACTGCCCCACCCTGTCAGTTGTTTTTAACACCGTGCAAACTTTGTTTACACTCCCCCGCCCTTTTTTAACCTTTCCCCCGCCCTGCCCCTGCCAGCGGCTGACAAAACGTCATCATTCTCAGCCTTTTACACTGCCAAAATGTCAGTTTCCTGTCTTTCTGCTGAGCCCTCGGAGGGATGAAAAAATATGCAGTTTTTCTTGCATATTTCAAAATCTTTTTTTACCTTTGTAATAGAAATGTTTTAGGATAACGGGCAGCATGCGAGCTGCATAAAAGACTATTTAAAATGACGATAAAAAGAGATTTATTGAAAGATGTCAGGGGAAATGCTGACGAGCAGAAGGCGCTGGCCGCTGCTATTTACTGGAAGCATCTGCTGGAGAATTCCAGGATGCCGGAATTTACGATAAGAAAAATGGAAAGGCTGGCGAGGATGAACTTCCGCACCATCAAGAAGTACCTGCCCCTGATGCAGGAGCGCGGGTATGTGCACTTCGAGGGAAAGATGCACAGGAAGACGCTGGTGGTCAACCGCCTGTCGTCACACCGCCAACAGAGGAATGTGGACGTCAGCGAGCTTGACTTCAGTTCCTTCCCGACGGTGCTGATGGGTCTGAGGGGATTCATGCTGATGGGGGTTCAGGCTGCAAAGGACTACGTGAAGTGGCTGCTGGAGCATCGTCACAACCCCTCGCCCACGGAGGACTTCAAGTCGCTCGACAAAAAAGTCAGGGCCTACGTCAGGAGTGGGACAATAAACAACCCCTACGCCGGGTACAGGGAGTACGGCATCAGCCTGAAGAAGATGGCGGGAATTGTAGGTTGCAGCGTCACCCAGGTGCAGGAGATTGTGGACTACACCATCAGCCGCAGCTGGATGGTGAAGCACCACAACGACAGGCAGTTCTACATGCCCCACGTGAACTACTACGAGCTGGAGGACTTCACCTTCACCACCCTCAACAACGCCTACAAGGTGCTGGCCAACACCTACACCCTCTCCCCCACCATCCACACCGCTTTTTTCCACACGACTACTCTTTGATTCTTCGTGGGATATACTCTCTTTAAGGGGGCGCTATACCTTGGTATTATTAGATGATAGTTTTTACAATTTCACCCTTCGTGCGGTGTGCCCTGCTGCTTCTATCCCTGTGCGAAAAGGCCCTTTCCACGGCTCAGAAGGCCCTTTTGAGCTCACGGAAGGCCCTTTCCGCGCCATGCGATTCACATCCTCGCGAAGGGCTAAAGAATTTTGTTATTCAGGCTAAAAAAAACCGTATTTTTCTTGCATATTTGAAATTTTTTTGGTTCATCCGACAAATGCGTAGTTATTGTGATGTAACGACAGAATCTTGAGTTCGAAGAACTTTTCATCTCTATATCCGTATGCTTGTCGCTTCATTGTTTTGATTTTATTGTTTATGCCTTCGATTTTTCCTG
>JAFXXQ010000025.1 GCA_017542145.1 Bacteroidaceae bacterium | reverse complement strand
GGAAAGCTTCCAGCCGATCCGCTTGTCCGATGCATCCGAAGGAAGAACCTCCTTCACCAGTCCGTCGAGCTGACGCGTAGAGCCCCTGTCCATCGTCAGCGATGACGACGTCAGGGAGAAACTCTCCACATGACGCCTGACTGTTACCTTCAGCTCTGCCTCTACACCAAGAGCTTTACCATCCTGACCATAAGCCAAGGCCTTTATTGTATAAGTACCAACCTTAGCTTTATCGCTTACGATCAGGACATTCGATTCAGGACTCTGCGTAAAAATGCTTTTATCATATTCTAAGCGAACCTCATAATAAGATGCTGCTTCTGCAGGCGTAACCATATAGGAAACATTTACTGTTTCGCCGGCCCAAATAGTCTGCTCAGGTTTTACAAAGGAGATGCTCTTTAATGGATAAGTAACGTTGATCTTGATCCGGGAAGCCTCCACGTTGATCTCCAACTCTTTATTCTGAATCCATGCACCCACATAAAGAGTTTTTTCCACATATTTATTAACCGTTAGCAAATCACCTTTTACTGAAAAGTAATCCACATAATTGCCCACATTCCACGTCGTTACATATGTTGAAGGGATGGAAGCAGGTGAGCCATCGATGGAAAAGAAAGAAACCGTAAATGTATTAGTAAACGAAATTGACTGTCCTACGTCTGCTGTTACTTCCGTTGGTGATACTTCCACCTGATTAGGAACTACCAGCTCTACCTTGACGGTATTTTCCGTTGAGCCGTAAGAGATGCCTTCTTTAAACGGGAATGTAGTTATTATAGTATTGCCATCTATTAGCTTTGCACTCTGAATGATATACTCCGAGGTAGAGTAAATATCTTCACCCCCCCCCGCTTTTGTAGGAGTCCGCTTGGAAACACGGAATTCTATGTTTCCTTTTGGAGCGTTCTTCAATTTCAACAGAAAACCTGGGGCACCTGTAGGAGTGATAGCCTGACAAGGCACAGGGCCAGCCACACGTTGTCCTTTCACATAAGCCGATAAACCATATTGCTCGTATTCGTCATAAGATTCCAGTTTTTCCCCATCCACAAACAGGCTTGCAAAGACTTTGCAGACATCAGGGTCAATTACCTTGACACTTGTCCAAATAGAAAAAAAAGAGAAATTGGTATATCTTCCACCCAAATAGGCATCCCACATTTCTGTCTCTGCTAAACCCGTAAGGAAATTCTTTTCAACATTGATGTATTCAGCACTATTACCAAAGTCCCACTCGATAATTGGATTGTACGGAATGGAAACCTTATCGTTGAATGATTCATCTCCATTATAAGGAGTATAATTAATGAGTGACAACAAATCTTTCTCTTCACCCACATTGATAGAGATTTTTTCAGGAAAAGAAGGATAGGAAGGCACAAAGTCCAATGTCACAAGCGACACGCTCTCTTCCTCAACAGAACCATAAGCGCCATTTTTGACAGCAAGCCCGCTTGCACCAGATGGAAGTACCACATCTTGTATGATATACTCGCCATCACATATCTTAGCAAATTCCGAATCATTCCAAATGCCAGAATCATTGCTACCATCACCAGGTGCTGTTACAACAAGGTGCATCACGATGGTTTTTCCGATATTTGCTTCACTTGTAGTTACGGTAACAGGGAAATAGAATATCCGCGTCTGTTGAAGGGTATAGAAAACATTACACTCCTCTTGACGGCCGCATTCCTTGCCATCCACATAAGCCACAACTTTCAAATTTCTGTAAACTGCAGACGCATATCGCGGTGAAATGTCCTGACCGTTTACGCTAATTTGGGCATTAACAATAGTTTTAACATCGGCGGCATGGCTCATCAAAGCCATAATACCCATTATAATAAACAGGAAAACAAATCGACAAGTCTTCATAAGGGCTATTTGTTTTTGATTTTTATTAATTTTAACGGGCTCTTTATGCAAGAAAAGGCGCACAAAGTTAAGCAAATTTTTAAATAAATAAAAGTTTAAATGAGAAAAAATGTTAAATTAATTAGGAAATTGCCGCAAAAAACGTCAGCACATGTTCCACAGCATCTCAAAAACCTTCGACGACATCGCCTGCAAATACGGCTATGACGACGTAAAATACTCCACACGTGTATGAAGCAACACCAGCTTGAATAAACAAGAAAAAAGGAGGTTAAGAAAAGCAAGAGTAAGGAATGTGCGCCTGACAGGGATCGAACCTGCACGAATTACTTCACTGGATCCTAAGTCCAGCGCGTCTGCCAATTCCGCCACAGGCGCAACGAAAACCGCGGCGAAATTAGTGCTTTTTCGGCAATCGGCCAAACAAAAACGTTAAAATCAGATAATCCTATTGTTTTTTCGCGAGAAACCGTTACCTTTATCCCCATCAAAAGCTTGGAAATTGAATTGTAAACCTCAAAAACTCCTCATTATGGCATTTCCCCTTCAACCTCTCCCCTATGCGCTGGATGCTCTGCAGCCCATCATCTCAGCCGAGACGCTTGCCCTGCATCACGGCAAGCACCTGCAAGCCTACGTAAACAATCTGAATGATGCCATCCCAGGCACACCTTTCGAGACGCTTTCGCTTGAGGATATCGTACTTAAGTCCGAAGGCGGCATACTAAACAACGCAGGGCAAATCCTCAATCACAATCTCTACTTCGCCCAGTTCCGCGCCCCAAAGCAAGGCCCGAATCTCCCCACAGGGCAACTTCTCACAGCCATCGAACAAGCCTTCGGTTCCTTTGCAACCTTCCAGGACCAATTTGTTCAAAAGGGCGCTACCCTCTTCGGATCCGGCTGGGTTTGGCTTTCAGCCGACATAGAGGGCAAGCCCTACATCACTCAGGAGCCCAATGCCTCAAATCCTATCCAAAAGGGTTTGCGTCCCCTGCTGACATTTGATGTCTGGGAGCATGCCTACTACGTGGACTATCAGAATCGTCGCAAAGACTATCTCACGTCCATCTGGCCCCTTGTCAATTGGGATGTCATTAACCACCGGCTCACCCTCGTATAAACAAAAAGAACATCCTCAAGAGAAAGGACACTACCCTTCTTGCAGTCAAAAGCGATTGTACCAAACGGGTTAGGACATCCCAACGCGTTAGAACGATTGTCCTAACGGCTTTGTACGATAGCAAAGCCTCCGTCGGGCGGCAAAAAAGAAAGATCTATCCGGCTCCTTGCAATAGCAACGAGGCGATTCGGATGATGGTATCAATGCCGTGCTGCTTGTCTGTATTGAGGATGTTGACAGGAACGTCGGGGTCGATGCCAAACTCGGTGTGATTCATGTCAGTATCGAACATGGGCGCAGAGGAGTAGCGCAAGCTCCAGCCGTTGGGCATCTCGGTACTCATGGGCAGGCCGGAGCCGCCTCCTGTACGATCGCCGACAATCGTTACTTGAGGTAACAGGCGCATGTTACGGACGAAATCGTTTGTCGCGCTATATGAACGGCGGTTACAGAGCACGCAGACAGGCCTTTCCCATCGGAGCAATGTGGTATCGGGGTCGATATAGACAGGCTTCGGCTTGGAGAAGGCATCGTGCGTCGTGCCCGTCTTATGGGAGATGTAGCCGACAAGCGTCTTCTCCTCCATGAATCGCGCCGTCAGATCCTGCGCCAGCGTCAAATCGCCACCCCCATTATCGCGCACGTCGATAATTAGCCCCTTACAGTCCTCGAAATAACGGAAAATCTCCGTAATGAGCCTTTGTGAGAAGCTGGAGGAGAAGGAGCCGATGTACATATAGCCTATGTTCTCCGGCAGACGGGCATAGTAGACGCCGCTGGAGTAGTAATAGTTGTCCCCAAGGACTTTCAGCATCAGCTCGCCATCGAAATTATGCGGATAATCGGCATAGAACGCCGTATAGCGGGAAAGGCCATAATCCCAGATAAGGTTCGTATGCCCATCGCGCAGCTCGTTCACCATAGCGGAAAGCACGTCGAAGAGTTGGCGATTCGTCAGGCTGTCGTTGACCAAACGGGCATAGCGCTCGTGCACCTCGTCCCAGTCGAGGCCATACTCAGCCTTCTTGTAGTCAAAGAAACAGTACTTTTCATCTAGCAACTTCCACAGCGCCTCGAAGTTCTCCGTAGGGGAAGAAGTGAAATCCTCCCCCCTTACACAAGAAACAAGGCACAAAAGGCTGGCACTAATAAGGGAGATAATCGTATGCTTTTTCACGGGGATAGATGGCATAAGAGTTAAACACGAGGCCCACGCCAAGACGGAGCGAGCAGAGGGCGAAGCTGTTGGTTGACGTGCGGTACTGATAGCTGTCGCTCAACACCGAAAGACGAAGGATACTATGCCGCAACGTCATGTCCGTAGTGAGGATGTGACGCAAGGAGAATCCGTTGTGGGGTGAAACAAAATGAATCGTACCCGCAAAATGCTTAAGGGTGAAAATTTCGTAGTACGACTGCGAATACTGGGGTGAGAAAACCGCCCCCACAAGCGGCATATCCACTTGATACGACGTCCGAACCGGGATGCGGAAGATACGATACCGCACCTCAGCCATTCCCATGCCTCCGACATGAAGGCCCAGCTTGACGTTGGCAGGATTGTTGGAGTTGCGCGTGTTATAAACCAGGCCGAAACGTCCCTGCCATTCAGGACCGGCATAGAAGGCTACCGGCCCCAATCGCCCGATGCGCCATGCCCATGCATCGGAAAGTGCCTCGTCCACCACGAACGAACTACTGCTGGAACCCGCTACGACAAGCCCAACAGAGGTGTCGGAGATGGATTGCAGAAACAACGTCTCGCATCCGGCTGAGCGTCGCCAGTTCTCATTCAGGAAACTAAGTTCAAACCCCATGTAATTGTTGGGAGACAGATAAGAATCGAAGCACGTGGTGATAAGGCCCAAACTGAGCGTGGCACCTGAGCGGACGAAGCGCCCAGGCTGCAACACATCTGCAGCCAACGCCGACGAATCTGGCCTTTCAGCTTTCTCTTGTGCAAAGGCAAAAAGCGGCATCAGCAACAAGAGCAGGAATGACTTGAGAAAAGGTTTCTTCATGCCGTAAGAGGTTAGAATAACGTGAATTGGCCATCCTCTGAAACAGATGTTTCTGTCCCGTTGTCAGAAGAGGGCGCTGCGTCGCCAGATGAGTGCGCTGAGCCGTCAGAAGAGGGCGTTACGGATTCAGAAGAAGCATCTGTTGGAGATGTCTCAGCGGGCTCTGGAACTTCCGTTTCTTCCGGCTCGGGGAAGCGCAGGGGCTCCAGCTCCTCCACATTCGCGATACTGAATTGCGACACTCGTCTGCCACGCGCCTTCACGCTCTTGACATCCACAAACTGCTCTCCGTCAATCTCTAACGGCGCACGATGGGCATCCGGCTCACCAAAGGAAACAAGGAAACGAGGATAGACTTGCTCCGAAAGACAAACCAGACGGCTCTCCTTGCCCTCGCCCAGCAAGCTGTTCTTGCGGTTGCTGGAGTCGAACATGAAACGCTTCAGATAAAGATAGCCCTTCTGCGTAGCATCGAAAAGCAGAGCCGTCCACACCTTTGCAGGGTCGTACTTCTCGATAATCAGCACGTTCTGGTCATAGTGGTTATTCTGATCAAAATCTGTGGTATAGTAGTCACCGTTGTCCAGCACGACAAGGATACGATCGTCGTTCTGGAATTCGCCCAGATAGTCGCCGTGCCCATCGAAGTCGAGGCGCAGGATGTCGCGGTCGAACCACACCTTGCGCCCACCAAGCGTCGAGCCACCGTGCGACTTCAACCCCACTTTCGCCACTTCCAGACGAGTCAGCAGGTTGCCCATGCTGCCGCGCCCCTTGATGGCAATCTCCGAGAAATCCTTGTCCATGAACTGACGCTTCAGACGGGGGTTAGGCTTGAACGAAACCTTGATGATTTCCGCCTCGCCATTGGGGTTTGCGGTAAAATAGACGACACGACTGCCTGGCTTGCCCTGCGTCAGGTCGTACTCCTTGTCGCGCAACAGGCCTGTGGCGGCAAAGCGCTTGATGTAGAGCGGGCCGCTCTTGCCGTCGCGATAGACGACGTTGTAGATGGTGCGCTTGTCGTTTTTCTTGAACAGTCCCACCCAGAGCACGCCCGTGCCGACGAACATCTTCTCCGCCACCTTGACAATCTTGTAACGGCCGTCCTTGTAGAAGAGGATGACGTCGTCGATGTCCGAGCAGTTGGTGACGAACTCGTCCTTCTTGAGCGAGGTGCCGATGAAGCCCTCCTCGCGGTTGATGTAGAGTTTCTGGTTTGCTTCGATGACCTTGGCAGCCACGATGTTCTCGAAGCTGCGTATCTCCGTGCGGCGGGGGAAGGCGGCGCCGTATTTCGCCTTCAGCATCTCAAACCATTGGATGGTGACGGTCGTCATGTCGGCCAACTCGCGGTCTATCGCCTCCATCTCGGCTTTGATGCGGGCTATAAGTTCATCGGCCTTGTCCTTGTTGAACTTCAGGATGCGCGCCATCTTTATATCCATCAGCTTGAGGATGTCGTCCTTCGATACCTCGCGGATGAATGTCGGGTACCAAGGCGTCAGCCTTTCGTCAATATGCTCGCAGGCGGCGTCCATATTCTTCGCATTCTCAAACTCCCGGTCCTTGTAGATGCGTTCCTCGATGAAGATTTTCTCCAGCGAGCAATAGTGGTACTGCTCCATGAGTTCGTCACGGCGGATTTGCAACTCCTGCCGAAGCAGTTCAAGCGTGTTATCCACAGAGCGGCGGAGCACGTCGCTCACGCAGAGGAACTGCGGCTTCTGCTCGTCGATGACGCAACAGTTGGGCGAGATGCTGACCTCGCAGTCCGTAAAGGCATAGAGGGCATCCAGCGTCTTGTCGCTACTGACGCCTGGGGCAAGGTGGACAAGGATTTCCACTTCGGCTGACGTGGTGTCGTCCACCTTACGGATTTTGATTTTCCCCTTCTCACTCGCCTTCAAGATAGAGTCGATGACCGTGCTGACAACCTTTCCGTAGGGAATCTCACGTATAGCCAGCGTCTTGTTATCTACCTTTTCAATCTTCGCGCGCACGCGCAACGCGCCGCCTCGCTCTCCGTCGTTGTAGCGGCTCACGTCGATGTAACCTCCCGTCTGGAAGTCGGGATATAGCTGGAATTCCTCGCCTTTCAGGTAGGCGACGGCAGCATCGCAGATTTCGTTGAAGTTATGCGGAAGTATTTTTGACGAGAGGCCTACGGCAATGCCCTCGGCTCCCTGTGCAAGCAGCAGGGGAAACTTCACGGGCAGAGTCACCGGCTCTTTGTTTCGCCCGTCGTAGGAGAGCATCCACTCCGTAGTCTTGGGGTTGAACACCACTTCCAGCGCAAACTTGCTCAGACGGGCCTCGATGTATCGGGAGGCTGCAGCAGCATCGCCCGTAAGTACATTACCCCAGTTTCCTTGGCAGTCAATGAGCAGTTCCTTCTGCCCCAGATTCACCAGAGCATCGGTAATGGAGGCATCGCCATGCGGATGGAACTGCATGGTGTGTCCCACGATATTGGCTACCTTGTTGAAACGCCCGTCATCCAGACGCTTCATGGAATGCAGGATACGGCGTTGCACGGGTTTCAGTCCGTCGTTAAGATGAGGGACGGCACGTTCAAGGATGACGTAAGAGGCATAGTCAAGAAACCAGTTCTTGTACATGCCGCTCAACTTATACTTCTTGTCAGGCTCCCCGCTGTCTGCCGGAACATGATAGGATGAATGGGTGCTGCTTCCGTCATCCATTATCTCCATTTCGGGGGGCATTTCGTCCTTAATACCGTCTAATTCCTCGTTTTTTTCGTCGTCTTTCATGCTAAATTGAAATAATCTTTGCAAAAATACGAACTTTCCCAGAAAAAATCACTTACTTTGCACTCCAAAATTTCAAAAAAGAAGAAAAATGGCACAACAAGAAGATGTTTTCAAGAAAATCGTATCACATTGCAAAGAGTACGGATTCGTTTTTCCCTCCAGCGAAATCTACGATGGACTGGGCGCCGTCTATGACTACGGCCAAATGGGCGTCGAACTGAAGAACAACATAAAGAGCTATTGGTGGCAGAGCATGGTGCTGCTGCACGACAATATCGTAGGCATCGATTCCGCCATCTTCATGCATCCTACCATCTGGAAAGCCAGCGGGCATGTGGATGCATTCAACGACCCCCTCATCGACAACCGCGACTCAAAGAAACGCTACCGCGCCGACGTCCTTATTGAGGACCAGCTGGCCAAGTACGACGAGAAGATTGAGAAGGAGGTCGCCAAGGCCCGCAAACGCTTCGGCGAATCGTTCGACGAGGCTCAGTATCGTGCTACCTCGAAGAATGTCCTTGAGCATCAGGCCAAGCGCGATGCCCTGCATGAGCGCTATGCTGCTGCCATGAATGCCAGCGACTTGGATGAACTGAAACAGATTATCCTCGACGAGGGTATCGTCTGCCCCATCAGCGGCACACGCAACTGGACGGATGTACGCCAGTTTAACCTCATGTTTGCCACCGAAATGGGTAGCACGGCTGATGCCAACATGAAAGTCTATCTCCGTCCTGAGACGGCACAGGGTATCTTCGTCAATTACCTCAACGTGCAGAAGACAGGGCGCATGAAGATTCCCTTCGGCATTGCCCAGATTGGCAAGGCCTTCCGCAACGAGATTGTCGCCCGTCAGTTCATTTTCCGCATGCGCGAGTTCGAGCAGATGGAGATGCAGTTCTTCGTCCGCCCGGGCAGCGAGCTGGAGTGGTTCCCCAAGTGGAAGCAGACGCGTATGCAATGGCATCAGGCCCTTGGCTTCGGCGCGGAGAACTATCGTTTCCACGACCACGACAAGCTGGCCCACTACGCCAATGCCGCTACGGACATCGAGTTCCTCATGCCGTTCGGCTTCAAGGAGGTGGAAGGCATCCACAGCCGCACCAACTTCGACCTCAGCCAGCACGAGAAATTCTCGGGCAAGAGCATCAAGTACTTCGACCCCGAGCTGAACGAGAGCTACACCCCGTTCGTCATCGAAACCTCCATCGGCGTAGACCGCATGTTCCTCAGCGTCATGTGCGCCAGCTACAAGGAAGAACAGCTTGAGGGCGGTGAGACGCGCGTCGTCCTCGCCCTGCCCCCTGCGCTGGCTCCCGTCAAGCTGGCCATTCTGCCCCTCGTCCGCAAGGACGGCCTGCCCGAAAAGGCACGCGAGATTTTCGACGAACTGAAGTTCCACTTCAACTGCCAGTACGACGAGAAAGACTCCATCGGCAAGCGCTACCGCCGTCAGGACGCCATCGGCACCCCCTACTGCATTACCGTCGACCACGACACGCTGGAGGACAACTGCGTCACCCTGCGCAATCGCGACACGATGGAGCAGGAGCGCGTACCCATCGCCGAGCTCGACCATCTGCTTGCCGATAAGGTCAGCCTCACCTCGCTACTCAGGAAGTTGAAATAAGATAAGACCTTGAACTAAAGCTAAAACCTATAATACTTTTGATATGAAGCATACAAAAACTTTTCTTCAAGTTTTAGTCTTAGTCTTTAGTCTCAGTTCCTTATTCTCTTGCCAAGAGGTAGGTGAGGTTGGTGAATACGATAACTGGAAGGCACGATGCGAGGCTTATATCGACTCCATAGCACGAGTGGCAGCCTCCAATCCTGATGGCAAATGGAAAACTTTCCGCTCATTCGCGCTTGCCGGCAAAGACGTCAATGGCAAGGATGCCGCCTGGGACACAGAGAAATACGTCTATTGCCACGTGGAGCAGACAGGCAGCGGCACCATCCGCCCCTTCTTTACCGATACCGTCTGCGTCAACTACCGCGGACGCCTCATGCCCACCTCCGCCCATCCTGAAGGATACATCTTCGACCAATCGTTCAAGGGAGAAGTGAATCCCCTATACAACATCCCCACGAAGTTCGAGGTCGGCGCCCTTACCATCGGCGTGAGCACAGCCATCCAGCAGATGCACGTGGGCGACGTCTGGCGCATCTACATCCCTGCCACCTTGGGCTACGGCAAATCCGACCAGAAGAACAGCAGCGGCATCCCCGCCTACTCTGCCCTCATCTTCGACATGAACCTTGTCGAAATCATCAAGCCGTAGCAGACATTTTTTCCGTAGCATAAGCAAGCATTTATAAACAGCGCCCGTGTCTATATAAACAGGGGCGCTGTTTATATAACCAGGGGCCGTGTTTATAAACAGAGCAAGCAAATAAAAAAAACAAAAGCTGCAAGGACAGTAACAAAGGTAAAAGGAGAAACAAGAGGAAGCACAGACTTCCCAAAATGGAAAACAATTGCTGAAAACAGCCCAACCACAAGCCATGCACGAGGACTTATTGGGAAACAATCGTAAGCATTTTTCCTCCAATCATTCTCAAAAAAGTGCGTCCACGACAGGAGAATCAGGACAAAAATGAACATTTTTAAAAGTTTTCCACAAAAAAACCGAAAAAAGTTTGTGCGATACAAACACTATGATTACTTTTGCGGAACTAACGGAAGAGTATACCAAAGAAAACCCATTAAACCCACTATCCCTCACATGGCAGGAACGAACATCGGCGCACGACCCTTCATCCGTTGGCAAGGAGCAAAGAGCCAGTATCTCCACATACTCTCGCAAGCCCTTCCCGCCGATTTCGCCGCCACCCCCGACGTTACCTACATCGAGCCCTTCGTAGGCAGCGGCACCATGCTCTTCCACATGCTGCAGACGTACCCCAACATCACGCGCGCCGTCATCAACGACAACAACCTCGACCTGATGCGCGTCTATAATACCGTCCGCGATCGCGCTTCGGAACTCGTAAGCGAGCTGAAGCGGATCCAGAGGCAGTTCCTCTCCCTCGACGAGACGAAGCGCAGCCACTTCTTCGACGAAGCCCGCGAGGAATTCAACGAGCGCCTTGCCGACGGCATACGCCACGCCGCCCTCTTCATCTTCCTCAACAAGACGAGCGTGGGCGGGCAAGGACTGAAGTACCACGCAGCCCGACGCTACGACATCTGCGAGGAGGCTGTCCTGCTGGCCGACTCCAAGGTGCTGAAGGACGTCAACATCCTCTGCGACGACTATGAGAAAACCTATAACGAGGCGTGCGGCAACACCTTCTTCTTCCTCGACCCGCCCTCGGAAAGCGCCAGCAACACATCCCCCGCCTGGGACAGCCGCGAACAAATACGGCTGAAGAAGTTCTGCGACCTGCTGAACTTCCGCCATTTCGACTGGATGCTGACGGGAAGCGACTGCCGCAGCAAACGCCTGTCGGCAAACGGCGTAGAGCAGCTCTACAGCAACTACGACGTGCAACGCATCTGGTCGCAGCAGGCTATCAAGGCCACGCCCGAGAAGCGCGAGAAACAGCAGCCCGAACTGCTTGTCCGCAACTTCCAACGCGAAATCCTCTCCCTGCGCGCCATGCAATGCACCCAGCTCTCCCTCGCATTCTAAGTGCCACGCTGCACCTTAGCAAAGGAAAAATTAGGAGACCCAGGACGAGTAAGGAGGAAGCTTAAATCCTGCTGATTGCAACGGCTTTTTCCGTCTCATAGAATCAGACGCTATTCCGCCAGCGTTTGATTCTAAAAAAATAAAATCAGACGCTACGGATTTAGAGTCAAACTCTGTGGGAGGCGACGCCGGCAAGCGCAGAAAAGCCTAAAAGAAGTATCTTCTATCCCAGGATGCGGAACTTGCCGATGAGGGGCAGCTCGCGAGCTTTGCCTGTGACGGCATTGATGATGCCGAGGATGACGAATATCACCACCAGCACATGGCAGAGAGCGAATGCCCGCCCGACAGTCGGGAGGGCGCTGAGAGTGGTAATGAGGAAGGAGAAGATGAAAAGTATTATGCCCTGGTTGGTGTGAAAGCGGGCATATCTGCTGTCCTTACCGGCTATGAGGGGAACGATGAAGAGAATGCCGAGATAGGCAAAAAGGGCGATAACCTTGTTGTTCTCAACGTCAGCAGGGTCGTAGTCGGAAGTGCTGTCGGGCGTGTCCATCACTTTCTCGAAGCCTTCCTTTGCCTTGCCGCTATACTTGTTGAAGGTTTCGTCGTCCTTGATTTTCTCGTAACCCTCTCTGGCTTTGTCGCCGATTTTCTCGACCACCTTCTTTGCTGCCGCGCCGAGTTCCCCAAGGGCTTCGCTAAGGTCGTCGGCCATATCCGCAGCCTTCTGCCCGAGGTCCGGCTCCTTGTCAGGCTCAGGCTTTTCGTCGGACGCCTGTTCCGAGGTTTCTGACTGAGGCCTGGCTACGTCCTCTTCTTCGGGAGTGGGCTCAGAGGGTTCAGCAACTTGTTCTACCACGTCTTCCAAAGGGCTGCCACAGGATGTGCAGTAACGATTATCATCGGCAAACGTCAGGCCGCAACGGGGGCATTTTTTCATAATAAGGAGTTATCAGATTAGGAATTAGGAATCAGGGATCAGGAATTGTCAGAGCAGATGTTGTTTCGACAGTTCGGAAACGACGAGTTCGAGTTCGTCGTACCAAGCCTGGCCGAAACGACGGATGAGAGGTTCGCGAAGGAACCGATAGACGGGGATGTCGTCCGCTTCGCCTTTGATGACAGCGGCTTTGCAGATGTCCCACCGATTGTAGTTTAGGGCATAGTACTGGCCGAAATGGCTGACGCGGATGGGATAGAGATGGCAGCTGACGGGCTTCATGAACGGCGTGCGTCCCTCGCGCCAGGCTTTCTCTATGGCACAAAGGACCGTTCCGTCCTTCTTCATGCAGAATACGCAGTCCTTGCCTCCCACGATAGAGGTTACGAGATCGCCCGTAGGGTCTGTATAAGCTACCCCCTGACAGGCGATTATCGCGCGCGCTTCGGGGGTGAGGTCCTCCTCGATGTCAGGCAGGAGGGATTCTATCTCGGCTATCTCGTCGAGCGTGACGGGGGCTCCCGCATCGCCTTCCACACAGCAGGCCCCGCGGCAGGCGTCGAGGTCGCAGGAAAACTTCTCCCTCAGGACGTCGAACGAGACTATGACATTGCCTACCTGAACCACCCCGATATGATTTACTGTTTACTCGTTATCAGATTTACCTGCCGCTCTATTATCTGGGTATCTATGCTTCGCTGCGGATAAAACATCCCAATCGTCCCATTGAAGAACCGGTCGCAAATCAGCGTCAGGCGTCAATGTTGGCGTAGGTGGCGTTCTTCTCGATGAACTCGCGGCGCGGCCCGACGTCCTCGCCCATCAGCATGCTGAAGACGTAGTCGGCATCGGCAGCATTCTCGATGGTGACCTGCTTGAGGAGGCGCGTCTCGGGGTTCATGGTGGTTTCCCACAGCTGGTCGGCATTCATTTCGCCCAAGCCTTTGTAGCGCTGGGTGGTAATGGCGTTCTCGTTACCACCGCCATACTGGTCGATGAACTGCTGGCGCTGGACGTCGGTATAGCAGTATTCCCTGACCTTGCCCTTGGTGCAGAGGTAGAGGGGCGGCGTAGCGATGTAGAGGTGTCCGCGCTCAATCAGTTCAGGCATATAGCGGTAGAAGAGGGTCATGATGAGGGTGTCGATGTGCGAGCCATCGACGTCGGCATCGGTCATGATGATGACCTTGTAGTAGCGCAGCTTGTCGTAGTTGGCTTCCTTGCTGTCCTCGGGATTGAGGCCGAAACGGACGCCGAGGGCCTGGATGATGTTGTTGACTTCCTCATGTTCGAAAGCCTTGTGCCACATGACGCGCTCGACGTTGAAGATTTTGCCTCGGATGGGGAGGATGGCCTGTGTGAGGCGGCTGCGTCCCTGCTTGGCCGAACCGCCTGCAGAGTCGCCCTCGACGATGAAGAGCTCGCAGTTGGCGGGATCCTTGTCGGAGCAGTCGGCCAGCTTGCCTGGCAGTCCGCCTCCGCTCATGGGATTCTTGCGCTGGACGTTCTCGCGGGCTCTGCGGGCGGCAATACGTGCCGCAGCTGCCAGGACGACCTTGTCGACAATCAGCTTGGCCTCCTTGGGATGCTCTTCGAGATACTCGCTGAGGGCTTCGGCGACGGCTGTCTGCACGGCGCCCATCACCTCGCTGTTGCCCAGCTTGGTCTTGGTCTGGCCCTCGAACTGAGGCTCGGCCACCTTGATGCTGATGACGGCTGTCAGTCCTTCGCGGAAATCCTCGGGGGCTATCTCCACCTTGGCCTTCTCCAGGGCCTTGCTGTCCTCGGCGTACTTCTTGAGTGTACGTGTGAGGGCTGCGCGGAAGCCGGCAAGGTGCGTACCGCCTTCGATGGTGTTGATGTTATTGACGTAGCTGTGGAGGTTTTCGGAGTAGGAGGTGTTGTACATGATGGCGACCTCGATGGGCACGCCGTTCTTCTCCGTATTCAGGTAGATGATGTCGTCGAAGAGGTGTATGCGGCTGCTGTCGATGTAGCGGACGAACTCGCGCAAGCCTTCGTCGCTGTGGAAGACCTCGGTGCGGGTGTTGCCTTCGTCGTCGGGGCGGAGGTCGGTAAGGGTGATGGTGATGCCGGCGTTCAGGAAGGCCAGCTCGCGCATACGGGTGGCGAGGGTCTCGTAGTTGTATTCCCACACGGTGAAGATGGTGCGGTCGGGCCAGAACTGCTGGCGGGTGCCGTGAAGGTCGGTGGTGCCGATTTCGGTAACAGGCGTAGTGGGTTTGCCGCAGGAGTACTCCTGCTGGTAGACCTTGCCGCCTCGGAAGACCTGGGTTATCATCTTCGACGAAAGTCCGTTGACGCAGCTGACGCCGACGCCGTGCAGGCCGCCTGAGACTTTGTAGGAGCCCTTGTCGAACTTGCCGCCGGCGTGTAGGACGGTCATGACGACCTCGAGGGCCGACTTCTGTTCCTTTTCGTGCCAGTCGACGGGGATGCCTCGCCCGTTGTCCTGCACGGTGATGGAGTTATCGGGATTGATGAATACTTCGATATGGGTGCAGAAGCCTGCCAGAGCCTCGTCGATGGCGTTGTCGACCACCTCATAGACAAGGTGGTGGAGTCCCTTCGTACTGATGTCGCCGATGTACATAGCGGGGCGTTTGCGGACGGCCTCGAGGCCTTCAAGCACTTGGATGTTTTCTGCGGAGTAGCGCTCTGCTCCTTCTCTGATTAATTCTTCGTTGTCAATCATTATTATCTTTCTATCGTATAATCAAATTATTAACCGATGGCTATCGGTGGTTTGGGTCAAAAATCGGACAAAGATACAATAAAAAACCCATATGCGCAAATCTTTTTAATATATTTTAAAAAGGTACGCGCACGCGCGAAATGGTCAGGGGGTACTATGATGTTATGCCGTGTGGCGATGCTTCTCGACATAGAGTCCGTATAGCAGTACGACGAGGAAGCAGAATGCCGGCACGAGATAGCTGGTATTGATGGAAGTAGCATCGGAGATGACAGCCTGGAGGGGTGTGAGCAGCGCGCCGCCCAGGATGGCCATGATGAGCCCCGAGGCGCCAATCTTCGCGTCGTCGCCTATGCCATCGAGGGCTATGCCGTAGATGGTGGGGAACATGAGGCTCATGAAGAGGCTGATGGCTATGAGCGCACACACGGGCAGCCAGCCCATGCCCTGCGTGAGGACGACGGCGAGCGAGAGGACGATGTCTGCCACAGCGGCTACGACCAGCAGGCGCGACGGGCGGAAGTACTTCATCAGCCAGGTGAAGACGAAGCGGCTGGCGCTGAAGCCGATGATGGAGACGAGGTAGATGACGCTTCCTGCCTGCTCGCGGATGCCGAGCTCGCTCATCGCCAGACGGATGGTGAACGACCAGACGCCGATCTGCGCCCCGACGTAGAAGAACTGTGCCACTACGCCCATCCAGTAGCGCTTGTTGGCGGCAAGGCGGCGGAGTGTCGAGCCCGGGCGGGGGCTGGCGTCGGCGGGCGATGCAGCGGAGGCCTTGTCTGTCTTGGGCATGTGCGACAGCAGCATGATGACCAGCACGGCCAGCAGGACGAAGCCCAGCGTCATGTATGTGCCGGTGACGGCGCCGAGCTCGTGGGCCTGGATGGCCTCGAGCTGTGCCTCGCTCATGGCGGCGCGGGCGGTGGCGTCGGCGCTGTTCAGTTCGGCCTGGATGAAGAAGGTGCTGAGCAGGATGCCCGTGATGGAGCCCAGGGGGTTGAATGCCTGCGCCACATTCAGGCGGCGCGTGGCGGTCTCGGGAGCGCCCATCGAGAGGATGTAGGGGTTGGCCGTCGTCTCCAGGATGCTGCATCCGCCTGCCAGGATGAAGATGGCGCCCAGGTAGAACGCATAGCTGGCGGCCTTGCTGGCGGGCAGGAACAGGATGGCGCCGAGGGCATACATGAAGAGGCCCAGCACGATGCCGCTCTTGTAGCTGAAGCGCCTGATGAACAAGGCTGCCGGCAGGGCCAGCACGGCGTAGGCTCCGTAGAACGAGAACTGGATGAGCGACGTCTGCGTGTCCGTCATGCTCATGATGCGCTTGAAGGCGGCAAGGAGTGTGTCCGTCATGTTATTGGCAATGCCCCAGAAGAAGAAGAGGCTCGTGACAAGCACGAAGGGCAGCAGGAACTGTTTGCTGACAACGGCAGGCTTTTTCATAAGGATTCGGAGGGGGGTTGTAGATTGGGGTTCTGGTATTTCGGGTGGGGGCGTTTATCAGTCGTAGAGGTAGAACATGCGCTCCATCATCTGCCATTTCTCGGCTGACGATGCGCCGGGCCTGGAGGCCTGGAAGAGGGCGACGAAGTCCTCCCACTCCTGCTGGCGGGGCAGGGAGGCAAGGCGGGCCATCGCGCTGTCCCAGTCGAAGTCGAGCGGTGCCTCGACAATCATGAACAGGCGGCTGCCCAGGATGTAGATTTCCATCTCGAGGATGCCCACCTGGCGTATGCCGGCGCGGATTTCGGGCCAGGACTCCTCGCGGCTGTGCACGCGGCGGTAGCGCTCTATCAGCGCGGGGTCGTCCTTCAGGTCCAGCGTCTGGCAGAAGCGGCGGACGGGCTGGCCGAAGTACTTGACGGGATATCCCTTTTCCATCGTGGCGGCAGTTTCGGGTTTTTCGCCTTCAAAGATACGGACTTTTCGCGGAACGGCCAAAAGCATCGGCCTGTTTTTTGGTAAAACACAAAAAAAGCCTTACATTTGCACGCCGAACCCCAAAACGCATCATTCCGATATGAAGACACTGCGCCCGCTCATCACGTTCGCCGCCGCCCTGCTCGCCGCCACCGCCGCCTGGGCTGACGACGCCCTGCTGCCCTACATCGAGGGCAGCTACGAAGGCAAGGCCGACTCGCTGGAGTACTGCCTCGTCGAGAATTTCATGAACAAGCCGAAGGGCACCTTCTGGTCGACGCCGCGCGACGTGGCGAACGCCTCGAAGTACATCTACTGGCAGCAGGCCCATGCCATCGACGTCATCACCTATGCCTACGAGCGCTACCTCGACGAGGGGCGGACCGACGAGGCCGACGCCTACAAGCGCTACATGGAGCGCTGGT
The DNA here is from genome assembly GCA_017542145.1 of Bacteroidaceae bacterium. Classification (GTDB taxonomy): domain Bacteria; phylum Bacteroidota; class Bacteroidia; order Bacteroidales; family Bacteroidaceae; genus UBA1189. Next base: position 2,006 of record JAFXXQ010000025.1, on the reverse strand, counting down.
ACAGCAACTATGGCAACAACTATGCGGGCAGCACCTTCACCAACCCCTACACCGACGACATGGCGTGGATAGGGCTCGCCATCTTCCACATGGGCGAGGCGCTGGGCAACGAGCGCTTCGTGCGCCAGGCGCGCACCATCTACGCCATCATCGCCACGCGCAAGAAGACCGACTCCACGGGCACCTATCTGCCCTGGAACACCGACGCGGGTGCGAAGGCCAACGCCTGCACGCTCTCGCCCGCCTGCCTGCTGGCCACACGGCTCTACGAGTACTTCGGCACCGAGTCGTACCTTGCCGACGCCGAGGCGTACTACGACTACCTCGTCAAGAGCGGCATCACCAAGAGCGACGGCCGCGTGGAGGAGCCGCCCCTCACCTACACGCAGGGCACGCTGGGCGAGGCCATGCGGCGCCTCTACCACATCACGGGGCGCACGGTGTACAAGACGCGCGCCGGGCAGTACATCGCCTACGCCTTCACCAACGGGCGCTGCACCTCGGGCGGCCTGCTGCGCCACGAGGGGACGTCGATGGACCAGAGCATCTTCAAGGCGGTGCTCATCCCCTATGCCGTCAACTTCGTGCTCGACGATGCCATGAGCATCGGCCAGCGGCGCACGGTGATGAAATACCTTCAGAACAACGCCGCCGCCCTCTGGGCGAACCTCGACCTGGGGCGTTACCCGCAGACCTACTGCCCCTACTACTGGGGCGAGGCGTTCAACTATACCCAGACGGCCTCGATGGGTGCCATGGTGAGCGGTGCCTCGCTGCTGGAGAACGTCTGCCGCATGCACCGCGCCATCGCTGCCGGGGCCGCCTCCGTCAGCCCCGCGCGTGCCGGCGACGATGCCGGCGACGACGCCATTGCCTACGACCTCACCGGCCGCCCCGCCCCCGCGGGCTACACAGGGCCCGTCATCATGGGCGGCAGGAAGTACCTCCGGCGCCCGTAGCCGCGCGGCGTGTGTGCAAGCCTGTATTTTGAACTGTAGCGCCGTAGCACTGTAGCAGCCGAGAGGGGGGAGAGAGCAGGGGCTCCCCCGCGCACAAGGGGAGCCCCCGCAGTCGGCAGCGCGTCACGCCATCAGCTCGCTGGGCACGCGGCGCAGCTGGTGGTTGGCACGGACGTAGCGCAGCAGGTCGGCGTCGGCGCGGAAGCGGATGCCCACACCCTGGATGTACGACACGGGGTCGAACGTCTCCAGCGGGATGATGCTCTGCGCGAAGCACTTCGAGCGAACGTTCGCCTGCAGCGCCCCGATCTCCTGCAGCACCACGCGCTGGCCCTGCAGCAGGTGCAGCTTGATGAACTCCTTGGCGGCGGTGAGCACAGCCACCACGTCGGCCTTCGTCACCGTAGTGGCATGCTGGATGTCCTCGGCAAGGCTCTTGAAATCGTAGTCGCCCGTCTTCACGGCGCGGTCGCAGGCGTAGTCGACACTCTGGGCGCCACGCGGGTTGGTACAACCCACAATCTGATAAGTAATAGCCATAGTTTTAGATAGTTAAGAATTAAGAATTAAACATTAGGAATGAAGTACTTTTGAATCCAGGGACGGGGCTTCGTCCCCCTGTAGAACGGAGGCTGTGCCTCCTGCCGGCTTCTCCTCCCCTGCGGCCTCCCCACCCTGCCGGGCCTGCAGCGAGCGAACGAACGAGTATTCTACGAGCGAAACGAACAGCGTGGCCGCCCCTGTTTTCTCTGCAAAGGTACGGCAAAAATCTGACACCACCAAATTTTTTGACGGAAAAATCATATTTTTAACATTTCCTTTCCCTATCGGGCAACTATAAGCCGTCAGCCAAGTGCGCGGGTGCGGCGGCACACTACTCGCGGCACACGGCGCACCGTTCCCCCCACGCGGCGCAGGCCTTACGCGTGTGCATCCGCCCAGTCCGCACGCCGTCTGCTACAGTGCTACAGTGCTACAGTTCGCGGAACACCTTACACCGAACCCCAAAAATCAGGCCTATTTATATATATTATATATATAATATAT
>JAFXXQ010000024.1 GCA_017542145.1 Bacteroidaceae bacterium | reverse complement strand
TCCAGTCCTTGATAACATTTGGCTTACATGGCGTGCATTATGTCAATATATGTATTTCGGCATGTCGCGTGATTCCTGTATTCCCAATCAATATTATAACCAGATGCGGAAAATATGCTTTTGCGCTTGCCTGAAACGAATCCAGTCTCATCCTGATGATTTCTTTGCCATAAACTGTGCCTATAACCTTGTCCGAACGTGTAACCTGAACAGGTATGGTGAAAACAACTTTGGGAACAATGCTCTTACGGAGATGGCAATGACATTACCTGATCGTTTTGACAAAGAATAGCCGTATGAAAAAGTGGGTTCTATTATTGAAAGATTATGTTTCCTCAAAAGGGACGCTGGATAGAAAGGGATTCTGGATTGCATTTCTTGGTGCTAATCTTTCTATCTTTCTGTTTTATACTACTTTTTGTCTCCTTTTTGGATTGGGTGTAAGATGGAATCTCTATTTGAGTTATTATCTGGGTGTGGGGCTGAGTGTTTTATGTGGAGGTTTATTACCACTTGGCGCTATTGTACTTGCTGGAGCTACTTATTATTGTATAGATCAAGACTTTTTTTCTTCCTTACTGGCATTGTTCGTTGACGCCCTTTTCGTCTGCTATTGGTTTCTGTGCATCAGACGATGCCACGATATGGGGCGAAACGGATGGTATAGTCTGATACCCTTTTATAATCCTTTTGCGTTACTTTTTAAGAAGGGTACACAAAAAGAAAAACTATAAAAGATTAGAAGAAAGAAATGCAAGATATAGTTTATTAACAATTAAAAGTAAAAAAATGAGTTTATTTTCAAGTCTATTCAAGAAAAAACAGGAGTCCCGCCAACTAGTCGAAAGGGATCAAATCGGAGAAGAGATTTCCAGGCCTGAACCAATCAGCGCCAAGATGTCGGATTTTTTTAGTCAGTTACCATCGTGGATTGGTGACGAAAAACGATGGGGATATAGCAAGGACGACGCATTTATTATGGCTCGTGATAATCATATGGGAGGCATTCGTAGTGAATATGGATTTGCCGAATTCCGTTCAAAGGTAGAAGTTCGTGAAAAGCTGAAGATGGTGTATGAGGGCATGGAACGTTATAAACAAAGATTGGTAGATGATGGGCCTAACCATTTTGATGTTCTCAGCATTAAAGTCTATTTGTTTACAAATGAGGATTGGGAGTTTCTGAAGAATGACTATGAAAGCCACAATAGTTACAAAGATGACGAAGAGGGAAGGAAACGACATACCCAGTTGAGAAATGAACGAATAAAATACTATATGACTGAATGTTGGTTTAATATTAATAGCTTCTACAAGGAATAATTGCGCTTTAAGTATGTAAGCGCATTTGAAAGGGAAGCCGTGTGGGCCAAGCTGGACTGCGAATTTTTGTCTGATATATGAAAGGCACCTTCCTCATGGTAGGTGCCTTTCCGCTCTAGAGGTCATGAGGTCATGAGGTCAACAGGTCATTTTCGGTTTTGTATTCCGAAAAGGGAGGGGGATTGTTTCAGTTTTTCAGTATACAGTTTTCTCATGAGCACATACACTCCCGCGTGAGCTCCACCCAACAAGAAGGGTGTGGGGGCTATCGCTTGTCGGTGATGGTGATGCCGGGGAAGTCGTCGGCGTTGAAGGTGACTTGCTTGTCGGTGACGCCGAAGTGGATGTCCTGCATGGTGATGGTGACGCCGGACATCTTGGTGGTGAGGCTGACGGGGAGGTAGGTGCCCTTCGAGACGGCGATGGTGATCTTCTTGGGGGCGTCCTTGTCCTTGTTGGCCTTGTTTTTCTTGCAGAGGAGTTCCCACGCCTTGTCGTTCTCTGAGTCGATGGTGACGTCGTAGCCTTCGGTGAGGCCGTCGAACATCTCCATGTCGTCATCAGCCTCGCGTTTCTTGGGGTCGGCCTTCTTGATTTCCACTTCGTTGTTTTTGGAGTTGTAGGTCCATTCGTTGTCGTTGTCCATCCAGACGATGACCTTCACGCCCTTTACCTCGGAGTCCATGCGCATCTTGTCGCCAAGGGTATAGGCGGTGCTCTTGATGGTGCCTATGACGGGCACTTTCACGATGTTGAGCATGGAGACTCCGTCGTTTTCGTACTTGTCTATCTCCGTTTCCATGCGCGAGACAATCTCCCCGGCTGTTTGGGCGGAGGCAAATAATGAAAAAAGAAGGATGAGCAGCGTGAAATAAAATGCCTTGTTCTTCATGATTGCTGATGACTATTGTTTATTATTTGTTTTTTCCAGTAACGTGTTGAGTATGGCCTTGCTGACGGGGAAGGCGGTGCCGTGGCGGATGTCGCGGGGGAAGGTGGCAAGGCTATCGACGGACTGCCAGGTGTAGCCATTGTCGGTGCTGCGGCTGACGCCATAGCGGTGGTTCATGTAGCAGTCGTAATAGACGTAGAGGGTGTCGTGGACAAAGAGCGGCGCAGGTCCCTCGGCCCAGAACTTCCCGTGGATGGGGGCGCTGACGGGAGACCAAGAAGACCCACCCCCAGAAAGACCCTCTCCCCGCTCCCCCGTGAGGGGGAGAGAAGACCCACCCCCGACCCCTCCCGTGATGGAGGGGAGTGGGCTGCGCGGTGACTCTGCGCTAACAAGTCTCCCCTCACGGGGAGATTTAGAGGGGTCTTCCTCCCCTCCTTCACGGGAGGGGTTGGGGGTGGGTCTGAAGCGAGATATTCTTATGTTCTTTTCGGGGGGATTGGGGTTCTCGTTCTTGATGGTCATGATGAGGCTGCCGTCAATAGGGCTGCGGACGATGGCGGCATCGATGGCGCTGAAGGACTGGTCGAAGAAGAGACGGGTGGGTGAAAACTGGTGGAAGTCGTGCGTGGTAGTGTAGTAGATGCGGTGGTTGAGCCCCTTCTCACGCTCGCTCTCGGCAACCTCGCTGTGGCGCCCGGGGATGGTGGTAGCCCAAAAGATGTAGAACAGGCCCGAGGGTTCGTCGTAGAAGAGTTCCGGTGCCCAGCTGTTGCGGGCGTCGGGCTCGTGCATCATTACGGGGATGGCCTGCTGCTCGCTCCAGTGGATGAGGTCGGGCGAGGAGGCATAGCCGATGATGCGGTCCCACCACGAGGAGGTCCACACCATGTGGAACGTGCCGTCAGGGCCCTGACAGATGGAGGGGTCGCGCATCAGACGGTCGTTGCCGATGACGGGGGTGAGGAACGATGTGCCGTCAGGCTTCTCAAGGGCAGTCCAGGTGAGGCCATCGTAGCTGTAGGCCAGACGAAGGCCCGAGTTCTGGTCGGTGAAATACGAGAAGAGGTAGGCCGTATCGTCGGCGGTCTTCGTCTGGTTGCACGCGAGCAGCGCCACCCCGCAGAACAGGGCACAGGCAAGGAGGAATGGCGTATGTTTCATAGAAATATCGCTTTTTGCGGGCAAAGGTAGTGAAAAATGAAGAATGAAGAATGAAAAATGAAAAATAAAACCGTATCTTTAACCCCCTTCGGGGCTTTAAGATAGGCTGCGGCTCGGAAAAGCCAAAATAAACTTGCATTTTCGCTCGCCTTGCACTATCTTTGCCGGAAAAATAAGGAAAATAAAAACAGAAGACTATGGAACTCACATGGCGTTGGTTCGGAAAGAAGGACAAGATTACGCTGCCGATGCTGCGACAGATAGGTGTGGAGGGTATTGTGACGGCGTTGCACGATGTGCCGCTGGGCGAGGTGTGGACGCGTGAGGCCATACGCGACTTGCGGGAGTACATCGAGTCGAACGGCCTGCGCTGGAGCGTGGTGGAGAGCCTGCCCGTCACGGAGACCATCAAATATGGTGGCCCTGACCGTGACCAGCAGATAGAGACCTACAAGCAGAGCCTGCGCAATCTGGCTGCCGAGGGCATCACCACAGTCTGCTACAACTTCATGCCCGTGCTGGACTGGGCACGTACTGACCTCTATCACCCCAACCCCGACGGCACGTCGAACCTCTATTTCTCCTATGCCGAGTTTGCCTACTTCGACATCTACATATTGAAAAGAAAAGGAGCGCGCGAGGAGTGGGCGGCATTCCATCTCTTCCCCGGGCGCGTCGTGCTGGCAGAGGTGGAGGAACTGCGGCGCACGATGACACCCGAGGGCGAGCATAGGCTGGTGGACAACATCATCGTGAAGACACAGGGTTTCGTCAGCGGCAACATCCGCGAGGACGATGAGCATCCCCTTGACATCTTCCGCAGCCTGCTGGCCCGCTACGAGGGCATAGGGCGTGATGAACTGCGCGAGAACATGCGCTACTTCCTCTCTGCTGTCATCCCCGTCTGCGACGAGTGTGGCGTCAACCTCTGTGTCCATCCTGACGACCCTCCCATCCCTGTTCTGGGCCTGCCGCGCATTGTCCGTACGGACGAGGATATCGACTGGTTCCTGCATGCGGTTGACAACCCCCATAACGGACTGACCTTCTGTGCGGGAAGCCTTTCTGCCGGATTGCAGAACGACGTCACGGCGCTAGCCCGCAAGTATGCCTCGCGCACCCATTTCGTCCATCTGCGCTCGTGCCACATCTTCCCCAATGGCGACTTCACCGAAGCCAGCCACCTTGGCGGACGTGCCGACCTTGTGGAGCTTTGCCGCATCTTCGAGAGCACCAATCCCCGACTGCCCATGCGTGTCGACCACGGTAAGACGATGCTCGGCGACGAAGCCCGCGGCTACAATGCCGGCTATTCGTTCCTCGGCCGTATGTTTGCCCTTGCCCAGATGCAGGGCGTGCTGGCGGTTGTTAAAAGACCCACCCCCAACCCCTCCCATAATGGAGGGGAGTGGGTAAATCAAGTAAAATGCCTACCCGATGATTGAGGATTTGAAATGGGCTTCACCTGACCGGTATGCAATACTGAAGGAGAATGCCCGTCAGAACAGGAAGAATCCTACGGATGCCGAGTTGGTCTTATGGAGAGAACTGAGGGACAATTCGCTCAATACAAAATTCTTGCGACAGTACATTATTGCAGATTATATTGTTGATTTCGTATCTTTGCAGAAAAAGATTATCATTGAAGTAGATGGAGAGTATCATTCGGAAAGGAGTCAACAGGAAAAAGACAATGGCAGGTCGGAAAGACTGGAATCACTTGGGTTTAAGGTTCTTCGGTTTACTAATGATGAGGTACTCAATCAACTTGAAAATGTATTAATTACTATAAAAAATAATTGTCATGGAAAGTGAAAAAAACGCTATGCGCCAGCCTCTCCCCTCCATTACGGGAGGGGCCGGGGGTGGGTCTCTTTTTGACATTACAGGCCACGTGGTGGTGATTACGGGAGGTACAGGCGTGCTGGGACGCGCTATTGCCAAATACCTTGCTGCCGAGGGTGCCAAGGTGGTTATCCTGGGCCGTAAGGCTGAAGTAGGCGAGGCTATCGTCAGCGACATCCACGCGGCAGGGGGCGAGGCCCTGTTCCTCACTACCGATGTCCTCGATGCGGCCCGTGTGCAGCAGAACTGCGATGAGGTTATGGCGCGCTATGGCCGTGTTGATGCCCTGCTGAATGCCGCAGGCGGCAATATGCCCGGTGCTACCATCAGCCCCGATGGCACCTTCTTCGACTTGGACCCTGCGCAGTTCCGTACCGTCCTCGACCTGAACCTCACGGGCACCGTCATCCCCACGCAGGTGTTCCTCCGTCCGATGGCCGATGCAGGGCTTGGCGCTATTGTCAACTTCTCGTCGATGGCAGCCTTCCGTCCTATGACGCGTGTCTGTGGCTATGCTGCTGCCAAGGCGGGCATCAGCAATTTCACGGCCTATATGGCTACGGAGTGCGCAAAGAAGTTCGGCGAGGGCATCCGCGTCAATGCCATTGCCCCCGGCTTCTTCCTCACGGAGCAGAACCGCACCCTCCTCACCAACCCCGACGGCTCGTACACCCAGCGCGGGCTCGACGTCATCCGCCAGACCCCCTTTGGCCGTATGGGGCAGCCTGATGAGCTTTGTGGCACCATCCACTACCTCATCGCCCCAGCCTCGCGTTTCGTCACCGGCACCGTGGCTGTCGTCGATGGCGGCTTCAATGCCTTTGCGATGTAGCGCCGTCGATGGAGTTCCGGCCGAAGCCGTTTTTGCGGTAAGCACGCATCTTCTCAGCAAACAGTTCGCCGTTGGTGGGCGGGGTGTAGGTGATGGCATTTGCCCCTGCTGCAATGGTGGCACGGATGGTGTCGTCCGTAGGCCCTCCCGTGGCGATGATGGGCACATCGGGGTGGCTGCTGCGGATGGCAGCTACCACGGCAGGTGTGTCGGCAGCGACGGCTACATTGAGGATGTCTGCCCCAGCTGCGATGCGCTCCGCCACATCCTGCTGTGCGCTGGCTATGGTGGCGATGACGGGGATGTCCACCGTCTCCTTGATGCGCGTGATGACATCGCCTGCGATAGGAGCGTTCACCACCACGCCATAGGCGCCAAGGTGCTCCGCCTCGATGGCCAGCAACACCGAGCGGTGCCCGGACGTCACGCCTCCGCCCACGCCGACAAACACGGGTACGTCGGCAATCTCGATGATGGCCTTGGCAATCTGCGACTGAGGTGTGAAGGGATAGACGGCGATGACGGCGTCGGTGTTGATGTTCTTGATGATGGCTACGTCGGTGGAGAAGACCAGCGACTTGATGCGCTTGCCGAAGATCAGGATGCCGCTGCACGTGTAGATGCACTTCGGGACATTCAGGAAGTGGCTGCGCAGCGTGCCGTTGTAGGAGGGAAGGCGTTTCATAGAATTAGAAAATTAGAAATTAGAAAATTAGAAATTAGAAATTAGGAATTAGAAACGGGAAATAAGGGATTGTCGGAGCAAATATAGCGGTTGGTGGGGAGGTGTGCAAATGAAACAACAAACATTATCATTTTTGAAGAATTGTTAAGGTTTTTCGGTTTCATGCGGAAAAACGCAAAAGATTGTTTATCTTTGTCCCAAAAAAGAAGCGATATGGAACGAAATCATCTGACAAAGCGTGCAGCCGCCCGGCTGCTTCTGATCGTGCTGACGATTACCTCTCCGCTGACGGCGATGGCCCAATGGGGCTTCCAGCCCAGGAAGAATGTGCCGACGGACTCCATCCGGCTCAGCGACCCCGCCGTGCTGGCCGACAAGGCAACGGGAATGTACTACATGACGGGCACAGGCGGCATGATGTGGCGCTCGGCCGACCTCAAGCTGTGGGAGGGGCCGTTCCGCGTCACGGAGTTCGACGCCGACTCGTGGATGGGGCCTCGCCCGATGATATGGGCTGCCGAACTCCACCGGACAGGCGACGACTGGTACTACTACTTCGCCACCTTCACCAACCAGACCGTGAAGATTGATACCGTGCGGGGCAACGTCATCGAGCGGCGTGCCTGCCAGGTGCTGCGTGCCGACAACCCCATGGGGCCCTACCGCGCCTTCGGCGACGCCACCTACCTGCCCGCCGACCGTCCGACGCTCGACGGCACCTTCTGGCGCGATACCGACGGCAAGCCCTATATGGTGTTCTGCGGCGAATGGCTGCAGAACTGGAACGGCACGGTGGAGAAGATTGAGCTGAAACCCGACTTCAGCGGCACCGTGGGCGAACCACGCATCCTCTTCCGTGCCAGCGACTCCCCCTGGAGCCGCGAGCGCGACGAACAGGGAAATATCATCTGGAACAAGGTCACGGACGGTCCGTGGCTCTTCCGCACGGGCACAGGCCGGCTGGGCATGCTCTGGACGTCGTGGGTGTTCGGCGACTACACGCAGGGCGTGGCCTACAGCGAGAGCGGCACCCTCGACGGCCCGTGGGTGCACGAGCCCGAGCCCATCACGCCGCCCAACTACGGCCACAGCATGCTCTTCCAGCGCTTCGACGGCCAGTGGATGATGTCCGTCCACAGCCATGCCAAGGATGCCCGAGGCCGCACCGTCCGCATCCCCCACTTCTTCAAGGTGGACCTCACCGGCGACAAGCTGGTCGTGCACGCGGCAGAATGATGAAAGGAAGGCTCTTCTTCATGTTGCTGGCCGTCCTGTTGACGACAACGTCACAGGCTGCGCCAGACGAAGCAGAATGGCTCTGGCCCATTGCGGGGCTGGAGGCTGGCGAGGGTGTCATTGCAAAGCCTGGCGACAAGATAGGGAACAAACGAATCAAGGGAGGACTCTTCATCGCCGCTCCCGAGGGCACGCCTGCCGTCTGCCCTGCAGATGCCATTGTGAAGAATTGTCTTCTCAACTACCGTAAGTCGCTTTACTTCAGCTTTGCCTGGCCATTCGACAAGCCCTTCGACGAGGCGGTGGCCGATGCCAAAGCCGAAAAAGAGGGTAAGAAGATAGACCCTCGCTACGTTTGTGTGGAGATAGCGCTGGCGGTCGATTCGCGCGAGATATACATCAGCGGCCTCCGTTTGGACACAGCCCTGGCCTCAGGCACCATGCTCCACCGCGGCGACACGATTGGTACCGTCGCCTATGCCTACCACCGCCTTGCACAGCCCTGCATCTCCTTTGCCTCCAGCTGGTACAGCCGAGCCTACGACCCCATGACGCCCTTCGGGCTGCAATCGACCTTCAAGCAGCCCCACTATTGGCGCACGGAGGAAAAGCGTATGCTCATCTTCGGTGCTGTGGCGCTGGTGGCGTTGCTCTTCTGGCTCGTGTTCCATATTATATATAAGGTAAAGGACCGTCGCCGCAAGGCGTACTTCAAGGCGTTGATGGACGACATGAAAATTGAGCCCTCAGACTGGCAACAGGACGGGCAGGCTTTTCCTTCCCGCCTCTCGGCATGCCGTCAGGCTTTCGAGGCCACCTCCTCAGCAAGGGTGCTGGCAGAAGCCGCTGCCGACGACGGACGGCTGCTCACAGCCGACGAGCGCGCCGCCATCCTTGCAGACGTCAGCCACATCTTCGCCGACATCATGATTGACGCCAAGAAGTCGTCCACGAAAGTCAACAGTCAGGAGCTGCTTCTCTGCATGCTCTCTGTCATTCATGTGCCCACAGCGGTTATGGCCGACTGCCTCAACGTGGGCGAATCCACCATCCGCACCCGCAAAACCCGGTTGAAGAACAAGATGCCCGAAGAACTTTTCGACCTTTTCTTCGGAAAGAGCGCTTAGTACGAAACCTTGACTCTTAGCCCGTTACAAAATGTAGCGTTTTTGTAGCGCGCTTTTTTAGGCTGGAAGCCCTTCCTGCCTTTACCTTTGCGCCGTTTTTCGTATTAACCTCAAACCATCGCATCATGAGAAAGAACATCATCCTTTTCATCGTCCTCGCAGCCGTTTGCTGCGGAGCAAGTGCACAACAAAAACAAAGTGGTGCCCGCCCCAACGCGAGCCACGGCACCGTCTGCCAGCGTAAAGTCATCGACACCGCCGACCTCCGCATCAAGTACGCATGGGGTGCCGAAGACATCAACAATCCCGACACCTATCTCGACCTCGGTCAGTTGCAGATAGGCAAGCGATGTACCAAGTACAGCAGCTTCTTCGTCGAGCAGGCCAACGACCAGCGTGTCGCGTGGGCCAAGGAACACCCTAATGCCCAGGGTGTACCCAACGGAGCGCGCTGGAAGGGAGGGCGGAAGGCCGATGTATGGAGCGAATACCAGTATTCGGACATTTTCTTCTTTAGCGATACGCTGAACGAATGGGCAATGATGCCAATGGGACAGGAATGGCCTCAACGCTACACGGAGAAGATGATGCCCATCGCCTGGACGCTCGGCACGGACACCCTGACCATCCTCGGCCACCCCTGCCAGAAGGCCACCTGCCATTGGCGTGGACGCGACTACGAGGCGTGGTTCGCCACCGACATCCCCATCCGTCGCGGGCCATGGAAGTTCGGCGGACTGCCGGGGCTGATTATGAAGATTTACGACAAGGACCGCCTCTACGTCTTCGAGGCCGTAGCCATCGAGAAAGGCACATTTCCCATTTACCAGTACCCCAAGGACGAGTTCCAGAAATCCACCCGTAAGCGGACATACGAGTTGCAGGTTGCCTACAACCGCAATTACCTGAAAACGGCAGGCATCCGCGAATGGGATCCTGTCACCAATACCGCCGGCAACCTCAAGTCCTCGCCACACGACTACGACCCCATGGAATTGGAATGAAGGCACTTCGCGCAATTAGGAATTAGGAATGAAAAACTAAAACCAAAAACCAAAAACTAAAACTAAAACTTGAGAAATGTCCTGCATGCCGCACACCAAAGCTATTCAAAAAGTTTTAGTTTTAGTTCCAAGTTTTAGTTCTCAATAAGAAAAACTAAGACCAAAAACTAAAACTAAAACTTGAGAAATGTCCTGCATGCCGCACACCAAAGCTTTTCAAAAGTTTTAGTTTTAGTTCAAAGTTTTAGTTCTAATCTCATTATGAATTAGAAATTAATAGTTTAGAAAGAAATGAAAGCTAAAGCAACCATCCGCCGTTTTCTGTGGCACCACTTTCCCGATGTCCATGCCGTACTTTACGGCAATCATGTTAACAACGAAGAGGCAGGAGAACTGGTGAAACTAATCAACACTAATCAAGGAAGCAAAATGAAAGGCCATACTGTCATTCTCTTCGTTGTCCTCGCTGCTGTATGCAGCGGGGCAAGTGCACAACGGAAACAAGGCTATGCCTGCATCCCCATCAGTCGGAACCAAGGCAAGGGCACCATCGTCGACAACACGAGGCTGCGCATTTGGTATGCCCTAAACGCCGACAGCATCGGCGACACGGACACCTACATCGACCTGCAGCGACTCGACGTGGGCGACAGTATCTCGAAATACTACAGTTGGTTCATTTCCAACAACGACTCGCTGAAGGAAGATTGGAAGAAGAAGAATCCGGGCGCGCAAACAATTCCGTGGTGGGTGGGGCCGGGAGGCAAGAAGAAAGACAACTGGTTTCCCTACGAATATGCAGACATCTACATCTCCCGCGGCACGCTGACGGAGTACGCTTGCATGCCCCACGGGCTGGGGCGCTACAACGGCTGGTACTCCGAGCCCTACCCGCAACAACAGTGGACGATGGAGAGCCGCTTCCAGACCATCCTCGGCTACGACTGCCAGCAGGCCACCTGCCACTGGCGCGGGCGCGACTACGTAGTATGGTTCACCCCCGCCATCCCTGTCCGCATGGGGCCGTGGAAACTGGGCGGCTTGCCTGGTCTCATTTTGAAGGCACAGGACACCGACAGTCTATACACCTTCGAGGCTGTGAAGATTGAGAAGTCCCGCCAACCCATCGTGCGGTACGCCTACGACGGCTACACGAAGATGTCACGAAGCGAGCTGCAGAAGCACCAGCAGGCATACGCCGAAAACTGGTTCAAGGCCGTCGGCTATCAAAAAGCCCACGTGGATGCCTCCGGAAACGTGGTACCAGACGAACCCCTCTCCATCCACACCGACTTCCATCCGCTGGAGATAGAATGACAGTTTAATGAAAAGACAATGAAATGAGGAAAATAGTGTTTATGAGAAAGTGCGCGTTCTTGTTTCTTTTCTTCGCCATTGTGCACGTCATGGCCGGGGCGCAGACGGTGATTCAGGGTACGGTGACGGACGCGCAGGGCAAGGCGGTGGATGCCTACGTCACCGTGGCGCCCAAGGGTGTGCAGGGTATCATCGGCTTTGCCGACACAGATGAAAAAGGTCACTACCGCGTGGAGTTCCGCACGGACGCCGACTCGGTGGCGGTGACGACGGCGGGTCTCGCCATCGGCCAGCAGGTCCGCGTGGTACCCAACCGCTCGCAGACGCTCAGCTTCTCCGTCCGCCAGCAGGAGGTCGAACTGAAGGAGGTGACGGTGCTGCCAGACAAAATCCGCGAGCATGGCGACACGCTGTCGTACAACGTCGGCTCATACACCCAGCAGGGCGACCGTGTCATCGGTGACGTGCTGAAACGCATGCCGGGCATAGAGGTGTCGGAGAGCGGCGCCATCAAGTTCAACGGCAAAAGCATCAAGAACTTCTACGTGGAGGACATGGACCTCCTGCAAGGGCGCTACGGATTGGCCACCAACAACATCAACGCCGCCGACGTCACCACCGTGCAGGTGCTGCAGAACCATCAACCCATCAAGGCCCTGCAGGGCAAGGAGCTCTCCGACGACGTGGCCATCAACCTCAAGCTAAAGGACTCCGCCAAGGGCACCGTCGCTGTCAACACCATGCTGGGCGGCGGCGTACAGCAGCCGGGCGGTGCCATCGGCCACAACCCCCTCTGGACGGCCGAAGCTGTGGGCATGTATTTCTCGGGGCAGCGGCAGAACATGACGCTCTACAAAGGCAACAACACGGGCGACGACGTCAGCCGCGAGCTCACCCAGCACTATTCGTCAATCAACAGCGTAGGGCTCTCTCCCTTCTGTCCCACGGGCACCGTCATGCCTCCGACGTCGGGGCTGCCGCAGAAGCGAACGTTCGACAATCGCAGCCACATCGCCACCGTGAACCATCTGGAGAAGGTGGGCAAGGACAGGGAGGTAACGATGAACGTCGCCTACCACCACGACCTCGTGCGCCGCGAGGGTACGATGACGAGCGACCGTTTCGTCAGCGGCGACCAGCGCCTGCTAACCTCCGAGACGCTCACCAGCCATACCACGACAAACAACCTGAACGTGCAGGGACGATACTTCTATAACGCCGAGAGCGGTTTCATGACCGACGTGCTGAAATTCGACGCCGGCTGGAACAGCGACGACGTGGAGGGACTGATAGGGGTTAGTGGTGAGGGGTTAGAGGTTAGGGCCAAGGCTGGCGCAGCAAACAACCCTAACCCCTCACCACTAACCCCTAACCCTTCCTCCCCTCCTTCAGGAGGGGTTGGGGGAGGCTCCGGGGAGGCTATACACCAGCACTTCCACCGTCCACAGCTTTCCGTCTCCAACACGTTCAACACCATCGGCACCTTTGGCCAGAACACCCTCGACCTCCATTTCTCCGTCGGCTACTCCGAACGGCCTAATACGCTCAGTGTGGGCGTCGACTCCTTGCTGCAAGGCACATCCGCGGCTTACGAGCAGGATATCAATTCACGCCACATCGCCGGCAACTTCCATACAAACTACAACCTCCGTCGCGGCCCTTTCACGATGGTCTACGGCATCGTTGCTAATGCCAGCCTACACGGCATCGCCACAGACCTCGACGGCTTCGCACAGCCCACAGGCCCTGTCGCCCAAATCGTAAATAGTAAATTGTCAAATAGTAAATATCTTAACGATCTCTGGTATAACACCTACGAGCTTACCTTCGGCCAGAGTTATACGTATGAGCGTGCAGGATTGCGAGTTAGGCTGGGATGTCCACTTACACTCTATACGCAGACGCTTGCCGACCACGTCCGCTCCGACCGCCACAGCTACGTCCATCTGCTTGTCACGCCCACGGCGGGCATCCGCTACGAGTGGCGCGACTGGACGGGCACCGTCAGCACCTCCTACAGCCGTACCGTCGGCGACCCGGGCGGCATCTACGCAGGCTACATCATGACAAACTACCGCACGTTCCAGCGCTCGTACGTCGAGCAGCTGTCGGAGACTGATCGTATGGGTGCCAACGCCGGTCTCAGCTACCGCAACGCCCTCACCGCCACCTTCCTCAACCTCACCGCCAGCTATACCCACACTCGCGACAATCAGACCTACGGCTATGACTACCACGGAGCCACCAGCGTCGTCGAGGCCGTGGCGCGTCCCACCGCTGCGGACGGCTATAGCGTCGGCGCTGACTTCAGCAAGGGCTTCGACTGGCTGCAGTCGTCCTTCCGCCTTTTCGGCGGCTACAGCGGCTCGGCCAGCGAACAGCTCATCGGGGGCATCGTCTGGCCATTCCGTTCGCGCAGCGTCAGCGCCGGAGCGGGCGGCACCGTCACTCCGCTCGCCTGGCTCAACTTCGTCGTCAGCAGCGGCACTTCCATCAGCTATGCCGCTACATTGTCGGCTGGGGCGGAACAGACGCCGCAGGCCGTACACAGCGCTACCGGGCGGCTCAAGATGAACGTCTTCATCACTCGCCGGCTCACCCTCACGGCCACCGCCGAGGATAACTACACAAACGGACGGAGCAGCGAGAGCCATCAAGCTTGCTTAGATGGCCTAGTCGCGACGGACGAAGGCAAAGCCAATCTAACGGAGACGAATCGCCATGCCTGGTTTGGCGACGTCTCTGCCAAGCTCAAGACGAAGCACGTCGATTGGCAACTGGAACTTAACAACCTCCTGAATCAGCAGACCTACACCCAGGTTCACTACTCCGCCCTCGACATCTACGCCACCACCGCCCGCCTCCGTCCGCGGAACGTGATTCTTACTGCACGGTTCAAGTTGTTGTAAAAACAGTACGTCTTTTTTGTAATGTTCCGCGTCATAAAGATGTACAATATTCAGGGAAGTGGCAGGGGAGGCCATTCTTCATGGGTTTTCCAGAGTTGTACAATAGAAGAAGTAAATTCCAAGCCTGCCGCTTCCCATTCCCCGCTCTGGTGAAGATAGTTAACAACTAATAAACCCTTTTCTGCAACTACGAAAAAAGGTTAAACTCCCCATCCGAACAAGAAAAAGCTCTGCCGACATCATGGCCGGAACGCCAGAAAAAACTATATTTGCCCTTGCAAACATGATTAATAACGATAAACAATACAAGAAAATGAAACGTACCATCCTCCGCCGCGCCTTCGCCCTGGCCTTATTCGCCACCATTTGTTTCACGCTCTTCGCTGCCGAAGAAGCCTGGCTATGGCCCATCGAGGGGCAGCGGGCCGGCGACGGCATACTCTACCGTCCGCAGGACAACATTGAGAAGGAACTGAACTTCGATGGCCTCTTCATTGCCGCGCCGGAGGGGACGAACGTCCTCTGTCCCGCCGACGCCGTGGTCACCAGATGCGACTACACCTACTACACCTCGCTCACCAACTCTGTAGGCTGGGGCCCCGACGACAAGCCCTACGACGAATTCATCGCCGAGCAGAAGGAGTACTTCCGCCGCAAGGGATGGGACATCCGCTACCTCACGCTCACTGTCGGCCTCAAGATAGGCGACAAGACCCTCTGGATACACGGTCTGCGGCGCGACAACGTTCTTCCTTCAGGCACCAAGGTGGGGCGCGGCGATGTGCTCGGCACCGTGGCGTGGGCCTACCACGCCATCCCCGAGCCCCACATCGACCTCTCCGTCTCCGTCCGCTCGAAGGCCGACGACCCCATGACGCCCTTCGGCCTGCGCACCACCTTCCGCCGCCCCGAGCCGAAACCGCGCAAGCTCCACCTCACTCGCGACGAGGCCGTGGCCGACTACCGCCAGCTGGCCGGCAGCGTGAAGGAAATCTATCCCTCGCTCGACGACCTCATGACCGAGGAGGAGTACGACGCCTTCGTGGAGGAGCAGCTGGCGCGCATCCCCGCCGACGGCATCGCGCTGAAGGACTTCGCCGCCCTCATGAAGGACTACAACGCCGCCATCCACGACTCGCACTTCTACATCAGCTGCCCCGTGCCCGCCGACCCGAAGGAGCGGAGCCGCGGCCTGCGCTACGCCTTTCCGTCGCTCTTCTTCGGGCAGGTGGCTACCGGCGACTCTTTGGGTACGATGGCCTGCGTGGTGCTGATGGCCGACAGCACCCATGCCGCCTACGTCGGGCGCCACATCGCCCGCATCGACGGCCGCCCCGCCACAGAGCTGATATCCATCACCCGCCGCAACTCCACCGGCTACGATGCCGGCGTCCGCTCCGTGGGCGACTACAACGCCTGCTACTGGAACGCCATCGACTACGGGCTCGAGCTCGGTCCCCAGCCCGCGGGTAAGACCATCGTCTATGAGTTCGCCGACGGCGAGCGGTTGGAACTGCCCATGGTGCCCGGCTACACGCCGAAAGACTACCCGACCGCAAAATGGGCCCGCCATCAGCAGGTCAACCGCCGCCAGCGCGGCCCCTTCGAGGTGCGACGGGAGAACGACAGCGTCCTCTATATCGGCATCAGCACCTTCAGCCTCAGCCAGCTCGACACGGACAGCGTCGTCGATGCCATCCATGCGGCGGAGCGCGACAGCGTGCCCTACCTCATCTTCGACGTCCGCAACAACTTCGGCGGCGACGCCGGTGTCCAGGCCCGCATCACGCGTGCCCTGCTGGGCCGCACCCCCGACCGTCCCCACACCGGCTACCAGCGCGTCAACGCCCACCTCTTCAAGAGCGGCACCCTGAACTGGCCCGAGGGCGACACCATCTTCGGGAGCAACTTCAAGCCCGTCGAAGGCCGCAAGGGTCTCTACCAGATGGAGGAAGAGGAGGATAACGCCACCCTCTCCACCATTGACTCGCTGGGCTACAATGGCCGCCTCTACGTCCTCATCGACAGCCGTTCCGCCTCCGCCTCGGCCTTCCTGGCCGGAGCCGTCAAGCGGAACGACCGCGGCTACATCGTCGGCCGCGAGACCATGAGCGCCTACCATTGCGAGACCTGCATCAAGTTTGCCAACATCTACCTGCCGAACAGCGAGTTCCAGGCCTCCATCCCCATGGTGCGCGTGGTGATTGACTCTGGCGGCAGCGAGCGCCTGCCCGCCCGCCGCGGCGTCATCCCCGACTGCGACATTCCCATGACCGAGGCCGAGTTCCACTACGACGGCGACTACATCCTCGACCGTACGCTCCAGCTCATCGCCGACGGCACCTACCTCCTTAATGGACAATGGAAAAAGGAAAAACATCAATTGTCAATTATCCATTGTGCCGAAGGCGCCATCGTTTTTGCCCTTGCCGCCATCGCCTTAGTTGCCGCTTTCCTGTTCCTCCGCCGCCGTGCAAAGACAGGAAAACGTCACAATATTGATTGATTTTTATATGTACTTATACAACTTCGACAGTTTGTTTTCTGACATATAGCTTATTACATTAAAAAGTATTGACGACGTTTAATAAACAATGGGAAAAACAGCTGTTTTATTGTAAAATATCGCCTTGATTTCTTGTTATATAGGAAAAGTCGAAAAGAGCATGCCGTGTAGATTGATGTAGAAAAGTGTAGATATTTTGGCCATCTACACCGCGTATTACGTAAACATTCAACGCATTAAGTCTTTTGGTGTAGAGATGTAGATGTTTTTCGGTTTTTCTTGATGAATTTTTCCAGCGTTTGACCCTTTTTATAAACAGCGCCCGTGTTTATATAAACGCCGCCCGTGTTTATATAAACAGGGCCCCTGTTTATAGATAGAGTAGGCAAATAGGAAAAACAGATAAGCAAAATACAAAACCGTGTAGGCTTCATGAATTGAAGATTGAAGATTAAAATTAGGGTTCATCCGACAAATGCGTAGTTATTGTGATGTAACGACAGAATCTTGAGTTCGAAGAACTTTTCATCTCTATATCCGTATGCTTGTCGCTTCATTGTTTTGATTTTATTGTTTATGCCTTCGATTTTTCCTGTAGAG
>JAFXXQ010000023.1 GCA_017542145.1 Bacteroidaceae bacterium | reverse complement strand
TCTACAGGAAAAATCGAAGGCATAAACAATAAAATCAAAACAATGAAGCGACAAGCATACGGATATAGAGATGAAAAGTTCTTCGAACTCAAGATTCTGTCGTTACATCACAATAACTACGCATTTGTCGGATGAACCAAATTTTATACGACTTTACGAATGGTGCGGGATGGACATAGCATCCGGGGGTGCCGCGATCGCGGCACCCCCGGATGGGTATCGGTTTTTCGTCCTTTACAAGGACGCTTCCAGCTGTTTACTCAGCAGCGGGAGCCTCTTCGCCTTCAGCAACCACCTCGAAGGGAACTTCGACGGAAACCTCACGATGAAGGTTGACAGTTGCCACGTAGTGGCCAAGTTCCTTAGCGGGTTCCTTGACGATGACCTGCTTGGCATCTACTTCGTAGCCCTGACGGTTGATTTCGGCAGCCACCTGAGCTGCACCGACGGCGGCATACAGTGTGCCAGCCTCGCTGACCTTGGCGGCAATGGTGAGTGACAGGGGCTCGATGCGGGCAGCAAGCTCTTCGGCAGCCTTCTTGATGGCAGCCAGTTTGTGAGCGCGCTGACGCAGGTTCTCGGCAAGCACCTTCTTGGCGCTTTCCGTAGCCACGATGCCCTTGTGCTGGGGGATGAGATAGTTGCGGCCGTAGCCGTCCTTCACTGTTACGATGTCGTTCTTGTAGCCGAGGCCCTGAACGTCTTCAATCAAAATGATCTGCATATCTAGTCCTCCTTACTTTAATTACTTCATCATATCGGTTACGAATGGCAGCAGTGCCAGATGACGGGCACGCTTGACAGCCTGAGCAACACGGCGCTGATACTTCAGCGAAGTGCCAGTGATGCGACGGGGCAGAATCTTACCCTGCTCATTGAGGAACTTCTTCAAGAACTCAGGGTCCTTATAGTCGATGTACTTAATGCCACTTTTCTTGAAACGGCAGTATTTCTTACGCTTCTTATCTACTACGGGGGGAGTGAGATAACGGATTTCACCTTGTTCCTGTGCCATGATTAAGCCTCCTCTGATTTAGTTTGTTTAAGACTGCGACGCTTCTCGGCGTACTGGGCTGCATACTTCTCCATCTTGACGGTGAGGTAGCGGATGACGCGCTCGTCACGACGGAAATTCACTTCAAGTTTCTCGATGACCGTGGGCTCTGCCTTGAACTCGATGAGTTCGTAGAAGCCGGTCGTCTTCTTCTCAATGGGGTAAGCGAGTTTCTTCATACCCCAGTGCTCTTCATTGATAATCTCGGCGCCCTCGGCGGTGAGAATACCTCTGAACTTGTCTACCGCTTCCTTCATCTGAGCATCAGACAAAACGGGAGTCAAAATGAAAACGGTTTCGTACTGGTTCATTACACTGTTTTTAAGGGTTAATACTATTGCTTTTTCGCCTTTTCCGAAAAAAGCGCGGCAAAATTACTGCTTTTTCCCATAACCTCCAAACTTTCCAGCCAGTTTTTTCTAGGAAAAGCACTTTTTCAGGTCTTTCACGCATTTTTATGCCAAAAGATTTGAGAGTTTCAAGAATTATGCGTTATTTTGCACCACGAAACTTAAAAAGCTATAGCAAAATTATGAAAGGTTTTCTCCAAAATCTCGGCATTATCCTGATGATTCTCGGCTCCATTGCTCTCATCCTCAGCTATTTCATGGGTTGGAACAATATCAACGGAGTCCAGTTTGGCGGCGTTGCGCTTATCATTATAGGCATCATTGTCTATATTATTCTGAACAAAAAGCACCAGTAGTTCGTCAGGTTGTTGTCCCTTTACCGTCTGAGTAAGCGGCTACTGCCGGCGCTGATGCTGGCAGTCGTTGTGTTCACCTCCTGTGTGGAAGAGGTGGGGGGACGTGTCGTCCCTATCGGCGACAAAGAGAGCTATGCCGTCAGCGACACCGCTATCCTCTATGTGATGGCAGGCGACACGGCGCGGGTTCAGGTGCAGTACAACCTCGATGCCGATACCGTCACTAGCGTAGACATCCAGCTCATCTTCGAGAAGACCGAGCATGCGGAGGATTTCTTCGCCTCCTACTCTACCGACTCTGAAATCGACAACATCAACTTCGACGGCTCATTCATCAGCTACACCACTTCGAACTACAACGGTCTGCACCGCTCTGAGATTATTAATATATTAAAAGGTAAATACGTTATCAACGAAAAACAGGCCGACGCTGTTTCCGACACTCCCCACGACTTCACTCCCCGTGCCTTCATTGCACCGGCCGATGGCATGTACATTATTGTCTCCCGCCCATTGGACGATAACTCTACCCTCTTTTGGAGCGGCAGTACGGCCAAGCCACAAACGGCCAAAAGCATCGTTCGCAGTGACGTAAACCCTTGGCGCCTTTTCCGTGCAAAGTCGTTGGAACGGGGTAGCGCCGCAGGGCGCTGGCTCATCCAGTTAAGCAACGGACGCTATCTGCGCCGCAGCGGCAACCGTTTGGCTCCACTGGCACTCACCACATGCGCCATGCCCCAACAGGCCACGGCATGGAATCTTCAGCAGGTCATCAACAGTTTCAATCTTTGGACACTTCACACCGACATAACCAGCACAAGCGACTTCTACGGCATCATTTGCGGTAAGGACAACACCATCGATGTCGGCATCAGCGCCCTCGACACCTATTCCTTCCTTGCCTCCCCCGTCACTCTTCGGTTCCTGTCAAAGGGCGAGGTTGTAAATACCATTGAATCTCTTTGGGGCTGTCTCACAATACTCCCCATGCTAGATACCAACACCAACAAATCCAATGAAGAGGGCGAAGGCACCACCTTCATCGGTTGGAACACCATCCCAGACCAGGTAGACGGCTACCTCGCCCCCGGCAGCATCGTCGAAGCCGACAACACCACCTACTACGCCATCTTTGTCAAGTCGGAATAAATCCAGCACCACATCGTCCCACGAATCGATTCCTCGTTACGTCTCCCGTACATCTATACAGAAGGGGGGGAGATAAACGACGTTTCGACTTTTTTATAGTAAAATAAAAAAGGGTTCTTTTATGTATAGGAAGGTAAACGGAATGGTGCAAACCCCTTCGGGAAAAAACGAGAAAGTGGATAACTTTTTTCCAGGTAGTCAAAAAGCGATTTCTGTCACCTTTGGAGGCCGCCGACGATGTCGAGGATTTCGGCTGTGATTTTCTGCTGACGGCTCTTATTGTACTGGAGGGTGAGTTCGTCGAGGAGTTTCTGGGCGTTGTCGGAGGCTATCTGCATGGCTACCGTGCGGGCAGCATGCTCAGCAGCATTGGTATCGAGAAGAACAGAGTAAATCTTCAGCAACAACACCTTGGGCAGCAGGGATTGCAAAACCTCAGTGCCGGAAGGCTCGAGGATACAGTAGGAGTCGGTATCGGGAATGGCTGAAGATTGAAGATTGACAGGGGATGAGGGATTAGAGATTCTGGAAGGACGGGGAAGAACAAGGGGAAGGTAGTTCTCGTAGACCGAAGGCTGGGAGGCGGTGGAGGCGTAGTGATTATAGACGAGAACAATTTGATCGACGTGGTCGTCGGCAAACGACTTGATAAGCCGCTGAGCCAAGAAGGCTGCATCGTCATAATTTGGATGCTCAACAAGCGCCTGATGCTCCAGTCTTGTATCCTCGTCCTCCGTTGTCACAATGGGGCTGAATCCCATACGTCGGGCTGCATCGGATATCTTTCGTCCTATGGTATAAAGGTCGATGTCGGCCGTCTGGAAGCCATGCTCGCGGAGGTTTTTAACGATGGTTGTCAACTGACGAATGGCGTTTGAGTTGAACCCTCCGCAAAGTGAACTATTTGAAGAAAAGGCAACTATGGCCACACGCTTCGCGTCGCCCTTGACGGGCAGGGTCTGCGTTGTAAAACCCTCCTTATCTGCCACAAGAGCACTATCGAAGGTTTCCATTACCTGCTGCGAGGCAAGAAGGTTATTAAGAATGGCGTGAAGCTGTTCCTCATAGGGCTGCATGCCGACAGTGATTTGCTGGGCATGATGAAGTTTGGCAGCAGCCACCATCTTCATGGCGGAAGTAATCTTCAGCGTGTTCCGCACCGAAGCAATGCGGGTCTTTATTTCCTTCAGACTTGCCATTCTACTCCACCTCTTCTTTTACTTTAATGCGCTGGATGACCTCGGCAGCAACGGTTTCGATGATGCGCTGGATGTCAGCGTCAATGCGCCCTGCGGCAAGGGGTTCGAGGGCATCGGCACGGTGCATGAGGCGCATACGGTTGAGAAATTCTGTCTGGAACTCCTGCACACGGCTGACGGAGATGTCCTTCATCAGGCCACGCGTACCGCAATAAAGGATGGCTACCTGCTCACCTACTGGCATGGGACTATACTGGGGCTGAATGAGAAGTTGGTTGTTCTTGCGTCCCTTGTCGATGGTGAGGCTGGTGACGGTATCCATATCGCTGGAGAATTTGGTGAACGACTCTAATTCGCGATACTGCGCCTGGTCTATCTTCAGTGTACCAGCTACCTTCTTCATGCTCTTTACCTGAGCACTTCCACCAACACGGCTGACACTGATACCCACATTAATAGCAGGTCGGAAGCCCTGATTGAAGAGGTCGGTTTCGAGGAATATCTGTCCGTCGGTAATAGAGATGACGTTTGTAGGGATATAGGCAGCAACGTCGCCCGCCTGGGTCTCTATGATAGGAAGAGCCGTAAGGGAGCCACCGGGACGCACCCGGCCGCGCAGACTCTCAGGTAGGTCGTTCATCTTTTCGGCCACCTCCTGCTGATTGATTATCTTTGCGGCACGCTCCAGCAAGCGGCTGTGGAGGTAGAAGATATCACCAGGGTAGGCCTCGCGGCCAGAGGGGCGGCGCAAAACCAGCGAGACCTCGCGATAGGCTACGGCCTGCTTGGAGAGGTCGTCATAAACCACAAGAGCATGACGCCCTGTGTCACGGAAATACTCACCAATAGCAGCCCCGGCAAAAGGAGCATAATACTGGAGGGCGGCAGGGTCGGCAGCCGTGGCACTGACGACAATCGTGTAGTCCATCGCTCCACGTTTGCGCAACGTCTCAACGATACCAGCCACGGTTGACCCCTTTTGTCCTATAGCCACATAGATGCAATAGACGGGACGTCCCGCCTCGAAGTTGGCACGCTGGTTGATAATAGTATCGATGGCTATAGCGGTCTTGCCGGTCTGACGGTCGCCAATGATGAGCTCACGCTGTCCGCGTCCGATGGGAATCATGGCATCAATAGCCTTTAGGCCCGTCTGGAGAGGCTCGCTGACAGGCTGTCGATAGATGACGCCCGGAGCCTTACGTTCAAGAGGCATCTCAAACTTCTCACCGAGTATTACGCCCTTCCCGTCAAGAGGATGGCCGAGAGGATCAACGACACGACCCACCATCTTCTCGCCTACTTCGATGGAGGCTATGCGGCGTGTACGGTGGGCTGTCATACCCTCCTCAATACGGTCGGTAGGGCCAAGCAGCACAGCACCAACGTTGTCTTCCTCAAGGTTCATTACGACGGCCATTAGCCCGTTATCAAACTCCAACAACTCGCCAGCCTCGGCATGGGTGAGGCCGCTGAGACGGACGACACCGTCGCTCACCTGCAGCACCTGGCCTACTTCCTCATAACCGACGCTAAGGTCAACGCCCTGCAATTGCCGCAGTAGCACTTCTGATATCTCGCTTGGTTTTATCTGTTCCATTCTTTTAAGTCATTAGGGACTTTATGATCATAAAGGTCATTAGATTATCCTGCGGTTGCGGTCTTCTAACTCTTTTTTCAGAAGCTTCAATTGGGAAGCAAGGGAGGCATCGAGACGCTGGTCCTCTATCTGGAGGATGAAACCGCCGATAAGGGAGGGGTCGATGCTGGTGGTGAAGTCCACATCGGTGTAGCCTTTGTCGTGAAGCAGCGCCAGCAACTTCTTTTCGAGCGAAGGCAAAGGGGCTGCAGAAACCAGCGAAGCCGTCGCTATCCCCTTTTCCTGATTATAGTGAATCAGGAATTGCCGCAACATAGCCGGAAGATTATCGGCTCGTCCGTTCATCGCCACCACACGCAGGAACTGTTGCACTTCAGGGCCAAGCTGGGGAATACAGGTAGCAAGGATACCATCGTTGCCTGAATGAGCGAGTTCCTCCTGAAGTGCTTTCTGGAGCCGCAGCACATCAGCATGGACACGCTCAAGTGCATTCTGCTGATGTGCAAACACCAGCAGGGCACGGGCATAACGGTTGGCTACCAATCCACTGTTCATCGCGCAGCTTCGTCAATGAGTTTCCCTATCAGTTCTTCGGCCTTCTCGTCATCGGAGAGTGAGCCCCTGACGAGTTTCTCGGCGACCTCCACGGAGAGTTCTGCTACCTGACGGCGCACATCACGAAGAGCCGTTTCGCGTTGAGCCTCAATATCCTCACGAGCTTGTGCGAGGATGGTCTCAGCCTCAGTATGAGCCTGTTGACGAGCCTCCTTAAGGATGTCGTCGCGTGTCTGAGCCGCCTCGTTGAGGATTCGGCTCTGCTCACGCTTCGTCTCGTCGATGAGGCGTTTCTGCTCATCAGCAAGAGCATCTACCTTACGTTGGGCCTCGCGAGCCGACTCAAGGGATTTCCCGATGTAGTCGCTCCGCTTGTTCACCATGCCGGTGATAATGGGGAAACCGAACTTCGCCAGAATAAAGAACAAAATGGCGAAGATGACGGTCATCCACACGAGCAGACCGAAATCAGGGGTTACGAGCGACATGGCTTACTTGTTGAGTGCCAGAAGACAAACGAGGATAGCAAAC
Source organism: Bacteroidaceae bacterium (assembly GCA_017542145.1). GTDB lineage: Bacteria > Bacteroidota > Bacteroidia > Bacteroidales > Bacteroidaceae > UBA1189. The sequence continues at coordinate 263,860 of JAFXXQ010000023.1, read as the reverse complement.
AATGAGGCTCCCTCGACGAGAGCAGCAACAATGATGGCTGTCAGACGATAGCCATTAGCCGACTCGGGCTGACGTGCCGAAGCCTCCATCGTAGCCTTACCGATTTTACCTATGCCAAAGGCGCCTGCAAAAGCTGCGAGAGCTGCACTGATGGCAATTCCTGCTGTTCCGAGAGCAGCACCACCGGCTGCCTGAAGTACGATTGCTGATAACATAATTTTTTAGTTTTACTATTTAACTTATATTGTTTTTAATTTTTATCCCTAACCATTAACCTTCCTCCACCTCCTGACGGCTCATGCCGATAAACACGGCACTTAACATGGTAAACACGTATGCCTGCAGGAAAGCGACAAGACATTCCAACACATCCATAAACACACCAAACAACACGGCTATCACACTGAGTGAACCATTAATAACGGGCCCCATCTTAGCCGTAATGAAGATAACGGCAACAACGCCCAGCAGCATACAATGTCCCGCCATGATGTTGGCAAAAAGACGTATCATCAAGCTGAATGGCTTGGTAAACATGCCGATAATCTCAATCAACGGCATCAGCGGCAGCGGTGCTTTAAGGAATACAGGCACATCAGGCCACAGAATATCCTTCCAATAGTGCCTATTACCGAACAGATTGACAGCAAGGAAGGTGCAGACGGCCAGCACCAACGTAATGGCAATGTTTCCCGTCAAGTTTGCACCACCTGGGAAAATGGGCACAATACCCATCAGGTTATTGATGAAGATGAAGAAGAACGCCGTCAACAGGTAGGGCGAATAACGCTTATAGTCCTTCCCCACTCCTTCCTTTATGACATCGTCCTCCACCATCACGATAAGCATCTCCATGATACCGACAAGACCTTTAGGCGTCTCCTTGAGCACGTCGTGACGGCGGTACCAGCGCGCGGTACTGAGCACGAGCAGCAAGATTAAGGTGCTGTTTATTATCAGACTAAAAACATTCTTTGTGATACTGATGTCGAAAGGACGCACAAGAGAGCCATCGGCAGCACGCTCCACTACTTTACCGTTGTACTTCTCCTCCTGCGAGATAAACATTCCTTCATACTCCTCCCCTTCTTCTATATGGTGCGAGGAGAAAATATGCCAGCCCGTAGTCTTTGAACGGACAATGACAGGCAAAGGAATACTGACAGGCCTGCCATTCACCGTAGTGATGTGCCACTCATACGCATCACCTATATGGCCAAAAAGGTACTCCTGCATGTCGAGGTCAGCCGCAGCTGTAGCTTCTGTTTCGCCGGAAAAAACTTCCAGCGGCAACATCATTAGCACCATCAACAGCAAAAGTCCAATCCTCTTCATCAGTTCATCAACTCTAACCTAAATTCAATCCACACAAACCGTTATCACGTCATTTCTCACTTCCACGAAGCCGCCCTCTATTTCAAGCGTTTCCTTAGGATCGTCCATTGCCGACGTCATCGGCAAATAAAGGATGACACCTTCTGTTAGCGTCGAAATCAGATTGTCATGTCCACGGAGTACCGTAAACCGCCCCATGGCACCTGGCAAATCCACCACGCTCACCTCTTCATCAAGCAATGTCCGCTCAGGAGAAAGCACTAACAGTTTCATTGTAACATTTTATTTCCCTTTTCGATGGCTTCTTCGATGGTGCCGACGTTGAGGAACGCCTGCTCAGGAATATGATCCACTTCACCATCGATAATCATATTGAAACCGCGGATGGTATCGTCAATATCTACCATCACGCCCGGCACGCCCGTAAACTGCTCAGCTACAGCGAAGGGCTGCGAAAGGAAGCGTTGCACCTTGCGGGCACGGTTCACCGTCAGTTTGTCCTCATCGGAAAGTTCTTCCATACCGAGGATGTTGATGATGTCCTGCAACTCTTTGTAGCGCTGGAGAATCTGCTTGACGCGTTGCGCCGTGTCGTAGTGTTCCTGCCCCACAATGTTGGGGTCGAGGATGCGGCTGGTGCTGTCCAAAGGATCGACGGCAGGATAGATGCCCAGCTCGGCAATCTTGCGGCTCAATACCGTCGTAGCATCCAAATGGCTGAACGTCGTAGCAGGTGCAGGGTCCGTCAAGTCATCGGCAGGCACATATACTGCCTGCACGGAGGTGATGGAGCCGTTCTTTGTCGAAGTAATACGCTCCTGCATACGGCCCATCTCCGTTGCCAATGTCGGTTGATAACCCACGGCACTCGGCATACGTCCCAGCAGGGCGCTCACCTCCGAACCCGCCTGCGTGAAACGGAAGATATTGTCAATAAAAAACAAGATGTCGCGCGGCCCATCTGTGCCTTCGTCGCGAAAACTCTCAGCCATCGTCAGACCGCTCAGCGCCACACTCTGGCGGGCGCCTGGGGGCTCGTTCATCTGTCCGAATACCATCGACACCTGGCTCTTCTCCACCTCCTTCGGGTCCACTTTCGAAAGGTCCCAATGCCCTTCCTCCATGCTTCGTTTGAACTCCTCGCCATAGCGGATGACGTCGCTCTCAATCATCTCGCGCAGCAGGTCGTTGCCTTCACGCGTACGCTCCCCCACTCCGGCAAACACGCTGAAGCCGTTGTGGCGCTTGGCAATGTTGTTGATGAGCTCCTTGATAAGCACCGTCTTTCCCACGCCGGCACCACCGAAGAGACCAATCTTACCGCCTTTCAGATAGGGTTCCAGCAAGTCAATGACCTTGATGCCGGTAAAGAGCACCTCCTGCGTGGTGGTGAGGTCCTCAAAGCGAGGCGGCTCGCGATGGATGGGTAGTGCGCCGCTCATGGAGGGCTGCGACATGCCGTCGATGGCATCGCCCGTCACGTTCATCACACGTCCGCGAATCTGCGCGCCAATCGGCATGGTGATGGGGCTGTCTGTAGGAATCACCTCGGCTCCTCGTGCCAAGCCGTCCGTGCTGTCCATCGCCACGCAACGCAGCATGTCGTCGCCCAGATGCTGCTGCACCTCAAGCACCACACGCCGTCCGTCCTGCGCTCGACGCACCTCAAGGGCATCGTGGATGTGCGGCAGAGCCTCTTCCCCGCGCTGGAACTGCACGTCCACCACCGGGCCTATGATTTGGCTGATTTTTCCTTTCATGATTTTATCTTTTTTGTCTATGGCCGGAAGTCTATAGTCTATTGCTCTTTACGTCTAAGCGCGTGCGGCATGGCCGCAAAATGCAATTGGCTTCTTGACTATTGACGATCAAAATGCAATTGGCTTCTTGACTATTGACGATTGACTTTTCTTTCTTTTACGCCGCGAAGATAATACATCTTTTCGACACGTGCAAGTTTTAGTCTCCGTTTTCTTCATGCACGGTAACCACGACGAGGCTGTCGGCATCCGTACGTGCTCGCAGCCATTGGCGCAGGCGGTGAGCATCCTCAGGCAGCAGGGGGTCGTCGATAGCCGTATGGACAAGGGCAACGACGTATGGCTGCACAGAAGTCGTGTCGCGGATGGTAGCCTCAGCCGTACGCGAGAGGCTGAGCGACGTCACTTGCGGGAAGAGGGCTTTCAGTTCGCCACGTAGCGCAACGGAGAGACGCTCGTAACGCGTATAGCTGTCCAGTTGGCGGGTGAGGGCATTGGCTTCAGCCGAGAGCTCGAGCAGGCGTTGATGCTCAGCCTCGCGCGAACTAGCCATGCGGTTTATCTCGCCCTGCAGCTGCATCAGGCTGTCGGTTTGCTCTCCCTGAATGATGCTAAGGTCGTATTTGCCCAAGCTGTAGTGTTCCATACGGCGCCGGGCCTCAGCAGTAAGGTTCTCGTCAATGGGGCGCCCCACAGCCACCACCGAAAGCTTCATCGTTTCCTTATCCACATGGCTCTGGATAATCTGCGTACCCGTCTGCGTCAGCTCGCCCTTGATGAAACGGCTGACGTTACGGTCGAAGACGCTCTCGCGTACGGTTCGGACTGTTGTCAGCGCCGCAGGGATAAGGATGACAACGATAATGGCTGGCACAATACGGCGAGCCATGCGGGAACGTTCGGGCAAGAGGTGTTGGTGCTGTTGGAAACGCAGCAGACGCACACCACACCATGTGGCGAGAGCGATAAAGATAGTATTTATAAGGAATAGGTAGAAGGCACCGAAGAAGAAATGCATATTGCCCGTTGCCAGTCCAAAGCCCGCCGTACATAGGGGTGGCATGAGGGCAGTAGCAATAGCTACGCCAGGAATGACGTTTCCCTTGCCGCCCGTGCAGAGGGCAATGACGCCCGCAGCACCACCGCAGAAAGCAATGAGCACATCGTAGAGCGTGGGCGACGTGCGCGCCAGCAACTCACTCTGCACCACCGAGAAGGGCGAAAGCGCAAAATAAATCGTAGCTGTGAGGATGCTGATGAGCGTGGCAATGCCGAAATTCTTGGCAGCACGTCCCAGCAGAGCAAGGTCGTACGTTCCCAGCGCAAGCCCCATGCCGATGATAGGTCCCATGAGGGGCGAAATGAGCATGGCGCCAATGATGACTGCCGTGGAGTTGACATTCAGCCCCAGCGAGGCAATAAGAATGGCACAGATGAGCACCCACAGATTAGCGCCGCGGAACGACACCTCGCTGCTTATCTGACGGACGATGGTCTCCTCGTCCCCCTTGTCGGGCATCATGTCGAAATAAATCCTCGCCCGTTCCACCAATTCTTTTATAGTCATACCTGTCTGCAATTATTTCGGCAGCGAAGATAACACACCTCGCTCAAAAAAGCAAGCAAACCTCCCGTTTTTTTCTCCAAGGCAGAAGAGCAATGGTATAAGCATCCCCCCCCCCATCTTTACTTTAATTCTTAATTCTTAACTCTTAATTCTTAACTAAAAAATGCCGCTAACCATTAACCCTTAACCTTTAACCATTAATCTTTAACCTTTAACCTTCCTTTAACCCCCAAAGCTTCCTCCCACGGGCTTGTAGTAACGCGTGTTGCGCGAGCCTTCCGCAGAAAGACGCCCTTCGCTGACAAGACGTGTCAGAAGGTTGTGGGCATAGCGGCGCGAGCAACCAAAGAGCCACTCCGCATCCTTGCGCGTAATGGAGAAATGCGTGATGAACCACTCCGTCAGTTTCGTCTCAATGACTTCTGCCGTTGGCGCTTCGTAGGGATACAAGCCTGAGCTGATGCAGACGGCATTATTCACGACTTCTTCTTTCAGGGCAGGCGCTGGCGTAAATACGATATTGTTCACTCTCACCTTATCGCCGTTGGAAATGATGTCCTGGGTGGTATGCTCATGCGTTTTGCCACTACAATCCTTCCAACTACACGCCAGCGAGATGTTGAACGTGCCGATATTATCTACCTCCAAACGGTTGCCACTCAACAAGGTCTTTTTCAGATAGTCGCTTAAGGCAGCCAGCACAGCCATCACATCAGCAGGCGTGAGAGTGCAGACTGCACTGATTTCCTTTGCCATTTTCGATGTGTTGACGGTTTCCTGCCCTACTGGGGCAACGCGAATAACAGGGTTCGACGGGCTTGCCGTACCCGAAAGGTCGTTTTTGACGACAACCTGATAAGAGATCTTACCCTCTTCTTTGCTGTTTTCCAATGTTCTCATACAGTTTTATACTGATTTTTTGTTTAACATTCTTGTTTACCCAACGCGTTGAGCAACGTTGTACAACGCGTTGGGTAACGTTGCTCAACGCGTTTTCCAACCTTTCAATCGCTTCTGCAAAGATACTCCATTCCTATGAAATCTGCAAGCAAAAAGCAAAAATAGTGCACTTGATAAGCTTTATCTTTTGGAATGAAATGGAAAAAACAACAAAAGCAGCGGGACGCCCGCCCATCGAACGTCCCGCTATTCACAGTTAAAACTTCCAACGTTAGAATCCCATTCCGAAAGGATTGCTGAAGGGATTACTCTCGAAAGGATTCCTCATACCATTGGCATCGCCGCCACCTTCACCGAATCCGATTTCAGATGTTTCCACCATGAGGGCTCCGCCCTCCAATTCATACGTTTCCAATACGGGTTTCTGATACTCTTTCATTTCTTTCTTCTCGTTCATTTTACTATTACTTTTTTACCGTTTATAATGTAGATTCCTTTTTCTGGGTGTTCCACTCTGCGCCCTTGCAGGTCGAAGACTGGAGCCTCCCCCGCCTCCTCCTGAAGGAGGGGCGATTGGATGTCCGTTACCTCATCATCCTCACCAAAGACCGTCATGTGGATGACGGGTGCCTTAAAGGGCTGATAGTCGCGCGAATCGATGCGGAGGTAGAAGCGCATCGGCTTCATCGTGCCGCCCTCCTTCACCTCATTCCATGTCCCGCCGCCCAGTAGGTAGCAGCCACCGATGTCGTCGTAGCCGAGCGTCTGATAGCCGCCCGTGAAGGTGAACCTCAACGACGTGGTGGAGCAGTCGATGCTGTTCTCCTCCGTGGCATATAGTGTAGCCTCGTTGACGGTGATGGTCTTCTCGCCCGCCACCTTCGCCCGAATCAAATACGGCATGTTTGCCCTTAGCGTCCCACTCTTCATCTTAAAAACCTCTATCCTCAAATCCTCCGCAATCCCATCATCATCCCAGTCATACAACTTTGCCCCATTGATATACGCAAAGTCAAACTCCTCCAATAACTCCTCCGTCAACGGAATCTCAAACGGCACATATAACGACTGCCAGTTGGTGTTGTTGAACTCACGAGTAAAAGATATTTCATCATAACTTAAATCTGTCTCGTTCAAATATGGTTCTCCATCGTTTAGTGCAGTTGTGTATTTCATCCCGTCTTCAACTGTAAAATTTGACCACAGTTCTGCGGCTTCATAAACCCATTTCAGCCCTTTACTAACGTGCAAAAAACCATAATTGCTAAAAGTAGAAGAAGTGATACTTTGTGGCGTTTCTGCAAAATTATATACATCGGCTAGATTTGTGCAGCCGAAAAAAGCTCTATCTCCAATGTTAGTAACTGTCTTTGGTATTTTTACATCTTTCAATCCTGAACATCCATAGAATGCATCAGCCCCTATTTTTTCCAATGTACGAGGCAGTTGTACTTCTGAAAGAGTTGTACAATTATATAATAAACCACTTTTTATTTCGGTTAAGGTATCTGGGATAGTAAGATATTCTAAACTCTCCCCATTTAAATAATAGGTCCAGCTGTAACTCTCATATCTGTCAAGATAAAAAGGATTGCCTTTTGCGGGGTCAACAATATGAATACCTATGTTTTTAATGCTGGAATCGTCCCAAGACCACGCGCTCGTCACAATTGTATTTGGTACTTCAATGCTTTTCAAATTAGTGCATTGCCTAAAGACATAGTCTCCAAGAGTCGCAGAACAGCCTAAAGAGAATTCGACCTTTACCAAAGAACTGCAATCTCTGAAAGCTTCATTTCCAATAGATATCACAGAATTCGGTATGCGGATTGAACTTAGATTACTACCCCAAAAAGCACCTCCGACAATAGTTCTAATACCTTCTTTAATACTATATTGTCCATAATGATTACTTGGCATATGTGCCAGAATAAAGTCGTTTTGCACTACAGCCTTACAGCCAACAAAAGCGTTTTCGCCAACCGTTGCGACTGAATTAGGTAATGAAACGTTTATCATATTCTCACAATATGCAAAAGCCTCCTTTCCGATAGAAGTCACGGAATTCGGTATTTCAATACTTTTTAAATTATTACAGCTATAGAAAGTCTCATCCAATATAGACGTTATAGTGGAAGGTATGGTGATATTTACCAGTTTGTTACAATCATAAAAGGCTCCTTTGAGAATGTATGTAACGGTATTTGGAATCACGAAACTATCGGAAGAGAAACCAGAAGGGCATTCTATTAATGAAGTTTTGGTTTTATTGTATAGAATTCCGTTTTCGCTATAGTAATTTGAGTTATTAGTATCCACATTAATTGAAGTCAAATTTCCACATTTAGCAAAAACCTTGGATCCTATTTGGGTAACAGAACTTGGTATCGTTATATTTGTTATGCTACTACATCCTTCGAAAGCTGATTCGCCAATAACATTTACGGAGCTGGGAATCGTAATGTTTTTTAGTGACCAACAATTTCCAAAAGAATACCTGCTAATGGTTTTTAAAGAATTGGGAAGGTTTATACTCACCAAATCATAGCAATATAGAAATGCTTGATTTTCAATATAAAGAACAGTGCTAGGAAGTGTAATGCTTTTCACTGTTGAATGCTTAAAGGCATTAAAACCTATTCTTTCCACTTTGTAGTTTGATCCTGAAAAAGAAACGTTACTCGGAATAGTTATGTTTCCTGTGTAGTTGGAATTTCCATTCAAATTGGAGTTCGTACTTGTTACCCTGACTGTTTTATCCGTATTTGATACAATCTCATAATAAATTGTCACACCATTATACACAGAACTAAAGTCATACGCACTCGCTCCAATGCCCAACATTCCGAACAGGCAGAGCAGAAATAAAATCTTTGTTTTTCTCATGATTCTTTTTTTTATTAGTTTATAATTGAATGATCTTGATTCCTTTTTTTGAAAACACACAAAAAGAAAAACGTGGACTAATCTTCGTCTACGCTTCCCAGGTATCGCCAAACACCTTTGCAATCATATCCGAGTAAAAGCCCACGCCAAGCGTGAGCACCCATGCTTTTACTCTTGATTGCGCTTCTTGATAATTTGGCGAACTTTGGGAAGCAAGAATCTAAGTGGACGCTTCTTTTTTATGTACGTCTTTTTGTCTTTATCTCATAGGCTGTTTTGCTTTGGTTTGACAATTTTATCGTAAGATGATTTTGAAACTAACTTTTTTCTTTAATTATCTGACGAGCCAAAGAGATAACCTTTTCTATTAATAATCCAGCAGGCTCAATCAAAGGCATTACATCTTCTTCCGTCAATCCATAAGTATCATCATAATCACCAGTCAGTCGCATTGTGAAGAGTTTATGATAGAGACGTCCCATATCCGGTTCAATCAGACCTGACTGAACAAAACGCTGTCCAAAAAGATGAATAACGCCATTATGCGTTTGTACCGTATCACCGTTGGCTATAAGCAATGCAGAAATAGCATTATATGCGGCATAATAAAGACGATTGGCAATCGTTTCCCAATACTTCAATTCCACTATGCCTTTCGATTGTTCGTAGGCTCGAATGGCTTTCTCTATTCGAAACTCCACAACGGCTTGACGTTCTTCTGCAGATAGACTCATAGCGCAACTCCTTCCTCCATTACATTTTTATAAAACGGGGTAAAATTCTTGGATTCCCACTCTTTGAAAGTGTATATTACAGGATTCAACACCTCATCAATTCTCCATCCTAATTCGCGCATCGGATAGGAAACCTCGTCAATATCAGCAAGTGTAATGCGATCCTTGTCCAGCAAAATGAGTAAGTCCCAATCCGAATCAGGGCGCGCATCTCCACGGGCTCTTGAACCGTAAAGCAGCAACTTGCTGTTCGGTGGAAGCGATTCTTTCGCTATTTGTTTAATGCTATTGACAACCTGAATACGATTCATTTTTCCAATCCTTTCGCGTGCAAAGATAAATATTTTTTTCGAATATTATGTCAATCAAGATAAAAAACTTTCTATCAGATTTGTTTGCGGCGGTAGCGTTGCTTGGAGGTGAAGAGGTAACGGAGGCGAAGACCGAACTCCCAGAAGGGATGGAGGAATTCAAGCAAGGGGATAGCAGAGCCATAGGGGGTGTCGCCAATAGCGCGGGCGGAGCGGTTCCAGACAAACCAGCTGAGGACGTAGCGAATGGCCCATAGGGCGAAGGCGGCAACAAGGAATATCCACCAGAAGCTGACGGAAGCCCTGAAGACGATGGCGATGGCGATGACAGCAAGGGTGGCTACTATATAGAGGATGCGTGAAAGGGTGTCGAAGCCAAGCACAATCCGCTGGATACCATGCAAGTGACGGTGAGTGGCTATACGGCCCATACGCTCCAAGCGCCAATGGCGACGGGTTGTGTCGGTACAGAGGACAGCAGCGTCGGGGCTAACGGCAGCACGAATGCTGCGGGGCGGGATGTTTTCGTTCACAAAGATATCGTCGTCGCCCCGCTCAAGATTCAGATGGGAGGAATAACCCTTGGCATCGAAGAAGATGCTGCGCCGATAAATCAGGTTGGTACCGTAGGCCATATGAGCCTTGCCGTGAGCAGCAAGACCAAGGAGGCGAAGGCCGCGTAGCTGGGTGTCGAAGCGGCGCAGAAGGGCAGCAAGACCACGACTATGTTCATAGCCGGTATAGCCGATGACGGCTTCGGCAGCGTTTTTACCATTTGACAATGAAGAATTGACGATTTCTGCCGTCAAGCTGCGCAGCCATTGGTTGGTAGCAGGATGGCAATCGGCATCGGTAAAGGCAAGCCAGTCGCCCGTAGCAGCCTTGATGCCCAGCGTAAGGGCAAGCTTGCGATGGCTGATGCGCCGCGAGGTGGGTGGCACGAAGGTGGTGCGCAGATGGGGATAGCGGTTCTGCAGCTGCTGGAGGATGTCGGCTGTCTCATCCGTGGAATTGTCATCAACCACGACGACCTCGAAGTCGGGATAATCTTGCTCCAACACAGCAGGGAGGTTCTTCTGTAACAGGTAATCCTGATTGGAAGTCGTGATGATGAGCGAAAGACGGGGGAGATTCTCCGCTGAAGGGCAGTCCGTAGTCTTTTTGCCCCATAGCCTCGCAGGAGCGTTGTAGAGCAGGAACAAATAGAGGAGCTGAATGACGAACAGCAGGCCGACGGCGGCAAGGAGATAGTACAACATCATAACTCAGAGAAACGATGGTTTTCGCAACGGCAGGCGCGAGCGGGATAAGCGTCAAGCAGGGCAAGGTTGTGCGTAGTCATGACGACAGTACTGCCCGTGTCGCGGATGCCACGAAGCAACTCCACGATGTTGGCTGCCGTCTCTGTATCGAGATTACCCGTGGGTTCGTCGGCAAGAATAATGTCGGGGGTGTTAAGGATGGCGCGAGCGATGACGATGCGCTGCTGCTCGCCGCCAGAGAGTTCGTGGGGCATCTTGTAGCCCTTGGTGTCCATGCCCACTTGGAGGAGCACTTCGCCTATGCGCTGCTCGCGGGCAGTACGTTCACGCCACCCCGTAGCACGGAGAACGAAGTCGAGGTTATCGTGTACGTTACGGTCAATAAGCAACTGGAAGTCCTGAAATACAATGCCGATACGCTTGCGGAGAGCAGGAATCTGACTGCGGCGGATATGGAGCATGTCGTAACCCAGCACCTCGGCCTGACCGCTGTGGATGTCGAGCTCGGCATACATGGTTTTCAATAGGCTGGATTTGCCCGAGCCTACCGGACCAATGAGGTAGACGAACTCGCCGCTCCCGATTTCGAGGTTGACATCCTCAAGTACAATCGCTTCCTGTTGATGGATATCGACGGAATGATAGTTGATAAGGGACATGTAATTTTATAATTTTCTGCAAAAATAAGCATTCCATGTGTAAAGTGAAAGAAAAATCACGTATATTTGCAATCGGAATCCCGAAAAAAAGCAAAATGTCAGCATTCGACCTTATCACCATCGTTGGGCCTACTGCCTGCGGCAAGACTGCTCTGGCTGTCCGTCTGGCAGACAAGCTGGGCACAGGCGTCATCAGCGCCGACAGCCGACAGGTTTATCGCCGTATGGACTTGGGCACGGGAAAGGACAAGGCGGACTATGTGCTGGCAGACGGACGTGAGGTACCATCGTACCTGATTGACATCTGCGAACCGGGATATAAGTATAACGTATATGAGTTTCAGCGCGACTTCCTTGCTGTCTATGAACAGCTACGGGCCAAAGGGCAGACACCTGTACTCTGCGGCGGTACCGGAATGTACGTGGAAGCTGTGCTGAGGGGATTCCGGCTGGTAAAAGTACCGGTGAACGAGCCGCTGCGCCGCGAGCTGGAAGGAAAGTCGCTGGATGAGCTGACGGCTATTTTAAAAAGGTATAAGAAACTCCACAACACTTCAGACGTCGATACCGTAAAGCGTGCCATTCGCGGGATAGAGATTGAAGCATACTACGCCTCCCACCCTGCCGAGGACGACGAGTTTCCCCAGACTCGCAGCCTCGTAGTGGGCATTGACATTCCCCGCGAGGTGCGACGCGAACGAATCTCAAAGCGGCTGCGCCAACGGCTGGACGAGGGTATGGTGGACGAGGTACGACGACTTATAAACGAAGGCATTAATCCCGAAGACCTCATCTACTACGGATTGGAATACAAGTATCTGACGCAGTACATCCTTGGGCAGCTGACATATGACGAGATGGTCTCTCAATTGGAAACAGCCATCCATCAGTTTGCCAAACGCCAGATGACGTGGTTTCGGGGCATGGAGCGTCGCGGTATCTCCATCGAGTGGATTGACTTTGCCCTCCCTACGGAAGAAAAGATAGAGAGAATCATGAAATTAGGAATTAGGAATTAGGAAAAAAGATATGGACGACAATACGAATGGAATGACAGACCGTTGGGGCATCATCTATGTGCCTATGGCCGGGGTAAAGAAGCAATCCCGACGATGGTATCAGATAAAGAGTGTGCTCGACCAACGTGGGGTACAGTACGACTACGTGCAGTCGGAAGACTATGGCTCGGTGGAACGGCTGGCGCGAATGCTCGTTGACAACGGCTATAAGATCATCGTCATCGTGGGTGGCGACCGTGCTGTAAACGAGGCACTCAACGGCATCATGACTTCGTCAGTAGAGAATCTCGACGACATCTCCCTCGCCATCATTGCCAACGGCGTGGGCAACGACTTTGCCAGCTTCTGGGGACTGGGCGTCGATGAATACAAGAAGGCCATCGACTGCATCATTAAAGGTAACCGACGCCGTATCGACATTGGCTACTGTTCGTTCGTAAATGGCGAAGAACTAGTGAAGCGCTATTTCCTGATGGCTGTCAACATTGGTCTTGGGGCGCGCGCTATCGAAATCAGCGATTTCTGCAAGGAGTTCTGGGGAAAGAGCAATCCCACTTACATCATCAGTATGATTCGGCTTTTCGTTGAACGAAAGCTCTACAAAATGCACTTCAAGGTGAATGAGGAAGTCGTGAATGAAACCATCATGACCCTTTGCGTGGGCAATTCACGCGGCTACGGCATGACTCCCAGCGCCGTACCTTACAATGGCTGGCTGGATGTCTCAGTCATCTACCGCCCGAAGTTCTGGCAGATGGTTCAAGGGTTGCGCATGCTACTCAAAGGACGTCTGCTCAACCACCAGCAAGTGCGCCCATTCCGCACCAAAAAGGTAGTTATCTTCGACGCCCAAAACGCCAGCATTTGCGTCGATGGCAAGAAACTGAACTACAGTTGTCCATTAGAAATAACGCTCATGCCGGAGTTCCTGAACTTCATCGTTCCCTAAATAATCGGCGGGCGCTTTCAAAAAAGCGCCCGCCGATTATTCAGAATCAAAAGAATTATCCCAGCATATTCAGCAGGATGCCTGCCGCGACAGCAGAGCCAATGACACCCGCCACATTCGGGCCCATGGCATGCATGAGCAGGAAGTTGGTGGGGTCGGCCTTCTGGCCCTCCGACTGACTGACGCGGGCAGCCATAGGCACGGCACTTACACCAGCGGAGCCGATAAGCGGGTTAACCTTCTCTTTCGAGAAAACATTCATCAACTTAGCGAGCAGCACACCACCAGCAGTACCCACAGCAAAGGCTGTAACACCCATGACGATGATACCGAGGGTCTTCAGCGAGATAAACGTCTCGGCGGTAGCCGTAGCACCGACAGAAAGACCGAGGAAGATAACCACGATGTTGTTCAGCTCGTTTTGGGCAGCCTTGCTCAAACGCTCCACGACACCACATTCCTTCATCAAGTTGCCCAGCATAAGGCAGCCGATAAGCGTAGAAGCGGAAGGCAGAATGAGGCTGACAACTACAGCAACGACAATGGGGAAGATTATCTTCTCCGTCTTGCTAACGGGACGCAGCTGTTTCATCTTTATCCTGCGCTCCTCCTTGGTAGTGAGCAGCTTCATGATGGGCGGCTGGATAACCGGCACAAGAGCCATGTAGCTGTAGGCAGCCAAGGCAATAGGGCCAAGGAGATGCGGAGCCAATTTCGACGTAAGGAATATGGACGTAGGACCATCGGCACCGCCGATGATACCGATAGAGCCAGCTTCAGCAGGAGTGAAACCGAGGCCATAAGCACCAAGGAAAGCGATGAAGATACCCAACTGGGCAGCAGCACCAAGTAGCAGGCTCTTCGGGTTGGCAATGAGGGGGCCGAAGTCGGTCATAGCACCCACGCCGATAAAGATAAGGCAGGGATAGACGCCGAGTTTAACGCCGATATAGAGCACATCGAGCAAACCTCCCTCAGCCACCACATGACGGTAGCTATGGAAAAAGGGGCTATCGGGATTCAGGAACTCATCGTTCCACATGGAGGTGTGGAACATGCCTGCGCCGGGGATATTGCTGAGCAGCATACCGAAGGCGATGGGCAACAGGAGCAGGGGTTCGTACTTCTTTACGATGGCGAGATAGAGGAAAAAGCAGGCGATGACAATCATCACGGCATTTCCCCAACCCATACCACTGAAGAACTGCAGGAAACCCATTTCGCGGACGAACTTACCCAGCGTTTCTCCAGCATTGAACTCCTGGGCAAAGGTCGGCACAGCGACAAGCATCATCAGAACGAATGACGTCAGTAGTTTAATTGCACGTTTCATGTTTCTGTAATGTCTTTCTATCGGAATGGGTTATGCGATTTCAACGAGGGCATCGCCGCTCTGTACAGTTTGTCCGACCTGTACTAGAATACGGCTGACGGAACCTTCGGATTCGGCCACGATGTTGTTCTCCATCTTCATGGCTTCCATGACGACAAGGACGTCGCCAGGCTTGACAGCTTGTCCGACGGTTGCCGTCACCTTCACGATATTGCCAGGAAGCGGGGCGTTGACGGTCTTGGCACCTGCGGTAGGAGCCTGCGGAGCAGCGGGTGCTGCGGCAGGAGCAGCAGCGGCAGCCTTCGGAGCGGCAGGAGCCTGCACTTTGACAGGCTTTGCTTTCGGAGCCTCACGCTCCACTTCCACAGTATAAGCCTTTCCGTTGACGGTTACTTCCACTTTGCCATCCTCTTTTTCCACGACGCTGGCTTCGTACTTCTTATCGCCAATCTTGAATTTGATATCTTTCATTGTTCTTTTTGCTAATAACGGTGAATAATGTTCGGAGAATTAATAGCCTTCAGGATGCCAGGCCGTATGCTCGTGGTGATGGATAGTGAGGACGTAGGTTTCCTCGTCATGCACCTCCTGAAAGTACAGACAGAGCGCCGTAGCCACGGCGGCAAGGTCGTCATCAGCCTCAGTCGTGCCTTCAGGAAGAAGAGGAGTCTTCTTTCCCTCAAGGGCGGGCTTTGCAGAGGCTGCAGGTGCTGGGGACTTCTTCTTTGCAATCACATTGAAGATGCCCAATATCAGCACCAGCAATAGCAGGATAACGAAGACGGTACCGAAGCCGATTCCCGTCATGGCCCACATGTCGGACCAGTTTGTTGCTAATACCATAGTGCGTTTCTCTGTTTGCGGGTGTTACAAAGGAATGTTACCATGCTTCTTGTCGGGCAATGAGAGCCTCTTGTCGCGCAGCTGATCGAGGGCGCGGATGATGCGGAAACGCGTGTTGCGCGGCTCGATGACATCGTCGATGTAGCCATACTGGGCAGCATTGTAGGGATTGGCGAAGAGTTCGGTATATTCCTTCTCTTTTTCAGCGATGAATGCCTTTGCTTCATCAACCTTGCCTTCATCTTTGAGGGCCTTGGCCTCCTTAGCGTAGAGGACGCTGGCGGCACCGCTGGCACCCATGACGGCAATTTCGGCCGATGGCCAAGCGTAGTTCATGTCGCCACGCAGTTGCTTGCAACTCATCACGATGTGGCTACCACCGTACGATTTACGCAGGGTGACTGTCACCTTGGGCACCGTGCACTCGCCGAAGGCGTAGAGCAGCTTGGCACCATGCAGGATGACGGCGTTGTACTCCTGCCCCGTACCAGGGAGGAAGCCGGGTACGTCAACCAGCGTGACGATGGGAATATTGAAGGCGTCGCAGAAGCGGACGAAGCGGGCGCCCTTACGGCTGGCGTTGCAATCGAGCACACCAGCAAGCTGCTTCGGCTGGTTGGCAACCACGCCTACGCTTTCGCCGTTGAAGCGGGCGAAACCGACAATAATGTTCTTGGCATAGTTGGGCTGCACCTCGAAGAATTCGCCGTTATCGACAATGGCGCTGATGACCTCGTACATATCGTAGGGGGCATTGGGATTGTCGGGAATAATCTCATTGAGGTAGTCGTCGCAACGATCGATGGGGTCGTCGCAGGGGATGATGGGAGTCTTCTCCTTGTAGTTCTGCGGGATGTAAGAGAGCAGTTTGCGAATCATCGCGAGGGCCTCCTCCTCAGTGCTCGCAGTAAAGTGGGTGACACCACTCTTAGTGCTATGTACGCTGGCGCCGCCCAACTGCTCCTGAGTAACCACTTCGCCCAGCACCGTCTTCACAACAGCAGGGCCGGTAAGGAACATATAGGACGTGTTCTCCATCATCAGCGTGAAGTCCGTCAGCGCAGGACTATAGACAGCACCGCCAGCACAAGGGCCGAAGATGCCGCTAATCTGCGGGATTACACCGCTGGCGAGGATGTTGCGCTCGAAAATCTCGGCATAGCCAGCAAGGGCGTTCACGCCCTCCTGAATACGTGCGCCGCCCGAGTCGTTGATGCCGATGACAGGAGCTCCCATCTTCATAGCCAAGTCCATCACCTTGCAGATCTTCTGTGCCAGCGTCTCGGAGAGCGAGCCAGCATTCACCGTGAAGTCCTGTGCGAAGACATAGACAAGTCGTCCGTCAATGGTACCGTAACCTGTCACCACGCCGTCGCCGTCGTACTGCTTCTTTTCCATGCCGAAGTTGTGGCAGCGATGGCGCATGAACATGTCGAACTCCTCGAACGAACCCTCATCGAGCAGCATGGCAATGCGCTCGCGGGCCGTGTACTTACCTCTCTCATGCTGTTTCTCGATGGCCTTCTCGCCACCGCCGAGGCGAGCCTTCTCGCGTTTCTCGACCAGCTGTCTGATTTTGTCTAATTGATTGCTCATCTTGTAGATTTACTATTTGACAATTTAGATTTTACGATTTTGAGAAGCGTTTATTGAGCCTTTTCGCACAATTCCGTCAGCACACCCTGGGTGGATTTCGGGTGGAGGAATGCAATCTGCATACTATCAGCACCTGGACGGGGAGTCTTGTCGATGATGCGCACTTCCTTCTCGGTACATTCAGCCAAAGCATTAGCCACGCCGTCCTCAATGGAAAAAGCCATGTGGTGCAGGCCGCCCTTTCCGCCGCGGTCAGCCATGAACTTGGCTATTGTGCTCTCTTCGCTTGTCGGCTCAAGAAGCTCCAGTTTCGTCTGACCAACCATCAGGAAGGCCGTCTTCACTTTCTGATCCTCCACAACTTCAGTCTTGTAGCACTTCAGGCCAAGCACGTTTTCGTAGTACGGAAGAGCCTCTTCAATGCTCTTCACAGCAATTCCCAGATGTTCAATGTGAGAAATTTTCATGATGCAATTTATTAAGTTAAAACAATGGTTTTTGAAAAGTTCGACAAAGATAGTGCAAGACGAGGGAAATACAAAATAAATTTGTATTTATTTTTAATTTCCAAGCCGCAGTTTATCCAAAACAAACGGCAGAAAAAACCTTCAATTCCCAGCGCAGGCGAATAATTTCACAACGCAGGCGAATAAATTCCCAGAGCAGGCAAATAAATCCGTAGCGCAGGCAAATTACCAAGACGTAAAGCTACAACTTTGCCATAAGACGCTGGAGTGTCTCCTTGGCATCGCCAAGC
Organism: Bacteroidaceae bacterium; assembly: GCA_017542145.1. GTDB lineage: Bacteria > Bacteroidota > Bacteroidia > Bacteroidales > Bacteroidaceae > UBA1189. The sequence goes on along the minus strand of JAFXXQ010000023.1, from coordinate 245,949 downwards.
TCCAGATAGATGCCCTTTGTACGGGTGTAGAGAGGGTTTTTTACACCAGCATAGCCCGGTTTGAGATCACGATTGCAAATGACAATTTCAGGAGCGGCATCGACATTGAGCACAGGCATGCCATAAATGGGCGTACCTTCGGCGTTGCGGGCTGCAGGATTCAATACGTCGTTAGCTCCAATTACCACGACAACATCGCAGCGAGCAAAATCATCATTAATGGCATCCATCTCATAAAGCTGGTCATAATCGACGTCAGCCTCTGCTAGCAGAACGTTCATGTGACCAGGCATGCGACCTGCAACAGGATGAATAGCATAGCGCACTCGCGCGCCAAGACTTTGCAACTTATCAGCTAACTGGCGTACCTGATGCTGAGCTTGAGCCAAAGCCATACCATAACCAGGAACAATGATGACATCTTTTGCCGCAGCAAGGACATTAGCAGCTGTAGTTTTTTCAGATGAGCACGTTTTTTCTGCTTCGTCCACTTGCTGGGTAAGCACAGCAATACGTTCTTCAAGGTTCTTGACAAGAACCTCAAGCTCTTGTATTTTTTTCTCTAAATCCATAACGCGTTTAATTAGTCGTTCGTTTTCTAAAGTTGGCTGAAGATTCCGAGTATTACGGGATGACCGTCCCCCAAGGAGAATGCTGACGAGACTCCGATTCATGGCGCGGCACATAATCCGCGTGAGAAACAAGCCTGAAGCTCCTACAATGGCGCCAACAGCTACGAGGAACACATCGCTAATGGCCATACCAGCAATAGCTCCCGCTACGCCGGAAAGGGAATTCAGCAACGAGATAGTAATGGGCATATCTGCTCCTCCCACCCTCACGGAAAACCATAAGCCAAAGAGGGAGGCAAAAATAAATGTTCCTGCAATCAGCAGAGAGGAATCAAGAAATAGCCCGGCTACAACACAACCGATAGTAAGCAATAAGAACAAAAGCGTAGACAATGAGTGTCCCCACCATACCATCGGCTGCTGAGGCAACATACGATGGAGCTTACCCGCAGCAACAAGGCTACCCACAAGGGTTATCATCCCGACACCGACAGCCAGCAGAGAAGTAAAACGCACGAAATCTTCAAAACCGCCCTCACCGATAGCTGCCAACTGCATACTATTGAAGCCTATGCTCTGTGCCGAGAGTAAACCGACAAGTGCCGAGGCACCACCACCCAAGCCATTGAATAGGGCTACGGTTTGCGGCATTTGTATCATTTTCACTCGTTGTGCCACGATGCTACCTATCAGCGCCCCAACGATAATGGCAGGCCAAATCGTCCAAGCCGACAGAATATTATTAAAAACGAGTGTGACGGCAATGCCTGTCAATAATGCCACAGCCAAGAGGAAATTGCCCGCTATGGCAGTTTTCACCCGCGACAAAATGGATATGCCTTGCAATACGACCAAAGCTAGTACTCCATCGATAATAATCTGATAGACATCCATTGAAATCAGAGTCGTTTCTTTTTAAACATCATCAGCATACGATGAGTGACGCCGAAACCGCCAAACACGTTGACTGCCGCCAAAACTATGGCCAGACATCCAGTAACCTGCGACAGCCATCCACAATTAGAAAACAAAGCAATGCCCGTAGCGCTTAGAGCTCCCACAATCGTCACCCCCGACAAAGCATTCATGCCTGACATCAAGGGCGTATGCAGCAGGCTCGGTACATTCCGTATAATGAAATAGCCGAGCACCGCGCATACGACAAAAACAGCAACAAGAATCAGAGGATGAATCATCTACCCATGGCTTCTCTTGCACCAGCATGGACGAGCTGTCCGTCAATGCAGACGAGTGACTTCTGAACGATCTCATCTGAGCGATCGAGTTGGACACGGCCTTCCCTCACAAGGTATTTCACCAGATTATAGACGTTATTCGCAAACATCCAAGTTGAGCTGGTTGGCAGCAGGCCTGGAATATTCTTCACCCCTATCAGGGTTACACCATATTTCTTCTCAATATCTCCCTTCGGAGTAAGGGCGCAGTTGCCTCCTTGGTCAATGGAGATGTCAACAATGACTGAGCCTTTCTTCATACCCTTCACCATATCTTCGGTGATAATTATTGGAGCGATTTTGCCAGGTATGAGAGCCGAGCAGAACACGATGTCCATATCCTGGATGGTTTCTCGCAACGCTTCCTGCTCATGAACAAGTACGTCATCGGGCAGACGTCTCGCATAGCCACCCTCGCCCATAGCCAAATCGGCAGGGATTGTTGTGTCAATCACCCTAGCTCCTAGCGAGCTAGCATTCTCAACTGCCATCGGACGAATATCGGCAGCGTATGTGATAGCACCCAAACGCTTAGCCGTCGCCAAAGCCTGCAAACCAGCTACCCCTACACCAATGACCATCACTTTGGCAGGTTTGATTTGTCCCACTGCGGTAAACATCTGAGGCATAAAAGTTGTCATCAAATTAGCAGCCATCAAGATGCCCTTATAACCAGCGCACGTACTCATGGATGTTAGCGCGTCCATATTTTGCGCACGGGAAATGCGAGGAATACCATCCAGCGTAATAGCTGTCACACCCCGCGCCGTCAGTTGCTTCACCATCTCGTGATTCACTGGCGATGCCGGATGAATAAACGTAATGAGATACTGACCCTTGTGCATCATCTCTACTTCATGCATGTCTTTCTGTTCATTGAACAGCGGCTCTTTCACTTTCAGAATAATTTCAGCACGATCGTAGATTTCCTGCGGGTCATCTATAATCAGAGCCCCTGCCTTAATGTAATCCTCATCGTGATAGAGGGCGCCGTTGCCAGCACTTCGCTCCACAAGAATGTCAAAGCCATCGTTTACAAACTTGCCCACTGTTTCGGGCGTAGCAGCTACACGAGCTTCATCGTGCATAATCTCTTTGGGAATACCAATAATCATGTTTTTCTGTCAGTTAAATACGTAGTATAGATTTTTACTTGCAAATATACCATATTTTTCCGTTCATGGTACAGCAACTGTTGTTTTTAACATTAGAAAACAGGAAGGGTGACGGGAAAGAGGGGGCTTTCGATATGGTCCTCATGAATCTTTGACACTAAATGGCGCACGACATCGGGACGGCAGGAAGAGAGATCGTTGTCCTCATGAGGGTCAACGCCCAAATGGTAAAGCGAGGGATGTCCGGAGCGGACAACAAGTTTCCATTCACCACGACGAACAGCCAGCATGTCCGTTTCGTGGAACTCCCAATAGAGGTGGTCATGAAGGCGCTGATATCCTATGCCCGTCAGCGTCGGAAGGATGGAAATGCCGTCGAACTCTGCATCGTCACTATCGGAGGGTTCATAGAGGTCTGCCCTACTCGCCATATCGCAGAAGGTGGGAAGCAAGTCATAGAATGCAAAAGGGAAATCACTCTCGCTACCTGCAGCCACGTGATTGGGCCAACGAACGATAAAAGGGATGCGGATGCCGCCTTCGTGAGTGCTACGCTTGAGGCCGCGAAACTTGCCATCGTGATTGAAATAGCCGGGATCAGCCCCACCTTCCTCATGCGGCCCGTTGTCACTAGTGAAGATGAGGACGGTATTGTCAGCCAAACTTCGCTTCTCTAAAAGTTGCATAATTTCTCCCACCTGCGCATCGAGTCTTGCTATCATTGCCGCAAACTGAGCGTGAGCCTCAGGCGTGGGATTGTAACGCGAACCTTTGTCGCCTCGGTATGTCCGTTCAGGAAGAAGTTGCCCGCGAAAACGCTGTAACAGCGAGTCGTCTGGCTGGCGAAGCTCAGCATGAGGGAGCGTGTAGGTGAAGATGCCAAAGAAGGGTTGCCCCTCCTCTTGCCTGGCCAACCATTCAAGGGCGCGGCGATGGATGAGGTCGGCAGAGTACTCGCTACGATTGATGTAGTCGTCGCCATACATGTCATGAAGAACATTCTGCTCCAACACCTCACGCACGACAGCGGTGTCGCCTGCTGCACGACTATAGCGATTGAGGAAATTGGGGAAGTAGAGATGCGCCTGAAATTGACAAATGTAGCCGTAAAACTCATCGATGCCCCTTTTGTCGGGCGTTGAGACGCTTCCCTCGTAACCACCAGCCCATTTGCCGAATAGTGCTGTGGTATAGCCCGCTGCCTTCATCAGTTCGGGCAGAATGACGTGTGCCGTATCGTAAGGCTCCTGACCAACGACAGCATAATCAACATTCCGCCCATATTCCACACGCCCTGCCCAATGCTCGCGATTGCCGCGCACGTAAGTATGCCCCGAGTGCTGCCCCGTCATAAAACAGGCACGCGAAGGAGCCGAAACGGGACTTCCCGCGTAAGCCGACGTCATGCGCATACCTTGCGAGGCAAGACGGTCGATATTCGGCGTCTGGAAGTGTTGCTGCCCATAGCAAGAGAGGTCGCCATAACCCATGTCGTCGCACATGATGTAGAGGATGTTTGGCCGCTGCTGTGCCATGGCGGCAGAAACACATGCAGCGGGAAGGGCTGCCGCAAGGGCCAACGAATTTGCGCGTTCCAACCATCTTTTGAGGGAATCTTTTTTCATGGGTACTGCAAAATAATCTTTTAGGGACTGCAAATATAACCGTTTTTCCCTATCGAAACGACTGCAACAAGGCATTTAACATTGTTTAAGCCGCACAAGGGGGAAAAACACAGCCGAATTGATTACTTTTGCCGACAGAAAACAGACACAAAATTATCTTTATATGAAAGTTCTATTGATTAATGGAAGCCCTCGCAAGCAGGGAAACACCTTTGTAGCGCTGAGCGAGGCTGCCAGCGTACTGGAGAAGCAGGGCATTCAGGCAGAGATTGTGCAGATAGGTGTAAAGCCCGTCAGGGGCTGTGTTGCTTGTAACCAATGCAAAATGAAGGAGCTTGGCCGCTGCGTCTTCGACGACGATGTCTGCAACCATATCGGCAAAAAGCTAGACGATGCCGACGGGCTCATTATCGGCTCGCCGGTCTATTACGGACAGCCCAACGGCTCGGTGCTGTCGCTTATGCAGCGACTATTCTACTCGGCTGGCACCAAGGTGCAGAACAAGCCTGCCGCAGCGGTATGCGTGTGCCGCCGGGGAGGAGCCACAGCGGCGCTCCAGACACTGAATATGCCTTTTCAGATGATGAATATGCCCATAGTGACTTCGCAGTATTGGAACATCGTCTATGGACGCGAGGAAGGGCAGGCAATGCTTGACGACGAAGGCATGCAGACCATGCGCACCTTGGCCAACAACATGGCATGGCTGCTGAAAAAAATCCATGCCGACGGACAGCCCGACTATCCTGAGCGCGAGCCCTGGGCACCCATGCATTTCATCCGGTAAGGATTTCAAGAGTTTAAGAGTTCAGACAATAGTAAAGGAGATATGCATACAGGACAAGCTGTGCCAGACCTGGCAGCCTATATGAGCGACAGCATCCGTCGAATTATGACACGTGCCTACAAGAACGTGCTTTCGAATCCGCGCGAAGCCAAGTTTGCATACCGCATGCAACAAACATTCCAAAAGTCTGAGAAACGCCGCAAGAAACTGCTGGAAACGGAGGGACTAGAGGTTCCACCCTTCCTTATCAGTAGTATCTCCACGACCTGCAACCTGCACTGCCGCGGCTGCTATGCTCGCTCCAACGGCATTGCTTCTGACAAAGATGATGCCCAAAAGGAAACCCTCACCCCTGCGCAGTGGCACGACATTTTTGCTGAAGCCGCTACGTTGGGCATTAACTTTTCGCTGCTGGCAGGTGGCGAACCGATGATGCGACGTGACATTCTTGAGGCCGTAGCCGAAGTGAAAGACATGATTTTCCCCATCTTCACTAACGGCACGCTTATCGGCCCCACATACATGGCGTTTCTGAGCCAACACCTTAACATGGTTCCCGTCATCAGTATTGAGGGTACAGCTATCGGCACCGACGAACGACGCGGACAGGGAGTCTTCCGACGTGCTATGCAGTCAATGGAGATGCTGCGCAAAGAGGATCTCTTCTTTGGTACCAGCATCACAGTCACCACGGAGAACTATCGCCTCGTCACCTCGCCCGAATTCATCAACACCTTGCGCGACTATGGCTGCAAGATTGTCTTCTTTGTGGAGTACGTCCCCACCGAACCAGGCACCGAGCAACTGGCCTTCCGTGACGAACACATGGCCGAGATGGAGCATCTGCTCGAACAACGCCGGGGTGAGTATGCAGACAGCATCATCTTTCTCTCTTTCCCTGGCGACGAGAAGGCGCTTGGCGGCTGTCTGGCTTCGGGACGCGGTTTTTTCCACATCAGCCCCGATGGTTCGGCCGAGCCGTGCCCCTTTTCTCCTTTCAGCGACAGCAATGTTTCCCAAATGGGTGTGCGCCAAGCTTTGCAGTCGCCCCTCTTCCGCAAAATCCGTGCTGCCCGTGTCCTGGGTTGGGAGCATACAGGAGGATGCACCCTCTTTGAACACCGCAACGAAATAGAGGAGATGGTGGTCTGAAAGCCTAGAAGCCAAGTGATCCAGCAAAAAGCCTGGAAATTCTAAGTTTTCTGAATAATCTGAAGAAACTGGCAGTTAAGACAAGAGAGAGACGCCCGCACTCAGAGGAGTGGGCGTCTCTCTTTTTTTCGTGTTGCGCTTGGAACGCAAAAAGACAAACCGAGCGTTTAGGCCTGCTTAGCTTTCTCGACGATAGCCTTGAAGGCTTCAGGACTGTTCATAGCGAGGTCGGCAAGCACCTTGCGGTTGATCTCGATGCCGGCCTTGTGGAGCAGGCCCATCAGCTGTGAGTACGACAAACCCTCCATGCGGGCAGCAGCGTTGATACGCTGAATCCACAGGGCACGGAAGTTGCGTTTCTTGTTCTTACGATCACGGTAAGCGTAGGTAAGACCCTTCTCCCAGGTGTTCTTGGCGACGGTCCAAACGTTGCGACGGGCACCAAAGTAACCTCTGGTCAGGCCCAAAATTTTCTTTCTCTTTGCTCTTGAAGCAACATGATTTACTGATCTTGGCATAGTTTTGTAACTTTTTTGTGAATGTCAGCGCCGGTTAAGGTCTCTTTTGGATGAGCTGACAGTTCGATGAATAACTTTTTTGGTAAAATCTCTCGTTTTTTGGGTTTACTACGTTGATTACTTCATGGCCAGAAGCTCGCGCACCTGAGTGCGATTAGCCTTCTCAAGAATGGCAAACTTGTCGAGGTTACGTTTGCGCTTCTTTGACTTCTTGGTCAGAATGTGACTGTGGTAAGCGTGTTTACGCTTGATTTTACCCGTTCCGGTAAGAGCGAATCTTTTTTTAGAACCGGAGTTCGTCTTTACTTTTGGCATGTTTTTAATTATTAATTGGTTATTATTAATGGCTCCAACGCACTATACCAGAGGCGCAGGCGCCGTTTCTTTCTAATTGATGATTCTACTGCTGCTTCTCTTCTTCACTTTCATTTTTAACCGGCTTGGAAGCAGGGGCAGGTTTCTTGCCTGCGCCTTTCTTGGGGCTGATGAACATCGTCATGCGCTTGCCTTCAAGGATGGGCATCTGGCTGACGGAGCCGAACTCGTCCAAATCCTGAGCGAAACGCATGAGAAGGGTTTCGCCTTGTTCCTTATATAATATAGAACGCCCACGGAAAAACACATAAGCTTTCACCTTGTCGCCATCCTGAAGGAAGCCCTTGGCGTGCTTGAGCTTAAAATTGTAGTCGTGATCGTCTGTCTGAGGGCCGAAGCGGATTTCCTTTACATCGATGCGCGTCTGTTTGGCTTTCTGCTCCTTAGCTTTCTTCTTCTGCTGATAAAGGAACTTCGAATAGTCGATAATGCGACAAACAGGGGGATTGGCCGTAGGGCTGATTTCAACGACGTCCTCGTCGCGTCCTTCAGCGATGCGCAGGGCTATCTCCAGAGGGACGACACGCGATTCGATGCCTTCGCCTACGATTCTCACTTCCCTCGAACGTATCTGCTCGTTGATACGGTACTGGTCTTTTTGGTTGTCACCTTTCATTCAGTATGAACTGTTTTTCTGTTTATTGTTACTGTTTTTTATCGACTATTTGGGTTCTTTTTCAAAAGCGGGCGCAAAGATAGTGCAAGCTAAACGAAAAACCAAATATATTTGAATTTTTTTGTTTACCACTTGCTGATTTGTTCGTTGACTTCGTCGGCTATGATTTTTCCGAAAGCGCTAATGGTCATGTTGCCCATATCGCCGTTACCACCCTGACGACGGACGGAGACGAGACCTTCGGCAGCCTCCTTTTCGCCTACAATGAGCATGTAGGGGATGTGCTTGACTTCGGTATCGCGAATCTTACGGCCAATCTTCTCGCTGCGATCGTCGATGATGGCGCGCACATCCATCTTCTCCAGTTCGGATTGCACCTGTTCTGCGTAGGGGATGAACTTGTCGCTGATGGGAAGGATGGCCACCTGGTCGGGTGTGAGCCAAAGGGGAAACTTGCCGCCTGTATGCTCAATGAGCACAGCCACAAAGCGTTCCATCGAACCGAAGGGGGCGCGGTGAATCATCACGGGACGATGACGCTCGCCGTCGCTGCCCACGTATTCGAGTTGAAAGCGCTCGGGCAGGTTGTAATCGACCTGGATGGTGCCCAGCTGCCAGCGGCGTCCCAGCGCATCCTTCACCATGAAGTCGAGCTTAGGGCCGTAGAAGGCGGCTTCGCCGTACTCAATCTTGGCCTTCATGCCTTTCTCATTACAGGCATCGATGATATTCTGCTCGGCCGTCTGCCAGAGTTCGTCGCTGCCCACATACTTCTCGTGGTCATTGGGGTCGCGGAGACTGATTTGGGCTTCGAAGTTATCGAAGTTCAGCGCCTTAAAGATGATTTCGATGATATCCATCACACGGCAGAACTCATCCTTCACCTGGTCAGGGCGGCAAAAGATGTGGGCGTCGTCCTGCGTGAACGAACGGACGCGAGTCAATCCGTGCAGTTCGCCGCTCTGCTCATACCGATAGACAGTACCGAACTCAGCCAGACGCAGCGGAAGTTCCTTGTACGAACGCGGCTGATTCTTGAAAATCATGCAGTGGTGGGGGCAGTTCATCGGCTTCAGCAGATAGACCTCGCCTTCCTCGGGGGTTGTGATGGGTTGGAATGAGTCCTTACCGTAGTGATCCCAGTGTCCGCTGGTGACATAGAGGTTCTTATTACCAATATGAGGAGTGATAACCTGCTGATAGCCAAATCGCTTTTGAATTCGCGAGAGTGCATCCTGAAGGCGCAAGCGCAGCGCCGTACCCTTTGGCAGCCAGATAGGAAGTCCCTTACCCACCATATCGGAGAACATGAAGAGTTCCATCTCCTTGCCAATTTTGCGATGGTCGCGTTTCTTGGCCTCTTCGAGCAGCACGAGGTATTCGTCGAGCATCTTCTTCTTGGGAAAAGTGATGCCGTAGATGCGGGTCATCATCTTACGGTGCTCGTCGCCGCGCCAATAGGCACCAGCCACGCTGAGCAGCTTGATCGCCTTGATAGGGGCGGTAGTCGTGAGGTGGGGACCACGGCAGAGGTCGGTGAAGGCGCCCTGCGTGTAGGTGGTGATGGTGCCGTCCTCGAGGTCGCTGATAAGCTCGCACTTATACGTCTCGCCCCTGTCGCCGAATGCCTTCAGGGCATCCGTCTTGCTGATTTCGCGGCGGATAAGGGGTTCGCCCTTATGAGCCAGCTCCTCCATTTTCTTCTCGATGGCTGGCAGGTCGCTCTCCTTGATGGTGACGCCTTCGCCTGGGTCAACGTCGTAATAGAAGCCGTTCTCGATGGCAGGGCCGATGCCGAACTGGATGTTCGGATAGAGCTCCTGCAGGGCCTCGGCCAGCAGGTGAGCCGATGTGTGCCAATAGGAATGTTTTGCCTCCTCGTCCTCCCACTTGTGGAGCTTGATGGTGGCGTCGGTAGTTATGGGGCGGTTGAGCTCGATGATTTCTCCATTAACACTACATGCCAGCACTTCCTGTGCCAGACGCTGACTGAGGCTCTCGGCTATTTCCAGCCCAGTGACACCCTCGCGATACTCCCTCACGGAGCCGTCGGGGAACGTGATTTTGACCATAATCTTTTTTCGTTTTGTAAAATTGGCTGCAAAAGTACAACAAGCTGAGCGAAAAAGCAAATAAAATCGCCATTAAATCTCATTATCTGCGAGAATAGTTCTAACGACTGTTCGGCAAACAACAAACCTGGCAGCAGCAACATCAGACTTCGGAAAAATTCCAGCCTGTGGAATTTAAATTCCATTTGATGGAACTTTTTTTCCAGCCTATGGAACTTTTTTTCCATTTGATGGAATTTTCCGGGAATTTGATTCTGTACGGGCAGTTAAAAATACTGCTCCAGAAAACCCTTATTTGAGGGAACAATTACGCAGGATAAAACGCAGGGGAATCTTTGCGGATAATCAAGCCGTTAAGCTCAATGGCAAAATCAGGGGGAAATAGGGGAAAAGGCGTGCCTACTGGATGCTGAAAAGCCAGACAACATAGGCGGCGTAGCAGAGGAGGTAGATGACGGCGTCGGCACGATCGATGGCACGCTTGCGGAAGCAGAAGACAGCCGACAGCAACAGCAACGAAGAGAGGAGGAACAGGGCGAGGTCAACGCGCGTCAGCGACGAGATGCTGAGTGGGGTGACGGTGGCACTCACTCCGATGATAAGCAGAATGTTGAAGATGCACGAGCCGATGATGTTACCCAGCGCAAGGTCGTTCTTCTTCTTCAGCGCCGCTACGACACAAGTAGCCAGTTCGGGCACCGAGGTACCGAAGGCCATCATCGTCACAGCAATAAAAGCATCAGACACATGCAACGCATGAGCCACATTGACGGTATTATCGACAAACAGTTTACCGCCAACGACAAGCCCAGCAATACCTGCCAGCGCCAGCAGCACGGCTTTCGCCATCGAAGTGCCCTTTTTATCCGAAACATCCGTAGAAGCCGAGGTCGCGTCGCGCTTGCCCGTCTGAAACGAATACACCATGAACAGCACGAAGCACGCCAGCAGGATGATTCCGTCCCAACGGCTCACCCCCACGGGAATACCCAGCGGATTCCACCGCAGGACCATCAGCGACAACAGCATGGTTACGGCTATGCAAATGGGGATATCACGACGGATATTTTCCTTCGAATAAAACAAGGGCGTAATCATTCCCGTGACGCCCAGAATAAGCAGTACGTTGCAGATGTTTGAACCTGTGACGTTACCAATGGCCATGTCGCCATGTCCCTCGAGAGCCGAAAAAAGGCTCGATACCAGCTCGGGCATCGAAGTGCCGAAGCCCACTACCGTCATGCCTATCACGAACTCCGCTACACCCGCACGACGTGCAATGCCCGAGGCACCTTCGACCAGCCAATCCGAACCCAGCGTCACCAGGACAAGCCCCAGCAGAAGCAACAAAACATCCGTCAACATATCGTACAAAAACCGTTTCCTTATTATATATCGTCCTTGAGAAACCTGTCGGAAGGAGGAAGTACGTATTCACCCTTTTCCGTTTTCACGCGCAAAGGTACATGTTTTTGGCGGAAAGACCGCTTTTTTTTGCTTTTTTTGGGCTTTTTACCTTTGAAATGCCCTTTTTTTCACGTTTTCATTTCAGACTTGTGTTTTTTTCCTTACCTTTGCAGCCGCAAAATGGTTCCGTAGCTCAGCTGGATAGAGCAGCTGCCTTCTAAGCAGCAGGCCTTGGGTTCGAATCCCAACGGAATCACAAGAGAGGGAACGATTGGAAATCAGCAGATTCATCCTTAAGCAATAAAGTCATGAGGGTTGCCAACGTGGAATCCTTTTTTTATTTTACTCTTTGGACAGTTTTTGACAATTGGAATAAACTCTGTTTTTCGACAGAAAAAACTTGCAGATGAGAAGAAATGTCATTACCTTTGCACCCGATAATGGCATCGTATACATCAATAAAAAAGACTAAAAGAATGAAAACAAGCAAATTCTTCCTTACGATTTGTGTTACCCTGCTGACGTTGGGTAGTGGATCCGCTTCTGCTGAAGGATATATTTTCGACCGCTTTGCCCTTGGCATTGAGGCGGGTACTGCGGGTGCCGGTCTTGAACTGGCAACGCCTGTCACGCGCTTCGTCACGTTGCGCGCTGGTGTGTCGGCCTTACCTGAGCTCATCGGTAAGTCGTTCACCATCCCCTATGCCGTCAAAGGCATCCAATACTCCGCCATTGTAGAAGGCAAGCTGCATAAGATCGACGGCAAGGTGTTGGCCGACATCTACCCATTCCCCGAGAGCTCTTTCCACCTCACCACAGGTCTCTACATGGGCACTCCCGACTTCATCCTCGCTCAAAACACCTCTGAGCTCACAGGCATCGGGAAAGGCGAAGGCATCATGGTGGGCGGAAAGGCCATCACGCTGGACGAGAACGGCAAAGTCCGCCTGAGCGTGCAGGCAGCTTCCCTAAAGCCCTATGTGGGTGTCGGCTTCGGACGTCCCGTGTCAGACCATCACCTGAACATGGCGTTCGATCTCGGCGTGCAGTACTGGGGTGCCATGACCCTCAATGCTTGGTCGCCCGACGAGGAGCAATGGGCCTCCATCACGCCAGATGACATCAACAACGCCGAGTTCAAAAAATACTACGACATCATCTCAGGAATCCCCGTCTATCCAGTCCTCAACCTGAGACTTTACTATTGTTTCTAAAGTGAATAACCCCTTCGGCTTGCCGAACTAACAAAACCTATCATCGTATGAAAAAGATTCTATTCTGCTTATCATTAGCATGTATGCTTCCCCTCCTCTGCGCCTGCCAGAAGGACAAGGAAGACAACGACGCCCAGACGCCTGAGATGAAGACGCCGGAACTGAAGGAGAAGGCCATCAGCCTCTCGTTCAAGGACACAACCGCACCATACTCCAGCATCATCCTCACCGAAACCGGCAAGGCCATCGTGGCCAAGGCCCTCCCGAAACAGTCGGCTCCATCCACGCGCGGAGGCACCCTCATCCCCGAATACATCTACGGACGCTACGAGGTTACGGGCGATGTCTACACCATTTTCGACAATAGCAACAATTTTGTCTGCCACCTGCAGCTGCTGAAGAACGCCGAAGGTACCATCACTTCTGTCAAGATTTTCCTGAACAGCAATGTCGATGAGGGCGTCGCCTACGCCGTCGAGGTCATCGGGAAAGTTTCCGACAGCAACCTCACTCAGGACCTCTGCCGAAATTGGAAAATAAGCTACACACACATCACCCTTGATGGTGCCGTGAAAGCTACCAAGATTTTCGAGGCTCCTGATGCCTCCAGTTTCAACGCCATCTTCGAATATGCTAAGGAAAAAGCCCCCCAACTGGATGCCGAAATTCCAGAGAAGATGAAGATTACGGACATTATGTTCACCCAAACGGGCTCGTTCATTATCCTCTTCGAAAATGGAAAAATCTTCGTCGGCACTTGGAACTGGAAGAACGAGAAGACGGGCGAGATAAATTATGCCTGGGACGGTGACGAGAAAATGTTTGACTATGAGAGCGGCAAGGCCACCTTCACCATAGAGACCTACAAGAAGGTAAGCTACTACACCCTCACACTCTCGGGAAGCGTAACAGACGCCGGCAAGACCTACAACGCCACCATCGCCTTCAACCTCGAGGAGAAGTAACAAAGTTGTAGTTTCCCTATTCTCCCATCTTTTAAGAAGGTGCCCCGTCACACTCTGGCAGCACCTTCTTTCTTTTTCAAAAACAACGTTTTCGCTAAGCTAAATGACCAAAGGTAAGTTTACTTTTTTCGTTGGCATGGAGAAACGACGAAGAAAGATTCTCAAACGTCCCCCACAAATCCTTCGGACATTATTAGAAAAGCATTTTTATGTTTATCCTGCTGGCCATAGTGCTCGGCATGCCGACACACGCCCTTACCATGAACAACCGGCGCGTGCAATCTCTACGAAACACGTCGCCCATTGACACACAGACCCCCAACTTCTCGTGGAAACTGCAATCGAACGAACGAGGCTCAGCACGAGGCTTGTCGGCACCGGCATCATCAACCAGACACTCTCCCACTTCGGCCTAACCGACCTTGCCTACGACTTGCTGTTACAGCGCCGTTGCCCGTCGTGGCTCTACAGCGTCGACCAAGGACGCCCCATCCAAAGCAGCACGCACACGGCCAATGCCTTACAGCCAGGCATATATGTGTCCGAAAGACAAAAATACGTCGTCAGAAAAATAGTTTCTTTTGTTACCCCATGTCACAGACGGCACGGAAGTAACCCACACTCTCGGCGATGCCGAGGAAGGGGTCTTTCATGTCCTTCTCATATTCGAGGCTACACGAGCCAGTATAGCCAACCTTGCGCAGGGTCTTCACAAAGCGGGAGAAGTCAATTTTGCCACGACCCAGTTCAATAGCGTGTCCCTCGCGAGTGTTACCCGTGACATCCTTCAGATGGATGTCAAACACGCGGCTGGAATAGCGTTTGAGGTCGCGGATGGGATCGGCACCGAAGCGCAGGTCATGTCCAATGTCAAGACACATGCCGATACGCGAGTCGAGGTCCTTCACGTTGTTCCAGATGTCCGTGGCATCGGGATAGAGCTTCATGTCAGGCCCATGCAGGTGGATGGCGGTGCGGAAGTCGTACTCTTGCACCTTCTTCTCCACATAGGGCAGCAGCTCGTAGTTGGGTACGCTGACAATCAGTTTCACCCCTACCCTCTGCGCATAGACAAAGGCACGGTCTACCTCCGACTCGCTTTTCATATAGATGGGTCCGACAGCATAGCCAGTGACATCGGCTTCCGCTAACTTAGCATGAAAGGCGCGTATCTGTTCGTCCGGACTGTCCAGCGGAAGATGGAAATCCTTAATGCAGAGCCAATGGACATCAAGCCGCTTCATGGTGCGAAGGGTGGTATCGAGGTCGAAGTTGACAAACGTGTAGCCCGCCATCCCAAGATGGAAGGGGTTTTTGTGTGGCTCAGGCTTCATGCCATCATTTTTAGGTACGGCTTCAGGGGTAATACTCCATGCCGCGGCGGGCACGGCCATCAATGCAGCACCGGCTGTACTGGTTTTCAAAAAATCTCGACGATTCATAATTGTCTTGTTAAGGAGTTTTTTTACTTTTTATTCTGTTGTAGATAGGATTTGAAGAAACGCCCTTGCGTAGTAGGTGTGAAGTTCCAGTCGCTGAAAAGCATGGGAGCCCAATGTGGGTCGAAACACCAGACGGTGAACGAGATTCCCTTCTTTTCGAAGTATTTCGTGATTCGTTCGCCATATTCCACGGATGCCATCACTGGGTTATGAGCACCACGTTCGTCAGGCAGACAGAAGCCTATTTCCGTGCAGATCACAGGATAGGTGTCAGCCACATATCCGAAGTCTTTTTCCCATTGTTCTTCCCAAGGTTGCCCACGTTTCTGCGGATAGGGATGCGAGACATAGGCAATGTTCTCTCTCCGTACGGGCTCTTTGACAATCGGAGTAAGGTCGTAAGCCCAGTCGAATCCGGCGCATAGGCAAAGGGCATGCGGATTATACGTCCGTATGGTGTCGATAATCTGTTCCTGCAGTTCCTTCCACTCTGCCCATGTGGTGACGGAAGTGCTGTCGTCCATAAGCGTTGGTTCATTGAACAATTCATACATCGCCACCGTTGGCTCGTCCTTGTAGCGCTGTGCCACTGTCCGCCAGAAACGAAATGTCTCTGCTTTTGTCGTAATGTACATCTCTCTTGCAAATTGCTCTATTACCAGATTGCCAATGGAATGCCAATCCATGATGACGAGGAGTCCGTGCTTTCTGGCCTGAGCCACGCCTTCGTCGAGGATAGCGAATGTCTCGTCCCATCCCAGGCTGTTGATGTTCTCAGGGTGTACGGCAAAACGCACGATGTTGGCCCCCCAGCGGGCAGCCTCTTCCCAATAGGTATCGTTCCAATGACCTTCCCTATAGAGTTTCACAGGGTCGGAGAAGCACAATCCACGCAACACGACCTTTTCCCCGTCTGCTCCAACAAAGTGGTTTTCCACCACCTTCAGCCAAGCGTCGGGCTTCGTGCAGCTGGCTACCATCGCGACCAAGCAGATTACAATCAAAAAACGTTTCATGGTTTCTTTAGAATCTTCATCCCGAAAAAGGTCATTGGGAACGGAGAGCTAGGTGGGGGTGTTTCAATCAGCCTTGCAAGCATCGAGGGCTTCGCGGAGAAATACCTTGTTGAGGTGCTGACCAATGAAGACAAGCTTTTGCATGCGGTCGCCATACTGGTCGTCCCAATCACGCTGAAGCGTGGAATCCACTTCAAGCTGTCGGCGCAACTCTTCCTCGGGCATCGTAGCAAACCACTGGCCGATATTCTTCAGCGAGAACTGGCGCCCGGCCTGCTCGAAGAGGTAGCAGGTGTCGGGCTCGTCGTTGAACCAGCACATGCCTTTGGCGCGGATGACCTCGCGAGGCCATAGCTTGGCGATGAAGGCGTCGAACTTCGTCAGGTCGAAGGGGGCACGGCTATAATATACCCACGTGGAGATGCCGTATTCCTCGGCCTCGCCTTCATCGTCGTGGTGATGATGGTGGTGGTGGTGATGCTCTTCTTCGTCGTCATCATCATCGTCATGATGGTGGTGGTGATGATGATGGTGTTCATTGTGGTCGTCGTCATCGTCATCATCGTTATCGTCAGGAGCGGGGGCACCTTCCTCGACCTTCTGAATCCACGTGGCAGAGGTGGCCACATTTTCGTAGTCGAAGGCGTGGGTGTTGATGAGCTTGTCGAGATCGACGTCGGCATAGTCGCAACAGATGATTTCGGCCTTAGGCTGCAGGGCGCGGATGATGCTGACGATGCGTCCCAGCTCTTCTTTCGTTACCTCAGAAGCCTTGTTGAGCAGTATCTTGTCGCAGAACTCTATCTGCTGGATGAGCAGATTCTCGATGTCGTCTTCCTCCAGGTCCTTCTTTCTGAGATTGTCGCCGCACGCAAATTCGCTCTGCATGCGCATGGCATCGACGACGGTGACGATGCAGTCGAGGCGTGGAATGCCCTTCACGACATACTCGTAGCCCATCGAGGGAATGGAGCAGATGGTACGGGCAATAGGTTCAGGCTCACAAATGCCACTGGCTTCGATGACGATGTAGTCAAAGCGCTGCATCTTCATGATATCGCCTAACTGCTCGATGAGATCCATCTTCAGTGTGCAGCAGATGCAGCCGTTCTGGAGGGCGACGAGGCTCTCTTCCTTTTGCCCTACAATACCCCCCTTCTGGATGAGGTCAGCATCGATGTTTACTTCACCTATATCATTGACAATGACCGCAAAGCGAATTCCTTGTTTATTAGTGAGGATTCGGTTGACTAAGGTTGTCTTTCCGCTGCCTAAATAACCCGTAAGCAGCAGGACGGGTGTTTCTTTCATCATATTTTTATTTATAACTCGATTTACTATTACTATTGTGACAATTTCGTTTTCAAACGGATAACACGAATACCAGGGCACGATTTGCGGGTGCTGAGCATAGCAGACAACGAACGCGGCTCCACTATCACCTTCCCTGCAACAGAAGAGGCGTGAAGCAGACGTAGTTCGCCCTTTTCCCTGACGGCGATACCCAGATGTGAAACATCCAACCCCTTCACAGTCGTGAGAAGAGCCACAACATCTCCTTCTTGAAGCTGTGCAAAAAGTGGTACCTCTTCCTTAGGAATGTAACGGATGGGATAGTCGATGTAATGCTGCTCCACCTCACGAATAAGAGAAACAGCTTCAGGGTTTCCCTTTAGCGCTGGATAGCTTTCAGGATGCGTGCTCATGAACGAGAGCGTCAACATCTGCAGAGGATAACGGTCATCATCCGCCGAAGGCAGACATTCAAACCATTCGGAGTTATCTTGGACGAAGTCAGCGAAGTAATGCAGGCGCGAGACATAGCCGTCAAGCACTCCTCCCCGATAGCGCAATTGCGTCAGCCAACGGCAGAATGAGGCGTAATCCATCTCCTCGTGCAGCACCGTCAGCGTAAGAGCAAGCACCTGATCTATAAAAGTAGTGCAATCCACTTCGCGCGTGTTCACAACAAGTTTTTCCTCAGGAGTATTTACCTCAATAGTACCGCCTACATAGGGTCTTCCCAAGAACTCTCTTCCGATGGAAACTACCAAAGCCCCAGCTTTCTCGTTCGTATGCGCATACTTCCGCAGAAGCTGCTCAACGAACACGCTATCCGTCGGCTCTGCAAACACAACCGATGTCCACAACAGAAGCAAAAGGGGGATGAAGCACTTCATCAACGAAGAAGATTATGAGGGTTTTGTGGTGGAATAGAACGACTTGGGTGCTGGCAATTCAAACGTAAGCAATTCGTGCGTCACAGGGTGAACCAACAAAAGGCGATAGTTATGAAGCATCAAGCGCGAAGCAGGGCTCGTCGTAGCACCATACTTGCGGTCCCCTGCCACAGGGCATCCGATTTCTGCCAGCTGCGCACGAATCTGATTCTTCCTTCCAGTGAATAGATTGACGTTTAGTAGCGAGTGATGCCCGTTCGTCTGCATCAGCGCATAGCGTGTTACTGCCAGTTTGGCCTCTGAGGGAATCCTCTCTCCATGAACCACATGAACACGATAAGCGTTATCTTCCAGTAGATAGTGCCGCAGTTCGTCGTGTTCGCTGGGCGGTACGCCTTCTACAACGGCGTAGTAGGCACGTTCACGCACAAACGTGTCCCACTGATAGCGCAACGTGCGCTGCGCATTGCCGTCTTTGGCAAACACCAGAATGCCTGACGTGTACTGATCCAACCTGTGGCAGACATACGCGGTACTGCGCAGATCCTTCTGCTTCATGTAATCCGTCAGCAGGCTCCACACGGTGCGCTCTTCCCCACCCTCACGACCTACGGAGAGCATCCCCGAGGGTTTCTCAACAGCTATCAGATAGTCGTCCTCGTAGAGGATATGGACGCGGTTGTCCCTTACAACAGCGAAAGGACGCGTGAAGTTGATGGATATTCTATCGGAGGGGGAAAGCGGCATATCGAACTGCGTTACCGTCGTCCCATTCACCTGCACGTGATAATGTGCAAGCATGGATTTCACATCGCTGCGGCTTTTCGGCGCCAGCACCTCCATCAGGAAGGGGAGCAGCGTCATCTCCTCGGTGGGTTGATAGTCAAAAATGACGGATTGGCCTTTTTTTCCGTATCGTTTCTGTTTCATAGGCTTCTTAGGGGGCTATTGGAGCTTCTGAGTAATCTGAATCATCAGAAGACTCAGAAAATGTCTCAGTAATTATGGTAGTTTCATTAGGCGCTGGTGCCACAAGCGTATCCGATGGAGCAACCGGAGGCGGCGTCTGACGTTGGGGACGGGAGAATCCATCAAAATCGCGATTGAACATCAAACCGACACCCTGCGTTGTGAGCGAGGTCTTCGAAAAGTAACGGTCATTGGTTCTATTGTAACCCTTCAGCCATAAATTCGACCTTGGGAACAGCAGATAGCGGATATCGAAATCACCGATGAAGTTGCTGGCATACATAGGATTATCGCGATAACCGAAATTGCCGTTCACTAACAGACGATTGTTGAGCAGGCGTCCTTCCAACACTCCCTGAACCTCCATATTGCCCATCGACAATTCCTCGTCAGCATAGTTGCCCAACAGGTTGTCCGACTTAATGCTACTCGACAGGCTCCAGTTCTCGCTCGGGAGCAGATTGGAGATAAGCGAATTGATTTGGCTGGACACCGTAGAACTCAGCAGAGACTGCATTGCAGCGACACCGCCCTGCGTGCCTTGCGTAGAGGCTTGTGAGAAATCGTAGGTGTAGAACTTACCCAAGCCGAGCAGGTAGATGAATTGCAAGTTCATCTGTTCGTCAGTAGCGGTATAGGTGCGCAGCAGGGTCTTCTGTTCCTCGGTACCCTGTGGGAGTTCGATATTGAAGGTCAGCCGCGGAGCATTCGGGGTACCGCTGATACCCAACAGACAATTCACGCGCACGTTGCCCATCGAGGAGGCATCGGCACTTAGGTCAGCCAGTGAGACGCTGTTCACCGTGTGCGATGCTGTGATGTTAAGCCGCGCATCCAGTGGATCGCCGTCAAACTCCACAGTAGAACCCTCCACCACATCAAATCGTTTAGTGACAAGGTCCTGCAGACTCAGGTTATATTCGCCCTTCATCAGCGTATACGTACCGTAGAGGCCGATATTCTCGTTCCTCATACGTATGGTGAGGTCGCCCGAGCCCCTTGCGTTAATGGCATCGTCGGTTGCGGCGTCAGTCACCAGACGAATCTCGGCATCGGGAGTGATGGAGGCATTCACGTCAATCGAAATGTTGGGTTGTTGAATTCCACGTCGCCCGCCAGGAGGCTGTGTTGAACGTCGGCGCAGCAACTCGCTGCCTGTCTGCGCCCTTATCTGTTCTATTCGCTGGCGGATTTCGTCGTCAGAGGGTATGGTATCACGGTCACGGAAGCGGATGAAGTCGGCTTCGGATGTGGTGCTGCTGCCGAGGTTCAGGGCAAAGAAGGAGTTGGGCCGTGACTCAGCCTTCACGTCCACGTTGAGGGTGTTGCTGCTTTCCGAGCCCCATACCTTTACCAAACCATCGGCATAAATGGTTGTCCAGAAGGGGTCAACGCCCGTATTGGAGAGATTCAGCGCCAGCACGTTGTTCGTTCTCACCGTAAGGTCATAACCCCAGTTCTGGAGATGCGAGTGGGTGATGTCGCCGTTCAGGATAGCCGAATGAGGTTTGGCGCCGGGAGCGTAGGACGAATTATGGCTGTAATGGGGGTTGAAAGCGGTGTCGAAAACCTCAAGATTCTCGAAGCGGATGGCACCTGGGACGAAGTTTATATCACCGACAAACTCATATTTCACATTCGTGGGCACGAGGGTAAAAGAGGCATTTTGCGCCGTCAGCTTCCCTTCCACATCTAACCCCGTGAAAGGCCCGTGAACGTGCAGCGTACCAAATCCCCTGCCCTCCACGTCGGACATGATGCCCGTAAGCATTGCATTCAGGAAACTGACGTCTGTACTGTCGGCTATGAGGGTCAAATCCAGGTTTTTCTCGGCAACGGATGCCGTACCGCCGAGATCAATCGTAGGAGAACTGACGTCGAAAACAATGCCCTTATCATCGTAACCCACCTGTGCAAGTGCATCGCCCAGCGGAGCATCGCAGAACGTCAGACTATCCACTTCCAGACGAGCTCCCACCCGAGGAGCCTTCGTCATCAACCCTGCCACGTCGGCATGTCCGGAGATGACGCCGCCAAACGAGATTCCCTTCAGCTTAGCCAGCGACAAGAAGGGGGCCATATTGATGTTGTTCAGACGTACGGAGAGGCTGTCGGCATGGGAGGAGGCTGTCCGTTGTGGATGAGCGACAACCGAGCCGTCGAGGGCCAAGTATTGTGTTCCACTCGTCAGTCGGAAGCCATCCACGCCATAGACATCGTCTGAAAGAACCGCCGTGAAGGGCGAGAAATGCCACGCCTCGTTGTTGATGACAGCCGTTGAGGGCATTCCCGTCAGCGTAGTCTCAATCCGTCCCGCAGCATTCTTGGCAAAATCAGCCTTCGCATGGATGTTACCCTCGAAGAAGCCTTTGACAGAATTGCGCCATTCAGCGTCGAGCATGATGTCGTCGTTGACCAACTGCGCCATCACGTCAGCCATCAGGGCCTTGCCGTCCTTCTCCACCTTCTCTCCTCCTGCCTGCAGGCGCAGGGCCGAGCCGCCCTCATTATTAACATTCAGCGTCATGTTACGAAATTGCAGTTCATCGTAGCGCAGCTGGGGAACATTCAAGTTCAGGCTCAAGGTGCCGCGTTCCTCGTTCAGAGCGCCGCTGATTCGCATGGGATTGACGGCTTTCACGGGGATGTAGAAGAGTTCGTTGAGCAGCGACAAGTCGTTCACAGTAGCATTAAAAGTAAGCACATTGGCATTGCCCGCACGGGCAGCCTTGTCGGCTTTACGGGCAGCCTTTGCACTCTCGGGCATCAGTACCGAAAGTAGCGTCGGCTCGTAATCCATCAGCAGGTTATACACGCTGCCTGGCAGATTCTCGGGTGTGAAGTAACCCGATGCACGCATCTGCATGAAGTCGCTGTCGATGGTATAGACCTGCTGCGCCCCATTCGGGAAAGAGCCCACAGCGAAGTGCCTCATTGTCCAAATGTGGGCGGGGTCTTCCAGCCGCAGGCTGTCAAGTGCAATCTGCCCGCGCAAGGCATCGAGGGTGTTACCTGTCAGGTTGCCGTTAACCTTGAAGGCGAAGCGCGATGTCTCGTGCTTGTCCGTCAGGTGGAGGTTGTAGAGGTTCAGTTGCGCCACGTCGGCATGAAGCGTGTACGCGTTATGCCCACCTCTCGTGTCGTAGCTCACAGCTATCAGCGAGCGCACGTTCGGGTCATCGACCTTCAGCGTGGCTTTCAGACGACTGTCGTCCCATGTACCGTTGACGAGGATGGGGCTATAGGTGTAGTTCTTGAAGTCTATCGAATGGATTTCGCCGTCTATGGAGGCTTCGCGCAGCACTTGCGGCAACTGCGGCTGAGTGCTGCCCTTCTCCGAGGCGAAGGGGCTTCCTGCGAATGTTCCCTTCAGGTTCAGCGAAGCCGTCAGTTTGCCGAGGTCGCTGTTCTCCAGCACCTTTCCGAGCGCCAGCGAGCGGGTATCGACTGTGGCGGCAAAGCGTCCGCCCTTCAGCGCAGCCTCCACGTCAGCCTCGCCCAAGTCAGCCCTCAGGGCGAGTTTTGCCTTCGCCTGCTGGGGCGTTCTGTCGGCATTCATCTGGAGGATGGCGTCGCCCGTCAACGACGTAGCGCCCAACCGCACTTCCCAATCCTCGAGGAGAGGACGAAGTTCCGTGCCGCTCCTGGCATCCACAGCCCCCAGAAGCCCCTCAAGAGCATGCCACCCCGAGGGCGTTACCGACAGGCGTATCAGTTTGCCGTCGACGTACGACGGCGTGCCCTGCCCTTGCAGCATCAGATCCACATCCTTGCGGTTCAGCCTCGCGATGAGGTGCGGCACGTCAAAGCGCCCGTCGGTACTCCCTTTGAACGAGGTGCTCAGCGTCAGCTTCGACGTGTTGCCGCGCAATCCGGGCAGAAAGGCACTCAGATCTGTGGCAGCCAACGTCGACGTGGGCACATCGCCCTTCAGGCGCACGGCCTCCCTGTCGCGGTAGTCGGCAAACAGCGAGTCGATACGCAGCTCCGACTGGGGCATCCGAAGATTGAAGCCCACGAGCGTCGCCCCCTGACGATTTGCCACCAGACGGAACATCAGGTCGTCCAGCTGGAAGCCGCTCTTCTCCCTGAGCGAAAGCTGGCGCATCATCACGCTTAACGAGTCGTTCGTCAGCGTCTTCAGCGAGAGGTGCGCGTTCAGGTCGCTCACATCCACGTGGGCAAGGTTCAGTTCCAAAGGTGTCTCCGGCTCGGAAGCGATGTCGTACGTCAGATGAGCCCCGCGGATAATCAGCGAGTTGATTTGCATTTCGGGCAGCTCCGACTTCTTTCCCGTGCTGAAGGCGTCGATGAGGAACTGGTAGTTCGGCTTCGCGCCCGCCGAGTCAGCACGCACGGCAATCGTAGGATTAAAAAGGCGGATGTTACGAATGACGATGCGCTTTTCGCGGATAAGCGGGCGCCAGTTTATCTTTACCGCCAGACGGTCGGCAGCAAGCAGCGGAAGGCCGTCGCAGTCGTCCAGGCGCAGGCTGTCCAGGATGATGTCGGCAGGCAGGCGCCAGCGCAGCCCGTCCATCACCACGCGCGTCCCCAGCTTATCCTCGAGTTTGCTCGCCAAAGCCACTCCCGCGCGATGCTGCACCCACGGCAGATGCACCACTCCCACCAACAGCAGCAGCACAACACACAGCACGCGGAACACCCCACGAAGTCGACGACTCACCTTGCTCACTTCAGGCACAGATTTAGAAATATCTTGCAAAAATAGTGCAAGCCGGACGAAAAAGCAAATTTATTCGCATTTTTCTGAGGCCAAATCGCATTAAAACGGGCTTTGCCCGTTAAAACACAAAAAATCTCGTCGAAGTTCGCGGTTACCACCTACACTTTTTCTATTGAATAATGATTCTCGCCCCCGCTGATTCAACCCCGCAAAAGCAGGACGTTTTTCAGAAGAAACGAACAACAAATAAAAAAAACAAAAAATCATGAAAAAGAGAGAAAAAAACAGCCCGTATCTTGCTCATAATAAGCCTTTGTTTCTCCTTATCATTTTTTCATCGCGATGAAAAAGATTAACCATTGCGATGAAAAGAATTAATCATTGCAATGAAAAGAATTTTTCATCGCGATGAAAACATTAAACCATCGCGATGAAAGAAAACTATCGTCAAACTTTCGAACAATCATTGCAAGCAAAAGAACGGGCATCCCCTTTGAAAAAAGTTTCCGCAAAGCCGTCGGGAGAGGTCTATCATGAAGACTCCGCGCGTACCTTATTGAAATAAATAGGGAAAAAGTTTTCGGTGTCGGATTTTTTTTGTAATTTTGCCGCGGAATACGAAGAAAAATTTTCCATAAATATTAAAATCAACTATGCCAGAAGTAATTAAATTACGAAAAGGCCTTGACATCAAGCTGAAGGGCGCTGCCCCTTCGGAGGAATGCGTCGTGCTGAAGGCAGGGAGCGTTGCGCTCGTACCTGATGACTTCACGGGCATCACGCCGAAGGTGGTGGTGACAGCCGGACAGAAAGTCAAGGCGGGCGATGCGCTGTTTGTGGACAAGTGGCATCCCCAACTGAGATTCGTGAGCCCTGTCTCGGGCACGGTGGCTGCGGTGAACCGCGGCGCCCGGCGTAAGGTGATGAGCATCGTCGTCAAGCCCGACGGCGAGAAAGCCTCCGTCACCACCTCGCCGAAGAGCGTCCATAGCCTGACGCCCGAGCAAGTGAAGACGGCGTTGCTGGAGAGCGGACTCTTCGCCTTCATCCGCCAGCGCCCCTACGACATCGTGGCCAACCCCGACCAGACGCCGAAGGCGGTATTCGTCAGCGCATTCGACTCTGCCCCCCTGGCGCCCGACTTCGAGCAGGTGCTGAAGGGCCACGAGGCGGAGTGGCAGGCGGGCCTGAGCGCCCTGGCCAAGCTGGCGCCCACGTTCCTGGGCATCAGCACGCGCCAGACGGCAAAGTCGCTCACCGAGGCGCAGAACGTGAACCTGACGCTGTTCCGCGGCCCGCACCCCGCCGGCAACGTGGGCGTGCAGATCAACCACACGCGGCCCATCAACAAGGGCGAGGTGGTGTGGACGGTAGCTGCGCAGGACGTCATCATGATAGGCTCGCTGTTCCAGCGCGGAGCCGTAGACTTCACCCGTACCATCGCCCTGGCAGGCACGGGCCTCACGAAGCCGACCTACGCCCACGTGACCCTCGGCGCACAGATGGCCGACGTACTGGGCAACAACATCAAGATTGACCGCCACTACCGCATCGTGGGCGGCAACGTGCTGACAGGCCGTCCCGTCAAGAAGACCGAGTGGCTGCCGGCATTCGCCAACATGGTAACCGTCATCCCCGAGGGCGACGACACCAACGAGCTGCTGGGATGGATAGCCCCGCGCTTCAATCACTTCAGCGTGAGCCGCTCGTTCTTCAGCTTCCTGACGCCGAAGCGTGCCTACGACATCGACGCCCGCGTGAAGGGCGGCGAGAGGCACATGATAGCCTCAGGCGAGTACGACAAGGTCTTCCCCATGGACATCTACCCCGAATACCTCATCAAGGCCATCATCACGGGCGACGTGGACAAGATGGAGGCGATGGGCATCTACGAGGTGGCGCCCGAGGACTTTGCCCTGTGTGAGTTTGTAGATTCGTCAAAACTGGAGCTGCAGCGCATCGTCCGCGAAGGACTGGACAAGCTGCGTGCCGAAATGGAATAGAGCACTATGGGACTGAAACAATTCAACTATAACCTGCGGCGCTTTGTCAACCAGATAAAGCCCAACGTCGAGAAGGGGGGCAAATTCCACGCCTTCCGCTCGCTGTTCGAAGGCTTCGAGACCTTCCTCTTCGTGCCCAACGAGACGAGCAAGGCCGGCAGCGTGAACATCCACGACTCGTTCGACTCGAAGCGACTGATGATCCTCGTCGTCATCGCCCTTGTGCCCGCCATGCTGTTCGGCATGTACAACATCGGCTACCAGAACATGGCACTGGGTGCCTCCCTTGGTGTTGCTGCCAAGTACACAGGCTTCTGGGCCACGTTTGCCTATGGCCTGCTGGCCTACCTGCCCAACTTCATCCTGGCCTACGTCACGGGCCTTGCCATCGAGTTCACCGTGGCCCAATGGAAGGGTGAGGAGATTCACGAGGGCTTCCTCGTGACGGGATTCATCATCCCCCTCATCATCCCCATCACCACGCCCTGGTGGATAGTGATACTGGCTACGGCGTTCGCCGTCATTTTCGCAAAGGAAATCTTCGGCGGCACGGGCATGAACATCTTCAACGTGGCCCTCATCACGCGTGCCTTCATCTTCTTTGCCTACCCCAGCGTCATCTCGGGCGACTCGGTGTGGGTGCTTGACCACACCATCTTCGGCCTCGGCTGCAACCTGCCTGACGGCGCCACCTGCGCCACCCCGCTGGGCGCCGCAGCCGTCACAGGCGCCACAGCCTTCGACTGGAACATGGTATGGGGCCTCATCCCGGGCTCGGTGGGCGAGACCAGCATCATCGCCATCGCCCTCGGCGCCCTGCTGCTCATCGGCATGGGCATCTCGTCGTGGAAGACCACGCTCAGCGTCTTTGCCGGCGGTGCCCTGATGGCCTTCATCTTCAACAAGACGGGCGACTCGCAGAACGCCGTCGCCATGATGCCTTGGTATCAGCACCTCGTGCTGGGCGGCTTCGCCTTCGGCGCCGTCTTCATGGCCACCGACCCCGTGACCTCGGCTCGCACCGAGACGGGTAAATGGATCTACGGATTCCTCATCGGCGTCATGGCCATCGTCATCCGCGTCGCTAACCCCGGTTATCCTGAAGGCATGATGCTCGCCATCCTGCTCATGAACCTCTTCGCTCCGCTCATCGACTACTGCGTCTATCAGACCAACATCAGCCGTAGAGCAAAACGTGTTGCCAAGAAATAATCAACAATCCTATCGAACAAAGTCATGAATACAAACAAGAATTCATATACCTTTATCTATGCTTCGATAGTGGTGATTATCGTAGCATTCCTGCTGGCCTTCGTGTCGAGCGCGCTCCACAGCCGCCAGCAGCGTAACATCGACCTCGACAAGATGAAGCAGGTGCTTGCCTCGCTGAACGTCACGGGCGTCAAGGATGCCGAGGCCACCTACAAGCAGTACATCGTCAGCGAGCAGCTGCTGGCCGAGAACGGCACCGTCGTGACGTCAACCAAGCCCTACCAGATGGGCGCGGCGGGCGACAACGGCTGCGCCTTCAAGTGCAGCATAGCCGACATCCTCACCAAGCGCCCCGTCTATGTGGCCAGCGTTGACGGACAGACCAAGTACGTCTTCCCGCTCTACGGCAACGGCCTCTGGGGGCCCATCTGGGGCTACGTGTCGCTGAATGCCGACAAGCAGACGGTCTATGGCGTCTATTTCTCGCACGACAGCGAGACTCCAGGTCTCGGCGCCGAGATTACGAATCACGAGAAGTTCCAGGTACCTTTCGGCGGCAAGCACGTCATGAAGGACGGACGCGTCGCCCTCAGCGTCGTCAAGAACGGCAACGTCAAGGATGCCGAGTTTGAGGTCAATGGCCTTAGCGGAGCCACCTTCACCTCGAAGGGCGTCAGCGACATGCTGCAGAAAGACCTGAATGCCTATGCTGCTTTCCTGAAAGCTGAGTCTAACCAATAAACGATAGGAGGAAACAGAACTATGTCACTTTTTTCAAAAAAGAATAAAGAGGTCTTTACTGCTCCTCTTGGTAAGAACAATCCCGTCACCGTGCAGGTGCTGGGCATCTGCTCAGCATTGGCCGTCACAGCCCAGCTGAAGCCTGCCATCGTCATGGGACTCTCCGTCACCATCATCGTGGCGCTCAGTAACCTGGTTATCTCTCTGCTGCGCAAGACCATCCCCAACCGCGTCCGCATCATCATCCAGTTGGTGGTGGTGGCTGCGCTAGTCACCATCGTCAGCGAATTGCTGAAAGCCTTCGCCTACGACGTCAGCGTACAGCTCAGCGTCTATATCGGTCTTATCATTACGAACTGTATCCTGATGGGACGACTTGAGGCCTTTGCCATGAGCAACGGCCCGTGGGAGAGCCTCCTCGACGGTCTTGGCAACGGCCTCGGCTATGCCAAGATTCTTGTCATCGTCGCCTTTATCCGCGAGCTGCTTGGCTCGGGATGTCTCTTCGGCTATCGAGTCATCCCCCAATGGTGCTACGACCACGGCTACCTCGACAACGGCCTGATGCTGATGCCGCCTATGGCGCTCATCATCGTGGGCTGTATCATCTGGTGGCAGCGGGCTCACAACAAGGATTTGCAAGAACAATAATAGTCACATCTCCGTTTAAGAAAACAGAATTATGGAACATTTCTTTAGTTTATTCGTCCGCTCGATATTCGTGGACAACATGATTTTCGCGTTCTTCCTCGGTATGTGCTCTTACCTTGCCGTGTCGAAGAACGTCAAGACGGCCCTTGGCCTCGGCGTCGCCGTCACCTTTGTCGAGCTCATCACGCTCCCCGTCAACTACCTGTTGCAGACCAAGGTTCTCGGCCCCGACTGCCTCGTGCCCGGCGTTGACCTCTCGTTCCTCTCGTTCATCCTGTTCATTGCCGTCATCGCCGGCATCGTGCAGCTGGTGGAGATGGTCGTCGAGAAGTTCAGCCCCTCGCTCTACAACTCGCTGGGCATCTTCCTGCCCCTCATCGCCGTCAACTGCGCCATCATGGGTGCCTCGCTCTTCATGCAGCAGCGCATCGGCCTCGACCCCACCAACACACAGGCCATCACCAACTTCGGCGACTCCATCGCCTATGCCCTCGGCAGCGGACTCGGATGGGGACTCGCCATCGTCTGCCTCGCAGCTATCCGCGAGAAGATGGCCTACAGCGACGTACCCAAGCCGCTGAAGGGACTCGGCATTACGTTTATCACCGTCGGACTCATGGCCATGGCCTTCATGTGCTTCTCCGGCCTCACCATTTAAAATAAGGAGGAACATACCACTATGATGAAATTAATTCTTACGAGCGTAATCGTATTCCTCGTTATCATTCTTCTTCTGGTCGCCATCCTGCTTGTCGCCAAGCGCTACCTCGTAGCCTCGGGCCCCGTCAAGCTCGTCATCAACGGCGACAACGAGATGGAAGTCGAGAGCGGCGGCACGCTGCTCAACACCCTCGCCGTCAACGGCGTACACCTCCCCTCCGCCTGCGGCGGAAAGGGCTCGTGCGGACAATGCAAGTGCCAGGTCGTCGAGGGTGGCGGCGAAATCCTCCCCTCCGAAGTCAGCCACTTCAGCCGCAAGCAGCAGCAGGACCACTGGCGCCTCGGCTGCCAGGTCAAGGTCAAGGGCGACCTCGGCATCAAGGTGCCCGAGAGCGTCATGGGCGTCAAGGAATGGGAGTGCGAAGTCATCAGCAACAAGAACGTCGCAACGTTCATCAAGGAGTTCATCGTCCAGCTGCCTCCAGGCGAGCATATGGACTTCCTCCCCGGCTCCTATGCGCAAATCCGTATCCCCAAGTACTCGATGGACTACGACAAGGACATCGACAAGTCCCTCATTGGCGACGAATACCTGCCCGCATGGGAGAAGTTCGGACTCTTCACCCTCAAATGCAAGAACGACGAGGAGACCATCCGCGCCTACTCCATGGCCAACTACCCCGCTGAGGGCGACCGCATCATGCTCACCGTGCGTATCGCTACGCCGCCCTTCAAGCCCAAACCACAGACGGGCTTCATGGACGTCATGCCCGGTATTGCATCGAGCTACATCTTCTCCCTCAAGCCTGGCGACAAGGTCATCATGAGCGGCCCTTACGGCGAATTCCACCCCAACTTCACCAGCGGACGCGAGATGATTTGGGTCGGTGGTGGCGCCGGTATGGCTCCGCTGCGTGCTCAAATCATGCACATGACGCGCACGCTCCACACGACGGACCGCGAGATGCACTACTTCTACGGCGCCCGCGCCCTCAACGAGGTGTTCTATCTCGACGACTTCCTCGCCATCGAGAAAGAGTTCCCGAACTTCCACTTCCATCTGGCCCTCGACCGTCCCGATCCCGCTGCCGACGCAGCAGGCATCAAGTACACCCCGGGCTTCGTGGCTCCTGTCATGGGCGACACCTACCTGAAGCAGCACGAGGCACCCGAAGACATCGAATACTACCTCTGCGGTCCTCCCATGATGGCCAAGACGGTCCTCGACCTCCTCGACAGCCTCGGCGTCGACCCCAACATGATCAGCTTCGACAACTTCGGCGGCTAACGAGAGCAAAGGCTTATGTAAAAAAGGGACATCCACGTGGATGTCCCTTTTTTACATAATAAAATTTGCATTATCACACGACTTGTACTAACTTTAACCCTCCTTCGGAGGCTTTTAGACAGGGGTCGCCTCGCAAAAAACTCAAATAAATTTGCATTTTCTCTCGGCTCACCCTATCTTTGTCACGAAAAAGGAAATTGTGAACAAAACAACATAATAATAACGTCAACCGCTATGAGAAAAATTTTCAGAACTATGGTGTGCTGTGCGATGATGTCGTGCAGCTTGACAGCGTGGGCCGAGGTGGTCTATCAGGATGGCAACGTACGCTTCACGCTCATTGACGAGGGGACTCTTCGCCTCGAGTATGCCCCCGACGGCAAGTTTGTTGACAACAAGAGCTTCATGGCCGTCATCCGCGAATATCCCGAGGTACCCTGCAAGGTTAAGGATGGCTCACGCCAAGTGACCATCAGCACCAGCAAGCTGAAGCTGGTCTATAAGAAGGGTACGGCGCCGCTGAGCAGCGACAACCTCACCATCAGCAGCACGAAAGCCATCTCGACACCCTTTGTGTGGAAGCCCGGCATGCAGCAGAAGGGCAACCTGAAGGGCACTTACCGCACCCTCGACGGCTACGACGGGGCCGAATACCAGTACAGCAATCCTAAACACGAGATGCCCATTGAGGACGGACTGCTGGCCACCGACGGTTGGAGCCTCATCGACGACAGCAAGAGCCTGCTCTTCGACGGCTCTGCCGACTGGGACTGGGTCACCGAGCGCAAGAGCGCCGAAGGGGCGCAGGACTGGTACTTCATGGCCTACGGCCACGACTACAAGAGTGCCCTGCTCTCCTACACCCGCTTCGCCGGACGAGTGCCTCTGCCGCCCCGCTACACCTTCGGTTACTGGTGGAGCCGATATTGGAGCTACTCCGACCAGGACTTCCGCAACCTCATCGGCAACTTCCAGCGCCTCGACCTTCCACTTGACGTACTGGTCATAGACATGGACTGGCATCCCATCAGCGAACAGGCCGGCGGAGGATGGACGGGATGGGACTGGAACGAGATCCTCTTCCCCGACTACAAAGCGTTTCTGAAATACCTTGACGACCAGGGTGTCAAGACCACCATGAACCTCCATCCTGCCCAAGGTGTGCGTCCCTTCGAAAAGAAGTACGACGAGTTTATGCAACGTCTGGGCAAGAACGACGGCAAGACCTACGAATGGCTCGGCTCGGACAAGCGCTACGTGAAGGCTCTCTTCGACACCTATCTCCACCCCTACATGAACGAAGGCGTTGACTTCTGGTGGCTCGACTGGCAGCAATGGGAGAAGGACCGTGTCATCAACAACCTCGACAATGTGTTCTGGTGCAACTACATCTGGTTCTCCGACATGGAGCGGAGCGGCACCAAGCGCCCTATGCTCTATCACCGCTGGGGTGGATTGGGCAACCACCGCTATCAGATTGGTTTCTCGGGCGACTCATACATCACTTGGAAAAGCCTCAAGTTCCTGCCCTATTTCAATTCGACGGCCTCTAACGTTCTCTACGGCTACTGGAGCCACGACATTGGCGGCCACCAGAGCCATCGCTACGGAACCCCCGTCGAACCACAGCTCTATACCCGCGCCATGCAGATGGGACAGTATCTGCCCATCATCCGCAGCCACAGCACCAAGGATCCTAGCCTGAACAAGGAACCCTGGGCATTCGACCAGACCACCCAGCAACGGTTGGCAAACGTCATTAACGGCCGCTATGCTCTCGTGCCTTACATCTACACCATGGCGCGCAAGACCTATGAGACTGGCATCTCGCTTTGCCGTCCTCTCTACTACGACTATCCTGAGGCTAAGGAGGCATATGAGTATAAAGAGGAGTACATGTTCGGCGACAACATGCTCATCGCCCCTGTCACCGAGGAAGTTGACAAGGCCGACGGCTATGCCACCGTCAACCTTTGGCTCCCCGACGGCCAATGGCTCGAATACGAGACTGGCCAGATGCTCCAAGGCGGAAAAACCTACCAGCGCCGTTTCACCATGGATGAATATCCCGTCTATGTCAAGGCCGGAAGCATACTCCCCTACTACGGTAAGCTGAAAAACCTCTCCGGCACCACGCAGTCCGTCACCGTCCGCATCTTCCCGGGTGCCGACGAAGGAGAGTTCCAGCTCTACGAGGATAATGGCGAGGACCGTAACTACATTACCGAATATGCCTTCACGCCACTCTCCTACTCCCGTCAGGGCGACGTGCTTTCCGTCACCATCGGTGTCCGCAAGGGCAGCTATAAGGACATGCCCGCCCGTCGCCACTACTTTATTGCCCTGCCCTGCCAGAAGGCACCCGTGAGCGTCAAGTGCGGAGGCAAGACCATGCCTTTCACCTATGACGGCATGAACCTCGAGGCTACTATCGACCTTGGCGAGATCAACTGCTCGACGGCCACCACCCTCGAAGTCGTCATGCCCGCTCAGCCCGAGCTGGTAGCTGGCACGAAGGGAGAGTTCCGCCATCTGCAGACCGTCGTACGCGACTTCAAACAGCACGAAGCTGGAATGGTCTATACGGCCGACTTCGGCTTCCTCGAGGCTGCGCCCCTGCGCCTCTCCTATCATCCCGAGAAGCAGGAAGAGACGCTCAGCAGCTTCTTCCAGAAGTATGGCACCATCCATCAGGTGCTGATGGAGCAGATGGGCGTTGGAGACAATTACCAGCGCGCCGTTCGTCATCTGGGTATTCAGAGTGTCCTCACCGATGTTCCCGCCGAAGCCTATCAGGCTGACGGTAAGACAGGGTTCACCGCCCGTTACTTCAACAACAAGACCCTCACGGGCGACCCTGTGGCAACGGCCCACTTGGAGAAGATCGACATGTTCGAGAGCCAGAGTCCCCGCGACGGCGTTAAGGCCGACGGCTGGAGCATGATCCTGGAGAGCGAACTCACGTCGCCTGCCGACGGCACGATGGCCTTCTCTCTCACCGGCGACGACGGCTACCGCCTCATCGTTGATGGCCGTGAGCTTTGCTCCGACTGGGGTGACCATGCCGAGACCTCCCGTCTTGCCACCATCCCCACCACCAAGGGCCAGCGCCACGCCGTGCGCATAGAGTACTACGACAACGAGTACAACGGCATTCTTCGCATGAAGACAATGGTGATAGAATAGTCTGCCCCACCTCATCAAGGCCTCATAATCTTTCCGTCCAAACTGCATAATAAAAGTGTGATTTGGACGGAATTCCTTGTTTTTCGCCCATTAGCCATCCTTTCTGGAGAAAGGTAAAACCTTTTTCGTTCTCTATCCTTAACTACGTCTCGGCCATGCTACCCTACATATTCCTCTACATGACCCAACATCGACAAGGAAAGTCTTAGCATGAAAATAAAGTACTGGAATAAAATCTCAACGCACTGGAATAATTTTTTAGCGCACTGGAATAAAACCTCAACGTACTATACAATTGAGTCACCTTAAAGCTTTAGTTCTGCATAGAAGCAACTATTACCATGGCATCATATACTTGCGGCAAAACCATCAACGAACGGCTGTTCAGAAACGACGGTCGTATGCCTCCTTCAGCTGGCGCATGGCTTGCGCGATGATGGAGCGAGGCGAAGCAACATTGAGCCGCATGAATCCCTCGCCAGGCTTGCCAAACATGGCTCCTTCGTTGAGTGCCAGGTGCGCCTCTTCAACAAAGAAGCGGACGAGCGCCTCGGGCGTGAGCCCCAGCGCACGGCAGTCGAGGAATATCAGATACGATGCCTGGGGACGAATCATGCAGATGCGCGGCATCTCGCGCGCCAACGTCCACTCCACAAATTCGATGTTCCCCTGGATGTAATCCAGACATTGATCGAGCCATTCCGTGCCATGACTATACGCAGCAGCTACGCTGATGAACGAGAAGAGATGCCCAAGATTCAGCTCGCTATTCTCAAGGAATGTGGCAAATTGCGCGCGGATGTTAGGATTGGGAATGATGGCGTAGCTGCTCGTGAGACCTGCCATGTTGAACGACTTGGATGGGCTTGCAAAAGTGATGCTGTTCTGCGCAGCAGCCTCGCACGACAAAGCAAACGGAATGTGTTTGTAGCCATGTAACGTAAGGTCGGCGTGAATCTCATCGCTCACTACCAGCACACCCTTGCGCCGACAGATTTCAGCCATGCGCACAAGTTCCTCACGATTCCATACACGTCCTCCCGGATTATGCGGATGACAAAGCAGGAACAGTTTACACCCTTCTGCTTTCCTTTCAAAATCCTCCCAGTCAATCGTCATCGCTGCAGCTGAATAGGATTCAGGGAATGCCTTATTCTTCAAAATTGAATCTTCAATCTTCAAAGAGTTTTCCACTACCACCCTGCCATTGTTCTTTGGTACAAGGATGTAGGGATGGTAGACAGGCGTCTGGATGAGCACTTTGTCACCCGGATGTGTGAAGCAATGTATGCAGAAAGCGATGCCAGGCACAATGCCGGACACGAAGTTCAGCCACTCTTCGCTAATAGCCCACCCATAGCGAATCTGCTGCCAACGTACGATAGCCTCGTACCATGCGCGAGCGCGGCACGTGTAGCCCAGTACCGGATGTTCGCAACGCTGCTTTAGTGCATCCAGAATAAAGGGTGGCGTAGCAAAGTCCATATCAGCCACCCACAGGGGTATCAGATCGTCCCTGCTCCACAGTTCAGGCACATAGTCAATCTTCAAGGCATCGGTGTGCCTGCGATCTATGACCTTATCAAAATCATATTTCATTTTACCCAATCATTCAATATCGATAGAATATCCTCCCGCATATCGTCGGGCATATTATTAATGCGTGCCCGATGCGAGCCCCCAGGCTGGATAAAGACGTGCATGTTCTTTTTCGGCGAGGGAAGAACAACACGCGTGGCACTCCATGGGTCCCATTCACCATAGATGAACATGGCTGGAATATCCTTCTCACGGAGGAATGTGCAGCATCGTTCGTAGAGGTCTCCCTTAAATTCCAAGTAGTTGAGTTCCTCAGGAATCATCACGCGGCGCATATAGCCCTCGTAGGTCGGGTGACTGAAGAGGCCCTTGAAAGGCTCTACGTCGTAGCCGTAGTAGCCAATTTCGCGCATGGCCTGCACGTTGAAAGGCACGTAGGGTGTCTGGCGCGCGAAATAATTGGGCTCGCACTTCTCCACCAAGCTACGAAAGAGCTCGTCAGAGCCCACTTCTGGAACGACCATCTCAACGTCGGGCTTTCCACGGCGCTTTTTCGCCTTAGGCACTAATCGTGTGCGCGTCTCGGGTACCGTCGCGAGGTCGTCGCCCCATTGCCAGAAGGCGAAAGGATACTCAAGCACCATCAAATCGAACACTTCCTCCAAGGGAACACGGAACGTGTAGCCCTTTGACGCCACGTATTCTTCCAGCATAGGTAGGAGCTCGGCTTTGTGCAGCAACACCGTAAGTTGGTAGTAACGAATCTTCTCGCGGGCCTCCGATGTGCCAACGGTATCAAGGAACACCTCGTGTCGTCCGTCTTCGAGCGCTTTGTTGAGCGGAGCCACGTAGCTGACGTTGGCTACCACATCATCGGGGAAGAACGTGCGGTAGAATAAGGCCGTCTGTCCTCCCTTACTGATGCCCGTTGAGAACCATTTACCTTTATACATCTTTCCAAATGTTGTACGGATGTGATGGTAATCGTAAGCGGAGTTCTTCACCGTCAGATATCTCCACAGCTCGCTTTCGTAGGCTGCGTTGCCCGTCAGCCCTAGCTGAGTAATGGGGCTGCTAGCACCGTTGAAACGATGCTCAGTCATAATCACGTTAGCCTCAAGCAGCTCGGAAAGTTCCTCCGTATAACGCGGGTGCAAGGCATACTCGTTGTTATATCCTTCGGTGACGATAACAGTGGGACGGTCGAAACCGCGATGACGCACGACAAGGCGCTGCTCAAACACACCTATCGATGCATCCAAAGGGTCGATAGGTTGCTCAAACATCACCAGGCGCTTTGCCACACCGTCGGCAGACTCAAGGGTTTCCACGCGGATTACACCAGGCAATGCCCTCAACGCATCGTCGAGGGCATCAGCCAAAGCACTTAGCGCTACAAACAGCAGCGCAAAAAAGAGGACCGGTTTCTTCATATATTATACTTCTATCGAATACCCATCACGGTACTTGTAATGCATCAACTTGGTTGCATCGGGGTCGTTCATGAACTTCTGCACGACGGGATTCCAAACGACAGGACGTCCCAGTTCAATGGCGATATTGCCCAAGTTGCAGACGGTGCACGAGGTGTGTCCCGTCTCGACAGGGCAGTTGGGGTCGACATGTGCTTTTACCGCATCAATCCAAATGCGACGGTGCGCCGACTGAGCCTCGTAGGCTCCGCTCTCTACGCCGAGGTCCATCTTCTCGAACTTGGGGTCAGAAGCCCTCAACGAGCCGCGGCATACCTTTATCCATCCGTTCTCGCCATAGATTTGCAGGCCCTGTTCGCCTCCGTTATAGGGTTCTTCGGTGACAATGACGCCATTATCGTACTCGAAAGTCAACACGTCGTATTTTCCATATCCGGCAGGACTAATCTTCACAGGTCCTCCGTTGCCGTCCTTGCCGATAGCCCATTGGGCAATGTCGAACATGTGTGCGCCCCAGTCGGTCATCAGACCTCCGCCCGTCTCCTTATACCAGCGCCAGGCGCCCCAGAGCTGCTCGTCATGCGACTCATCGACAATGGGATCGAGGTCAGAATGATACCATATCGATGTGGGCAACGGGCCAAGCCACTTATCCCAGTTCAAGCCTGCAGGCACCTCCATTTTCGGTAAGGTGCAGGGCATGGGGGCTGCGCTCTTCGGGTTCACGCTATTACGTCCACAGTGTACCTTGATTTTTTCTATCTTTCCCATGATGCCCTCGCGGCAGAGCGTGGCTGCGTGAATGAATTCGCCGCTGCTGCGCTGCTGGCTGCCTACTTGCAGAATGCGCCCGTATTTTCGCACAGCCTTGCAGAGCTGTTTTCCCTCGTGGATGGTGAGCGTCAGGGGCTTCTCAAGATAGATGTCCTTGCCTGCCTTGCAAGCTGCAATAGCAATGATAGCGTGCTGATGGTCAGGTGTTGCTATGACGACAGCATCGATGTCTTTGCGAGCCAGAAGGTCCTGATAATCCTCATAGACATCTACCTTCACCTTCTTCTCGCCCTTGCCCTGATAGTACTCCTTCACGCGGCGTACGAAGCGGTCCCGCTTAATGTCATACACATCGCAGCCTGCCAGCACGCGCACGTCGTCAAAAGCCATAAAAGTGCTCAGCAGATACATGGCCTGCTGCCCAAGACCGATGAACCCAAGGTTCACCTTACCATTAGCTGACTTCTTCGCAGCAGAAGGAGCTTCTGACGGGACAGAAGGAGCTTCTGGCAAATTAGAAGGGGCTTCTGCCGCACGAATCAGACCAAGGGGTGCAGCTACTGCAGCAGCACCCAACGCACTCACTTTCAAAAATTCTCTTCTTTCCATGGTGTTCTATTTTAAGATTAGTTTTTTGCTAATGCCGAGCAAATTTACAGCTATTTTTGGTAATTTCAAAAAAAAGCACTACTTTCGTCGCAAAATAATAAAAACTCTACTCCGTATGAAAGCTTTTATGGACGAAAACTTCCTCCTCACTACCGAGACAGCCCAACACCTCTATCACAACCACGCGAAGAAGATGCCTATCATCGACTATCACTGCCACCTCGTTCCGCAGATGGTAGCCGAAGACCATCAGTTCCGCAGCATCACTGAGCTCTGGCTTGGCGGAGACCACTACAAATGGCGCGCCATGCGCAGCAATGGGGTCCCCGAACGCTACTGCACCGGCACCGACACCTCCGACTGGGAAAAGTTCGAGAAATGGGCCGAAACAGTCCCCTACACCTTCCGCAACCCCCTATACCATTGGACTCACCTTGAGTTGAAGACAGCCTTCGGCATCAACAAAATACTCAATCCCACGACGGCCCGCGAGATTTTTGACGAATGTAACGACAAACTTCGTCAACCTGGCTACACCGCACGGGGCCTCATGCGCCACTACGGTGTGGAAGTCGTCTGCACAACCGACGATCCTGTCGACGACCTGCGTTGGCATCGCATGACACGCGAAAGCGGCTTCGAAGTCCGCATGCTCCCCACTTGGCGCCCCGATAAGGCAATGGCGGTAGAGAATCCTACAACTTTCCGCGCTTATATTGAACGGCTCTCCCAAGTCAGCGGCGTAACCATCTCCACGTTTGCCGATGTCATTGACGCCCTTCGCATCCGCCACGCCTTCTTTGCCGAACACGGTTGCCGTCTCAGCGACCATGGAATCGAGGAATTCTATGCCGAAGACTATACCGATGCCGAAATCAACGCAATATTTAATAAGGTATATGGAGGCACCCCCCTCACACCAACCGAAATCCGTACCTTCAAGAGCGCCATGCTTGTGGAATTTGGGGTCATGGATGCCGAAACGGGTTGGACGCAGCAGTTCCATTATGGCGCTATCCGCGACAACAATTCCAAGATGTTTCGCCTCCTCGGACCCGACACAGGCTTCGACAGTATCGGCGAATTCAACACCGCCAAAGCTATGAGCCGCTTTTTCAACCGGCTCAACGATAGGGACCGCCTTGCAAAAACTATAATTTACAACCTTAACCCCAGCGCCAACGAAGTCGTTGCGACAATGCTCGGAAACTTTCAGGACGGCTCTGTCCCAGGCAAGATGCAGATGGGTAGCGGCTGGTGGTTCCTTGATCAAAAGGACGGAATGGAAAAACAACTCAACGCCCTCAGCCTGCTTGGCCTACTAAGCCGCTTTGTCGGCATGCTCACCGACAGCCGTTCCTTCCTCTCCTATCCCCGTCACGAGTACTTCCGCCGCACACTCTGCAACATCCTCGGACGCGACATCGAGAATGGTGAAATCCCTGCCTCCGAATTGACGCGCGTAGAGCAGATGGTTGAGGACATCTCCTACTACAACGCCAAGAACTTCTTCCATTTCTGAATTATAAGGAAATACCTCTGAACATAACGAGGAGGCTCAACTGTGAGCCCCCTCGATTACTTCTTCTTATTAACAATTTAGGAAAGGCTTTTCTGAATTCTACCTATCAATCCCGTGAGCACCGCACCTGGGCCACATTCTGCAAACTCCGTCATGCCATCCTGAATCATATTCATAACAGTCTGCGTCCACCTCACGGGCGAAGTCAGCTGCTTCAGCAAATTTGCTTTAATATCCTCTGCCTCCGTATAGGGACGTGCATCCACATTCTGATAGATAGGACAAACAGGCTTATTGAACGTCGTTGCCTCAATAGCCTCAGCCAGTTCCACGCGGGCAGGCTCCATCAGCGGAGAATGGAATGCCCCACCTACTGCCAACGGAAGAGCACGCTTAGCACCTGCCTCTTTCAGTTTCGCACAGGCTTCCTTTACAGCCTCCACTTCGCCAGAGATAACCACTTGTCCTGGACTATTGTAATTAGCAGGAACCACGATTCCATCTACTTCTGCACAAATACGCTCAATTATTTCATCATCCAATCCGATGATTGCCGCCATAGTTGAAGGTTTGGCCTCACATGCCTTCTGCATAGCCATTGCACGGGCATACACAAGCTTCAAGCCATCCTCAAAACACAATGCTCCAGCAGCAGTTAGCGCCGAGAATTCACCCAGCGAATGGCCTGCCACCATATCCGGCTGAAATTCTTCACCCAGACACAGAGCCGAGATTACCGAATGGAGAAATACCGCAGGTTGCGTTACCTTCGTCTGCTTCAGTTCTTCATCCGTACCCTCAAACATAACGTCAGTTATTCTATAGCCAAGGATTTCATTCGCTTTATCAAATAACACCTTAGCAAATGAATGGGTTTCGTACAGGTCCTTACCCATACCAACAAACTGTGCTCCTTGTCCAGGAAAAACGAATGCTTTCATACGTGTTACTTTATTATTTGTGGAAATACAAAAAGAGTGAGCGAGAATACTCACCCTCCAATAATGAATTATTAAGCTTTCTTTTGCTTTTCGTCTTCAGGAAGAATTGCATTTTCTTCATCCAAGCTCCACCACTCAGGCCATTTGGCCCCTTGTTTCTTTAAGAAATCAAATCCAATTACAGAGCCGACTGCCAAAACACCGCCCAATAGTGTAAAGATAATCAACTTCTTTAAGCGGCTGTTGGAGGGTTTATTAGGAACGACTATTGACTTCACGACGGAGAGGACAGGTTGGTCTTCCTTAACCTGCATTTCGGCCTGCATACGTTTCTTTGAGATATCAGAAAAAGTGGAAAAGGCCAAATTATACTCTGCCAGCAACTGGTCACGACGAGTTTGAGCTGTAGCAGAAAGTGTACCTCGATTAGCATCATTAAACTCTGCCAAAGCCATCTGCTTTTTCTGATAGTCAAGATGTACCTCTTCATAACGTCCTAGAACATATTCTAATGTCTGGGAAGCTTTTTCTATCTTAAAAACAGTAATATATTTATCCATTAAATTAAACACCGTTTCACACAGCTCAGCCGCAGCAAGTTTCTCATCCATCACACAAGAGAGTTCTAAGAAACCGTCATTTTTATCAATATCAATAGAAATCTTGCTTTTTATGGTACCTATACAATCAAATTCATCCTCCGAGAAATAGTTTATGCGGGAAACGGATGTTGTAGAATCTTCTGAAACGGATGCTATTTCTTCCTGCTGAACGGCGTGTCCTATAGACATTAATCTACTCAACAACACAAGCGGCCATCCATAAGTGTAGGTAAATATATAAGGAAAAATGGATTTCTTCTGATAGTCAGGATTCGTGTAATAATCGAATAGTGTCACAGGTTCATCCCATTCTTCGAAATGGATTTCTGTATAGAGTAATTCTCGAAGTAAATCTGCATTCTCTAATAACTGAGGATAGATAAGTGGGGAAAGAGTACTGCCACCTTCCATATCAAACGTGCTCATACCTGCCAAAGCAGCCAAAGCAGAAGCGGAAGTGGAACGTCCAGAGGCCATCTGTGGTACAAAAGTACACGACGATTTATAAACCGGACGGCTTAACACGGCAAAGAGTAAACCCACGACCATGAAGCAAGAGGTGATAATGATGATATACTTCCGCTTGTTCCACAGGCGCTTTACTATCGCCATGATATCAATAGACGAGCCCTCTTCGTCAAGAGCATTATAATTGTCATTAAAATCTTCTCTCATAAGACGTCAGCAAACTATATATTATTAGGTAACTATTTCGTTAACATATTCGTCAGGGCAACAATCATATATGCAAGAGAACTGGTAGAGGTGGCCAATGAAGCGATTTCTGACACAGAGATATTGTTTTGCCTTTCACTCTTTTCTGGTACTACTATTTCTGCACCGGGCTCTATTTTAATTCGCCCATAACGACGAGTAGCCACTTTACCGTTCATGAAGATAGCATACGTTTTACTAGAACGTGCGTTATGAGAAAAGCCACCTGCCTCACGAATGTAATCACGCCAAGAATACGTCTTATCGTAATTCACCGTATTCGGATAAAACACAGCCCCTGCCACTTTTACGGTATTATTCATTTGAGGTACATTAATAATATCGCCAGCACGAAGTACGACATCAGCTTTAGACCCTGGTTTGTCAAGGGCTTTCTTTAAGTCAATACCAATGTAATAACGGTCAGTCAAGGTATTCAGATCAATCGTGTCGCGGCCTTCAAGATTCTGATTGGCTATCTGAACGGCTAAACGTTGACGAGCCACTTCCTCCGATGTGAGAACACGTGTCAAACGTGCTCCTTGAATCCAAGCTTCCTCTGTAAAGCCCCCACAATCGGCAAAAACATCAGAAAGGCGAACCTCAGGCTTATCGATTACATAGGTACCTGGTGACATCACTTCCCCATCGATGGTCACATGGGTTTGCGGACGGAAATAGGTGAGACGGCGCACAGAAATAATATCATAGGGTTTCAAAGCCATATGTATTATTTCAGGATTTTCCTCAATATTGTATTGTTCCACCGTTCCACGCTCACGACCGCCTCGGCTGGAAATCTGAACATTAGTTTTATCGGCACCATTTGAGAAGCCCCTAGCCATAAGTATGACATCTTCAAGGGTCAAACCTTCTCGATATATGAAGGTACCTGGGTCTTGTACCATGCCATGAATAGTGACAGTAGCATCCTCCTGCAACTCACGCAAGCTGTAAATACGAATACGGTCATTTCTCATCAGTTTGACATTATCGCGT
The DNA here is from genome assembly GCA_017542145.1 of Bacteroidaceae bacterium. Classification (GTDB taxonomy): domain Bacteria; phylum Bacteroidota; class Bacteroidia; order Bacteroidales; family Bacteroidaceae; genus UBA1189. The sequence goes on along the minus strand of JAFXXQ010000023.1, from coordinate 203,128 downwards.
CCCTCCAAAGCATCGGTGACATTAAACGAGACAATGACGGGCACCCCATTATGATCTCGACGGCTAATCTGACCACGATCTGTAAGTACATCCTCACGCAAGCCACGGGCAAGAAGAATAACATCGGCAACCGTCATGCCTTCGGAGAACTTGAACGAGCCAGGTTCCATCACATGACCAGCAATGGAGACGCTGTCACTCTGAATAAACTCTTCTTCTGCAAAAAGTTTTACTTGATCTTCACGAACAAGCTCGATATATTCCTCGCCTTTAAGGACCTTCTGCAAATCAAAGGAAATGAAAACGGGCAGACGTTTTTCGTCCAAACGCGTAATCTGGCCACGCAGCTCATAGGCCCCTTCACGCAGGCCTCCTGCTGTGCGGATAAGGGAAGCCACATCTTTCAAGTTGCCACTAATGGCGTAGGAGCCTGGATACATGACAGGGCCACTGATACTCACACGATTGTCATAAAGATCTGGATTACTACGCACGGTGACAACATCTCCGTCTTCCAGCTTAAAGCTACCAAACTGACCTGATGGGACATCGTATGCCTGACCAGTAGCAGAGGTATTTCGACGAACGACATGCACGTTGCTACGGTCGGCATGAGTGGAAAAACCTCGAGCATAATCAAGGAGTTCCTGTATCGTCTGCCCTTTCTTCAGCTCATAACGCATTGGACGAACAACCGCTCCCTCAATGGTTATAATATTATCGTATGCATCGACCGTCAAAAGGTCGTTGTCCTGCAAACGAAGGTTCTCGTTGAATTTGCCCTTGAAAATGAAGTCGTAGAGGTCGAAAGTAGAAACTTTCTTTCCATTACGATACAAATTGATGTTACGGACAGAACCCGTCTCACGTACGCCTCCCGCCATAAAGATGGCTGACGTAATGGAAGAAAGAGAAGGTATCGTGTACATGCCTGGCGTCACTACCTCACCAAGAATGCTGATGCCTACGCCCTTTATCTTACCTACCGAAAGACGCATGAAGGTGTCTCCCGTACCATCCTCACGAAGGCCAGAGAAGATACGCCCCAACTCTGACCGTAGCAGATTCTCCGCGTTTTTAATGTTCAATCCATTCAAATATACGGGACCAAGGTTGTCCACGTTAATGGCGCCATCGTTGCCAAGGGTGGCTACTATATGGGATACTGTTGTACCCCAAAGATCTATAATGACTTCATCACCAGGGCCAAGTACATAGCTGGCAGGAGCAGGGGCATTATAGGAAGGAATAATGCTCAAGCCTTTTGAGGTGAAGTAGTCATGACCATAGATATCGGAGTGTTTTTCTTCTTCCTCAACAGGAACAATTTCCTCTACTATTTCATCGCCGACACCGATGGGGACCACGGTTGAAGAGGTGGAACTAACCACAACTGGAGTGGAAACCGACTTTGCAACAGAGGATGTCTTACCGGCATTATGATTCAGAACAGCATTAATCTCGGAGTCTGAGTAGCCATAGGAGCGAGCCATTGACTTTGCAGCAGAGATTTCTGCTGCGCTCTGTGCATTTACAGTTGCTGCCATCAAAATGCTAAACGCCGAATAAAGCAGGAAAAAACGGGCTTTCATCTTATAAACTTAATATCTTATTTACAATTCAATAAATGAAATAAAACTGTTATATAAAAATTTTGGCAAAGGTAGTGTTTTTATTCCACACTCGAAAAAAAATTAGATAAAAAAAAGATAAAATGTGTTTTTTTCTCGTTGTATCGATTTTTTCAGCGCAAAATATTTGGTAGATTTGAAGAAAACATCTATCTTCGCAACAGAAATAATACGGAGGCCGTGTCGGTGTGACTGGGAAACTCATCAAATCAATCTAAACACCGAGGTAGCTTCACCCATCCAATGGCGGGCCACGCCTGCGCAAGTCTGCGGATACTACGCATGGTAACCTTGAGTCGGTGGATTACAAAGGAGGGAGAGCACTCAAATCCTGTACTTCGGAGTTTCATCGCATCAACCAGACACGGCCTTTTTCTTTGCAATACGAACAACGCCCCCAGAAGGGATTCACGGGCCGTTCACAATGGCAAAGGAAGACTCTCAAAGATTCGCCTACTCTACGATTTTATTCCAAGGGGCTACGAAATTATTCCAAGGGGCTGTGGGATTATTCGCCTGGAATATTTATGGGAGTTCAACAGCCTGAAATCAACGATTGAATCGCACGGGAATGAGGTTATCAGCTCTCCAGCTTACGATAGCGGATACGCTTCGGTTCCTCGTATCCGAGGCGACGGAGTTTGTTCTCTTCGTATTCGCTGTAGGTTCCCTCAAAGAAGAACACTCGGCTGTCGCCTTCGAAGGCAAGGATATGGGTGCAAATGCGGTCGAGGAACCATCTGTCGTGACTGATAACTACGGCACAGCCGGCAAAGTTCTCCAAGCCCTCCTCAAGGGCACGAAGGGTGTTGACGTCAATATCGTTGGTAGGTTCGTCGAGAAGCAGGACGTTGCCCTCTTGCTTGAGCGCCAAAGCCAATTGCAGGCGGTTACGTTCACCTCCAGAGAGGACGGCACAACGTTTTTCCTGATCGGAGCCGCTGAAATTGAAGCGACTAAGCCAAGCACGGGCATTCACTTCACGTCCTCCCATACGGAAGGTTTCGTTACCTTGGCTGACTACTTGGTAAACCGTTTTCGCAGGGTCTATATCCTTATGCTGCTGATCCACATAGGCTAGCTTCACCGTCTCCCCTACTTCGAAGGAGCCGGCATCAGGCGTTTCAAGTCCCATGATAAGACGGAAAAGCGTCGTCTTTCCAGCCCCGTTAGGACCAATAACGCCGACTATGCCGTTAGGAGGAAGCGTGAAGTCAAGCCCCTCATAGAGAAGCTTATCGCCGAATGCTTTGCGGACGCCATGTGCCTCGATAACCTTGTGCCCAAGGCGAGGGCCATTGGGAATGAAAATCTCCAGTTTTTCCTCGCGTTCCTTCTGCTCCTCGTTAATCATCTTATCGTAAGAATTCAGACGGGCCTTGCCCTTGGCCTGACGTGCCTTAGGCGCCATGTGGACCCACTCCAATTCACGCTCCAACGTCTTGCGACGCTTGGACGCCTGCTTTTCCTCTATCGCCAGACGCTGTGTCTTCTGCTCCAGCCACGAAGAGTAATTGCCTTTCCAGGGAATGCCCTCACCACGATCGAGTTCCAGAATCCAACCAGCCACATGATCAAGGAAATAACGGTCGTGAGTCACAGCAATGACCGTACCCTCGTACTGCTGAAGATGCTGTTCAAGCCAATCGATGCTCTCTGCATCGAGGTGGTTGGTAGGCTCGTCGAGGAGCAGGACATCAGGTTTCTGAAGCAGCAGGCGACACAAGGCCACGCGACGCCGTTCGCCTCCTGAAAGTGTAGTAACAGGCTGGTCGTCAGGCGGACAACGAAGTGCATCCATAGCCCGCTCCAGTCGGCTGTCAAGATTCCAGGCATCCGTTGCATCAATAACGTCCTGCAACTCAGCCTGACGGGCAAAGAGCTGCTCCATCTTGTCGCTGTCCTCGTAGTATTCCGGCAGACCGAATTTCTGATTAATCTCCTCATATTCAGTCAGCGCATCCACCACAGGTTTCACGCCTTCCATGACTACCTCCTTTACCGTCTTCGAGGGGTCGAGCTGAGGGTCTTGTGGCAGGTAGCCCACGCTATAGCCAGGCGAGAACACCACCTGGCCTTGGTAGCTCTTTTCCAATCCTGCGATTATCTTCATCAATGTGGACTTGCCAGCACCATTGAGACCAATAATGCCGATTTTTGCCCCATAGAAGAAACTGAGGTAAATGTCCTTGAGGATAGTTTTGTTGCTTCCCGGGTAGGTCTTGGAGACACCTACCATGCTGAAGATGATTTTCTTGTCGTCGGTTGGAGCGGGCATGGGATAATACTGGAATTAGGAATGAGAAATGAGTATTACCAGGAATAATTGAAGCCAAGGGTCAGATATTCCTTAAACATAAAGTATTTGAGTTTCTCGTCAGGCTTGCGGCTGTCGTCGAATCGAGCATGGAAGAAGAGCGTCGCAGACAAGTATTTGCTGACTTGGAAATTAAACGTGTTTTCCCACTCAGTCTGCACATAATGATGACCTGAATTACCGGCATTAAACGGCGTATAGTAGAAGAAACGCGTCTTGTACGAAATACTCTTCGTGAAGGGATAGTTGAAATCAATCGTCACCTTCGTACCGTAGTCGCGATAGAAATGGTGGAAGGAGGCTTCGGCTTCCCCTTTACGTTGTTCCTTGGGGATATAGCCGCTCTTCAGCAACACGGTGTCGTTCATGACGTAGCGGAAGTTGTAGGTGATGGCACCAATGTTGATGGCCAGGCTACCTTTCTTGAAAGTCTTGGCCCAATCCATACCCAACGAAAACTGCCCGTAGGAGGGAGAAAGGAAGGTCGATTTCAGCGTCTCATCGTTATTGTACATGTTCATCATCTGCGTGTAGGCCATGAACTGTGCCGAATAGTTCCAGTTCCGGATAGCCTTTAGCTTGAGCGTTGAGGTAAAACGTAGCAGGTCAGTATTGGACTGAATCTTCGTACGTCCCTCTTCCTCGGATTTATAGAAGTTGTTCATATAGAAGCCTACCTTTGCCTCCAGGCGGTTGTTCCACGTCACCTTCTGCTTGTCGTTGTAGTTGGCGTCAAGTGTCAGGAGCGAAAGGATGGTAAGGTTGGACGTTCCGCCCTGATACCAGTTCGACGAGAAATAGTTCTCGGCCCATTGGTTAGAAAGGTTACCGCCTGTTTTCCAGAAGTTAGGTTTCTTGACAACCATATCGGTATTGGTTGCTGCGACAGGTGCTAAAGCGGCTTCGCCCGTAGGAACGTTCAGAGCAGCATTGTCTGCCGATTTCTTCATCGTCTCTTCAGAGACGCTGGCGTTTTCCATCAGGCGCGCTTCGGTCTGCTTCACTTTTTCAGGATTCTTCAGATAGGAAAGCAGCAGCAGATGATCGAGCTCATCCAGCAGCTCCAGGTCCTTGGTTCCAGGCAGATTGCTCTCGGCAGGCAAGGTATTGTCCACAGCCGTCGAGTCACCTTCCAATGCCAATGCCTGCTTCATCGGCGATGTGTAAAGCGTGGGAGGGGCAATAAGGCGGAAGAGGATGGGGTTGATGTCTTCCACGTCAGGAATGGAGTCGGGTGGCGGAAGGCGATGGGTTTCAATCAGGCGTGAGACTATCAGGTTGTACTTCGCCACAAGAAAAGAATCCTGCGTCAGCTTCTTGCCGACATCTGCACGCAGGGCTGAGATAGCATCTATCAACGCAGAGTCCGTAGCCAATGAACCTCCGACACGAGTGTCGTCGTCTGTGGGAGACGCTGATGCCGAAAGAGGCAACAACGTCACCAAACCGAACATCAGAGTGAGAAGAATTTGCTTTTTCATATACCTTATTATTTATTATGTGCGATAAAGGGGCTTATGGTTTTTGGAGGATGAAATGATATTTCTGAGCGCAAAAGTAGTAAAAAAAATCTTTTACCCTGCAAAAATTGGCGAAAAAAGTACTACCTTTGCGGCTTGTAATCAAAAAAGGTCCCCTATGAAGCTCGGATTTGACAATGAAAAGTACCTCCGCATCCAGTCGGAACACATCAAGGAGCGAATCTCCCAGTTCGGAAACAAACTCTACATGGAGTTTGGCGGAAAGTTGTTCGACGACTATCATGCCAGCCGCGTCCTGCCCGGTTTCCAGCCCGACAGCAAGCTGCGCATGCTGATGCAACTGCGCGACGACGCCGAAATCATCATTGTCATCAGTGCCGTTGACATTGAGGAGAACAAGGTGCGCAACGACCTCGGCATCACCTACGATGTCGATGTGCTCCGGCTGCGCGACGAGTTCATCAGCCGCGGGCTGCTGGTAAGCGCCGTTGTCATCACCCATTACAACGGACAAGGCAGCGCAGCCTCCTTCCGGGCCCGGCTCGAGAGGATTGGCATCAAGGTATATTACCATTATATCATCGAGGGTTACCCTACCAACATCGACCTTATCGACTCCGACGAAGGCTTCGGCAAGAACGACTATGTGGAGACCACCCGCCCGCTGGTCGTTGTGACGGCCCCCGGCCCAGGCAGCGGCAAGATGGCCGTCTGCCTCAGCCAACTCTATCAGGAACACAAGCGCGGCATCAAGGCCGGCTATGCCAAGTTCGAGACCTTCCCCGTTTGGAATCTGCCCCTCAAGCACCCCGTCAACATCGCCTACGAAGCTGCCACAGCCGACCTGAACGACGTGAACATGATCGACCCGTTCCATCTGGAGGCTTATGGCGAGACCACCGTCAACTACAACCGCGATATTGAGATATTCCCTGTGCTGAATGCCATATTCGAGGCTATCTACGGCGAGAGTCCCTACAAGTCGCCTACGGATATGGGCGTCAATATGGTGGGCAACTGCATCTCCAACGATGCCATATGCTGCGATGCGTCCTATGCTGAAATTATCCGACGCTACTACACCGCCCTCTGCCGTTTGGCTGACAGCAACGGCACGGAGAGTGAAGTCAACAAGATTGTCCTGCTGATGAAGCAAGCCAAGATCAGCATCGATGATCGCAAGCCTGTCGTGGCTGCCCGCGAGCGGAAGGAGCGTTCAGGCGTTCCCTCTGCTGCCATTGAGCTGGAAGACGGAACCCTCATTACAGCCGAGACCAGCGCCCTGCTGGGCCCCTGCGCCGCCCTCATCCTTAATGCCACCAAGCATCTGGCAGGCATCGACCACGACGTGAAACTCATTCCGCAGGAGATGATAGAGCCCATTCAGGACACCAAGGTGAACTATCTGCACGGGCGCAATCCCCGTCTACACACCGACGAGGTGCTCGTGGCGCTCTCCATCCTCAGCCTCCACGACGACAACTGCCGCCGCGCCTTAGGATGCTTGCCTTTGCTCAACGGATGCCAAGTGCATGTCACCGTCATGGTCAGCGAGGTAGACCGTAAGATATTCAAGAAACTCGGCATTGGCCTGACTACAGAACCGGTGAAGAAGAATTAAACGGGTCAACAGGTCAACGGGTCAATAAGACAACAAGTCAACAAGTATAAAATGGATACAAGAAAAAGTTCAATCATCGGATGGATCCTCATCTTCGCCGTGATGGTGGGATTCTTCTTTCTCAACAAACCGTCAGCAGAAAAACTCGCTGAGCAGCAGCGTCTTGCTGCCGTTCAGGATAGCCTGCGCAAAATCGAGAATGAAAAAGCCGCAGCCGAAGCCATAGCCGAGCAGGCTCGTTTTGTCGAACAAATGAACGACACCACCAGCGCCCTTTATGGCACCGCTGTAGGCGAGGAGCAGATTCTCACGCTCCGCAACAGCCAGCTCAGCGTCGACATCAGCACCAAGGGCGCAGCTGTCGTCAGCGCTACATTGGCCGACTATAACGACCAGCAGGGCAACCCCATCGTTCTCTTCGACAAGAACGACCGCAAGACGGCCTTCCTGCTCGACGGCAAGATGGAGAACATCAACACCGCCGACCGCTTTTTCCAGCCTGTCAGCCATACGGACAGCACGCTGGTCCTCCGCCTCAACACCAACGGGGCAGGATATCTGGACTTCACCTACCGTCTGCTGCCCGACAAATACACCCTCTACCTCACCGTACAGGCTACGGGCATGCAAAACTTCTTCCCCTCGCAGATGAACCAGATGGGCGTCCGCCTCAGCCAGCGCATGCGCCATCAGGAAAAGGGCTACAACTTCGAGCAGCGCTACACCTACCTCTCCTACCGTGAGACAGGACACAACCCCAGCCACGTCAGCGAGATGAAGAACAAGGTCGTCGAGTTCCCCTCCGTCGATTGGGTCGCCTACAAGAACCAGTTCTTCAGCACCGTCCTCGCAGCTGAGCAGACGTTCACAAACGCCCGCCTCAGCAGCACCGTCTATCGCGAGAACGACCCCATCAGCACCCGCTACACCGACACGGACACCGTGCCCAACTTCTACATGAAGTACCTGGAGTCGCAGATGAGCACAGCCTTCGACCCCACGGGTGCCCAGCCCTCACGCTTCCAGTTCTACATCGGACCCAACCACTTTAAGACGCTGAAGGCTGCCGGTAAGCTCTCCACCAATGGTCAGAACCTGCAGCTCGACAAGCTCGTCTATATGGGCTGGCCGGTAGTCCGCCTCGTTAACCGCTACATCATCGTACCCCTCTTCGACTTCCTCACACGCTGGGGCATGAACATGGGCATCGTGCTGCTGTTGCTCACCTTCATTGTGAAAATGGTTGTCCTGCCTTTCACCCGTAAGCAGTTCATGTCGTCGGCCAAGATGCGCGCCCTCAAGCCTCATCTCGACGAAATAAAGGAGAAGTACCCCGACCCTGCAGACTCCATGCAGATGCAGCAGGAGCAGATGCAGATCTATTCGAAGTACGGCGTCAGCCCTATGGGCGGCTGCTTGCCCATGATTATCCAGATGCCCGTTTGGATGGCCCTGTTCTTCTTCATCCCCAATGCCATCGAGCTGCGTCAGGAACGTTTCCTCTGGGCCAGCGACCTCAGCGCCTATGACGACATCCTCTCGTGGCCTGGACGCATACCTCTCTTCGGCGACCATATCTCCATCTTCTGCCTCCTCTTCTGCGTGGTGAACATTCTCAACACCATCATTAGCATGAAGATGCAACCCACCGCCGGACAGGACCAGAGTTCGCAGAAGATGTTGAAGTGGACGATGTACCTCATGCCCGTGCTCTTCCTCTTCACCCTCAACGGTTACTCCAGCGGTCTGAACTACTACTACCTAATCTCGTCGCTAATGAGCATCATCATCATGTTCATCATGAAGCGCACCACCGACGATTCGAAGCTCCTTGCCCAGCTGGAGGCCAACTACAAGAAAAATCAGGCTAACCCGCCCAAGAAGTCGGGCATGATGGCACGCCTCGAAGCCATGCAGCAGGAGCAGCAGCGCCTCCAGCAACAGCAGAAGAGATAAACCCCTAAAAACTATAGTTCACTATGAGAAGACACCTCACCCTTACCCTCGTGCTGCTCGGCCTTGTCGTTTTTGCAAGCCGCGCTGAAGCACAGATGCTGACTGCCGACTATCGCGTCATCCCCCTGCCGATGAGCGTACAGACCGACACACTGCATTTCTTCAACCTCCAGAGCGGCATGGGCATTGCCTACGACGCCTCGGACGACGAGGTGAGCCGCACCGCCCGCTTCCTCCAGCAATGGATAGAGGAGGCAACGGGAATCCGCCTGATGCTGACGCCTAAGGACAAGCGCGCCGCCATCCGCCTCCAGATCGGCCTTGATGCTGACAAGAAGAAAAAGGGGAAGAAAGCCTACACCAATGCATCCCCCCTCACCGGACAGCAGCAGGAAGCCTACGTGCTGAAGGTTGAGAACAAGGGCGTCACCCTTCAGGCCCGCCAGCCTGTCGGCCTTTTCCGTGCTGCGCAGACTCTCCGCAAGAGCCTGCCTTTGGTGAAGACCAATGTGGTTCTTCTGCCCTACACGAAGATTGAGGATGAGCCCCGCTTCGGCTATCGCGGCCTGCTGCTGGACTGTGCCCGGCACTTCTTCTCCGTCGAGACCATCAAGCAGATGCTCGACGTCATGGCCCTGCACGGATGCAACCAGTTCCATTGGCATCTGACCGAGGACCAGGGCTGGCGCTTCGAGGTGAAAGCCCTCCCCCGCCTTGCCCTCGAGGGCAGCATTCGTGAGCAGACCGTCATTGGCCCCAATGCCGGCATCTACGACGGCACACCCTACGGAGGCTACTACACGCAGGACGAGTGCCGCGAGATTGTCCGCTACGCTGCCGAACGCTATATCAACGTCATCCCTGAGATTGACCTCCCTGGACACATGCAGGGTGCCCTGCACGTCTATCCCAACCTTGGCTGCACAGGTGGCCCCTACCCCGTCAGGACCGAATGGGGCGTCAGCCGCGAGGTACTCTGCGCCGGCAATCCCGAGACGATGGAATTCATTAAGACCGTCCTCGGCGAGATCTGCGATGTCTTCCCCTCGAAGCTCATCCACATCGGAGGCGACGAATGTCCGAAGAACCGCTGGAAGGACTGCCCGAAATGCCAGGCCAAGGCCCGCGAACTGGGGCTGACATTTGATGGCAAGCATAGCGTGGAGAACCAGCTGCAGACCTACATCAACCACGAGGTGGAGAAATTCCTCAACGAACGCGGACGCGACCTCATCGGCTGGGACGAGACGCTTGAAGGCGGCCTTACCTCCGGCGCCGTCGTCATGAGCTGGCGTGGCGTCAAGGGCGGCATCGAGGCTGCCCGTCAGGGGCATCGCGTCATCATGAGCCCCAATGTCTTTGCCTACATCGACCATCCGCAGCTGAAGGACGTGGCCAAGCAGCCGCGCACCATCGGTGGATACATCGTCTCCGCCAGCAAGGTCTATTCGTTCGAGCCCGTCCTACCCGACAGCCTCACCGTCGAGCAGCAGCAGTGCATCCTCGGTCAGCAGGTCAACCTCTGGACGGAATACATCGCCTATCCTGAGTTTGCCTTCTACCAGCTGCTGCCCCGCCTCGGTGCTGCCAGCGAGGTGCAGTGGTGCCGTCCCGAGCAAAAAGACTGGGACAGCTTCACCGCCCGTCTGCCACGCCTGCTCCGCCTCTACGACCGCCTCGGCGTCAAGTACTGTCACGGCCTGGAATAAAAACCTTCAGCTCAGCGTAATCTGCGGTCTCACAAAAAACCGCAGATTTTTTGTTTTTTAACAATCGGCGATGCAGTATATCCGCATTCGGTACGTTTTGCCAGCGTAATCAATCCCCAAACTGCACCAAGATGAAAAACGGAAAAAAACTCATTCTCCTCGTAGCGGTAGCACTCACCGCATGTGGTTGCCAGAAGGCAATCTTCGAAAGCCAGCTGAAGGCCTACGTCGTACGAAGCGGCACGGACGAAGTGGAACTGAACACATTGGTGTTTACTGACGACGACATCGTTTCATACAACACCGAAACGAAAGTTCTTGTTTTCAAGGACAAGATGCCCACGCTAAAAGCACTATGTAGTGCCGGTTTAGCAGCCTCCGAGCTGGAGATTTTTTTGGGAACGAAAAGCGTCTGCAACGTCCTGCTTACCTCCGGATATGACAGCCGCGGATATCCGCAGCCCACTATAGACTATGCGGAATATTTTGAGCCCAAGAAAGAAAGTTTCCACTTCAGTGCCGGCTACCCCACCTCAGAATTTAGTGAACCCCAGTACCTCAAGGACTTCGAGCGCATCGTTGACCATTGGCGCCGTATCGGGAAGTGCAAGTAGCAGGAGCACCCACCCCTCCCCCTACGGGAGGGGTTTGGGGCTTGAGGCTCTTTTACGCAAGCAGATCGCTGGGTACGCGCTTGAGCTGGCAGTTGGTGGCGTAGTCGACATTCTGCGCACCCCTCGGGTTGGTGCAACCCACAATCTGATAAGTAATAGGCATAGGAAAAAGCGTTTTTAATGGATAATTGATAATTGATAATTTGGAATTCCGCTGCAAAGATACAACATTTCATGCGGCTCGAGGGACGATGGCATCGTAGGACACCTCTCGAGCCATTTCTTGCCAAACTATGAACTATGAATTGTGAACTATGAATTATGAACTATGAACTAACCCGCTCCCCAGCGTTTTCCGTAAGAGTTTGTAGTTGTGATAGTTCAATCATTTCAGGCTTTTGGTTTAAGTTCAAAGTTTTAGTTTTTCATCTATGCAAAGTTACTGATTTTCTGCGACAACACCAAACAAAAACGCCGAAAAATAACGCAGTGGAATAAAAAACTATCGCACTGCGCTGCGGAGCCAGCCCACTGCGCTAATCTGCCAGCCCATTGGGGATGATTCCGCAGTGAGGCAGCACCCAGCCCTCATCATTTAGCAATTTCAGAAAGTGCTGTATATAAGCCTAATGTATAATCTGCGCCGTCAAACCGTCAAACCGTCAAACTGTCAAACCGTCATTTTTGTTTCTGTATTATGCCCCACGCCCCATTTTCAGATGAAGTTTATTTATATATTATAATATATATATATTATAATATATAAATAAAATTATAATATAATAATTCATTACCACACTCTTTCTCCTCTCCCCTCCACCCCCGTTATTACACAAATGAAAATGACAGTTTGACGGTTTGACGGTTTGACTATTTGACGAATTGACCTCTGTCGCGCCTCGGCGGAACGAAGGGGAGGGAACCAACATGTCAAACCTCAAAGAAACAGATAACTTATGGGAGAAAGTGCATATCTGCATTTGGAAGTTCGGAAAAATAACCGTATATTTGCAGGGAGAAAACAATTATGGCAAGATAAGGTATACGGAAATGAAACACGACCCTAACGTTGACAGAAAAGCAAAGAACCCGTGAATAACAGACAAAAGGTATGAGAAAGATTCTTTTATTCTATATGATGTTGATGCCAGCCGTGTGCGTGCAGGCGGCAATGCGGGCGGACCACAACGTCTTCGATAAGCCAAGTGAGCAACGCGCAGTCCACCCTGCCCCTGCCATGGCGGGAAAGGGCCGTGCGAAAATCAATTTCAACGCCGGCTGGCGGCTGCAGGCGGGGGACGTGGCAGAGGCCATGAATCCGGAGTTCGACGACAGCCACTGGCTGCAGGTGACGCTGCCCTACGCCTTCAACGGCGACGAGGCGTTCCGCAAGGACATCGCGGATTTAACGGATACCGTCTGTTGGTACAGGAAAGCGTTCAGGGTGGAGCGTTCAGGGTGGAGCGACAGAAAGTTCTTCATCGAATTCGAAGGCGTGCGGCAGGGTGCGGACTTCTACCTCAATGGCCACCACCTGGGGTTCAGCGAGAATGGGGTGATGGCGTGCGGCTTCGACCTGACACCCTATATCAAGGAAGGAGCGAACGTGCTGGCCGTGCGCTGCGACAACTCGTGGGACTACCTTTCACGCGAGTTCAACAGCCGTTACCAGTGGAACGACAAGAACTTCAACGCCAACTACGGCGGAATACCCAAGAACGTCTATCTGCACATCACAGGCAAGCTCTACCAGACGCTGCCGCTCTATTCGAACCTTGGCACGACGGGTACTTACGTCTATGCCACCGACCTTGATTGTTCATCGCCTCGCCATCTGAATAAACGCGCTGCCACAATCCATGCCGAGAGCGAAGTAAAGAACGACGACAACAGGCCGCATACCTTCCGAATGACAATGCTCCTGCGCGACATGGAAGGAAAGGTGCTGTTTTCTGCGATGTCTGAAACCGTCACACTGCAGCCTGGCGAGACCACTACGTTACATGCAGCAAACACAACGACCGGTGATTTGCACCTGTGGTCGTGGGGCTACGGCTACCTCTATACCGTCGAGACATCGTTAGAGGAAAATGACGAGGCGTTCGACAACGTCATTACCCGAACGGGCTTCCGGAAGACAGCGTTCAAGGAGGGCAAGATATGGCTGAACGACCGCGTGATGATGGTGCACGGCTATGCCCAGCGCACTTCCAACGAGTGGCCCGGTGTGGGCATCAGCGTGCCGGCCTGGCTGAGCGACTACTCGAACGGCCTGATGGTCGAATCGGGCGGAAACCTGGTGCGCTGGATGCACGTCACGCCGTGGAAGCAGGACATCGAGTCGTGCGACCGCGTAGGCCTGCCTCAGGCGATGCCCGCAGGCGATGCCGAGAAGGACGTGGAAGGCGCCCGCTGGGAGCAGCGGAAGGCCCTGATGCGCGATGCCATCATTTACAACCGCAACAACCCGTCCATCCTCTTCTACGAAAGCGGCAACGAGAGCATCAGCCGCGAGCACATGCTTGAGATGAAAGCCATCCGCGACAAGTATGACCCCCACGGCGGTCGTGCCATCGGCAGTCGCGAGATGCTGGACATCGACGAGGCGGAATACGGCGGCGAGATGCTGTATATCAACAAATCGAAAAAACATCCGATGTGGGCGATGGAATACTGTCGCGACGAAGGCCTGCGCAGATATTGGGACGAATGGAGCCACCCCTTCCACCGCGAAGGAGACGGTCCGCTCTATCGCGGGAAGCCTGCCCTGGAGTATAACCACAACATGGATCAGTTTGCCGTCGAGATGGTCCGCCGCTGGTATGACTACTGGCTGGAGCGCCCCGGCACCGGCACCCGCGTCTCGTCAGGCGGGGTGAAGATTGTCTTTTCTGACACCAACACCCACCACCGGGGCGAGAGCAACTACCGCACCAGCGGCGTGGTGGATGCCATGCGCATACCCAAAGATGCGTTCTACGTACACCAGGTAATGTGGGACGGATGGGTGGAGCCTGAAGAGGAAAGGACCTATATCGTGGGGCATTGGAACTACGGCAACTCCCGAATCTCAACCCATAATTCACCCTTGTCCAAGCCTGTCTATGTGGTTTCGACTGCCGACTCTGTCGAGTTGTTCCTCAACGGACGGTCCCTGGGTAAAGGCAGTCAAAGCTATCGTTACCTCTTTACATTCGAGGATGTCCCCTTCGAGCCGGGCACGCTGGAAGCAGTAGGCTCTGACGGCAGCCGTTACAAGCTGGAGACCGCTGGCGAACCGTATCAGCTGAAACTTACCGCCATCGAAAATCCAGAGGGGACGAAGGCCGACGGTGCCGATATGGTGCTCTTCCAAGTGGAGGTTGTTGACAGGCAGGGGCGCCGCTGTCCGTTGGACGACCGCATGATAAACTTCCAGCTCGAGGGCGAAGCTACCTGGATTGGCGGCATTGCCACCCGCGACAACCAGGCGACGCAGCCCCCCGGCGCTGATGCCACAAAGAACATCGCGGACAACTATGTCGGCGCCACAGCCCTGCCCGTAGAATGTGGCGTGAACCGTGTCCTGGTCCGCACTACCACCCGAGCCGGAAAAATTCGGCTCAGGGCCAGCGCCGAGGGCGTGAAGTCTGCTTCGGCAGGAGTTAAAAGTGAAAAAGTGAATAGCGAAAAACTCATGCCGCAGCTCACATTGAAGGGGCGCCTCGACCGAGGTGAGACACCGCTTTCACCCTCCTATACGGAACACGCCCGGGGAATAGAGATTGTAGCTGCTACTGCGGGGCACGACAGCGGGCATGCCTCACGTAGCTACGACGACAACGAACTCTCAGAATGGAAGAACGACGGACGCCTCTCCACCGCCTGGATCACCTATAAACTGGCGGAAAGAGCCGTCGTAGATGACATCTGCCTCAAGCTCACTGGGTGGCGCCTGCGCAGCTATCCCCTGAACATCTATGCTGGCGAGCAGCTCATCTGGAACGGCGAGACGGAGCGCAGTCTCGGCTATGTGCACCTGACACCCACCCAGCGCGTGCAAACCGACGAAATCACCATCTGCCTCCGCGGAGCCGGCAAGGACGAGGATGCCTTCGGAGGCATCGTGGAGGTGGCAGAGCCCACCGCAGGTGAACTGGACCTTTTCAAAGCCGCCAACGGGGCCGAAACAAAAAATGAACTGCGCATCGTGGAAATAGAGTTCTTGGAGAATATCAAAGGTTACTCTGGCAGCTCAGCGATGTAGTCGCGGACGAGCTCAAGTATTTCCTCGCCATACTTGGCTACCTTGGCAGGTCCCATGCCCTTGAGGCGCTTCAACTGTGCAGCGTTGGTGGGGAGGGCGTTGGCGATGGCGATGAGCGCAGCGTTGGAGAGGATGTAGTAGGCGCTCTTGTGCTCGCGGAAAGCCTCCGTGCCTCGCCAGCGGCGCAGCGTCTCAAACAGCTCGGGATAGGCAATGTCGGATTCCCCCCTCGCCTCGCTCTCCCGTAAGGGGGAGGGCTTCAGCCCCCCTCTACGCTCCTTCGCGGAGGGGGACGACTTCGCTTTCGCCCGTGAGCTGCGCGCCAGCTTCCCCTCCCCCTTCGCAGGAGGAGCAGCGGATGAGCCTTTCTCCCCATCCAGCGTGAAGCGGGCCTTCTGCTTCAGATAAGAGGAAACGGTGAAGCCGCTCTGCGCCACGAAGCGCAGCAGGCTCACCTTCAAGCCATAGAGCTGACGCAGGTTGTCGAGCGTTTCCTCAAGCTGTTCAGCCACCTTCTTATTGTCGCTCTCCAGCGTCCTGGCATCGGCCAGCAAGGTTCCCAGCTGGCTCGAGAGTTTCCCCTCGAAGTAGATGCATGCCTTGTGGATGCGCCCGTGCAGGAGGGCATCGTGTTCGTAGTCGGTACTGGCAGCAACGATGTCGGCACACTGCCGGCAGAAACGAGGCGCCACATCGAAGACCTCCGACTCCAGTTGCGGAGCTATCTCCTTATAGCGCGCGAGCAGGCGCGGATAGTCGCGATAGAGATGCTCATCGACAAGGCGCAGCAACTTCTGCCACGCCCAGCGCAAGGGCTGGAGGTCGAAGAACTCATTCACAAGATACAGGAAATACTCGCGCTTCAAATCGCCCAGCCTCCCGCTCACCGTCTGCGCCTCGCTGAGTTCGACGTCCATATAGCGGGTCACGACGCTGTCCGTGATGACGGATCCAGGACGCAGCGGCTCCGTCAGCATCAGCCCCTCCAGCGTGCGGCAGCGGCTGAGCGCCACATACACCTGCCCTGCGGCAAAAGCTGCATTCACATCCACTACGGCGCGGTCGAACGTCAGCCCCTGGCTCTTGTGGATGGTGATGGCCCACGCCAGCCGCAGGGGGAACTGACGGAACACGCCCTCCACCTCTTCGCGAATCTCGCGCGACTCCTTGTCGATGACGTAGCGCGCGTTTGTCCACTCCATCGGGCCGACGGTGATGGAACGTCCGTCATCCAGCCCCACGACGGTGACCTCGTCGTCCTTCAACTCCGTCACACGCGCCAGCTTGCCGTTGTAGAAACGGTGTTCGAAGGAGACGTCGTTCTTCAGGAACATCACCTGGCAGCCCACCTTCAGCGTCAGCGTCTCGTCAGCAGGATAGGACGTCTCGGGGAACGTACCCTCGACGGTAGCACGATAGAGACGCGCTACACGGGGGATTGCCTGCAGGCGACGCTCGTTGTAACCGTCTGCTGTGCGGTTGTGCGTCGTCAGGCGGATGACGCCCTCAGGCGTATTGTCGTCCTTCGTCACACGGGCATTGAGGCGCTCCAAGTCCTCAGGCGTCAGAGTTCCTGTGCGCACCTTATTCAACAGGTCGATAAACGACTGGTCGGTCTGCCTATAGACGTGCTGCAGCTCGATGGTCACGTGGCGCGTCTGCTGCAGGGCGCGGCTGCCGAAGAAGAACGGCGTGTCGTAGTACTCGCGCAACAGCGCCCACTCGTCGTCCTTCACCACAGGTGCCAACTGCTGCAGATCGCCAATCATCAGCAGCTGCACCCCGCCGAACGGACGGCTGCTGTCGCGGTAGCGGCGCAGCACGTCATCGACGGCATCGAGCAAGTCGGCGCGCACCATCGAAATCTCGTCAATCACCAGCAGGTCGAGCGTGCGGATGATGTTTTTCTTCTGCTTGGAGAACTGGTACTTCCTTCCACCGTCGCTCCGCACCTTGCCTCCAGGCACGAAGGGCGACAGCGGCAGCTGGAAGAACGAGTGAATCGTCACCCCCTCGGCATTGATGGCAGCCACGCCCGTCGGCGCTACCACCACCATGCGCTTGGGGAGCCGCGTGCGGAGCTCGCGCAGGAACGTTGTCTTTCCCGTCCCCGCCCGACCCGTGAGGAACACGTTGATGCCCGTCCCCTCCACAAGCTGCCACGCCAGCTCCAACGCCTCGTTTTTCTCCATCATCAGACTACACACACAATTATCGGGACAAAGATACAAAGAAAATGAAGATGAAAGATTGAAGATGGAGGAATAATATGTTTTTTTACGTTAAGCCCTTCGGAAAAAACAGAAATTTCTTGCTTTTTCGCCCCAGACGTTGTACTTTTGCATTCAATAATATTAAAATAGGATATCTATGAAGAAGAGACTGCAACTTTTCGTGCTGGCGCTCGCGACAACGATGGCGGGCTTTGCCCAGATAGATGCTCGCTACGGCGTGGGTGCCGTGCCCGTCGTCAACAACCGCGTGACGTTCGAGAAGACCCTGTCCATCCCCGATGGGCTGAACGAGAAGTGGGCCTACGCGAAGGCTCTGAAATGGGTGGAAAACCGATTCGTCGTGCCTACAGTCCTCAGCAGCAAGATCGTCGAGCAGGACGAGACGAACTATCACCTCGTCATTCAAGCTGAGGAATACCTGACATTCAAGAGGAACTGGATTGTCCTGGACCGCACGCGCATCAATTACCTGCTGGAGATTTTTCCTGCCGAAAGCGGAATGAAGGTACGCATGACGCGCATCAAATACTGGTACGAGGAGGAGCGGGACGGCGGACAACGCTTTACGGCAGAGGAATGGATTACGGACGAGCAATGCTTTAACACCTCGAAGACCAAGCTGCTCCGCGCAACGGGCAAGTTCCGCATCAAGACCATCGACCTTTTCACTCAGCTTACTGAGGATCTGAAGAAAAGCCTGTGAGCATAAATGGAGTTTAGAGTGAAGAATTAACTAAAAAGATGAAGAACAAACAACAAGTCCGCTCGCTGCTAAACGCGCTGTTCCTGCTGGGTTTCATTGCAGCCTTCATTGTCTATTTCGCTCTGCCGAACGACCGCACGCTGTTCCTTATCATTGCCGCTGTCAGCATCGTTGTCAAGACGGCCGACTACATCATTCGGTTTTTCGTGAAAGATAGGAGGACAAAGCCGTTCGAAGATTGAAGATTATCAGAAGCTGATGAAAAGAGCCGTTCTGCTTGTCTGTACGCTGCTGTACGCCGCCGTCGTCACATGGGGGCAGGACAATAGGCGGCTCATGGACACAGGAAACGGCCTCGACCCTACAGGCATCGGCAACGGCAGCAGCGAATCGCGCCGCGACAGCACCGTAACGGACCGCAAGACGCCCAAGGACGTCCGCGCTTGGACGGTATCCCAGACACTGGGCGAAATTACTCCCTCAGAACCCGACACCGCCATCCACCGCTTCCAGAACGTCCACTTTACCGATGGTCTGAACGGCGAATACAACTACCTCGGCAATATGGGTTCGCCTCGCGAGTCACGCATCTTCTTCCACCGCCCTTCGGGCGACGACTACATCTTCGCCTACCCGATGGACTACTTCATCACCCAGCCGGATCACTTCCGGTTCATGGACACGAAGTCGCCCTACACAAACGTCAGCTACTACCGTGCCGGAAACAAAATCAACGGCGAGGAGCGCATCAAGGGAACGTTTGCCGTCAATGCAGGACGACGAATCGGCATCGGTTTCAACCTCGACTACGTCTATGGACGAGGGCTCTACAGCAGCCAGTCGACATCGCTTTTCGATGCTGCCCTCTACGGCTATTATCGTGGGGACCGCTACGGCATGCACCTGTTGCTCAACTACGACAAACTGAAGTGGGCTGAGAACGGCGGCCTTACCGACGACCGCTTCATCACCCGTCCCGAGGATATGTCGTCAGGCAAACAAACCTATCGCCCTGCCGACATGCCCGTCAACATGGAACGCAACTGGAACGAGAACCGCATGCGCACAGCTTTCTTCGAGCAGCACTACGACATGGGCTACTACAAGTCCGTTACCGACAGCCTGCCCGATACAGTCATTGTCCGTCAGGAGTTCGTCCCTGTTATGAAGGCGTTCCACACCGCAAATGCAAAGGGGCACAGGCGACGTTTCATTGACTATCGCCCCCCCACGGGCTACTATGCCAACAACTACCTCCCCTACGACTCCATCGACGCCACAAACTACCTCTCCATCAAGAACGCTGCCGGGCTCTCGCTGATAGAGGGCTTCAACAAATGGATTCCCTTTGGCGGCTCGGCGTATGCGATGCACGAATTCCGCTCGTTCACCCTACCCGACTCGCTGGGCGACGGTAGCGGCAAAGAGACTATCCGACGCTGGAATGAGCAGACGCTGACCCTCGGTGCCAATCTGCGCCGCACACTGGGCAATGTACTTCACTTCAACGTCACTGGCGAGTTAGCCATTCTAGGCGATGACATCGGCGACATCCGGCTCGAAGCTGACGGTGACTTGAACTTCCGTTTGCTGGGCGATACGGTTCGTCTGGCCTTCAACGGCTTTATGACAAACCTTGAGCCTTCGTTCTATTACAACCACTATCATTCGCAGCACTTCTGGTGGGACAACGACTTCAGCAAGGAATTCCGCACCCACGTTGGCGGCAGCCTCTCCTTCGACCGTCTGCACACGCGTCTGAGCGTAGGCGTGGAGAACATCAAGAACTACACCTACCTTGCCTTCAGCGGCTACGGCGAGCAAATGACGTCTGGCTCCACGCGATTCTACAACGACATCGCTCCACGCCAGTATAGCGGCAACATCCAAGTACTGAGCGCTACACTCAATCAGGACTTTGCCCTCGGCATCCTGCATTGGGACAACGAGGTGACAGCGCAATACAGCAGTCGCGACGATATACTCCCCCTGCCGCTCGTCAATGTCTACAGCAATCTCTATCTGAAGTTCACCTATGCTAAAGTGCTGCGCATCCAATTGGGCGGCGATGTTCGCTATTTCACAGCCTACTATGCACCCACCTATTGCCCGGGCTTCGGCATGTATCACCTTCAGAACGCCGACCCTGACGCCCGCGTCTCCATAGGCGACTACCCTATCGTCAACGTCTATGCCAACTTCCACCTCAAGCAATGCCGCTTCTACGTGATGTACAGTCATGTCAACGAAGGTTTGCTCGGAAATTCCCATTCCTTCCTCGTCCCTCACTACCCTATCAACCCCCGTTGGTTCAAACTCGGTCTTTCATGGAACTTCTGGGACTAAAATGACTGCAAACAAAGCTGTCTTTCTGAACTCTTAATTCTTAAATCTTAACTAAAATATCATGATTCACTGGGGATTCATCGGTTGTGGCGAAGTCACGGAAAAGAAAAGCGGCCCAGCTTTTGCGAAGGTTGAAGGATCGTGCATCGAGGCCGTCATGAGCCGTAATGCAGAGAAAGCCCGTTCGTATGCCGAACGGAATGGGGTAAAGAAATGGTACACCGACCCGACGCACATCATCGACGACCCGAACGTCAACGCCATCTATATCGCCACCCCTCCCTCCAGCCACGCCACATACGCCATCATGGCCATGAAAGCTGGCAAGCCTGTCTATATTGAAAAGCCCATGGCCGTGAGCTACGAGGACTGCCTTCGCATCAACCGCACCAGCGAGGAAATGGGTGTACCCTGCTTCGTAGCCTACTACCGACGCTACCTCCCCTATTTCCTGAAGGTAAAAGAACTCATCCCCCAGATTGGGAACATCATCAATCTGCAAGTCCGCTTCGCCCGCCCTCCACGCGAGATGGACTGGAACAGCAAAGCAGAACTCCCCTGGCGCCTTCAGCCCCCCATCTCCGGCGGAGGTTATTTCTACGACCTTGCTCCTCATCAGATTGACATCATACAGGAGTATTTCGGAATCATCACCGAAGCCGAAGGATTCTGTGGCAATCGCGGCCGTCTCTACGAGGCCGAAGACACCATCAGCGCCTGCTTCCGCTTCGAGAGTGGGCTGGTAGGCTCCGGCTCATGGTGTTTCGTTGCCGACGAATCGGCCTCCGAGGATCGCATCGAGATCATCGGCGACAAAGGGATGATCTGTTTCTCCGTCTTTACCTTCGAACCGCTTGCCTTGCACACCGAGCGCGGTAGGGAAGTTTTTGACATCCCCAATCCACCACATGTCCAACTGCCGCTCATCGAAAGCGTGATACGTCATTTGCAGGGAAAGGACATCTGTACCTGCACAGGCATCAGCGCCACACCCACGAACTGGGTGATGGACCGCATTCTCGGAAAAATCTGATTTAATTTCTTGCGCCTTTCTTACTGCTCACCATGCTTTTCCTTCAGCTGGTTACGCACCTGACGTGCCTTTTCCTCGGCTGCCTTCTCGGCACTCTTGGCCGCACGGGCAGCCCGGCGAACAGGGCTTTTCTCTTTCAACGCCTTCTGCACGCCCTCTACGAGGAACTTCAGTGTGTAGCCTTCGTAGGGAATCTCTGTGTCGTCGGGGAATTTTATCTTGAAACGCGACTCAATGGCCGTGACCACATTGACAATGTCCATCGAATCGGCATGGAGGTCGTTAATAAGATTATCTTCCAATCCAATCTTTTCGGGGCTTAAAGTCAGTTCCTTGGCAATGAAATCCCGGATTATTTTCTCTATGGTTTTTTCGCGCATCATTTTTCTGCAGGTGTTAAGGATGAAATTCTTTGCAAAGATAAGCATTGTTTATTCAATTGCAAAGCCAAAAGTGTTTTTTTGGTAAATTTAACGAACGGATAGGCAAACATCCTTGGAAATTCTTGCACAACTGAAAAAAAATGCCGTACTTTGTGCGTTCAAATATTATCCATGGCAAAACAGATTACGAAGAAGGTCAGCCACGTCGGAAAAATCGACTGGGAACTGACGCATTTTCACGGTGACGAGCTTTCCACCTTCCGTGGTTCAAGTTATAATTCCTATCTTATTCGCGACGAAAAAGTCGTGCTGATTGATACCGTCTGGCAACCCTACGACTGCGAATTCGTCAGCCGTCTGAAGCAGGAGATAGACCTTAAGCAGATTGACTACATCGTCATGAATCACAACGAGGTAGACCATAGCGGCGCTCTGCCTGAACTGATGCGTGAAATCCCCGGCACACCCATCTATTGCACTAAGAAAGGCGAAGCCATCATCCGCGGACATTATCATCAGGACTGGAACTTCGTCAATGTCAAGACGGGCGACACCCTGCCGATTGGCGAATCAACGCTTACCTTCATCGAGGCACCCATGCTCCATTGGCCCGACACCATGTTCACCTACATGAGTGGCGAGAACATCCTTTTCTCGAACGACGGCTTTGGGCAGCACTTTGCTTCCGAATCATTGTTCAACGATGCCGTTGATAAGGCTGCCATGATGTACGAGGCAGAGAAGTACTACGTCAACATCCTCAATCCCTACAGCACGATGGTGACGAAGAAGATTCAGCAAATCCTGGCCATGAATCTGCCCATCGACATGATTTGTCCCAGCCACGGCGTTATTTGGAAGGAAAACCCCACGCAGATTGTTGAAAAGTATCTCCGATGGGCCGATGCCTATCAGGAGAATCAGGTAACGATAGCCTACGACACCATGTGGCAATCTACCCGTAAGATGGCTGAAGCCATTGCCGAAGGACTCCTCGAGGCTGACCCGACGCTTACCGTAAAGCTTTTCAACGTGGCCCACGAGGATAAGAACGACGTCCTCACGGAGATTTTCCGTTCGAAGGTTGTCCTGGTCGGCTCACCCACCATCAATTACGGCTATTCCTTCGCCATTGCCGGATTACTGGAGATGATGCGCGGTCTGAAATTCAAGAAGAAGAAAGCTGCTGCTTTTGGCTCCTATGGCTGGAGCGGCGATGCCGTAAAGCTCATGAACGAACGTCTTACCGAAGCAGGTTTACAACTCATCGACGATGGCGTCACCACACTGTGGGTACCCGATGCCGATGCGCTTGCCAACTGCAAGGCGTTTGGACGCCGCATCATAGAGGCACTTTAAAGAAAGTCAACAAGCCAACGAGACAAGAAAAAAAGAGACATATAGTTTATTTATTAACCCAATTTTTAATCACAAAAAATGAAGATTTGCAAAGTACATGCAAGAGAAATTCTTGATTCGAGAGGTAACCCGACTGTTGAGGTCGAAGTAACATTGGAAAACGGCGTCTGCGGTCGTGCATCAGTCCCTAGCGGTGCCAGCACGGGCGAGAACGAAGCCCTCGAGCTTCGCGACGGCGACAAGAGCCGCTATCTGGGCAAGGGTACGCTGAAGGCCGTGGCCAACGTCAATGAGAAGATCGCTCCCGCCCTCGTTGGCATGAACGTTCTTAATCAGCGCCTCATCGACTGCACCATGCTGAAGCTCGACGGCACTCCCACGAAGAGCAACCTCGGCGCCAACGCCATCCTCGGCGTTTCGCTGGCTGTTGCCCACACGGCTGCCAACTTCCTGCAGGTTCCCCTCTACCGCTACATCGGTGGCACGAACACCTACACCCTGCCTGTTCCCATGATGAACATCATCAACGGCGGTGCCCACTCCGATGCCCCCATCGCCTTCCAGGAGTTCATGATCCGTCCCGTCGGCGCCACCTCCGAGCGCGAAGGCATCCGCATGGGTGCTGAGGTCTTCCATAACCTCGCCAAGCTGCTCAAGAAGCGCGGCCTCTCCACCGCTGTCGGCGACGAAGGCGGCTTTGCTCCCGCTCTCGACGGTATCGAAGACGCCCTGCAGATTATCTGTGACGCCATTACCGCTGCCGGCTATGTTCCCGGCAAGGATGTGAAGATTGCTATGGACTGCGCCGCCAGCGAGTTCGCAACCTGCGAAGACGGCAAGTGGTACTACGACTATCGCCAGCTGAAGGACGGCAAGAAGAAGGATCCTAACGGCAAGAAGCTGACGGCTGAGCAGCAGATCGACTATCTGGAAGAACTCATCACCAAGTTCCCCATCGACAGCATCGAGGACGGCCTCGACGAGAACGACTGGGAAAACTGGGTCAAGCTCACCGACCGCATCGGCAACCGCTGCCAGCTTGTCGGCGACGACCTCTTCGTCACCAACGTCAAGTTCCTGGAGAAGGGCATCCGCATGGGCGCTGCAAACAGCATCCTCATCAAGGTCAACCAGATTGGTTCACTCTCTGAGACGCTCGATGCTATCGAGATGGCTCACCGTGCCGGCTACACCACCGTCACCAGCCACCGTTCGGGCGAGACTGAGGACACCACCATTGCCGACATTGCCGTTGCCACCAACAGCGGACAGATCAAGACCGGCTCCCTCAGCCGCACCGACCGTATGGCCAAGTACAACCAGCTCATCCGCATCGAGGAAGAGCTCGGCGAGCAGGCCAAGTACGGCTACAACTTCATCCGCCGCGAGAAGTAATTATAGTCAACAAGTCAACGAGTCAACAGGTCAACAAGTTATGAAAAAGTACGTTTGCGAAGTCTGCGGCTACGAGTACGATCCCGCAGCAGGTGACCCCGACAACGGCATCGCCCCCGGCACCGCTTTCGAAGACCTCCCCGCCGACTGGGTTTGCCCCCTTTGCGGCGTAGGCAAGGACGAGTTCTCCCCTGCTGAGTAACGTTTTTCTAAAGGGATTTATTGATAATCCCCTTCACACACCCTTCAGCCCCAGGCCATCTGACTTGGGGCTGATTTTTTAGGAAAGAAATGGTTCTTTTCACGATTACTTCACTTTTTCACGGGGGAAAGCGAAAATAAGCACGCAAAACTTGTCTTTTAGGAATACATCCTGTGAGCGTAACTTGAAGTAAGCTCTTTTTGTTGGACCAACGCGTTGGTCCACGTGGCTCAACGCGTTGGGCAACGTTGCTCAACGCGTTTTCCAACCTGAAAAAATAAGCATTTCCCAAGACTGCATCTTCATTTCCTGTTTATTGGACAAACTGGATGGGTTGCATCGTTTATTTTTTTACATGAGACAGTACAACCGATACCCCAATTGAGGGGTGTCGGTGATAAACAGCCAGGATGACAATACGTTGCGCCACATCACCGAAACTACCGATACCTGTTGGGAAAAACTACGTTTTATACCGAATTCACGTTAAGACTATCTTTTTTCTCCAGATAGTTCCTGCAGCTGGGCGTGGGTGAAGGACATGTAGGTGCGGCCGGTTTCCTGCGTGGCGCCTAAACGAGAATAGAAGGTGACAGCAGGGATGTTCCAGGCAAGAGCGCTCCACTCCATGCCCGTATAACCATCGGAGAGAACTTCGGCAGCCACGCGTGCCAGAAGCTGGTGCCCCAATCCCTTGCCGCGAAACTCGGGCAGGACGAAAAGGTCTTCAAGATGCACCCTACCCTCGGCTGCAAAAGAGCCGAATACGGGGTAGTAAATGGCGTATGCTATAGCACGTCCCTCCAGTTCGCCAATCAGCACCGTTGCCACGCGACGCTCAAAGAGCCAATAAGCAAGGGCGTCCTCACTACCCGTCACATCCTGCGGACGACGTTCGTAGATGGAAAGACCTTTGATAAGTTCAAAGACAAGCGGGACATCGGCTCTTGTGGCTCGACGAATGACAAACAATTCCATTTCTTATAGGGCAGAAGCCGCGCTCTCGGCAGCAAGCCAGAGGGCACCCTCGGGAACGGGAGCCGTGACATCGATATCGACGTGGGAAACGGGATGGACAAAGCGCACGCGACGCGCATGGAGACAAATGCTACCATCGGGATTCGAACGGGGAGCACCGTACTTGAGGTCGCCTTTGATGGGACAGCCAATCTTGGCTAACTGACAGCGAATCTGATGATGACGTCCTGTCTTGAGTTCCACCTCCAAAAGATGGTAGTTCTTCAAGCTGACGAGAAGGCGGTAGTCGAGAATAGCCTGCTTCGAACCTGGCCGCTCACGGTCGTAAGCATAAGACTTGTTCTGCTGCTCGTTGCGCACCAGCCAATGGGTAAGCTCGGCTGCTTCTTGTGGCGGACGGTTGCCGACAATCGCCCAATATATCTTCTCCACATCGCCCCGACGGAACATATCATTCAGACGTTCCAACGCCTTGCTGGTCTTAGCCAGTACGACGACACCGCTTGTGGGACGATCCAAACGATGCGGCACGCCCACGAAAGCCGCTCCTGGCTTATGGTATTTTTCCTTCAGGTATTCGGCAACGATTTCCGAAAGGGGTTTGTCGCCCGTCTTATCGCCCTGCACAATTTCACCGATGGCCTTGTTGACGATAATGATATGATTGTCTTCGTAGAGGATATTCATGTTGACTTGTTGACCTGTTGACTCGTTGACTTGTTGACCTTTTCAGCGCAAGGCGCCAAGTATAACTTTACGGGCAGTGCGCTGGAGCATTTGCATATCGTTCTCACCAGCTATCTCACCGCGGATATAGGGATTTTCTAATCCTTTGGTGCTGTAGTGGATCAGCTGCGCCATGTAGTGGATGTTCTCCACATGAAACTGCCCCTCATGCACCCCCTGTAACAAAATTCGCTCAATGAGCGCTATCTCGCGTTTCTCACACTTGGAACGTATGCTGTCAATGGTGCGCATGTAGCGGATAAAATCGGCACGAAGGGAGCCGTTACGGAAAATAGAATGACGGACGTTGTTCAAGCGGCTCATGATAAACTCCACCATCTTCTCACTTGCCGGCGTGTCCTTCTCCACCACCGCTTCAAGGACGACGATGATGCGTTCCAGCTCCGTCTCGGCAACGGCACGCAACAATGCTTTCTTGCTGCCGAAATAATAGTAAAGCGTGCGTCGGCCCTTGCCTGCCTGAACAGCTATATCAATCATGGTGGTATCGTCATAACCCTTTGTTATGAAGAGCGTTCGGGCGGCTTCTATCAATGTCTGGCGTGTATGATCCTTCATTCTGATTTATTAAATTAACTTAAAAGATGGCCTGAGAGTTTGTTTTCATAGAGAAAAGGCTATATCTTTGCACCCGCAAACATCGCGGAGTGGAGCAGTGGTAGCTCGTTGGGCTCATAACCCAAAGGTCGATGGTTCGAATCCTTCCTCCGCAACTCAGTGGCAGTCACATGTGACTGCCTTTTTCTTTCTACAGCATCGTCACCTCGTCCCAACCGTTCATCCCATGCCGACGAAGGTAATCCTCCATCTCATCAACAATGTGCATCGTCACCGCAGGGTCGATGAAATTGGCTGTACCCACTTCGACGGCTTTTGCACCCGCCAGCAGGAATTCAATGGCATCCGTACCACTCATGATACCACCTAACCCGACGACGGGGATGTGGACAGCATGCGCTACCTGCCATACCATACGCAACGCTATGGGTTTGACAGCAGGGCCACTCAATCCTCCCGTAATGGTAGAAAGTACGGGGCGGCGCTTCTCCGCATCGATAGCCATCCCCAACAATGTATTGATGAGCGATACGCTGTCGGCACCAGCATCTTCCACAGCACGGGCAATGGACACGATGTCCGTCACATTGGGCGAGAGTTTGACTATAAGCGTCTTGTGATAGGCTGCACGAACCTCTCGCACCACCGAAGCGGCCCCCTCTGCCGTTACCCCAAATGCCATTCCGCCCTGTTTCACATTGGGGCAGGAGATATTGAGCTCAATTGCCGGAATCCTATCCAACGAATCAATCCGCTCCGCTACAGCCACATAGTCGTCTATCGTGGAACCTGATACGTTAACGATGACGTTCGTGGGCAGATTGCAAATGGAGGGATAGATTTCATTGGCAAAGTGCTCGACGCCCTTGTTCTGAAGCCCTACGGCATTGAGCATACCCGAAGGGGTCTCAGCCATACGGGGGTAAGGGTTGCCCTCGCGATGATAAAGCGTCGTACCCTTGACAATGATACCACCCAAACGGTTGAAATCCACGAAGTCGGCATACTCCGTACCATAGCCGAACGTTCCTGATGCCGTCAGCACAGGATTACGCAAGACGAGATTTCCTATTCTTATCGGAGTCATTTATCTTTTTTCTGTTCACCAGTCAATGTTCACTATAAATGGTTAAAACCATTTCAGACGTTCCGTTGAGAAGACGGGACCCTCCTTGCAGACGCAGACATTGCCGTCAACCGTATCCTCGACGCAACACAGGCAAGCGCCCAAGCCGCAAGCCATACGATTCTCCAGCGACGCCTCGCAGGGAATACCCTTTGTCCTTGCCACACGTGCCACAGCCTTCATCATTGGCAGTGGGCCACAGGTATAGATGAAGTCGAAGTGCTCCTTTTCCAGCACGCTGTGCTGCGTGACCAACCCCTTCTCCCCTGCTCCACCGTTCTCCGTAGAAACCAGCGTGCGGCCTGCCTGCTCGAAGCGCGTCAGGCAAAGAAGGTCATTCTCTGTCCTCGCCCCAAGCAGGAACGTGGGTTCCGCCCCCATCCTTGTCAATTCCTTTCCGAGCAGCAACAACGGTGCCACGCCTACCCCTCCGCCGACAAGAAGAGGGCGGAAGGCCGAAGATGAAGGATTGAAGATGGAAGATGGAAGGCTGAATCCGTTGCCGAGGGGCATTACCACATTGACGACATCGCCCTCACGACGGCTACAAAGCCATGTGGTGCCTTTGCCGACACGCTGCACCAGCAGAACGATTGTCCCTGACGAAGGGCACCAGTCGTGGATGGAGATGGGACGACGGAGCAATACGTCAGGTGTCTCGTCGATGCGCACCTCCACGAACTGCCCAGGGTGGACAGCAGGAAGCACAGAAGCATCCGACGCAGCAAGCACCAGACGGACAGTAGAGGCGCTTACTGCGACGGATTCCTTTACTACAAGGTCAAGGACCTTCATAGCAAAATCAGAACAGCTTGGCAGGATACTCACCTGCATCGACAAGCGCCTTGATCTTATCGACGGTGTCCTGACGGTCGGCAGCATACGTCACGCCAAACCAAACAGCCGTCGTATCGAGCACCTTCACGCGGGCACGGCCTGAGGTAATGAGGTTATTGACGACGAGTGGGATAAAGAACTCGGCCTTTGGCTTGCCGATATTCTGTTTCAGGAAATCGACGAACATTTCCTCGCTGTACTTAAAATAGTCTGGCGTGAAGCCCCACATATTCATTGAGACGGGCGTGGTGTCAGGCACAGCGACCCATTTGCCCTCTTCGTCTTTGTAGCAGACAGGACCATCGACGCGCATGATTTCCGTACGCTCAACGACGGTGGTCAGGTTCTCGTCAGCATCGGTGCTGCAGATACCGCGGGCGACGGTACCGTTTTCGCTCAGCGTGTTCGCTACGCGGAAGCCCACCATCGAATAGTCGTTCTTGCTCCCCTCGGGCAGCGCGGCAAGGTAACGTCCCATGACGGCAAAGGCGTCACGCCCATAAAAGTCGTCAGCATTGATGACGCAGAAGGGCTCGTTGATGACGTCCTTACCCATCAGCACTGCGTGGTTGGTGCCCCACGGCTTCACGCGCTCCTCAGGGCAGGTGAACCCTGCAGGCAGGTCGGTAAGCGCCTGGAAGACCAACTCTGTGGGGATATGTCCCTCGTACTTGCTCAGCACCTTGTCACGGAAATCCTGCTCGAAATCCTTGCGGATGACAAAGACAATCTTCCCAAAGCCGGCGCGGATGGCGTCGTAAATCGAATAATCCATAATCGTCTCGCCGCTAGGGCCAAGACCGTCCAACTGCTTCAGGCCACCATAACGGCTTCCCATGCCTGCAGCCAACACAAACAATGTAGGTTTCATGATACAAAATGAATTAAAATTGACATTTTCTTTGAATCTGTGTGCAAAGATAAAGAAAAAAGTTGTTTCTTTGCAAAAAAAAACCAGAAATTATGAAAAGAAACCCCTATTTGATTCCCGTTGTAGCTTTGCTGTTGTGCCTCCCCCTCGCGCTGGCATCGTGCGGAAACGACAAGAAGAGCAAGGCCGAGAAGGCACCTGAGACGGTTGTAGACGCCGACACCATCCCTGTGGATGCCGACCAGTATGTGCGCATTGAGACGACAGAGGGCGACATCACGCTCCGCCTCTTCCGCGACACCCCCCGCCATCGGCACAACTTTGTGAAGCTGGCTAAGAAGGGCTACTACAACAACCAGACGTTCTATCGCATCATCTCCGGCTCGCTCATCCAGGCTGGCGACCCTGCCTCCAAGACAGCCACGAGGGAGACGAAGCTCGGCTCGGGCGACGTGGATTACACGCTCGAACCCGAACTCATACCCGAGAAGTACTACCACCGTCGCGGAGCCATTGCTATGGCGAGCTACAAACCCATGCTAGAGTCGAGTGGAGGTCAATTCTACATTGTCACCGGCTACAAGCATCAGGACGTCCGGTTGAACAACGACGAAATCCGCATCAACAAGAAACGCCGCGAGGTCGTTTTCGACAGCATCACCAAGCAGCCTGTCTATCAGAAACAGCTCAAGGAGATGAAGCAGAAGGACAACAAGCGCGGCATCTGGAACGTCAAGGAGGAGATTAAGGAAAAGACTGACTCCGTAATGGCCACGCGCAAGCCCTTCGCCTACTCGAAGGAGCAGCGGCAGGTCTATAAAACCATTGGAGGTGAAGCCAGCCTCGACGGTTTC
Source organism: Bacteroidaceae bacterium (assembly GCA_017542145.1). GTDB lineage: Bacteria > Bacteroidota > Bacteroidia > Bacteroidales > Bacteroidaceae > UBA1189. The sequence continues at coordinate 171,927 of JAFXXQ010000023.1, read as the reverse complement.
TATACCGTGTTTGGCGAAGTCATCGAGGGCGACGAGGTGCTGACGAAGATTGAGAAACGCGCCGTCAACGCCGAGAAGCGCCCCCTCGAGGACGTTCGCATCAAGCAGATTGTCGTCCTTGACAAATAATGGAAATCCACTCCAAGACACTCTCCAACGGTTTACAAGTCGTACACGCTGATGCGCCCGACACGCAGATGGTGGCACTCTGCGTCCTCTATAATGTGGGGGCACGCAACGAAGACCCCGACCACACGGGCTGGGCGCACCTGCTGGAGCACCTGATGTTCGAAGGCACGCCGCGAGTGCCGGATTACGATAGCCGCGTGCAGTTCATCGGCGGAGAGAACAACGCCTTCACCAACAACGACTTTACGTCGTTCTATATCACCGTCCCGCATGAGCATGCCGAGACGGCATTCTTCCTCGAGGCCGACCGCATGCAGGGCCTTACGCTTGACGGGCGGAGCATCGAGGTGCAGAAGCAGGTAGTGATAGAGGAGTTCAAGCAGCGCTACCTCAGCCAGCCTTACGGCGATGTGCAACATCTCATTCGCGCGCTCTCCTACCGCGTCCACCCCTACCGCTGGCCCACCATCGGCATATGTCCGTCGCACATCAAGTGCGCCACCTCCGATGCCCTCAGCGACTTCTACCGCCGCTTCTACCGTCCCGACAACGCCATCCTCGCCGTTGCCGGAGCCATCACATGGGAGGAAACGCTCTCGCTGGCAAAGAAACACTTCGAACTGAATTGGAGTTCAGATGACAGACTAAAAAGGGCGTCGGCCGGACTCCCTGTCGCTCCTGAACGCCTGAACATCGAGTGCGAGCCTCCGCAGCAGCGTCTCCGGCGTAAGACAGTGTATCGGGACGTCCCGATGGACATGATTGCGCTGGCATGGCACATGGCTGACCACTTTTCGCCTGACTTTTACGTCTGCGATGTCATCACCGACCTTCTCGCTGCAGGCCAGAGCGGTCGTTTAGCGCAGCACCTCATCAGCGAGCAAAGCCTTTTCAACCAAATCGACGCCTACATCACCGGCAGTTCCGATGCAGGTCTCCTCATCATCGAGGGACGCCTCAACCCCGATGTCACCCTACCCCAAGCAGAGGCTGCCATTTGGAAGGAGACCGACATTCTCAGGAAGGAACCCGTTGGCGACTACGAGCTGGAGAAGGTGCGCAACCGCTTTGAGTCCGACCGCCTCTGGAGTTCCATTAACCCCGTCAACGTGGCTGTCAGCCTTGCACAGCACGCCCTCTACGCCACCACCCCAGCCGAGGAGATCCGCCGATACCGCGCCGTCACCGCTGCCGACATCCTCAGCACAGCCCGCCAGGTCCTCACCCACAAGAACTGCTCCGTGCTACACTACAAAGCTATGCCCCAACCGCATTAGCTAACAATTGCCTAATTGTTTCGCTGGCAGCGGAAAGGTCTAATTCTGCTGCTTTTTATCCTTTTTGTCTTTTTTGACCTCGCTGGCTTTGTAGCCGAATTTAGGGAAGGCCTTGATAAGTTTCTCCACAGAGGTCTTGTCAGCATCGTATTTAATGGTGACGGTCTGTTCGGGAATGCTGGTGCTGATTTTCTTTACCCCTTTTTCAAAGCGGAGGTTGCCCTTGATTTTCTTCTCGCAGTTCTCGCAGTGCATCTGCGGATTGGTAGTGAGCTGCACGGTTTTGATGTCCTTGGCAAAGATGACGACAGAAGTCAGCATCAAGCCGAAGAGCAGGATTGTCTTTTTCATTGTAGCTTTACTTATATTTATTTGTTTTTCAATTTGATGCTATTATAGCTTTCCGATGTTGACACGCACGCCGAGGTAACCCATAGCCCCCCGTACGGGTCCCCACACCAGCGTGGGGTCGAAGGTGTCGCTCCAGGGATTAGCGGCATTGATGATGGACACCTGCTGACGGAAACCCGTGAGGTTTTCTCCACCGATGTAGATGGAGAAATGGCGGAACCACCGGGTAATCTGTGCCGATAGCTGTTCGTAGGCAGGGAAGTTCTCTTCCCATGAAGGGGAGCCGTCGGGCAGCGTGTATGGAGTGGGCATCCGCCCAGGACCGTTCAGTTGCAGCGTTGCATCGAACTGCCACAGCTCAAGCGGAGTCTTATAGCTGACAGTCAGCAAACCTTTATAGCGACTTGTCAGAGGTTTCTCCCTAAGTATCCCGCCGTAGGTGCTTCTGACATCGTTCAGCCTCCAGGCGGCCATCAGCTCCAGTCCGCTGACGACGGGGTACGAGGCGTCAATCTGCAACGTATTGGAATACGAGCGGCCCATGAGGTTCGAAATATGGATACGCGTGGGGTCGCTGTCATAGTCAATGACCGTCTGACGGTAGAAATGCGTATGGAAATACTCCGCATTCATCTTCAGCGAGTTTCCCCCAAGAGGGATGTAGAGCGCTACGCTGGCGCCATAGTTCCATGCCATCTCCTGCTGTAAGTCATCGACAACCAACTGTCGCCCGCTGGAAAGCAAGTTGTGGTTCTCAGCAAGAGCATGAACGGAGCGATAGCCCTTGCCCGCAGAGAGGCGCAGGCTGACGACGTCGCTTGGCGATATTTTCAGGTGAAAGCGAGGGGTGAAGAACAAGCCATAACGGCTACTGTGGTCGGCACGGAAGCCAGCCATTGCCGTAAGCTTCTCGTGAAGGGCATAGGTGTATTGGGCATAGGCGCCAACCGTTGTTTCCGAGGGTATGGGCTTGTAGTTGCTTAAATCGGCATACGTCGGCTCCAGCTTCTCATCCATTTCGTAGTGATTCAACGAGAGACCCGTCGAAAGATTATGATGTTCTGTGAAATGCGTTTCGAAAAGCAACTGGGCGTAGGCATCGCGTTCGCCCACTTCGTAGTGCTTGATGCCATAGAGGGCATCCGTCCTATGCCAGGACAAGTTGCCCATAAGGGCGAGGTTTGTACCGTGCTCAGCGTCAAAGATGAAGGCATGCTTCATGTAACCTTCATAACGGTCGGTTCCGATACCGATTTGGTAAAGCGGAGCGGGTGCATGGGGCATCTGTCCGCCCTCGCGTTTCTCCTTGAGGGCACCTATGCCTCCATGGAAAATATAGCGCTCGCCCTGCCATTTCCAGCGGTTCTGCAGGTTCCATTGGCCCACGTTGGGCTGATCGAGGAATCCGTCGTTGTTCTGGTCGTGATGGCCGTATTCCTGTTGGACGTGTGCCAGCACGACTGTGCTGAGACGTTCATCGAAATGTACGTTGGCATCGGCATTTGCCTCCATACGCCCCATGGAATTCCCGAAGAGGTTGACGGTAACACCCGGTTCGTCCTCGGGCTTCAGGTATTCGATGTCAATCTGTCCTGTGATGCTCTCGTAGCCATGACGCACCGAGGAAGAACCTTTCGACACCTGGATGCTCTTCATCCATGAACCGGGCACATACTCAAGAGCATAGGGTGTTGCCGCACCGCGGAAGTTCGGGAGGTTCTCCGTCAGCATCTGCACATAGATGCCGCTCAGGCCTAACAGCCTGATCTGTTTGGCACCCGTAGCGGCATCGCTGTAGCTCACATCCACGGACGGATTCGTCGTAAAACTCTCGCCCAGGTTGCAGCAGGCGGCCTTGAAAAGTTCTTCGCGCCCTATGACTACACCGCCCACAGCTCCCGTCAGGCTCTTGGTGCCCGGCCGACGGGCGGCTACCATTACTTCATCGATCTGTTGCTCCAACAAGGTGTCGGCAGGCTCCACTGCAAGGTCCTGTGCCAAGAGGGGCAAGGGGAAGGACATCACAAGGGCTACAAGGGGCAAGAGCCCTTTACGGTTGACGGATGTTTTTTTTATCGGCATTATTCTCATTAAGCACACAATCTGTCGCGTTTATTCTACGTTTTGCTTGCAAAAATAAGAAAAAGGGATGGTTTTCATCCCTTTTTCTTCAGAAAATTACAAAAATTTGCAACCGGGTTGCAAAAAGTGTCAAAAGACTCAACCGAAAACGTCCATCGACAGGTAGCGTTCGCCTGTGTCGGGGAGAAGGACAAAGACGTTCTTGCCCTCGAACTCGGGGCGGGCGGCAACCTGCAGGGCAGCAAAGGCAGCGGCTCCGCTGGAGATACCCACCAGCAGCCCTTCTTCGCGCGCCATTGCACGGGCTGTGGCAAAGGCATCCTCGTTACTGACGGGAAGGACTTCGTCGATGATGTCGCCGTTGTAGTTCTGCGGTACAAAGCCAGCGCCAATGCCCTGGATTTTGTGCGCTCCGCTAGGCTGTCCGCTCAGCACAGCCGAACTGGCTGGCTCAACGGCTATCAGGCGAGCATTGGGAAATGCCTCCCGGATGGTTTTCCCCGTGCCGCTGATGGTGCCTCCTGTGCCCACACCTGCCACAAAGGCGTCGATGGTAAGCCCTGCCTGGCGGGCATCTGCCACGAGTTCCCGGCCCGTCGTCGCGGTGTGAACGGCAGGGTTACTGGGGTTGACGAACTGCTGCAGGATGATGGCACCGGGCGTAGCGTCGCGCAGTTCCTCCGCTTTCAAGATGGCTCCCTTCATACCCTGACTACCGGGGGTGAGGACAATCTCTGTGCCGTAGGCAGCAGCCAGCTTGCGCCGTTCAACAGACATCGTTTCGGGCATGGTGAGGATGACTTTGTAGCCTTTGACGGCGCCTACCAGCGAGAGGCCGACGCCCGTGTTGCCGGACGTGGGTTCGATGATGGTGCCACCCGGGCGGAGGATGCCGTTCTGCTCGGCATCCTCAATCATGGCCAGCGCAATGCGGTCCTTCACCGACCCGCCCGGATTGAAGTACTCCACCTTCGCAAAAAGACGGGATGAAAGCTGCCGATTAGCGGCAAGCGTACCCAGACGCACAACGGGTGTGTTGCCTATAAGATCTGTGATTTTATTGTATAACATAGGAAAAATAGTTTTTTGGGGTGATTTAACAAGGGCTATAGGGAATTAGCCTATTTTCTCAAACGCCTGCTCAAGGTCGGCAAGGATGTCGTCGATGTGCTCCACGCCGATGCTGAGACGGATGGTCGAGGGGGTGATGCTCTGCTCGGCGAGCTCCTCGGGCGACAGCTGCGAGTGGGTCGTCGAATAGGGATGGATGACGAGTGACTTCACGTCAGCCACGTTGGCCAGCAGGGAGAATATCTGGAGCGAGTCTATGAAGCGCCAGGCATCGTCCTGCGTGCCGTTGATTTCGAACGTGAAGATGGAGCCTCCGCCAGCGGGGAAGTAGCGGTTGTAGAGCGCGTGGCTGCGGTGCGAGGGCAGCGAGGGGTGCGAGACGCTCTTCACCTTCGGATGGTGCGCCAGGTAGTCCACCACCTTCAGGGCATTCTCTACATGACGCTCGATGCGCAGCGGCAGCGACTCTACGCCCTGCAGGAGTATCCAGGCATTGAAGGGTGAGATGGCAGCACCTGTGTCGCGCAGCAACACCGCACGGATGCGGGTGACGAAGGCGGCTGCTCCTGCCACATCGGCAAACACAGCGCCGTGATACGAGGGGTCGGGCTTGGCCAGCGTGGGGAACTTGTCGGGGACAGCCTTGAAGTCAAACCGTCCGGCATCCACTATCACGCCGCCCAGCGACGAGCCGTGTCCCCCGATGAACTTCGTAGCCGAATGGACGACGACGTCGGCGCCGTACTTAATCGGCTGAATAAGAATGGGTGCAAAGGTGTTATCGACGATGAAGAGCACCTGATGGCGATGAGCCACTTCAGCAATACCCGCCAGATTGGCAACATCGGAATTGGGGTTGCCCAGCGTTTCGGCAAGGATGACCTTCGTGTTGGGCTGAATGGCACGCTCCAGCGCCTCCAGGTCGTTGACATCGACTATGGTATGACTAATGCCGCTACTTGTCAGCGTGTGGGTAACGAGGTTGAACGTGCCTCCGTAGAGGTTGTTGGCAGCTACCAGATGGTCGCCCTGCTGCAGGACGTTCTGCAACGCGTAGGTGATGGCAGCAGCACCCGAGGCAACAGCCAGTCCCGCTACTCCACCCTCGAGAGCAGCGATGCGGTCCTCGAGCACAGCCTGCGTGGAGTTGGTCAGACGTCCGTAGATGTTACCTGCATCGCGCAGGCCGAAGCGGTCGGCAGCGTGCTGCGAGTTGTGGAAGACGTACGATGTTGTCTGGTAGATAGGCACGGCGCGGGCATCGGTAGCAGGGTCGGCACTCTCCTGACCCACATGAAGGGCCAGCGTTTCAACGTGAAGTTTCTTTTCGCTCATAGTTTTTCTGTTTTATAAGATTATTACTAAATGAATGTCTTGAGAAATGGGGTTATATCCCTCCCCCGTTAGTGAAGAATTGCTCGGTGACAAGCTCTCCCTGCAGCACCTTCGAATGGGGCGGGACATCGTGCGTCAGCCATACGTTACCGCCAATGACGGAGTCGTGCCCTATCCTCACCCGTCCAAGGATGGTGGCGTTAGAGTAGATGGTGACATTATCCTCGATAATCGGATGACGGGGCTGGTTGACGGGCTGTCCCGAAACATCGAAACGGATTTTCCGTGCGCCGAGCGTCACACCCTGATAGAGCAGCACATGGCGCCCGATGATGGTGGTTTCGCCCACCACGATGCCCGTTCCGTGGTCAATAGCGAAGTACTCGCCAATCTGTGCCGCGGGATGGATGTCGATGCCCGTTGCGCTGTGGGCCTGTTCCGTCAACATACGCGGGACGAGCGGCACACCCGCCTCGTGCAGGAAGTGAGCCGTGCGGTAGTGGAGCATGACGGTGACAGAAGGATAGCTCAGCACCACTTCCTCGAAAGAGTGCGCAGCAGGGTCGCTTTGGATAATGGCCTGCGTGTCCGTCTGCAGCAGGCGACGGATGTCGGGCAGCGCGCCCACGAAGGCCGCAGCGATGTCATCATCGCCTGTCGCCTCAGCAAGCAGACGGGCAATCTCACCCGTCACGTCGTCGGTGCCGTAGATTTCGGGGAAGACCGTCTGGCGGATTAACGTCATCACTTGCCTGAGCGCCTCGGACGAGGGCAGCGGCGATGGGGTCGGGATGTTTCGTTCAGCTATCATTTTGCAGACTTTTTTCGCTGCAAAATTACAACCTCAGAAATGCTTTTTCCAAACTTTTCGCTATTTTCAGAAAATTATTCTGCTACTGATGCGGTTTTCCGAATAAATCTATTTACCTTTGCCGCGCCAAAAGACATTTGCAGAAAAAAAACATTTCACCCGATATGAAACAAGATTTAGACGCCTACGACCTTCAGCTGCTCCAGGAGTTGCAGCACGACGGCCACCTCACCATCAAGGAACTTTCGCAGAGGGTACACCTGAGCGTGTCGCCCGTGTTTGAGCGCGTGCGTAAGCTGGAGCGCGAGGGGTACATACAGGGCTACGTGGCTGTGCTCGATGCCGAGAAGCTCGACTGCGGCTTCATCGCCTTCTGCTATATAAAAATGAAACAGCATTCCCACGAGAATGCTGTTCAGTTGATGACTGCCGTGCAGGAGATACCCGAGATTGTGGAGTGCTACAACATTTCCGGCGACTACGACTTCCTGCTGAAAATCTACGTCAAGAACATGAAGCAGTACCAGGAGTTTGTCCTGCGCATCTTGGGCGACATCCCTGCCATCGGCAACCTGAACTCCTCCTTCGTCCTGGGCGAGGTGAAGAACTCGCATTATCTGCCGATATAAGAGGGGTCAACGGGTCAACGAGTCAACGAGTCAACAAGTCTACAGGTCAACAAGTCAACAGGTCAACGGGTCAACAAGTCAACGGGTTAATGGGTTAATGGGGTTGGGCGGAGATGGAGTCGAAGAGATGGACGATTCCCGTTGATATCTTTTTCAGTTGATGCTGAAGTTTTATCCGTTCATCGGCCGAGCATATGCCAAAATCTTCACAAAGATAAAGCATGCTCCGTACCTCCGAACAGCTGCCACGGGCAATGTTCAAGAAGTTCAAGAACTTTGCATCAGAACCCGATTCCGAGCCTTCAGCAATATTGTTCATAATGGAAACAGCCGCCCGCTGAATCTGGTCCTTGAATCCATAATCCTTACAGTCTGCCATCATGCGATAGACATCATTGACAAACGTACGCGATTCCTTCCAGACAACCAGATTCTCTATCGACCGCCCCATAAACTCGTTGACTTGTAGACCCGTTGACTTTTAAAAAAAGCCTCGTTGACCCGTTGACCCGTTGACCCTAAATAACTCCGAGCTCCTTGCCGACCTTGACAAAGGCGGCGATGCAGCGGTCGAGGTGGGCACGCTCGTGGGCGGCGCTGAGCTGGACGCGGATGCGGGCCTGCCCCTTCGGCACGACGGGATAGTAGAAGCCGGTGACGTAGATGCCCTCGTCGGCCATGCGGGCGGCAAACACCTGGCTCAGCTTGGCGTCGTAGAGCATCACGGCGCAGATGGCGCTCTGCGTGGGCTTGATGTCGAAGCCCGCTGCCAGCATCTTCTCGCGGAAGTACACCACGTTCTCCTGCTGCTTGGTGTGGAGGGCGTCGCTCTCCTTCATCATGCGGAACACCTCCAGCGAGGCACCCACCACCTCGGGCGGCAGCGAGTTGGAGAAGAGGTAGGGACGGCTGCGCTGGCGCAGCATGTCGATAATCTCCTTGCGGCCTGTGGTGAAGCCTCCGATGGCTCCGCCGAAGGCCTTGCCCAGTGTGCCCGTGTGTACGTCGATGCGTCCGTAGCAGTCGAACTGCTCGGCCACGCCGTAGCCGTGCTTGCCGACGACGCCGGCGCTGTGGCACTCGTCCACCATCACCAGGGCGTCGTACTTCTCCGCCAGGTCGCAGATTTTGTCCATCGGGGCGACGTTGCCGTCCATCGAGAAGACTCCGTCGGTGCAGATGATGCGGAAGCGCTGTGCCTGGGCCTCCTGCAGACAGCGCTCCAGGTCGGCCATGTCGGCATTGGCGTAGCGGTAGCGCTTGGCCTTGCAGAGGCGCACGCCGTCGATGATGCTGGCGTGGTTCAGCGCGTCGCTGATGATGGCGTCGTCCTCGCCCAGCAGGGGCTCGAACAGACCGCCGTTGGCGTCGAAGCAGCTGGCGTAGAGGATGGTGTCCTCGGTATGGAAATACTCGCTGATGGCAGCCTCCAGCTCCTTGTGCATGTCCTGCGTGCCGCAGATGAAGCGCACGGAGCTCATGCCGTAGCCGCGCTCGTCCATCGCCTTCTTCGCAGCCTCGATGAGGCGCGGGTTGTCGCTCAGGCCCAGGTAGTTGTTGGCGCAGAAGTTCAGCACCTCGCTGCCGTCGGCCAGCTGGATGGCAGCACGCTGCGGCGAGGCAATCAGTCGCTCGTTCTTGTACAATCCTGCATCCTTGATGCCCTGCAGCTCAGTCTGCAGATACTCTTTCATTTTTCCAAACATAATGCAAACGATTTAATGGTCCATAGATTTTCCTGCTGCGAAGATACAGCAAAAAAGGGAAAGGAGATAATAAAAACAGAAAAAACTCGAAAAAAAAGATTATCCGCTGGGAAAACCCCTAACGACCTGAAGGACCGTTTTACCACTTCTTTTTTGATTCCTGGGTAGAGAGCCGGAACTGAATAGGGAGGTTGAAAAGCATAGCCTCGACCTCGCCCTTACTATTTCGGCCAGGCTTCCATTTCGGCATGTTGCGCACTAACCTGAGCGCTTCGTCATCGAGAAGTTTATGCGCAGACTTAGTGACTACAGGGTTTGTTACCGTTCCATCCACATCCACCCAAAACTGCACGATGACGCGGCCTCCTACACCCATTTCCTGCGCCGCTTTCGGATAGCGGAGGTTCGTTTTCAGATAGTTCATCAGCGCACCCACTCCGCCTGGATATTCAGGCATCTCTTCTCCAAAATGGCAGGCAAAATCATCCTCCGGATCCGCAGACACCTTGTTTTCTTCGTCCGACTTGAAGTGTACAGGCACGGTATATCGACACCTCACGGGCTTCCCCCTTTGCGTGGCAGGTTTCCACTTCGGCATGGAGCGCACCAGGCGGACAGCCTCGGCATCTAACAATGGATTAGGCTTGCTGATTACAACAACATCGGCTATCGTGCTGTCGCTCTCTATCCAAAACTGCACGACGACGCGGCCCTCGATACCTTTCTTTTTCGCCTCCTCAGGATAGCGGAGATTGTCATGGAGGAAATCCTTTAGGGCATCGATTCCTCCGGGAAATTCAGGCATTTGGTCAATACTTGTGACAAGGAGGCTGTCACGTTCTTCTTCACCATAGACAACCGTAATGGTGTCACTCTGGGCATGGACGACAAAAGCCGTTGCACAGGCAATTGTCATAACAATCAGACGGAAGGAAAAAGTCGTTTTCATAGTTTTTATAATTTTTAGGTCGATACAAAGATATCGGGGTGTTGAAGAAAAAGCAAATTATTTCACAATTTTTGTTTTTCGTTTGCATTTCTTTTAGTAATTTCGCAGCGCGAAATAGAACTTTACCTTTTGCAATGAAAAATATCCTTGTCGTTGGCTCCACGGGTCAGATTGGCTCAGAGCTTACCATGAAACTCCGTCGGGAAATCCCAAACTCCACAGTCGTAGCCGGATACATCCGCGGCGCCGAGCCGAAGGGCATCCTTCTGGAAAGCGGCCCTGCCGAGCTGGCCGACGTCACCAACGCCCCCCAACTGGCTGCCATCGTCGACAAGTACCACATCGACACCATCTACAACCTGGCCGCCCTGCTCTCGGCCGTTGCCGAGGCCAAGCCCCTGCTCGCATGGCACATCCAGATGGACGGCCTCATCAACCTGCTGGAGATTGCCCGCGAGAAGCACTGCGCCGTCTTCACCCCCAGCAGCATAGGCTCCTTCGGCCTGAACACCCCCCACAAGAACACCCCGCAGGACACCATCCAGCGCCCCCGCACCATGTACGGCGTCACGAAGGTCAGCACCGAGCTGCTCTCGGACTACTACTTCCACAAGTACGGCGTCGACACCCGCTCGGTGCGCTTCCCCGGCCTCATCAGCTACGTCACCCTGCCGGGCGGAGGCACCACGGACTATGCCGTCGAGATCTACTACGCTGCCGTCCGAGGCGAGGACTTCGCCTGCCCCATACCCGCAGGCACGTATATGGACATGATGTATATGCCCGATGCCCTGCACGCCGCCGTGCAGATCATGCAGGCCGACCCCTCGCGCCTCATCCACCGCAACGCGTTCAACATCGCCAGCATGAGCTTCGAGCCCGAAGAGCTGCGCGCCGAGATCCTGCGCTTCGAGCCCGACTTCAAGATGCACTACGTCAACGACCCCGTGCGCAAGGCCATTGCCGACAGCTGGCCCGACAACATGGACGACAGCTGCGCCCGCGCCGAGTGGGACTGGTGCCCCACCTACGACCTCCACTCCATGTCCGAAGACATGTTCAAGCATCTGAGGGAGAAACTGAAAAAATAAGGCGTTTTTTAGTTAAGAATTAAGAGTTAAGAGTTAAGAAATATAGTTAAGAATTAAGAGGTAATATAGTTAAGAATTAAGAATTAAGAGTTAAGAAAGATTGCTCTGCCATCGGAACACCGCATGCAAGGCTTTTTTTCTTAACTCTTAATTCTTAACTCTTAACTTATAACTGCTAAAGCTGATGCTGCTCGCGCAGGAGGTCGTTGACGGTCTTGACGGGGTTGAAGGTGGAGAGGGGAACCTCGACGAAGAGGGTGAGCCAGTTGCTCATGGCGCCGTTCCAGAGGCCGGGGAGCTCGAGGGCTCGCAGCTCGCGCCCGTCCTTCGACTTGGAGGAGATGAAGCCGGTGGACTTGTCGACGTAGCGCGGCAGGTCGAAGGGCTCGCCCTGATAGTCGCTGATGCCGCAGACGAGGTCGACGGGGTTGAAGTGGGTGCCCCGGCTGAACATCTCGGCGCTACGGGGGTTGGTCATGTCGATCTGCGAGCTCTCGAGTATCTGCAGCGAGACGGAGCCGTCGGCATTGTAGGCGAGGAAGGGTCCTCCGCCGGGCTCGCCGACGTTCTGCACCATGCCGCAGACGCGGATGGGGCGGTTGAGCTTGTCGCGCAGATAGGCCACGAGGGCCGCGCGGCTGTCGGAGCCCACACCGTCGGGGCGGAACCACGGGCTGGTGCAGAAGAAGCGCTCCTCGAGGAACGTCAGCATCGCTGCCAGCTGGGCATCGGTGTACGCCCCGCTGTCGAGCAGACGAATGTAGTCGAACACCTGCTGCTGGAGGCTGACGAGGATGCCGGCAAGGACTTGCTTGTACTCGACGGTATCGTCCTTGAAGCGGTCGGGGACGACGTTGTCGATGTTCTTGATGAAGACGACGTCGGAACGCAGGTCGCCCAGGTTCTCGATGAGCGCGCCGTGTCCGCCGGGACGGAAGACGAGGTTGCCGGCAGCGTCGTGGAAGGGGGTGCCGTCGGGGTTGGCAGCAATGGTGTCGGTGGAGGATTTCTGCTCGGAGAAGGTGATGTCGTAGGTGACGTTGAACTTCTGCTCGTACTTCTGCACGACGGCGGCAGCCTTCTCCTCGAACAGACGGCGGTGCTCGGGCGACACGGTGAAGTGGATGTGGACGCGGTTGTCGGCATCGGACGCATAGAGGGCGCCCTCCACCAGATGTTCCTCAAGCGGGGTGCGGGACGTGCCTTCGAGGCTGCTGTGGAACTCCAGCAGGCCCTTGGGCAGCTTGCCGTAGTTCATGCCATCGGCTCCCAGCAGGGCCTCCACGACGGCCTTGTAACGACGCTCGGCCAGCAGGTCGGCGACGCCCTTGCCGTAGAGCCTGACGCAGCAGGCGTCGAGCGTGCCATAGAAGGCGAAGCAGGTGATATGGTGGAAGAAAATCTGCTCGAAGTCGGTCTGCGGCTCGTCGTAGGGGGCATCGAGGAAGGCATAGAGGTTCTTGAACATGCGGCTGGCAGCGCCCGAGGCGGGCACGAACTTCACCACGCGGTGCCCGGCGTCGAGATATTCCTTCCAGGCACGGATGGAGGCGTCACGGAGGGTTTCGTCGGGTTTGACGATGCCCTTGCCGACGGCTGCTGCGCCCTCGAGCTTCAGGAAGGGAAAGCCGTGTTCGATACTGGCGAGCTGCTCCTCGGCCTGAGCGACTGAGGTGCCCCGCTTGGCAAGATAGAGAAGGTCTGATTCGGTAAACATAGGTGTATGGGGTTTTTTTAGTGCGTTCAGTCGTGTTTGATGTACCAGTTCGAGGGGTTTGAGAGGCGGTCGTAGAGCACGTTGTCGGCAGGTTGGAGCGTGCCGCTACGGTGGGCCACCTTATCGGCAAGGTAAGCGGGGTCGTTCCGACGAAGGGCTATGCGCATGAGGGTGTAGAAGCGCTGCCCCTCGAAGGCGCTCTCGAGCGCCTGCTCCTCGACGATGCGGTCCTCGACGTACTCCATGAGCCGCTCGCGCGTCCAGACGCGGACATCGAGCGTATCGCCCGACATATCCGGGAAATCATAGACGCTGTTGCGGAAGACCTCTCCCCCACCCCGTGCATGGATGCCGCGATAGCGCTCGGTGCCCACGGACGTCTGCGTGAACTCGAAGAGGAGGGAGTCGCCTCGCGTGGTCACCTCGCCCCCGCGCTTCAGGATGGCAAAGGCGTCCTCGTAGTTGCCCATAGCGTTGAGCGCCTCGGCCAGACGGAGCCAGACGGTGCCGGCACGATAGACATAGACGTGGCCTGAGGTGAACTTGGCGTTCGTCTGGATGTCCTCGTCATCCATCTTCCAATCGTCGGACGACGGCTGCCTGTCGGCCGGAACGAAGCGCGTGGGATAGGTAGCAAAGTAGCGCATGTCGCCGCAGCTGAGGTGCTTGAGCGTCCGCTCGTTGACGGAATAGGCATAGTCCTGGGCGCCGACAAGCTCCTCGTAGTAGGGCGAGGGGGCAATCTGATAGCGGTTGTCGTTCTCGTCTGTGGAGCTGAAGACGTTGTCGAGCTGGCTCTTCACGCCCTCGAGCCGTGTCTGAGCCATAGGGATGAGGGTGATGACCTCCTCGACATTCGGCGAGACGAAGGCGTTTATCCAGTTGGAGGTGAAGGAGGTCACCTCGTCGCTGGTGTTGATGCCGCTGACGCGCGAGGCTACCAGGCCCGTCGTCAGTTTCCTGTCGGACAGGAAGTCGGCATAGTAGAATGCTGCGTGGCTATAGTCCTGCTGCCAGAGGTAGAGGTCGGCAAGCACCAGCTTGACGGGGAAGAAGAACTTGCGGGAGTCGACACCGCTGATGGGGCCGTAGGAGGGCTGCTCTATCTCGGTTAAGGGCAGCAAATCGGCAATGAAATAGTCGCAGATGCGGGCGAGGTCGTACTTCGGATACTCCTTGTCGGCATCGGTGAACTTGAGGATGGGCTGGGTGTAGAACGGCACCTCGCCATAGATGAGTGCCAGCTGCATATAGGTCCACGCCCGGATGGCCTTCACGACGGCATACTCCTTGAGAATGACCTTCATTCCCGCGACGCGGACGGTGGTGTCGGCCTTGGCGAGGTAGTAGTTGCAGTTGTTGATGACGGCGTAGAAATCGCGGTAGTCGACATAGGCATTGGCTGCTGTGACGTCATTGGCCACAATCTCGCGAAGGTCGCTGGCGGTGTAGGCGTTGTCGCAAACGAGGTCGGCACGAAGCTCGCCCATCAGCACGGTACGGTCGGCAATGGACTGCACTTTGCTGAGGATGCCGATGACGGAATAGACCGTATCAGCAGCCGAGTCGAGGGTATGGTTGTCCTCCGTCGAATAATACGACGACTGCGTCTCGAAAAGGCCGGAGCAGGAGGCAAATAAAAATGAAAGATGGACAATGAAAAATGAAAAATAAAATGTTTTTCTTTTCATAATTCCTATTTTATAATTCCAAATTACGCAATTCATTACAGATTCAGTTTCAATCCGACGAGGAGGCTGCGGCCCTGGGCAAGGAGGCCTGCGTCGATGCCCTGACTGAGGACACTGTTCGAGACGGACGACTCGGGGTCGGCGCCCAGATAATTCGTCAGCGTGAAGAGGTTGTTCCCCGTCACCCACACCGTGAGCCCCTGCATCCAGATGGAACTGACGGGCAGACGGTAGGAGAGCGTCACCCTGCGGAGGCGCAGGTAAGAGCCGTCCTCGATCCAGCGATCGGAGAAGCGGGCGTTGCCCATAGGGTCGCCGAAGGTGGCGCGGGGGATGTCGGTCTGCTGGCCTTCGCAGGTCCAGCGCCGGTTCAATGCCGTCGTCTGATTGAAGAAGTTGCTGCCGCTCTCCAGCTGACGGCGCAGGTAGTTGTAGATGTCGTTGCCCCACGAATAGCCCAGCTGGGCATCGAGGGTCAGACGCCGGTAGCCCACGGTGGTGAAGAGGTTGCCGTAGAGGTCGGGATTGGGATTGCCGATGACCACCTTGTCACGGTCGTCGATGGCAGGGTCGTTGTCCTGATTGACGAAGATGACGTCGCCTGCGCCGAAGTAGCTGCGGCTGCCGGTGGAGAGCACGTTGTAGAGCCCTGCGGCCTCGGCTTCGGCAGTAGTGGCATAGACACCAGCCGTGCGGTAGCCGTAGAAGACGCCTGCGGGCTTCCCCACGGCTGTCAACACCTCGCCCCCATAGAGCTGCGTGGTGAAGTCGCCGTCAGGCAGCGAGGTGATGCTGTTGCGATAGGTGGCAGCCGAGAAGCCCGCCTCCCACGACCAGTCGCGCGTGCCCAGCAGCTTGACGTTCACGCGGATGTCGGCTCCCAAATTCTCCAGTGCGCCCTCGTTGCTCCAGTAGTAATCCTCGCCCGACAACTCGGGCAGGCTCTTCAGCGTAAGCAGATTCGAGGTATAACTCTTGAAGACGTTCAGCGACAGGCCGAGACGATTGTTCCACGCCATCATGTCCACACCGGCGCTCAGCCGGCGTGTGGTCTCCCATTGCAGCGTGTTGTTTCCGATAGCATTGAGGCTCAGTCCAATGGCATTACCGAGATACTTGCCCGAGGCAAACGTGGTGCGTGATGCCGCAGTGGGGATGTCGTCGTTGCCGCTCTCGTCGTAACCCATACGCAGCTTCAGCTGGTTCACCGCCTTCAGCGGGGCCATGAAGGGCTCGTTCGATAGCATCCACGCTCCCTGCAGCGAGGGGAATACGCCCCATTTTACGCCTCCCAGTCGCACTCCCTCACGGGCATCGCGTCCGAAGTGCGACGAGGTTTCCATAGCAAGTGCTCCCTGGACGAACCAGGTGTAACGCCAGTTGTAGTCGGCCTGCGTGTAGAGTGCCATCGAGCGCCAGCGGTCGTCGATGCCGCCCACGTCCTTGTAGCTCAGCGAGGCTGCCAGGTCGGGTGTCTTGTCGTTGCCCGTATTGTGCCCCTCCTGCCGCGAGGCCGTGTAGCTGTCAACCGTATAGCGCAATCCTGCCGTCACCTCCAGCCCATGCGAGCCGCGTGTGGTGACCCATTGCAGCTTGGTGTCGCTGAAAAGGCTCTCCTGCTTGGCGGTGAGCGATGCCGCGCGGTTGTTGCTCGCCCCCACCCCGTCGATGTAAAACACGGGCACACCCGTCATAGGCACGAACGAACGTTCCGTCAATCCCGTCAGGCCATAGCAGAACAGCGTCTGTGCCGTCAGTCCTTTGCCGAGCTCAAGACGTGGGCTGATGGTGATGTTAAAGAAACTCGTCTCCTGACGGTTCTTGTTCCTTCCCTCGCCATAGGTGTTGATGGCCACGGGGTTAGCCCACGAGCTATTGAGTGCCAGTCCCTCGGCGAAGTCATCGGCGCCTTCCACGAACGCCGTCAGTTGCCCGTGCTCGTCGTAGCGGTAGGGGTGGAGGAAGGGACTTTTGATGAGTCCGAGGAAGCCTGGAGCAAGAATAGTGCTGGCTGTGAAGTCCTCGGGGGCACCGTCGTCGCGCAGGTTGCGTGTGTTCTGGTTATAAGCCACGTCGAAGCGTGTTCGCAGGCGGTCTGTCAGCCGGATGTCCGTATTGAATCTCAATCCCAGACGGCTGAAGTCGTTACATTTCAGCGTGCTCTGGGCATCTACATAGCCCAGCGAGAGGTAGTAGTCCGCCACCTCGTCGCCTCCCTGCACGCTGATGTTGTGCTGATGCGTCAGCGCCTCACGATAGAGATAATCGTTCCATTGTGTTTCGTTGTGGTACTTCTTATAGAAATAGTAGTCAGGATCGTCCTTCAGGAACTTGAATGTCGTCTGCCGTGTCCCCGTGCCTCCAATCAGTTCCGATGCATAGAGGCGG
The DNA here is from genome assembly GCA_017542145.1 of Bacteroidaceae bacterium. Lineage (GTDB taxonomy): Bacteria > Bacteroidota > Bacteroidia > Bacteroidales > Bacteroidaceae > UBA1189. The sequence continues at coordinate 154,700 of JAFXXQ010000023.1, read as the reverse complement.
AAGCTGCTGGCATCCATCATCGCAGCGCCCGAAGGTGCGAACTCCATACCCGCCATGCTATTCACCTCGATGCGCGTAGCCATGCTGGTGCTGCGCCGGGTATCTATGACGACAACGCCATTGGACCCCCTGACGCCGTACAGCGCCGTACCATTCTTCAGCACCGTCACACGCTCGATGTCTGCCACATTGATGTTTGCCAGCAAGTTATTGTAGAAACCATCGTGCAGTGTTTCCCTTCCCTGCTGCTGATCAAGATAAACTCCGTCCACAATCACCAGCGGCATAGCGTCAGCATGAAGGGAACCGAGGCCGTTCACCAGCATCATCACGCCGTTGCCCTTCATGCCACTCCGTGTAACGGCGTGCACCTCTGTCCCCAGTCGTGTAGCAATCTCGTCATCGACGCTCACTGCGCTGCTTGTTCCAAAATCGGCTGTCGTCCGCAAATGGGTGACAGCGATGTCCTGCGCATAGTCAGCGGCAAATCGCTCAGGCCACAACCTGACTGGGCCCGATGCACGGACCGCCTGCTGCACAGCGTTATACCCAGGTGCCACCACATCCAGTAGAGCCACCCTTTCAGGAACCTTCAGTTCGTACGTACCCGTCTCGTCCGTCATGATGGCAACGGTGGCATCTCCATGAGCCGTCACACGGGCACCCGCTACAGCGTTGCCTGTCAGCGCATCCACCACCTTCCCGCTGATGATGCGTGCATCCTGCGCCGCAGCCGTCCATGGGGAACTAAGACACGACACTAAAACTACGACCTTTAATATAGTTATTTTCATCATTCCGTCTTCAAGCTTCAATCTTCTATTATCAATCTTCATTTCTCACGGGTTCCAGCAGCACACAGTCTATCAGCATCGTTCGCGAATACTCGCTGCGTTCCTTGCTGAGCACCTGGCTCTGGATTTTCAGTTTTGTCGTCACCGTCTCCTCCTCGAAGTTGCATGCCTCAAACCGATAGCCTGCAAACAAGGTCACCGTATCCACACGCTCAGGGTCGGCGAGGAGGATGTCCGTCTTCTCCGTCAACGCTTTTCCGTTCGCATCCACGGTAGTCAGGGTAGCCACTATTTTATTGGGCAGGCCCCATGTGGATTTATCTGTGTTCAGCGTTTGTGGCAGGAACACCGCTTTTATATCATAGGCTGCCGACAGGACATCTGGCACCGAAAACGTTACTGTCGGATTCGCCGATGTTGACGACGGAGCCATCTCGATGTAACTTGCATCCGACACCTTCGTGTACCATTCGCTTGTGACATTCAGGTTACGCTTGTATAGCTCGCACAGCGAGTATTCCCTGCCGCGCGTGTTTTCCGCCTCCACCTGGATGGGCCGTTGCCACGATTCCCACGGCTGGTAGCGCAGCACATCCACAGGGAACACACGCCCGTTGCTACATTCCTGCCCCTCTTCAAAAGACGCGAACTCGGGCAGCAGCGTATGGAGTGGGCGGCGGAACACACCTCCCGTCGTGGAGACCAATGAATCTTCGGGCGATACCTGCCGGCTGCGGCTGAACACCAGGTCGTTCACCAACGCCATCTGCGTGTAGAGCCGTTGGAGCGAATCGCGGTTGTTATTCTTCACCGAATAGGAGTAGAAACTGCTGACGCGGTCGTATGCCTTACGCCAGGCGCGGTTCGTGGGCAGCACCATCCAGTAGGTGCTGTCCTCGTTGTTCAGCTGGCCGATACGATAGAACATCTCGTTCGTATTGACGACTACGGAATCGACATACGTTATCTCGCCGTCCACCACAGCTCCTGCCACACTCGCCTCCTCGTCGAGCATCATTCTATTGAACGAATAGAGGTAGTCGCGCACCTGGCTGTAAACGGTATCCTTATCCATATACTCCCATACATTGCAGAAAAACGGTATTTGTCCGCTGACGATGTGCAGGATGCCATTCCGCGCACGGATGTTCTGCTCCGCCAGCCTGCGTCCTGACCAGCTGTAGCCGTCCCCGTCAGCCGCAAACTCACCCATCTTCCCGTTCAGCAGCCTCACGGTCAGAGGCTCCTTCAGCAGGTTGTTCGCCGAGTAGGCAAAGCGTGCCACATGGTTTTCGGCAATCTCCACCTTCAGGGCCTCGTCCGTCAACCCTGTGTCGTCAATAGCACCCAGGGGAGCAAACACCGTCAGCATCTGGTCGCCGTCCAGCACGCGGTCGTAGCCCGTCCGTTCCAGCACGCGGCGGAACCCCGTCAGCTCCTGCCGCGCGGCAATCTCCTCCCACAGCGTCCTGTCGGTTGTCAGGCTCTTCCCTTCCACATCAAAATGACTATCCCACACCTCCGTGCACGACAGAAAAACGATGAGAAGCAAAAGAAAGGTTATTAAGGGGATGACTTTATTCTTCATTTTCATAATTATTCAAACTTCTTTTTTTATTTCAATGACGGTCTTCGCGCTGGATGGGGTTGTCGTAGACGCTCTTGGGGCAGAGCTCGATGTAGTCGAGCATGAACTCGAGGGAGTTCTGGGTGACGGAGCGGAAGCGGATGTAGTGGGGCTCGTCGGGCGTGAGGTACTGGGTGGCGACAATCTTGCGCAGGAGGTTCTGCTGGCTGCGGGCAAGGGTACGGGCGGAGGTGAAGCACTGGCTGTCGGGGCCTTTCAGGTAACCGCGGTTGTGCATAGCCTTGTCGTTCTTGTTGTCCTCCTCCTCGTCGCCCGTGTCGGCAATCCAGCCTATCTTGGGGCTGGAGGGGGTGCCGTAGGTGTTGACAGTGAGGTCGATGGGAATGCCCTGGGGGATGTCGTCGACATAGATCTGGGTGATGCCGCGCTGCGCCATGGGGACATAGCCGTAGCGGATCTCGTAAGTACCCTCGGGCACGGGAGGCAGCTTGAGGGCGAAGTCGTAGAGGCCGAAGCCGATAATCTCGTCGCCGTACCAACACCAGTAGTCGGGCTGGGGGTACTGGTAGATGACGATGGACTCCTGGTAGAACTTCATGTTCTCAGAGTAGCCCTCGGGTATCCAGTAGCACTGCTTCTCGTCGTTGCGGTAGATGCCGTTGGTGGAGAGCTCGGGCATGAGCGAGGCGGCGTCGAAGCGCATGCGGACGTTGAGTACCTTGTCGCGCACATCGGTGTCGAACACCAGCGGGCGGTCGATGTAGTAATAGACGCCGTTGTTGCCGTCGAAGCCGCTGGCATCGTTGACGAGGACGCCCTCAATGGTAAACTGGCGATCCCAACGGCGATTGATGCGCAGGCCCTTGTAGCGTGTACCCTGCCCTTTTTCCACGCGGATGATGGTGCCTGGGCACATGGTCTCGTAGTAGTCCACAGACTCATACTGGGGCATGATGCTGGTGGTGGTGGTCATCTTGCTAGCGTAGATGGTGCGGGCGAGCAGGTGGTAGGCGACGAAGCGGTTGAGAGGGTTGCGGCGGTCGGTATAGTCGGCGTCGTAGCGGCCGCGCTCGCCTGGGAACGAGGCGCCATAGATGTCGCGGGCGTAGGCGATGAGCTCGTCAAGCGTGGTGATGCCCACGGCGCGGAAGGCGTCGTCGGTTTCGACGAAGGCGGTGTAGCCATAGCGGCGATGCTTGGGCTGGGGGCACTTCTCGCCCTGGCGGGTGTAGTCGTAGATGGCTTCGTCATAGACGTACGTCTCGTCCATATAGCGCTGAAGCGAGTCGTCGAGGTGCGTTAGGCGGAGGGCTGCAGCGAAGAGGGTGCACTGCACGTCGGCAGCGATGAGGTCGGGCAGCTGCTCGGTAGAGGGCAACAGCACGCGGTCCACGACCTGCACAACGCCGTTCTCGACCTCCTGGTCCTTGAGGATGATGCGCGAGTCGCGGTTGACGTAGTAGTCGCTGGTGATGGAGTCGATATAGACCTGGATGAAACGGGCGTTCATGTTGGCGGTGCCCACGACGCCGTTGTCGAGGTCGGTGGTCAGGTAAGCCACCTTGATGACGTGGCCGAAGGCGATGGTGTCGCAGTCGGCATCGGTGAGCTGGCTGACATCTGCATAGCCCTTCTCACGCAGGTAGATGTCGAAGGCGTCGTTCGTGGGGGCGAAGCAGGTGTACTCGCCATAAGCGGCGAGGAGCTGCTTGACGCCGGCGCGCTGGAGGACGTAGGTGAATGAGCTGAACGTCTCGGAACGGTTGTCCAAATAGTCGGAAATCATCTCGCCAGTGAAGGTGTAGAAGTTTTCCTCCCTGAGCTCCTCCACACACGACGCGCACAGCAGGCTAACAAAGATGAACGAGAGACAGATGGCTTTTTTCATATTCTGGGAAGGGGGGTAAGGATTATCGGAATTTTCGGAATTTTCAGAATAATGTCAGTTTCTCTTGATGGTTTCGCCCATGTCGTAGCCTGGGTTTTGCCTGAGCGCGAGGTTGACCTTCAGTTCATCCTCGTTGATGGGAAAGTAGAGCATGTCGGGCTTTATCCACTTGCTCTTGACGGCATCGGGGTAGGTGTACTTGCGCTTGGCGAGGTCGAGCATGGCACTGTTGGTGCCTTCGCGACGGGCCTTGCGCACGAGGTCGAACCAGCGCTTGCCCTCAAACATGAGCTCGCGCTGGCGCTCCTCCAGCACGAGGTTCTCCATCCTGGCACGGCTGTTGTAGGCATCGAAGGTGAGCGTGTCGCGAGCCACCTGGCCGATGTTGGCACGGTTATAGACGGAGGTGACCAGGCGGAAGGCATGGCGCATGTCCCGTTCGTCGCCGTTGTGGCACTGGACAAGGGCTTCGGCCTCCATGAGCATGACGTCCGTCAGACGGTAGAAAATCCAAGGGGTGAGTTCGAGCGTGATGTAGGTGACGCGGTCCTGGTTATCGATGTTGCTGACCACATATTTCTGAATGGGATAAAAGCTGGTGGAACGGGCGTTGAAGTTCTCCACGGCGCGCAGGTCGTTCTTCGTGAAGAGTTCGTTGCCACTGGTGGCACCATCGCAGATGAACGAGGCGGCCGAGACGGCTCCGATGGGCGATGTGGAGCGGCCGAAATAACCAGGGATGATGGAGTTGTACTGATGACTTTCGTAGAACTGGGCCTCGAAGATGCTCTCGAACGAGTTTCCTTCGCCGAAGATGCGGTTGTAGGCTTCGTGCATCTCGGCGGTGGCGTTCTCCTTCTGGTTGCCGATGAGGGGATAGTCGCCATCATAGCGCAGACGGAGGCGTTCGGCCTCGTCGACCTTGGAAGCAATGACTTTCTCGCAGTAGGTGATGCAGTCGTCGTACTGCTGCATCCAGAGATAGACGTCGGCGAGAATGGCCTGGACGGCTGTCTGGGTGATGCGGCCATGATTGTACTCTTCCTTGCTGAAACGCTTGACGGCATAGCGCTCGGCCTCCTGTAGGTCGGCCACAATCTGGCGTAGCACTTCGTCAGGCGATGCGGCTGCCTGCTGGTAGGAGGTGTTGTCGTCGATGGTGGGGGTAAGGACAAGGGGTATGTCGCGGAAGGTGCGGACGAGGTAGAAATAACAAAGCGAGCGGATGGCAAGGGCTTCAGAGCGCAGGGCAAGCCACTCGGACTCGTTGAAGTCGGGGTCGCGGCCAAGCACATCGGGGGCGTAGTGAAGCAGGGTGTTGCAGAGGTTGATGACATCGTAGTAGGGAGCCCATCGGGTGACGCTGTGGGTGGGCTGAAGGTTGCCTTCAAGAATCTCTATCTCCTCGTTGCTGGTGCCCAAGCCACGGACGATATTGTCTGAACGGAACTCACCCCATACGAAGGCGAGCTTCACAAAGTCGTCGGAAGCCATGCGGCTGTAACACGAGCTAAGCATGGCATTCACATCGTCCTCGCTCGTCCAGTAGTTCTCAAGCACTATCTCGTTCAGCGGAAGGATGTTCAAGAAGTCTGAGCAGGAGGTGAGGGCGAGCAGTATTGAAAAATGAAAAATGAAGAGAGAATAATGGATTGTTCGCTTCATATCTGTGGGGCTTGATTCTTGTTTTAATTCTTGTCTTTCCTGTTTCAGTTTTTTTCAGGCAGGCGCATGTGCCATCCGTCAGAATGTGACGCTGAGGCTGCCGGTAAAGTAGCGGGCACGGGGGGTCTGCGAATAGTCGCTGCTGAGGCCGTAGCTGCCGTAGCCCACCTCGGGGTCGACACCGCTGTAGCGCGTCCAGTTGAGGAGGTTGTTGCCAGAGATGGAGACGTAGGCACTTTGGGCGCCGATGCGCTTCATCCACGCAGGGGGGAAAGAGTAGCTGACCTGGGCATAGTTAAGGCGGCAGAACGAGCCGTCCTCGACAAAACGGTCGCTGCCGAGGAAGTTGTAGCCGGCGTAGTGGAGGGCACGGGGGATGGTGGTGGCATCGCCCTCAGTGCGCCAGCGCCAGTTGACAGCGTAGCTTTGGTTGTTGTTGCTGTACATATTCTCGGCATTCATGCGGGCCATATTGAGGATTTTGCTGCCGTAACGGTAGTTGAACTGCACGTTGGCCGACCAACGCCCGTAGTAAAAGCGGAAGCCGAAGCCACCCGTCACCTTGGGGTTGCAGTTGCCGAGATAGACGATGTCAAGCTCGTTGATGTTGCCGTCGTGGTTGACGTCTTCGTAGATGGCGTCGCCGCCCTTGAACTCGTACTTGATGTCGTCGTAGTCGAACATCATGGGTAGGGGCTTGCCCTCTTCATCGACAATGACGTGGCCATCCGCGTCGCGAGCCACAGGGGCACTCTCCTGCTCGCCGGCAATGTAGTCGCTGTACTGATAGACGCCCTTATAACGGAATCCGTAGATGGAGCCGAAGGCGTTGGCCACCTGCACACGGGTCAAATACGAGCCGTTGGCGAAGTTGAAGTCGCTGTTGAGGCCCATCAACGTGGTCTCGTCCATACGGACTATCTGATTGACGTTGTTGCCGAGGGTGAGGTTGAAGCCCGCCTTGAACTCGCCCAGGCGGAGCACCTGGTTACCGTTGACGTTCAGCTCCCAGCCCTGGTTACGCATGGAGCCAACGTTCTTCCACGCAAGGGAGGAGAAGCCTGTGGAGGTGGGGATGCGGACGTCGCGCATCAGAAGGTTGTCGGTAAGTTGGTCGTAGACGTTGATGTCCATGGTGAGGAGGTCATCCCAGAGGCCGACGTCAGTACCGATGTTCCAGGTGGTCTTGGTCTCCCAGCGGAGGTCGGTGAGGCGGACGTTGTTGGGGCGGACAGCAGGCATGTCGATGTTCTGTGTATAGCGGCCGTAGCGGCTGAAGTGGAGGTACTGGGCGCCTGGCTGCTGGCCCACCTGCCCCCAGCCGGGACGGAAGGAGAGCATCGAGAGCCAGGGACGTGCCCACTCCATCCAGGGCTCGTCGCTGATGTTCCAGCGGCCTGAGACAGCGGGGAAGAAGCCCCAGCGGTTGTCGGCACCGAACTTCGTGCTGCCGTCGAGACGGGCCGTGACGTCGAGGGCGTACTTCGACTTGTAGCTGTAGTGGCCCGAGTAGGTGAAGTAGACGCTGCGCCACTGGCTGAGGTTGGTCCACATGTTGCCCAGCTGGCCCTGTGCCGTAGCGGAGGGGATGTTGTTGGGCAGGCCGTAGGTGGTGGTTCCCGTGTCGCCGCCCGAGCCGTCGGTAAGCTCTATGCGCACCATCGTGGTGAAGAAATGGTCGTCATTCGTAAACTTCGGCGTAAAGGTGAGCGTGTGACGGGTAGTAAAGGAGTGGTTGCGGCCTGACGATTGTGTGGTGGTATTGACAGACGAGTCGTACCACTGAGCAGTAGAAAGTTCGCGAGGATAGTACATGTCGGTGTAGTCGTTGAAGGTGCTCAGCAGTACGCGGCCTGCATAGCGCAGCTGATGGCCACTCTCATCGGGATTCAGCAAGTCGTACTGCAGCTCGAACTGGGCGTTGAGCGTGTAGGTGCGATACTTGTTGGTGGCCAGCCGCGCCACAGCCACGGGGTTGGGCAGCGCACGCTGGTCGTTCAGTTCGGACGACATGCTCTGTAGGGCGTAATAATAGCGGTCGGTGGGGCTGCCGTCGGCCGTCTCGGCCATGATGGCGAGGTTGGGCATCTTCTTGTAGGCTATGCCCAGCATGCCGATGTCCTTGCCGCCTTCGCGGTAAGGGTAGTTTTTGTCGTTATCGACGTAGGTGAGCGAGAAGTCTGACGAGATTTTGATGCGGTCGCTGAGATAGTAGTCAAGGTTGACGCGGGTGCTGAGTCGGTCAAGGCGCTGGCCGATGATGGAGCCCGTCTCGTTGTCCCAGCTTCCGCTGACGCGGAAGGTGGCCTTGTCGCCGCCGCCCGTCAGGGAGAGGCTGTGGCTGTTCTTCACGCCCAGCTGCTGCACGGCGCTAATCCAGTCGGTATTGTTGTTGAACTGCTGGTACTCGCTGAACGAGGGGTCGTAGTTGAGTTCGATAATATTGCTGGTATGGTCGCTCTGCTCAGGATTGAAGTAGGCCTCCTTGAGCAGCATGGTGTAGTCGTCGCCGTTGAGCATGCGTATGCCAGCGGGCTGGTGGGTGAGGTTGAGGCGGTAGCTGTAGGTGACACGCGTGGTGCCGCGGCTGCCGCGCTTGGTCTTGATCTGGATGACGCCGTTGGCACCCTGTGAGCCCCAAACGGCTGTGGCGGCAGCATCCTTCAGCACATTGATGCTCTCGATGTCGTCGGGGTTGACGGCAAGCAGCTCGGCAAACTTCTCCTGGTCGGCGTTGGCGTAGTCGAAGTTGTCGTTGCCCGTGGTCTCGAAGACGTTGCCATCCACCACGATGAGGGGCTCGCTGTTGCCGTTGATGGAGCTGACGCCGCGCAGGCGCATGGTGGTGCCGCTGCCCAGGTTGCCGCTGTTGAGCACAATGTCCAGACCGGCAATACGGCCCTGCAGGGCTTCATCGACAGAAGTGAAGCCGAGGCCCTCGAACTCGGCCATGTCGAGGCTCTGGGCCGCAATGGACATCTCGCGCGTAGGTATCTCCAGTCCGCCGGCACTCTCCTTCTTGACTGCCTGAATGACTACTTCCTCAATGAGGTTGTCTTCCTTCAGCGTGACGTTGAACACACGGCGGTCGCCAATGGGAAGCGTCTGAGTGGCATAGCCGACGTAGGATATCTGCAGGCGGTCTTTCGTGTCCCTTACCTGCATGGAGAACTGGCCGTTGATGTCCGTCGTCGTGGCCTCGATGATGCGGTTTTCCTCGTTAATCTCCACCACATTCACCATCATCAGCACATCCACGTCATCGCTGACCGTTCCGCTCACGATTACCCCCTGCGCTGCAGCAGAGAGGCTGAAACCAAGACTTGAAACGAAAACCAGAACCTTAAAAAAGCGCCTACAAACAGCGTGCGGAACGTTTCTCGGAGCTCTGGTCCTAGCCATAGGTTTATGTTCAAAATGAAACATTCTTTTTTTCATTCTTCATTCTTCATTTTTCATTGTAGTACAACACCCCATCTATCTGGTGGACGACAGCAAAGGACGAGGTCTCTATCTGCGTGGAGGTACGGATATCGCTAGTGTTGAACAAGTAGTCGCGCGTCATAATATTATAGAGGTTGGGGTCGGAGGTCACCACGTGGCGCACGTTGCCCATAGCGTCGGTGACGGTGATGCTCGCGTTGTCGCAGCGGACGTTCAGGCGGTAGAAGGCTAACGTCTCGGCGTTCATCGTCGAGGTCTCGAACGAGCCGCTCTTCGCACCGCCGCCGATATAGACGGAGTTATCCTGGATGTGATACTGCACGAAGGCGGAGATGATGTTGGCCAGCGAATCTTCGATGTCCTCAATCACCACCTCCTCAGGCAGCAGCCCTTGTTCGTCGAGGTCGTGCAACGAATCGACCAGCTCCTCGATGGACGTCCATGTGGGCAGTCCATTGGCAATGGCCTGGCGTACAGAGGCGTTATCGGGCACGTAGACCGTGTAGTGATAGGTGTTGAAGGGCTTGACGGCGTAGTCGATGGTGGCATAGTCCTCGTCCTTGTAGAAGACGGCGGAACTACCCTCCATCAGCCGGAAGAATTCATAGAATGGGCCTGGCTCGTCGTCCGTGCCGGCCCGCTCGCGGATGGCGCTATAGACCGAGTTCATCGAGGGCTGCAGGCAGACGTCTGTGACGAAGGTCTTGCCGTTGCCCTCACGGGTGTAATCATAGACGTCGGCCTCGCGTACCACGGCAGGGCGGTCGGCATCGACCTGATAGCCGCCGTAGAGGTCGAACGCCTGAGCCCCTACATCGTAGCGGGCCATGACGGTGCCGTTGCCCTTCGTGCGGTAGTAGATGCGGCCGTCCTTGCAATGGTCGATGGTATCGACGATGATGTGATAGTCGAAGATGTCCTCCAGGCGGTCAGCCACGATGGCATTACCTGGGGCGATGAGGCGCTTCTGCACACCTCGTGTCCCCGTCTCAGGGTCGTACTCAAATACGCGGGCGCCCACCTTGGCCGTCTTCTGGTCGTAGTAGAACTCATACTCCTCCGGCTCGCCCTGCGCCAGCGAGATGGGGTCGATATAATGCGAGAGAGCCTCGTCTGTAGGAAGGATGAAGCTGTAGTACGAGTCCATCGAGCGCAGGTAGGCATAGAACTCCAGCTCCTCAATGGCCCAGTCGGCGATGCGCATGTTGTCGTTCACCAGCGTGGGGGCGCTGACGGAAATGTACGCCACGGGGGGATAGACACGGTCGGTGAAATAGACCACGCCGTTGCAGCACATCTGCGTGCGCAGCACGTTCTCCTCCTTTACGCCCATGTCCACCTGCCCGTCATTCTTCACCTGGTAGAACTTGCTGGGGACGCTGGCAGCAAATGACTGCTTCATGTGGTTCGACACGAGGTCGTCCAGCACGCGATCGGGCACGTTCTCCCACGAGCCGTAGCGCTCCTTCAGAAAGCGGCCACCTCCCTCGTTCCAGTATTGTGCCAGCACCTCATCGGTAGGCACGAACATCACGCCCATGTCCTCCTCCATGTCGGTCTGGTTGTCGGCGGTATAGCTGTTCCAGCCTGGATCGAAGAAGAGGCTGCCGAGGGCGAGCGTGTCGGCAGGCGTCCTCAGGAACTCCTGGTTGTTCTGTCCGCGGGCGGTGAAGTAGCGCTTCACGAACACCGAGTCCTCGCCGCCGTACAGGCGCTGGTAGTCCAGCGTAGCGGCTGCATTATAATAGGGGGCACAGAAGCGATCCATCAGCTTTGCGAAATCGCGGCTCTGCCCGTCCTTGTGTATTGCCTCGGCCATGTTCACCAGTGGCACCTGCAGATGCTCCAGCCGGTGGACGACGCCGTTCTTGCATTTGATGTTCGGCTCCACTACGCGCACCCCGTTCACGAACACCTCGCTGCGGCTCATACGCGTTTGCCCGTTGTGCAGGATGCTGAAGTCGCGCTCGGTGATGCTGTTGTTAGCCATGTATTTCTGGGCGAAGTGGACCATGGGCGCAGCCGTGTTGTCTTTCATCAGCAGTATGCGTCCTTTGCTACGCGGCACGTCCCAGAAGTCCGTCTTGGGCATATCCTCAGCCATCACCCATTCCACCGAGTCCATCACGCTAAGGGCTGTCGTGCGGCGCACGCACTTACCTTCGACGGGACCCTCCACGCGAGCCAGCATGTCGCTGTAATAGACGTTGTTCAGCATGTTCGAGTTCAGCAGCAGTTTCTTCTGCGCTGTCGTCAAACCAGCATAGCTGCTGACGCCCCACTCGTTGTCCTTATAGAAGACATCGAAGGCGGCATCGTCGGCCACGAACAGCGTCTTGCTGCCCGTCTTGGCCAGCACTTCGGCATAGTCGAGGTCGTCAATCAGTCGGACGAAGTTCGTGTAGCACCCTGCCTCCTTCAGGTAGTCGTAGATGCTGCTGCCCAGCCAGTCGGGTTCCTGCTCGTCAAGCACGTAATTCTCGTGGCAGCCGGCAAGGCAAAACAGAAGTAATACCAGAAGGGGTCTGAGGGTATTGCCTACACGTCCACAAGCCCTTACTCCTAAGCTCCTTAAATAATTGTTTTTTTCCATTCTTCAATTTTCATTTCAACGGACGCGGAATTTACTGTTCAAAGTGGCTGACTCGCCGAAGATAGTGCCGTTCCGCTGCTGCGCCGAGAAGGAATACTTCTCCTTGAACGTCACGCTATACTCCCCCTCTTCCATCGGAGCGGTGAAAGTCCACACGGGTTCGTGTCCCACGGGGTCGACCACTTTCTTGGTCTCCGTGCGCACCTCGTCCGTATCCAGGCCGCGCAGCGTCCACGTCTGGGTAGCGCGGGTGATGTACGCCCCGTCGCGCTCAATGGTAATGCCCACATACACCGTCTGCCCAGGACTGAACGAATGGACAGGACGTATCTCGCCCTTCCAGTCGATGCTGTCGGCCGAGAAAAAAAGTGTGCCGTAGGCAGGATATTCCGAATATATTTCCTTCTCGCAAGCCGTGAGTGCCATCAACATCGCCACGACTGTCATAAAGGAAAACAAATACTTTCTCATGGTTCAAAAGGGGTTTTTAATGATTTTTTAATTTCTTTTGCAAAGATAATACATCTTCTCCGAAAGGCCAAACAAAATGCCGTTTTTTTGGCAAATTATTCTGGGAGTGCCGGAAAAGGGGGCAGGTTTTCGCCGTTGTTTATAGCGAAAAAAGGGGGGGGGAGTTTTTGATATTGACAGGGAGGCAATACACTTTATAGAATCAGCTTCTGAACAGGCAGAATCAGCTTTTAATTTGTCAGAATCAGCCTCTGAGCGGGATGCATCAACTGTTTTTTTAGGGCATAGCCTCATGTTTTGCTTTTCCGCAACCCAGTGGAATAAAATGCCAGCCCATTGGGCTGGGAATGCAGCCCACTACGTCGCGCTGCCAGCTCATTGGAATTGCCACGCCCTATGGTCGGCATGGATACAGAATACAGCTTTCAGGTGAATAGGTGTACAACGGAATAGGGCACTCTTGCGGATAATCAGAACTAATAATAGATGGCCCTGCAAACGGCGGACATTCTATTCCTCTTAATATTAAATCATTCAAATCGGATAGATTTCGAGGGGCTGATGTGAGAGATGATTTGCGAGGGAACTATCAGCATGGCGACTGACAGAATGAGCATACCCACATTGAGCAGGATGATGTAGAAGACGTTGAACTCGATGGGCACGCGGTCGAGATAGTAGTTCTTGGGATCAAGAGTGACAAGGCCGGTGTATTTCTGCAAGGCACATAGCGCAAAGCCGATGACATTGCCCCACACCATTCCCTTTCCTATTATGTATATGGCAAGACGGAGAAACGTCTGACGGATGGAGGAATTGAGCGAGCCCATCGCCTTTAGCGTGCCTATGAACGGGGTGCGCTCAAGAATCAGTATCAGCAGGCCGGAGATGACCGTAAAGCCCGCCACCAGCAGCATCAGCAGCAGGATGATCCAAACGTTCATGTCAAGGATGTCCAGCCAGGCAAAGAGGTTGGGATTCTGCTCCTCGATGGTCTGCACATAGTAGCCTGTGCGATGCACCTTGCCCCAGTCGTCGAGATAGCGGCCTATCTCCCATGCCAGCTGCGACAACTGCTCATAGTCAGCAAGACTCACCTCAAGGCCGGTAACCTCATCGTCATCCCATTCGTTCAGCCGCTGCACGACGGGCAGGGCTGTCACAGCAAAGAGGCGGTCGAAATCACCAAAACCGGTCTCGTAAATGCCGCAGACGGTGAAGCGCCGCGCACGGAGCGACGAGCCGATGAAGTAGGTATCGACACGGTCGCCCACACGATAGCCCAACTTGTCGGCCATATCGCGCGAGATGAGGAGGTTCCCTCCCGCCCCCTCACGTGATGAAGGGGAGATGAGGGAATCGACGTTGCCCTCCTGAAGGTAGGAGCGGAAGAACGAGAGGTCATACTCCTCGCCCACTCCCTTCAGCACGAAGCCAAGGAACTCGTCGTCGGTACGGAAGATAGCGGGCTTGGTGGCATAGCGCTGCAAATGGCGTACGCCTTGCATGGAAGCAAGCGTCTCAGTAAGCGTGTCGCAGATGGTGATGGGCGTGGTCTCGTAGGAGAGCGACGAGTCGAAGCTGCTGACGTGAATGTGGGAGTTGAAGCCAATGACCTTTGAGCGAATTTCGTGCTTAAAGCCCAGCGAGACGCAGATGGTGACAATCATCACAGTCAGTCCCAATGCTACGCCCGCCTCGGCTATCACTACCGCCGGGCGCGACACCCGCCGTACTCCTCGTTCGCTCTTGAAGAGACGACGCGCCAGAAAACGCTCAAAACGCATTATGGTGTTTTCTATTCAACTCTGCCTGGATAGGCCTCGAGGGCTTTGCTGAGGACGAAGAGGGCGCGCTGGAGATCTTCCTTCTTAAGGACGTAGGCCATACGGACTTCGTTGCGTCCGAGGCCGGGCGTCGTGTAGAAGCCTGCAGCAGGAGCCATCATCACCGTCTCCCCTTCATAGCTGAACTCGCTAAGGCACCAGGCGCAAAACTTCTCTGCATCATCTACTGGCAGACGGGCGACGGTGTAGAACGCCCCCATGGGGATGGGGCTATAGACGCCAGGGATGCGGTTCAAGCCGTCGATGAGACACTTACGACGCTCGACATACTCGTCGTACGTGTCGCGGGCATATTCTTCAGGAGCATCCAGCGAAGCCTCAGCTGCCGCCTGCCCGATGAGGGGAGGACTGAGTCGGGCCTGACAGAACTTCATCACGGCCTTGCGCACCTCCTCGTTCTTTGTGATGAGCGCACCGATGCGGATGCCGCACTCGCTATAGCGCTTGCTCACGGAGTCGATGAGGACAACGTTGTTCTGTATGCCCTCCAGATGGCAGGCGCTAATGTAGGGCGATCCGGTATAGATGAACTCACGATAGACTTCGTCGGAAAAGAGGTAGAGGTCGTACTTCTTCACGAGGTCGCGTATCTGGTTCATCTCGCGGCGCGTATAAAGGTAGCCCGTGGGGTTATTGGGATTGCAGATGAGGATGGCCTTCGTGCGCTCGTTGATAAGTTCCTCGAACTTCTCCACCTTCGGCAGACAGAAACCTTCCTCAATGGTGGTGCAGATGGTACGGATGACAGCTCCGGCAGAGATGGCGAACGCCATGTAATTGGCATAGGCAGGCTCAGGAACAATGATTTCATCGCCCGGATTCAGACAGGCAAGAAAGGCAAAGAGTACCGCCTCGCTGCCGCCTGTAGTGACGATAATATCGTCAGCCGTAACGTTGATGTTATACTTAGCATAGTAGCCGACGAGCTTCTCGCGATAGCTTCGGAAGCCCTGCGAAGGACTATATTCAAGCACTTTATGGTCGAAGTTATGGATAGCATCCAATGCTGCCTTGGGCGTAGGAAGGTCAGGCTGGCCAATATTCAGCCGATAGACTTTGACACCACGGTCCTCTGCAGCATAAGCCAGAGGAGCCAGTTTGCGGATTGGAGAAGCGGGCATCAAGGTGCCGCGTTCGGATATCTGGGGCATAGTTTCTGAAAATTTCGGCAAAGATAATGTTTTTTACGATTAGACGATTTACTAATTACGATTTATTTTGTATTTTTGCAGGCAAAAAGGCAAAAAAAGGACAATAAAAGATATTTAACGTATGCAAAACGAATGGTTTGAATGTAAGTTGGAGTACGACAAGTTGATGGAAAACGGCACGATGAAGCGAGTGAAAGGTGAATGCTACCTCACGAACGCCATCAGCTGCACGGAAGCTGAGTCGCGCATGGTGCAGGAAATGAAAAGCTACATTAGCGGCGAGTTCATGGTAACCGACATCAAACGGGTGAAATATGGCGAGACGTTCTTTACGGACGAGGATGCCGCCGATCGCTACTTTAAAATAAAGCTCATCTTCATAACTCTTGACGAGAAGAGCGGTGCAGAGAAAAAAACCCGTCAGGACGTCCTCATTCAGGCCAGCGACTTGCACGATGCCGTGCAGAAACTCGACGAGAACATGAAGGGCAGCATGATGGACTTCACCATCGCCTCCGTAAGCGAAGCAACATACTTCGATGTATTCAGATAGTATTGCCGGACGGTTAGAAACGGTGCGGGCATCCCTGAAGGAAGGGGTGCAGCTTGTTGCCATCTCCAAATACCACCCCAAGGAGAGGATTGAAGAGGCGTATGCCGCAGGACAGCGACGCTTCGGCGAAAATTACATTTTGGAGATGGCTGAGAAGGCTGCTGTACTGCCTAAAGATATTGAATGGCACTTCACAGGCCACGTGCAGACGAACAAAATCAAGTTCATGGCGCCCTTTGTCCACACCATACAGAGCGTGGATTCGTTCCATGCGCTAAGCGAAATCAACAAACACGCCCTACGCAACGAACGAACCATCCATTGCTTGCTGCAACTTCACGTGGCTCAGGAAGACACAAAATACGGTCTGAGTCCTGATGAATGCCTGCATTTGCTGAGGACAGAGCCTTGGCGGGAGTTGAAGGGAGTCCGCATTGCCGGCTTGATGGCTATGGCCACAAATACCAACAACGAAGTGCAAATTCGCAGGGAGTTCCACTCCGTATGGACATTCTTTGAACAGGTGAAAAAGGAATTCTTTGCTGATAACACAGAGTTCAGTATACTCTCCGAAGGCATGACGGATGACTACCCTATCGCTATCAGCGAAGGCGCTAACATGGTTCGTATAGGCAGCGCCATCTTCGGCCCCCGCCATTGAAAACAAATTTGTTGACCTTTATTGATACAAGAAGCGTTTGATACTTTTCTTTGGCGTCTTCTCAAACTCCTCTTCCTGAATGACAAAACGGGAAATCTGCGAATAGACAGGGAGAGTCTTATTTATCGCCACGCGGTTGGATTCCATGATGTCTATGACGTCCTGAGCCGATTTCCCTTCTGCAGCCACACGGTCGGTGTCGGGATAAACAAGGGCGACAAGTGAACCTGCACGATCCACCACTAGCGACTCTGCCACAAAGGGACAGCTGTTCAACTGATCCTCTATTTCTTCCGGATAGATATTCTGTCCAGAAGATCCGAGTATCATGTTTTTGCTGCGCCCCTTGATGTAGATGCGTCCTTCGCTATCCATGATGCCGAGGTCGCCCGTATGGAGCCAGCCCTCCTCATCGATAGTTTCGCGCGTCAGTTC
The DNA here is from genome assembly GCA_017542145.1 of Bacteroidaceae bacterium. Classification (GTDB taxonomy): domain Bacteria; phylum Bacteroidota; class Bacteroidia; order Bacteroidales; family Bacteroidaceae; genus UBA1189. Next base: position 137,610 of record JAFXXQ010000023.1, on the reverse strand, counting down.
CTCATTCTTATAATAACCCAGCATGACATTCTTTCCCTTGCAAAGGATTTCGCCGGCCACGTGCTGAGGATCAGAGGAATTGATGCGAACCTCCATATTGATGACGGCTTTACCGCAACTGCCCACACGGGCTGTCTTCCAGTCCTCGTAGCAGATGATGGGTGCACACTCCGTAGCACCATAACCTACGGTGAAAGGGAAGCGGATGGAATGGAGGAACTTATCAACCTCAGGGTTGAAGGCCGCGCCACCAATGATGATTTCGTAGAAATTGCCACCGAATGAACGAACCATCTGCTCGCGAACGCTATTGCGTACGGCATCGCCCGCCAGCGGTATTCGACTCAGCACGTTGATAGGGAACGTGGACATTCGAGGGAGGACATTCTTCTTGATAATTTTCTCGATTATGAGAGGTACAGCTACAATGATGCTGGGTTTCACTTCGTTGAATGCCTGAAAGACAATCTTCGGGCTGGGTATGCGCGTGAGCAGATAAATATGGACGCCGACGGTGAACTCATAAAGGAATTCGAAGCTCATGCCGTAGGTGTGTGCCATAGGCAGCATGGAGACGACCTTATCGCCAGGATTCAGCAAAACGACGCCATAGGCGAACTCGATGTTCGATGACAGAGCACGGTAGGGAATCATCACGCCCTTTGAGCGTCCCGTAGAGCCAGAGGTGTAATTGATAACGGCAAGCGCCTCTGGGTCAGGCTCGTCGAAATGAATGTCTTTTGCCTCGAAACGGCTGGGAAACTTGCGTCCAAACAGCTCGTTCAAATGCTCGCGAGCAAAGGTAAGCTTTTCCGTTCGCGATACCAGCAGACTGAAGTCGCTCATCAGGATAACGCCGAGGACACCTGGGATGCTGTTTTCGTCCATACCCTCCCAGTTTGCCTCGCCGACAAACAGCAGACGCGAGTCGGAGTGATTGATGATGTTATGGACATTATCAGGTTTGAACTCGTGAAGAATAGGCACAGCTACCGCGCCATAGGTCATCGTAGCCAGAAAAGCCACAGCCCAATGGGAGGAATTGCGCCCGCAAATGGCAATCTTATCGCCTTTCTGGATGCCGACGGTTTCAAAGAGAATATGGAGTTTCTCAATTTTACGCGCCACGTCCTTGTATTGGTGTGTAGTGCCTCGATAGTCTGTCAAAGCATCGAGTGTCCAGTTTTTCTGAAGGCTTTTTTCAATGAGTTTTACGATATCTTCCATGTCGTAAAATCAGGTGTTTGGGATTGTTGTTTATGCTTTGCTCGCTGAAGGCTTGTCGTATTGTTCAAACTGGCTATTCATACTTTTGAATTCAGGAACAGTTTCCTTCATCAGCATCACCATTTCGGGTATACGGACATAGCGTGACAGTTCCTCCAGTCGGTTGACAACCTCCAGCGCGTGCTGATAGTCGTATTCACGCACCTTTGCAACACGGATGCGATCGTGCGAGGTAGGTATGGTGTTCTCACTATTCGACAGTACCTCCTCGTAGAGCTTCTCTCCTGGGCGCAAGCCGGTATATTCAATCTTGATGTCTGTCCCCACTTCCAATCCGGCCAAGGAAATCATGCGGCGTGCCAACGTATCAATCTTGACGGATTCGCCCATATCAAAGACGAATATCTGGTTGCCTGTGCTCATCGTGGCAGCCTCCATTACAAGGCGGCAGGCCTCGGGAATTGTCATGAAGAAGCGCGTGATGCGCGGATCCGTGACGGTAATGGGACCTCCGTTCTCTATCTGCTGGCGGAAGCGGGGGATGACGCTACCGTTGGATCCGAGCACATTGCCGAAGCGCGTGGTGACGAACTTCGTCTTGCACTCCTTGACGCCCTCCTGAATGTCCGGATAGTACGTTCCGTTCGCGATGGCAAGGCCAAGCGACTGGACGTAGATTTCCGCCAGACGTTTCGTGCAGCCCATGATGTTGGTGGGGTTGACAGCCTTATCGGTGCTGATCATCACCATCATCTCCGTGCCGTATTCGATGCACTTGTCAGCTACGTTGCGCGAGCCATGAACATTCACGAGTACAGCCTCGCAGGGGTTTTCCTCCATCAAGGGCACATGCTTGTAGGCTGCAGCGTGGAACACAACCTGTGGACGCCACGTGCGGAAGGCATAGTCAAGGCGCTGAATCTGGCGCACGTCGCCGATGACGGGCACGAACTTCAGGTCAGGATAACGCTCTTCCAATTCCAGACGAATGTTGTGCATGGGCGTCTCCCCATTGTCGAACAAGATGAGCTGCTTTATGCCAAAGCCAGCTAACTGACGACACAACTCTGAGCCAATGCTACCTGCAGCACCTGTGACCATAACCGTTTTACCCTTGAAATTAGCAATGATGGCCTCCATCTCAAGCTTGATTTCCTGACGACCGAGGAGGTCCTCAATCTTCACCTCGCGTATTTTTGTATTCATTATCTTCCCATCAACCACCTCATCGACAGAGGGTATGATAAGCGCCTTGATGTTGTTTTTGTTACAAAACGCCACTAATCCATCTGATTCCTCGCGCACTGCAGTTTCCGTAGGGAATAGAATACAACGTATATTCAGGTTGCTCAAAAGTTCTTTCAGCTCCGTAAAATCAAGATAGGAATAAACGGGCAACTCGTTTACTTTCAAATGAGGTTCCTTGCCTTTTACGAGAAAACCGACAATATGATATTGATAGGAATTCTGAAAGCGCGTGATTGCTGCTACCGACTTTTCACTAGTGCCAAAGACAAGCACACGATTCACGTTACCCTGCTCCTTCACACGGTCTTTTACATGGTCATACACGACAACCATCACCAGACGTATGCTGACAAGGACGACCATAGTAAGCAAGAAATCAATGAACAGAGCCACTAAGACAATAGAGTTTATCTTAAAGCCAATCCACATGATGACCAACATGAGAATCATTTTCACAAACGACTCCATCATAAAGCCCACCAAATCGCGCAGCTTTGTATGACGGATAACAGTCTTGTAGTTCTTGAACGTCAGCATTACAATCAATGTGGCTACTATCGACGATGTCATCCACCAGATAGCAAACGATGTAGTAATACTGCCCCGACGCGTTATGCCTGTAAGCAAGACCAAAATGGCCAGCGAAGACAAAAACGACAGGATAAAGTCCAAAGCAAAAATGATTCTCGAATCAAGATACTTCGAGAAGTATTGGGAGATACGGTTGAAGAACTTGCTCATTACTATTGTTGTTTTTGTGCAATTGGTTTCAGTAAAAACGCTAATTAAAAATTAACGTTGCAAAGATAAAAGATTCTTTCGGCAGAAAAAAATATTTCAGCAGAAAAAAGGAAAAAAGAATGAAATGCGTGTCTGAGACCCGGTTTTATCGGACTACGAAAATAACCCACTGGGCTGAGAAATTAACCCACTGCGTTATGAAACCAGCCTAGTGGAATGGAAATACGATGTAGTCGGCAAACGATTTTCCTTCAACCGAAAAGACACGCGAAAAGCACTTTTTTCACCAAAGTGTTTGGGAGAAACGTTTTTTTCCCCTAACTTTGCCGACAAAACATCATAATTCAAAAAAGAACATGAAATCTGCAACTCTCTGTAACATCATGGCTATCGTTGCATTACTGACTGCCGCAGGCTGCACAGGCAGCAAGGAAAAGAAGGAAGATGCCCCATTTATAGGCAAGAACGAAATCACGATTGATGGACGCCGTCTGACGCCCGAGGCCCTGTGGGCCATGGGACGCATCGGCAGCATGGCACCTTCGCCTGACGGAAAGCACGTGGTCTACGTCGTCAGCTACTATAGCGTGCCACTCAATAAGAGCCACCGTGTTATCTACATGATGAACGCCGACGGCACGGGCAACACCCTGCTTACCACCACAGCCGCTTCCGAGGGTGAGATCTGCTGGACGAAAGACGGACGCAAGCTGCGTTTCCTCAGTACCGAAGGGGGCTTGAACCAACTGTGGGAGATGAACCCCGACGGCACAGGACGACGCCAACTCAGCCATACCGAAAAGGACTTGGAAGGCTTCCTCTTCTCGCCCGACGAGAGCCAAGTGCTGCTTGTAATGACGGTACAGAACGGCCCGCGCTTAACCGATAAGTATCCCGACCTTCCCAAAAGCACAGGACGAATCATTACTGACCTGATGTACAAGCATTGGGACGAGTGGACGGACGAAATCCCCCATCCCTTCCTCGCCAGCTTCGACGGCAAGAGCGTGGGCGAGCCGAAGGACCTGCTCGAAGGTACACTTTTCGAGAGTCCCCTGCGCCCCTTCGGCGGAATGGAGCAGTTCGCCTGGAGCCCCGACGGCAAGTCCGTCGCCTACACCTGCCGCAAGAAAACCGGCATGGAGTATGCCCGTAGCACCGATAGCGACATCTACCTTTATAATATAGAAGACGGCACGGTGAAGAACATCTGCAAGGAGTGTGGCGCCAACAAGAACATGGGCTACGACACCAACCCCGCCTTCAGCCCCGACGGCACCCGTATCGCCTGGCTCAGCATGGAGCACGACGGCTACGAAAGCGACCAGAATCGCCTGTTTGTCATGGATATCGCTACAGGCGCTAAGATTTTCCTTAGTGAGGCCTTCGAAAGCAACGTGGACGAGTACATTTGGGCGCCCGATGGAAACGGATTCTATTTCAGCGGCGTATGGCACGGCGAAACCCACATCTACCGTCTCGACCTCGAAGGCAAGGTGGAACGCCTCACCCAGGGGCAATATGACTTCGGCGGCATCTGCCTCATGGGCGACAAGATGCTCTGCAAACGTCACTCCTTCCTCGAGGGCGACGAAATCTACGCCTTCCCCTTAAAGAATCCCCAACAAATTACCCAGCTCACTACTGAAAACAAGCATATTTACGACCAAATTGACCGTGCCACTTGCGAGAGCCGCTGGGTGAAGACTACCGACGGCAAACAGATGCTCGTCTGGGTCATCTATCCGCCCAAGTTCGACCCCAACAAGAAATACCCCACCCTGCTCTTTTGCGAGGGCGGTCCGCAGAGCCCCGTCAGCCAGTTCTGGAGCTACCGCTGGAACATGTCCATCATGGCAGCCAACGACTACATCATCGTCGCTCCTAACCGCCGCGGCCTTCCCGGCTTCGGCAACGAGTGGAACGAGGAGATCAGCGGCGACTACGGCGGCCAGTGCATGAAGGACCTCCTCACCGCCATCGACGAGCTGAGCAAGGAGCCCTACATCGACGCCGACCGCTTGGGCTGCGTCGGCGCCTCGTTCGGCGGTTACAGCGTCTACTGGCTGGCCGGACACCACGACGGACGCTTCAAGGCCTTCATCGCCCACGATGGCATCTTCAACCTCGAGATGCAGTACCTTGAGACGGAGGAACTCTGGTTCACAGACTGGGATCTCGGTGGCCCGTACTGGGAGAAGAACGCCAAAACCGCCCACAGTTATGCCAACTCGCCCCACCTCTTCATCGAGAAATGGGACACGCCCATCCTCTGCATCCACAGCGAGCGCGACTACCGTATCTTGGCTAGCCAGGCCATGAGCGCCTTCAATGCCGCCATCCTGCGTGGCGTGCCAGCTGAGCTCCTCCTCTACCCTGATGAGAACCATTGGGTCCTCAAGCCCCAGAACGGCATCCTCTGGCAACGCACCTACTTTGAATGGCTTGACAAATGGCTGAAAAACTGATTTCCGACAATAGGGGTTCACGCTGGGCCGTACTGCTTATTGTCTCGCTGACGATGCTGTTCGGCTACTTCCTCAACGACGCGATGGCGCCGCTGATGACGGCTTTGCAGAGCCAATATGGTTGGACGGCTGGCGACTACGGATTCTTTAACTCGTCGTACAGCTGGCTCAATGTCTTCTGCCTGATGCTCATTTTCGGAGGCATCATCCTCGACAAGATGGGACCTCGCTTTACTGGCACCATCGCCTGCGCGCTGATGGTCGTCGGAGCATTCATCAAGTACATTGCCGTGCAGTATGTCCCCAGCCCTGCAGCCGACCCAGGCCATCTGGCATTCCTTGGGCATCACAATCAAGTAGTTATAGCCTGCATCGGCTTTGCCGTCTTTGCCATGGGCTACGAGATGTGCGGCATCACCGTCAGCAAGGTCATCGCCAAGTGGTTCACGGGCCACGAAATGGCCTTGGCCATGGGCGTACAGGTAGCGCTGTGCCGCGTGGGCTCGTTTGCTGCCATGTTCTTCAGCCCGATGTTAGCCAAGCGCTGGCAGATGTCGTCGCCCCTGCTGCTCTCGTGCGTCCTGCTCTGCGTTGCCCTGCTCGCCTACCTCGTCTTCAACGTCATGGACAAGAAGCTCGACAGGCAATTACAACATCAACAATTCAGCAATCCCATAGGTCAACGAGCTGATGACGGTTTCAAGCTGTCTGATTTGAAGGCAATTCTGACTTCACGGAGTTTCTGGCTCATCGCCCTCTTCTGCCTCATCTTCTACTCCTCCGTCAAGCCATTCAACAAGTTCTCCACCAGCCTAATGCTGAACAAATATGGTTTTTCAGACGACTCTGCTTTTGTTAACTTCGTGCCCTCGCTACTCCATCTTTGCAGCTTGTGCCTGACGCCACTTTTCGGCTGGCTCTACGATAAAAAAGGCCACGGCACGCGATTCCTAATTATCGGTTGCTCTATCCTTATCGCCGACATGATGCTCTTCGCGTTACCCATCTTGCCGACGCAGGGCTTTGCCATCGTACTGATGGTGGTGTTGGGCGTAGCCTATTCGATGGTGCCCGCTGTTTTTTGGCCCATCATCCCCAAGGTTATCCCCCATCGTAGGCTAGGGACAGGCTACAGCGTCATCTTCTGGATTCAAAACATTGGCCTCAGCTTTGTGCCTTTGCTCATCGGCATTGTCCTCGACCGTTGGTGCATTATAGGCACCTCGCCGAGTGGCGCTCCCACCTATAATTATACTTTGCCCATGTGCATTTTCGCCTGCCTTGCTTTGGCTTCCGTATTCATTGCCTCCCTCATCCGCAAGGACGACCGCAAGAACCATTATGGCATAGAAGAACCGAACATTTAAATCGCAAATTGTCAAATCGTAAATACACAAAAAAAATGTCAGAAATCATTTCTAATGTTCAGCAAAAACTGAATGACAAAGCGTGGGCACGCTGGACAGCCCTTATCCTTATCGCCTTGATGATGTTCTTCGGCTACATGTTCGTCGATGTCATGTCGCCCCTTCAGGCACTTGTTGAATCCGAAAAGGGTTGGACGCCCAGCGTCTTCGGCACTTATGCCAGCGCCGAGTACATTCTGAATGTATGCGGTTTCCTCATCCTTGCAGGCATCATCCTCGACAAGATGGGCATCCGCTTCACAGGCGTTCTCTCTGCCTCGATGATGTTTGTCGGCGCTGCCATCAAGTTCTATGCCGTTAGCGATTGGTTTGCAGGTAGCGGATTCGAGGCTTGGCTCAACAGTTGGTGGACAGCTATGCCGGGAAGCGCCAAGCTAGCTGCCTTAGGCTTCATGATCTTCGGCTGCGGCTGCGAGATGGCAGGAACAACCGTCAGCAAGGCTATAGCCAAGTGGTTCAAAGGTAAGGAAATGGCTTTGGCTATGGGTATCGAAATGGCCATCGCCCGTGTAGGTGTCTTCGCCATCTTCTCCATCAGCCCCGTCATTGCTGCCAAACTTGGTACCATCAGCGCCCCTGTTGGTTTCTGTACCGTGCTTCTCCTCATCGGCCTCATCAATTTCATTGTCTTCACCTTCATGGACAAGCAACTCGACAGCCAGCTCGTCGCCGCCGGCGAGAAGACGCTCGAGAGCGACCCCGACGAAGAGTTCAAGGTCAAAGACCTCGGCAAGATTTTCGGCTCGCTCAACTTCTGGGTCGTTGCCCTGCTTTGCGTGCTCTACTACAGCGCCATATTCCCCTTCCAGCGCTACGGCGCCAACATGCTCCAATGTAACCTCAACGGCATCACGCCCGAGGCTGCGGCCAACATCTTCCGCTGGTTCCCCATCGGCGCGGCAGCCATTACGCCGTTCCTCGGCTCCTTCCTCGACCATAAGGGCAAGGGTGCCACCATGCTCATCTGGGGTGCCGTGCTGCTCATCGTCTGCCACCTGGTGTTCGCCTTCGTGCTCCCCGCCACCCACAGCAAGCTCATCGCCTACGCCACCATCGTCGTGCTCGGCATCAGCTTCTCGCTCGTCCCCGCCGCCCTGTGGCCCTCCGTGCCCAAGATTATCGACGAAAAGGTACTCGGCTCGGCCTACTGCCTTATCTTCTGGGTGCAGAACATAGGCCTCTGCCTTGTCCCCGCCCTCATCGGCAGCGTGCTCGCCAGCAGCAACGCCAACAACCCCGCCGTCATCGCCGCCAAGGCATCAGGAGCCGACTTCATCCCCTACAACTACACCGTGCCCCTCGTCATCTTCGCCTGCTTCGGCGTCGCCGCCTTCCTCATCGCCCTCTACCTGAAGGCCCTCGACAAGAAGCGCCACCTCGGCCTCGAAGAACCCAACATCAAGAAGTAATGAGAGCACGTAAGTCAAATCATCCTTACTCTATTTTATCATTCAAGAAAGCCCTGCTGGGGGCTTTCTTGTTGATAGCCTTCACCATGCAAGCGGCAGAGCCATTCACGAAGATTACCGTAGCGTCATGGAACATTGGACACTTCGCGCTGGGCAAAGCGGCCGACAGCCGTATTACTCTTGAAGAAGCTCCCCAGAAAGCCCTTGCTTACCGTCGCTTTATTGACAGCATCGGCGCCGACATCATGGCTGTCGTTGAGTATAGCCCTGAGTTTGTACGCGATGCTGACGGACGGATGCTCCTTTCCGCCCGCGATGAGGTATTCAGCGGATACACAGGCGCCCTCATTGGCCCCAAGTGGGACTACAACGGCAACGCTATCTTCTCCAACGGCTTCACTACCGGCGTAGCCGAGACCGTCCGCTTTTCCCAAGCCACCCAACCTCGTTACTACATCGCGACAGATATCCTCATCGGCGGCGAAAAGGTGAAGTTCGTCTCCACCCATCTCGATTGGAATCAGGGCGAGCATGGTGCAAAATATCGTGCTATCCAAATCAAGGAGATCATCGAGGCCTTCGACGCCTATCCCTATGTCATCCTTTGCGCCGACTGGAACGTCGGCAATCCCGCTGAATACGACGCTTTTCTTAAGGCCGGCTACCGCATGGCTAATCATGGTGTTGTGGGCGACCTACTTACTTTCCCCGCTGGCGAAAGCCCCCGTTCGGCGCTCGACAACATCATCGTCAAAGGCTTCGTTCCCAGCCGCGTCCACGTCTACAACGAACCCACGCTCAGCGACCATTGCCTCATCGCCGCCGACCTCACCATGATACATTAAGGATTATAGTATTGTCTTTGCAATCCAGGCGCAGGCTTCGGCATCGGCAAGGGCATAGTGGTGGTGCTTTAAATGGTAGCCACAAGCGGCAGCTACGGTGTGGAGCTGGTGATTGGGCAGATAGGGAAATTTGCGGCGCGAAACGCAGAGCGTGTCGTAGAACTCATAATCAGGATAGTCCATCTGATAGACACGGAACACGGCTTTCAGGCAGCCTTCGTCAAAGGGTTTATTATGCGCCACAAAGGGAAGGCCTTCAATAAGCGGCTCAATCTGCGCCCAAACGTAAGGAAAGACAAGGGCATCGTCCGTATCGGCGCGACAAAGGCCATGCACCTGCGAACACCAATAGCTATAGTAGTTCGGTTCAGGCTGAATGAGCGAATAGAACGAATCCACTATCTCACCATCCCTAACGACTACCACTCCAACGGAACAGACGCTTGTCCGTTCGTTGTTTGCTGTCTCAAAATCTATTGCCGCAAAATCTTTCATTTGTCCTGCAAATATAGAGAGAAAAACCATAGCGACAAAGAAAATAGCTGTTGTTTTTAATGCTTTTTTGACCAAAGATTTGCATTATCGCTCATATACCTGTATCTTTGTCCCAATAAACATTCGCATACGATGGCTGTTAAATCAAAGTTTGTTACATGCGCTCTTCTGCTCCTCGCCTTGTCGGGATGCACGTTCATTGACAATCCCCACACCCCGAAGGGTTATGTGCATCATTGCATCCGCATCATGGACAAGACAGGGCTCTATGCCGAGGGAAAAGAGTGGGAAAACGCCAAGAATCATGCCCTGCAGCAAGCAAAAGAAATTGCCAGCCTGGACGAGGCACACGAGATAATCACAGAGGCTCTTCATGTCTGCGGAGGCAAGCATTCCGCGTTGCGTCCCCCATTGAATGAATCCCAATCCCTAAAGGAAGAGACTCCGCAAGCGCTCTTCCGCGAGGACAACATCCTCTACCTCAGCGTCCCTGCCCACATGGGCATCAGCGTCAACGACACCCTCTACTCCTTCACCCTCTACGACGCCATCTGCCGCCACACGGATGCCAAGGGCTATATCATCGACCTTCGTGGGAATGTGGGCGGCAACATGTATCCCATGCTGGCCGGCCTTTCGCCCCTCCTCCCCGAAGGGACATGCCTCGAGTTCCAGAAAAAGCAGCACGCCATGCCAGTCACCACCGAATACATCCGCAAGACAGAAATTGGCAACCATCGTCCTGCCCTAAGCGAAAGTCTCCTCAAGCGGATTCAGGGACTCCCCATCGCCCTCCTCACCGACACCCTCACAGCCAGTTCGGGCGAAGCTACGCTACTTGCCTTCCGAGGGCTTGACAACACAAAGACCTTCGGATGCCCTACGGCAGGCTACGCCAGCGCTAACATCCCCTACCCTCTTCCCGATGGCTACACCCTTGTGCTGACGATTAGCCAAGATGTCGCCCGCACAGGAGAGGTTTTCTGCGACGACCCCATCCAGCCCGACGTCGAAACCGACACTCCCCTCGAATCCGCATTGCTGTGGATGAAGAGTTTATAGATAAAATTACCATTCAGGGGCGCTCGTACTGCTTGTCAATGTAGCGGCAAACGGCATCGCAGCTTTCGTGGACGGCAAGGAAGAAGAGAAAGGCAACAAGCAGTAAGGTAATGAGGTCAGAAGCAGGTGGAAGGGCCAAACTGCTAAAGGTACGCAGTACAATTTTCAGCGCCGTGAATAGCATATTACGGAAATAGAAAATAAGCCCGAAAAATACCCCCCAGATGAGAATAAAAAACAAGACAAGCCGCAGCCGCAGACGGGCATAGCCGTGAGGAAGGCGGTGAAGTGTGTCGCGGACAAAAGCATCGTCGGAAACAGGTTCATAAAGCGTTTCCAGGCGTTGGCGGAGGCGAAGGTCATCATTAGTCATAGTCGAAAAGGTTTTTCAGGTGGTTACGACCTCGTGAGAGGTGCGATTTGATGGTTCCAACAGGCCAGCCGGTGACGCGATGTATCTCGCGTAGGCTGAGTTCTTGCAGGTAGAAGAGGGCGATGCATGTGCGCTCAGCTTCAGGAAGGCGGGCAACAGCAACACGGAGTTGGTCGGTTTCCAAAGTATCTGAACCTTGACGGCTGTCAAGATTGGGAGCAACTTCAACTTCGGTGCGGACGACTGGGTCGTCAAGCGAAAGAAGGTCGTGGTGGCGCGCCAGCCAGTTGAGCCACGTGTTGTGAGCAATACGATAGAGCCAGGTACCGAAGCCGCTGAGACCATGAAATGAGCCTATATTCTGCCAAGCGTGGATGAACGTCTCTTGCGCCAGATCGTCCGCCAGCGCCTCGTTGCCGTTCGTTTCCACGAGGAAATACCGGCGCACGGGGCGCTGGTACTTCCTCATCAGGCGGGCGAAGGCACGCTGGTCGTCCAACAGCACCACACGGGAAATCAACACGAGGTCAGAATCCACTCCAGTAAAAGGGATTAATAATGTGGAGAGACGGGTGAACGTTCTTTTTTTGATTGCACGCAGAGGCGACCAACCCGTCTACTCCACATCAGATTCTTAGTTTTCCGCTGCTTTCTTCTCTTTTTTTCGTTTTATGTCATTGAGAGCAGCAATGGCGACGAGGCTCAGCAAGCCGTATCCCGCCAGGATGCAGCCGACAAAGGGAACGAACTCGTATGTGCCGCGGTTGAACAGATAGTAGGCTATCAGCCCGAGCCCCACACCCAGCATGGAGGCGCTAGAGATGACGCGTCCTTTGTCCGACTTCTGCTGCGGCATCAAAGCACGGAGCATCTCGGCCGTATCGGCATTGGCGGAAGTGAAAACGCCGCTATCAATCATCTTGTGAATAATCTCGTTCCGCTCCTTGTCGCGCCGACGGACGACCTTCAGTATCATTTCGAGCACAATCAGCGCCATGACAAATATCAACACCATTGCGATGGGAGCTCCAAGGGTTTCTATCATTTCCTTCATCTGCTCGTAGTCAGCATCGTAATTACTATCCGCAACGTCAAGCGCTTGTATGAAGGCTTCATACCTCAAGGAGTCAGGAAGTTGTTCAATGGTTCGTTGCAGAGAATGGGGTAACTGGAATTCATCGGCATGCAACGCTGCCTGCGGCATCAACAGCAAGGCTGCCAAAAGAAGAATTTGATTGATCTTTTTCATACTTTTTATGGCTTTTAAATGAGTTAATAATTCCTTTTTTAAGAGCTCTCTGTCCATTAGACAAGGCAAAGACGAAAAAGGTTGCAAAAACTTTGTGAATTTTGTCAGGGCTTATTGCTGTTTTATGTTTTTCCGCAAGAATAATCCCGAACGTTGTTCAGTAAGCCTCAAACGAAGACGAAAAAACACCTGACGCTGAAAAAGTCCCATCAAATGGGAAAAAAATCCCAGCTGATGGGACTTTTTTCCCATCAGCTGGGATTTATGGGGAATCTGAGTCTATCTGGGAAGCGGTTAAGATGAGCCGACGGTTTTCCTTCATTCTTTGGCGATTTCAGTAACCTGAAATATGAATAACCTTTAAAAAATAGTACGCGCGCAAGATTTTTCAAACATTATTTGCATTTGTATTTGGAGTAAATTATCTTTGCAGCCAAAAGGTGAAAAAGGCAATTAGAAAAAGACAAATAAGAGTAAATAATTCGGATTATATATGGCAAAGATTGTAACTTTGGGTGAGATAATGCTGCGGTTGTCGCCTGCGGGGCAATACCGTTTTGTGCAGGTGGAACAGTTCGACGTCATCTTCGGCGGAGGCGAGGCCAACGTGGCTGTCAGCCTGGCCAACTATGGGCACGATGCGTACTTCGTCAGCAAGCTCCCCAAGCACGAGATAGGCCAGAGCGTGGTGAACGCGCTGCGCCGATATGGTGTACGGACAGACTACATCGCCCGCGGAGGCGACCGTGTGGGTATCTACTACTGCGAGACAGGCGCCTCGATGCGTCCTTCGAAGGTTATCTACGACCGTGCGCACAGCGCTATCAGCGAGGCTGACCCTGAGGACTTCGATTTCGACGCCATCATGGAGGGTGCCGATTGGTTCCATTGGAGCGGCATCACACCCGCCATCAGCGACAAGGCCGCACGGCTGACGCGTCTGGCTTGTGAAGCTGCTAAGCGTCACGGAGTAACCGTCAGCGTCGATTTGAACTTCCGCAAGAAACTGTGGACGAAAGAGAAAGCACAGAGCATCATGCGCCCGCTGATGGAGTTCGTTGACGTCTGTATCGGCAACGAAGAAGACGCTGAGCTGTGCCTCGGCTTCAAGCCCGATGCTGATGTGGAGAGTGGACAGACTGATGCCGAGGGCTACAAGGGCATCTTCAAGGCTATGGCAAAGGAGTTCGGCTTCAAGTACGTCATTAGCACGCTGCGCGAGAGCTTCAGCGCCACGCACAACGGCTGGAAGGCGATGATATTCAACGGCAGCGAGTTCTACGAAAGCCGCCGGTATGACATCGACCCCATTATCGACCGTGTGGGAGGTGGCGACAGTTTCTCAGGCGGCATCATCCACGGCCTTCTCACGAAGCCCACACAGGGCGAGGCGCTGGAGTTTGCCGTTGCAGCCAGTGCCCTGAAGCACACCATTCCAGGCGACTTCAACATGGTGAGCGCCGAGGAGGTGGAAGCCCTCGCAGGAGGCTCCGCCAACGGAAGAGTACAGAGATAAAAGATGGTTTAACGGAGAACGTTTAACGAAGGCCAAAGGACGTGTTCGTTAAACATTAAACCTTAAACGTTAAACGAAAAAAAATCGAAGAACGTGTTCGTTAAACATTAAACCTTAAGCAATAAACAAAAGAAGATATGCCAAAATTCGACAAACAGGCCGTACTGGAGAAGATGGGCCGGACGGGAATGGTACCTGTGTTTTACCATAAAGACGCACATGTGGCCAAGAGCGTAGTGAAAGCGTGCTACGAGGGCGGCGTGCGCGCCTTCGAGTTCACGAACCGAGGCGACTTTGCCCATGAGGTATTTGCTGAAGTAGTGAAGTTTGCCGCCAAGGAATGTCCTGATATGGCGATGGGTGTCGGCTCGGTTGTCGACCCTGCCACAGCCGCGCTCTTTATCCAGCTGGGAGCCTGTTTCGTGGTGGGTCCGCTGTTCAACCCTGAAGTGGCTCGCATCTGCAACCGCCGCCTTGTTCCCTACACGCCCGGCTGCGGCACAGTAAGTGAGGTGGGATCGGCGCAGGAGACAGGCTGCGACCTTTGCAAGGTGTTTCCAGGCGATGTGCTCGGCCCGAAGTTCGTAAAAGGGCTGATGGCTCCCATGCCGTGGTCGAAGCTGATGGTAACAGGAGGCGTAGAGCCCACGAGGGAAAACCTGACGGCATGGTTCAAGGCAGGCGTGTTCTGTGTGGGCATGGGTAGCAAACTCTTCCCCAAGGAGGTTATTTCCGCTGAAGACTGGTCTAGCATTACCACCAAATGCAAGGAAGCATTGGATGTAATTAACGAATCAAGATATAGATAAAATATGGCTAAAGAAAAACAAAAAAAACACCCACTCTGGTGGATACGGAGAATCGTAGCTCTGCTCTTCTTTGCCGCCATCATCGTGCTGCTTTGCGGTGCCTTCAACTGGGCTCCGAAAGCCTTAGGCTGGGTGGCACGTCTGCAGTTTATCCCCGCCGTGCTGGCCCTCAATGCTGGTGCATTCATCGTCGTTCTGTTGGCAACCGTGCTGTTCGGCAGAATCTACTGCTCGGTATTTTGTCCGCTGGGCGTCCTGCAGGATGTCGCTATCGGCGCACACGGTTTCAAGAAGAACCGCTTCAAGTACAAGAAGCCCCTCACTTGGCTGCGCTACACCGTGCTCATACTGTTCATCGTCGCGCTGGCGGCAGGATTCTCCGTCATCGCAGGGTTGATTGAACCCTACAGCATGTTCGGCCGCATGGTTTCCCTCGCCAGCCATCCCACATCGGCAGCCGTGAAAGTGGTTGGAGGCGTCAGCCTCATCCTCATCATCTTGCTGGCATGGTTCTTTGGCCGCTGGTGGTGCAATAGTATCTGCCCCGTTGGCACGCTACTGGGTCTGCTCTCCCGCTTCTCGCTCTTCAAGCCCGTCATCGACACGGAGAAGTGTACCAAATGCCGCAAGTGCGAACGCAACTGCAAGACTTGCAGTATTGACATCAAAGGCGGTATGAAGATTGACTACAGCCGCTGCGTCACCTGCATGGACTGCCTGAGCAACTGCCAGTACGGCGCCATGAAGTATCGGTTGGCACCTGTAAAAGGTCAACAAGTCAACAAGCGAGCAAGTCAACAGACTACAGATGCTGGACGCAGGGCATTCCTCGCCGGCAGCCTGATTGCCGTCGGCACCGCAGCCGTAAAGGCTCAGGAGATGAAAATGGACGGCGGTTTGGCTGAAATCATCGACAAGAAAGTCCCCAATCGCCAGACGCGTATCACCCCTCCAGGTTCACAGAGTGCCCGCAATATGTACAGCCATTGCACAGCTTGCCAGCTATGTGTTGACAACTGCCCGAACCATGTGCTGCGTCCTTCAACTGACCTGAAGCACTTCATGCAACCTGAGTCGTCCTACGAGCACGGCTACTGCCGTCCTGAATGTATCGTCTGTTCAGAGATCTGCCCTGTAGGAGCTATCCGTCCCCTCACGGTCGAGGAGAAATCATCCACCCAGGTAGGCCACGCCGTATGGGTACGCGAGAACTGCGTCGTCGTCTCCGACAAGGAACTCTGCGGCAACTGCGCCCGCCATTGCCCCACGGGAGCCATCCAGATGGTCGATGCAGGCAGCAACTCGAAGCACAAGGACCGCCGCGGACGTGACATCCGCCTGCAAATCCCCATTGTCGATGAAGAACGTTGCATCGGTTGTGGAGCGTGCGAGAACCTCTGCCCCAGCCGTCCCTTCAGCGCCATCTACGTCGAAGGCCATCAAGTGCATAAAACCGTCTAAGGTTAAAGATTAAAAGATTAAAGGTTAAAGAAATGGATAGAAGAGAATTCATCAAACGCTCAGCGGGTGCCGTAGCGGCATCAGCGCTGGTCGGCTGCAACGATAAGGGTCAAAAGGCTGGCAAGTCAACAAGCCAACAGGGCGAAGGCGGCATGACCTACCGCATCAATCCCAACACGGGCGACAAAGTCTCCATCCTGGGCTACGGCTGTATGCGCTGGCCCATGAAGAAGGACGAGAACGGCCGCGATGTCATTGATCAGGAGACCGTCAACACGCTCGTCGACTATGCCATTGAGCACGGCGTCAACTATTTCGACTGCTCGCCCGTCTATCTGCAAGGTCAATGCGAAACAGCCACAGGCATTGCCCTGAAGCGTCATCCGCGCGACAAGTACTTCATTGCTACCAAGCTTTCCAACTTCGGCGACAGCTCGCGCGAAGGCAGCATGGCCATGTACGAGAAGTCGTTTCGCGAGCTTCAGGTCGATGTCATCGATTACTACCTCCTCCACTCCATCGGTGGCGGCGGCGTCCCCGCCTTCAACAGCCGCTATGTCGATAACGGCATGATGAACTTCCTGCAGTTGGAGCGCGAAAGCGGCCACATACGCAACCTCGGCTTCTCGTTCCACGGCGACCCCAACTCTTGGGATGCGTTCGTGGAGCTGCACGAGAAATACCATTGGGACTTTGTGCAAATCCAGATGAACTACTCCGACTGGAAGCTCTCCAACCCACCCGCCGAAAAGCTTTACAACGACCTCCACGATCGGGGCATCCCTGTCGTCATCATGGAGCCGCTGCTGGGCGGCCGTCTCTCGAAGGTGCCCGATAACATCGTGGCCCGTCTGAAGGAGCGTGAGCCAGAACTCAGCGTCGCATCATGGGCATTCCGCTTTGCCGGCACGCCCGAAGGCGTCCTCACCGCACTCAGCGGCATGACCTACATGGAGCATTTGCAGGATAACATCAAGTCCTTCAGCCCCCTCGTCCCCCTCACCGACGAGGAGTGCCACTTCCTTTATGAGACGGCAGAGCTCATTCAGAAGTTCCCCCTCATCCCCTGCAACGACTGCAAGTACTGTATGCCCTGCCCCTACGGCCTCGACATTCCCGCTATCCTCACCTATTACAACAAGCGCGTCACCCAGATGACCCTGCCCACCGACCGCGAGAACCCAGCCTACAGCAAGCTGCGCCGCTCGTTCCTCGACGAATACGACAAAGCCGTACCTTCTCTCCGTCAGGCAGACCACTGCATCGGTTGTCGTACCTGCATCGAAGAGTGTCCCCAGCGTATCGACATTCCACACGAGCTCCAGCGCATCGACCAATACGTGGAGAAACTGAAACAGAACACGCTGTAATAGAAGAATATATCACAATGAAAAATGAGAAATAGTACCTTCAAGTCGCGTTCAAAAACAGAGCAATTTATTCTTCACTTTTTTCTTTACTTCTTCATTAGAAAGAAATCTCGTGCCGCTCTTTTTGGGCAGCACGATGGTTTCTTGCAAAGTGCACGAATACGTTGACTTGGGTCTGGCCAGCGGAACCCACCGTCCATAGCAGAAGATTGGCCATCTGCACCTCCAGAATCAGGATACGCCAAAGGCTATCGCGTTCTGGCCTTAACGTCAACTCCATTTTCCTTCCTGCGGCAGGCAACATTGACGGAACCACCCATTACGCATCGACACCTACGGCGACTATTGGTTGTCATCCATCCACGATGCTGATGAGCGGAAAGCCGAAGGTTTTATCTTCTACACCGATGATGCACGCACCCTTTACTGCTGGCCTCGTCTCAGCGGTCACAGCATCCGCCCCGTCCGCAAACGATAAAAAGAGAATCAAAACGCACTACATTCTTAGCCCAGAAAAGTACTCCTATCCACCAGCGCACTACTTTACTGCCACAGAGTTAAACGCTAATCCACCAGAATTTAACGCTACAAAATAAGCATCAAATGCATTAGCGAATAAAAACAAATGTGCTAAAAAAAGTTCATCCGACAAATGCGTAGTTTTTACGGTTTGAAAAGGCGGAAATGAATGGTCTTAGTCTGACCTTCAGGAGTAGTCCAAGTAAGGATATAGGTGCCAGAGGAGAGGTCAGCGACGGATTGGGGCTCAGAGGCGCTGAAGGTATAAAGGAGACGACCTCCTGTGGTGTAGATGTGGACGGGGATGTCAGCCAGACGATCAGGATCATCGGCAGTCTCGAAACGGATGATGCGGCGCTCAATGTCGAGTTTCACAACATAATTGAGGGGGGCATAAGGAATGGGGGCAAAGGCATTGTCGTCATCTGCGCGGCGTAGCATCCACGTCGTGGTGCTGGGGACGGTGGATGCGCCGATGACGGGGGAACCGTCAGCAATAGGCGTGTCAGCACCAAGCGAGCCGTAGAGAGAGGTGATAGTGAAGGTGCCAATGCCGTTGGGGTTGAAGTAAAATTTGCCGTAAAGGGCTCGGCGCGTGGGGTTAAGCCCCAGCATACCGTTTCCGCCAGCCTTCACAAAGAGATAGCCGTCGCTGCAGGAGAGATAGTAGGCATTGGGCGTTCGATTGACGTGGGAAAAACGCCAGACAGTAGGCGTGATGCAGATGAGCGTGTCGGCGAACAAAAGACTTTCACTCGCATTCAAATAATATCCTGAGGCGTTGACAAGGTAGTAACCGGCATTTTCATCGGGTATGTTCAGCGTAGCAGCACGGTCATTGAGCACGGCGAGACTATCAACGTAGGGATGGGCATCAGCATCGTTGTAATAAGGCTCGACATGCTCTATCTCTGCCAACAAGCTGCGGAGCGCCTCATAGGCTTCGCGGCTGTACATGAATGGCTCATCGCCTATCCATTCGGTCTGAATAGCTTGTAAAATGCTGTCGCCCTCGGCCTGTAAATCGGCCAACTGCTGCTGTATCTTAGTAATAGGATTGGGGGTGGAGGCGCGTGTGAGGGCAGCGCGCAGACGGACAGTCATAGCAATGTAGTCATCCTCCACGCGGCTGTCAAGAGCGAGGGCGTCAGCATAGACAGTTCGCAATGTAGCAACCTCGACTTCAGGGTAGAGACCTCCACGGAGCCCCACTTGATCGGGCGTAAGGCTGGAGAGGAACGCTTCGGCTGCAGCTAAGGCATCAGCAAAGTTAGCCCGCACCTCCTCGTGGATATAGTCGGGGATTTGCTCTTCTTTGGTGATGTGCCACTGGCGGTTGTTACTGGTAGCGTTGCGTTCGTCGTTGGTGTAGCTGATGATAGGGTTGCTGTTGTCCGTACCCCCTCCTTGATTGTTGGCAGCATGACGCGTAGCGACATTAATGAGATTGTAAATGCCGTTTTGGTTGACGGTAACAATGTTCCAAAGTTGGCGCTCGTCGGTGGCATCGACAGGAGCAACGCTAAGCTGAGTACCCGTGTCGGAGTTGGGAGAAAGGTCAGTAAGAGCAAGGTTGCCCGTTCGGTTAACGAACTGGTAATACTCATCAACGCGTCGGATGACCCAATGCTGGCTCTCGCGCGTCGCATCAGTTTGCCACATCATGACGCCAGCTCCTGCGGAGGGGGCATCAATATCGACGGACATACCCGTGCCACGATTAGTGACACGGTAATACCAGCCTTCCGTAGCACGGAAGGGGTCGAGAGGCTCCTCACCCGTGACGCGGCTTGCAAAACCCTGACTGAGGAATTGGATGTGGTTGCTAATCCACTTCTTCAGATCGTCAATATATTCTTGATAGGTGGAAAAGAGGTAGATTTCGTTATAGACGCGTTGGTCGATACGGTACTTCTGATAGTTGAGTTGTTGCGACTCGTTGAGCAGCATAGCGAGGGAATCAACATAGTCCAGCAGGTGTTCCTCTATACCGTCGGCGACAAAACGTTGCCAGCCTTTGTTAACAGCCCAGTTGAACCATGGGTCCCTAATCATCCGCTTCACCCACATGCCTGCATTTTCGTTACCGAAGCCCGCGTCAGTCATGAAGCGATTGGTAACGTCACCTATACGATTGCAGTTGTTGAAGGCGATATCGAAGTCCCATAGCGGCCCCCAATAGAGCTGCGGATCATCCTGATTCTTGTAAGCATAGGTGCTCCAAAGACCATCGGGATTGGCTGTAACCTCGGTAGCGATATACCAGCTGACGAGAGTGGTTGAGTCGGTGACAGCGCGATAGCCCGACTCAGGGTCGCGGTATTCGGAGGAAAAGAGGCGACTCTCGTAATCGTTGAGATAGGAACGAATGTAGCCTTTTTGGGCACTGTTGATGACTGTCTCGTCGGGCGACTTGATGGAAATGGGGACACCACGTGAAGTTCTGAACCACACGGGGTCACTCGTAGCAAATCCTCCTAGTTCGATGTAATAGCCGCCAGTGATGTTGCTCTCTTCCGTGGCGGGTTCTTCTTGTTCAACAATATTGACGCGCCGTTTGTCAACATTCACCTGGTCAGAAATCTGGTAGTTGCCCATATAGGTGCCGTTGAGGACAAAATCCACGAAAAGCGAGGCTGCCGTAAAGGGTTGTCCAACAAACGTGCCTACTTCAGAGGCAAGAGCATTATGGATAAGCGTCTTGTCGGCATGATTAGCCAACAGAGTCCAACTACGCGCTTTTGCACGCCCCTTGCCGAGGAAACGGATAGCCTCGGGGAAACGGATGCGGTAAGGTTTTTTGGCGAGACTCCATGTGGAGTTGCCTCGTCCGCGAATCTCCACAGAGTCATAGACGATGGTTTCATCATCTTCGACGTAGGTTAAACGGCAGAGGACATAGGCACTACGCGTAGTGATACTCCGCCCGTTGAATGTCTCCACATAGAGGGTGGGAAGGTTGGTAAGCTGAACGTAGTCAGCTCCAAAGGCGGGACATAACAATGAAAGAAAAGCAAGAAGGAAAAAGGAAAAAGAGGCCCTACCCCAACCCTTCCCATGAGGGAGTGGAGAGAATAGTCTAAAGACATCTCCCCTCGAACTGCATAGTTCCCTTCCCTGATGGGAGGGGTTAGGGGTGGGTCTCTTTCTCATTAACTATTTCTTTTTGGTGGGCTTTTTCTTTGGTTCAGACTTGGGAGCCGGAGCCGCTTCCTCAGGCACCTCGCCACGGAGTTTTTCAAGTTCCTGATGCAGGGCAGCAATCTCTTGATCCTGATTACGAATGGTGGTGAGCAGAGCGTTGAGTTGCTCGTTATCGATGTCCGAAGGATAGAGGCTGTTAACTCGACTGATAAAGTCGCCAAGGATGTTCATGTAGTTGGTAAAAGCATCGTAGGGCCCGTCGTAAATGCTACGATTCATGGTAACTGAATTCTGTTTCGTTGTCATGAAGCGAAAGTTGTTGGAGGCCTGCAGGTAGTCCCAGTCCTGCATGAGGCGTGGGTCGGCACCAATCATCACCCGTTCAGCCACACTATAGAGTTTGTTGAACGCTTCACGCTGCATTACGTTACCCAACCAGCAAGAGGTGTCGCGCTCCTCATCGACCCAGCTCATCGGATAGGGTACTTCGACAGGGCCTGCGGGTTTGAGATTCTTGATGACCTCAGAGGGAGTGGAGAAGGTAATGTCGCGCTTCTTTGCTTCGGCAGGTAGCGCCTTGAAGAATTCGAGGATATTGGAACTGAGCGGTTGGAAGATACCGAGAGCGCTGAGTTCCATGAAGACGTTGAATAACTGCTCCTCTTCGGGCGCTTCAGCAATCCAGTCCATATAGGTGTCAGCCATCAGAGGATAGGCATCCCATGAAGTATTAGAGAATCGCAACGAAATGTCATCCGATAGTTTGAAGTCGCGCAGCAGCAGACGCAGATTTGGGTTACCTGTGGCATGATAGAGGTAGTGAGGGCTCTTCCAGCCCAGCACGTGCTTGGCGCCTTCGGTTAGCACGCCCTTGAACCCCATAGCAGCTACCTGAGCGCCAATATCATCGGAGTAGATAAGTGAAGAGTTGCGAAATACCTTTGGGGTCTTGCCAAACATTTCCTTTACTTTCTTTACCATACGCTGAACGTCGTAGCGGAAGTATTCCTCGTTTGCCAACGAGGAGAGGCCGTGACTATAAGGCTCGGCAAGGAATTCCACGCAGCCGGTCTTGCTGAGTTCCCTCAGGAGGTCAATAACCTGCGGAGCATAGAGTTCAAGTTGCTCGAGGCCTACGCCGCTGAGCGAAAACGCCACCTTGAAGTAGCCGTCGGACTCGCGAATCATTTGCAGCAACGCCTGCAAAGCAGGGATATATGAGCGCTGTGCGATATCGGTGATGGACGCCTCGTTGGCATAGTCGTCGTAGTAATAATGGTCTGTGCCAATGTCGAAGAAACGATATCGGCGCAAATGGACAATCTGATGGATTTCGAAATAGAGGCAAATGGTTTTCATGTTATTTACTCTTTGACGGTTTACTATTTAATGGAATTCTTATATTAATTTATCGTAAATGGCACGGATTTTATAGCCTACCTTCTCCCAAGTGATGGCATCAACCTCTTTTTTGCCCTCATCGCGCAAATAGGTGTAAAGCGAGGGGTTGGTGCAAATGGAGTAAATGGCATCAGCCAGTGCGTGAGTGTCCCAATAATCGACTTTAATACATTTATCAAGAATCTCAGCACAACCTGACTGTTTGGAGATGATGGAAGGGCAGTTGCACTGCATGGCCTCCAGCGGACTGATACCGAAAGGCTCGGATACAGAGGGCATGACATAGACATCGCTATTCTTAAGGCACTCATACACTTGCTTTCCACGCATGAAGCCTGGGAAGTGGAAGCGGTCGGCTATACCGCGTTCAGCAGCAAGGCGAATCATAGCATTCATCATGTCACCCGAACCTGCCATGCAGAAGCGGACATTGTGCGTACGTTGTAGTACGAGTGCAGCTGCTTCAACAAAATACTCAGGACCCTTCTGCATAGTGATGCGTCCAAGGAAGGTAACAAGTTTTTCCTTATCGTCACGAGTACGCTGGATAGCCTCGTATTCAGCAGGTAGTGGCTCCACAGCGTTATGCATGGTTGTTACCTTCGCGGGGTCTTGATAGTACTTACTGATAACCGTCTGGCGGGTTAGTTCGCTGACGCACATGATGTGGTCGGCGTGATCCATGCCGTTCTTCTCTATGGCATAGACCGTAGGATTAACGTTGCCGCGGCTACGGTCGAAGTCGGTGGCATGGACGTGGATGACGAGCGGTTTACCGCTGACCTGCTTGGCATGGATGCCTGCAGGATAGGTGAGCCAATCGTGGCTATGGATGATGTCGAACTGCTCTTTGCGAGCCACGACTCCAGCTACGATGCTGTAATTATTTATTTCCTCTTGCAGATTGTCAGGATAACGTCCCGAGAACTCCAGACAGCCCAGATCGTTGGTGTTCATGTAGTTGAAATCGGCGTAGATATGGTCTCGGAAATCGAAATAATCCTGCGGATTCATATAACTGCCGACGCGATTCTGCACATGATTCCAATCGACGTCGCGCCAAGTGATGGGTACGCTATTCATGCCGACAATGCGCAGGAACGACTGATCCTCGTCACCCCAGGGACGGGGTATACAGAAGGTGATTTCCAAGTCATTCTGCTTAGCCATGCCCTTGGTCATACCGTAGCTTGCTGTACCGAGACCTCCACTGATATGAGGAGGAAATTCCCATCCAAACATTAAGACTTTCATCGTTGTGTCCTCCTTTCTTGATTAGATTTGATTATACTTCTTGAGATTGTCGACGGCTCGAAGTACCTCTGCCACATTCATGGCGAAAGCTACAGCCCCACGTCCACGGAAAGGCGGATTACCGTCAAACATTTCGCTGATGGTGCCGATACAATGGGTTTGCATAACATCCTCATAGCCCACAAGCTGGCGCTCGACGAAGCTGACGCCGCTGCGCTTATAGATTTTTAGGTAAGCCTCCATATAGAAGCCGCCCAGCCAAGGCCATGCGGTACCCTGATGATAGGCATAGTCGCGGAGACTTTGCACACCCTGATAGACAGGATTGTAGCCGAAGCTCTTAGGACTGAGGGAACGGAGTCCACGGGGAGTAAGCAATTCGCGTGTAGTGAGGTCAAGGACAGCTTTCTTCTGTGTCTGTGTAAGTGGACTGTAGTCCAGCGCCACAGCGAAAATCATATTCGGGCGAACACTATAATCGGGGGCAGAACCTTTATCAACATAATCGAACAGATAACTATATTCATTAAGGAACACGCGCGCAAAGGAACTACCGCAGAGTTGAGCAAGGCTACTGCATTTTTCGGCTGAGCCAGGCTTGCCGACTTCCTCAAATACCGAGGCAGCAAACATCAAGGCATTGTACCAAAGAGCATTGAACTCAACAATGTAGCCTGTGCGAGGAACGACAGGACGTCCGTTGGCAGTACTGTTCATCCAAGTGACGGATTTCTCTACGCCGTTAGTATAGACAAGTCCATTCTCATGTACGAACAAGTTGGGATGCTTACTATGACGTAGGAAGTGCATGATCTTTGTCATCAGTTCGCCGTAGCGCTCCCAACACTCTTGAAGGGAGGTCTTGGCAGCGTATTGCTGCAAAGTCCACATGGCCCAAAGCAGGACATCAGGCTGTTCAATCTCATAGATTTTACATTCCGAGGGATTGCCGTCGATGAAATCGTTGATTGCTTCCGATGCGGTCTGCATGGCGCTATGAAACTGGTCAAGTTCTCCCGTGGAGAGCGTCAGACCAGGTAACGAGATGAACATATCACGGGCACGGCACTTAAACCACGGATAGCCGGCAAGAATATAGTGCTTATTGCCCTGCACGTTATGGAACTGATGGGCGGCAATGACGAGGCTATTGTGGAAGGTGTCGCGTGGAGGACGGACATCATACTCGTGCTGGAACATCTGCTTGAACTGGTTGGATTTGGCTTCGCTGACGCCACCCGAGAAGACGATAACGTCGCCCTTCTTCATAGGCACTTCGAAGTAGCCAGGAACATAGAGGTCTTCCGTAAACTCGTAGCCACGCTCACGTTCCTTGGGATATTCCATGCCGCGATACCAGTCGGGGCGATAGACGAACTCATTCTTACGGTTCAGTTGCATGAATAACTCAGGATAGCCTGGATACATGCAAGTTTTGACACCGTTGTCCACAAGCTGGTAACTCTTGTCGGCCTGCCAATTCTCGTGGGTGTATTGACGTACGCTGCGGAAGGCAAGGAAGGGGCGCAGACGCAGTAAGATAGGAGACGTAGCTTCCAACAGCGTATAGCGGATGAGGATGCGGTTCTCGTGATGCACAAAAGCTTTTTCCTTTTTCAGTTTCACCCCGCCCACACGATAGATAGTAGTAGGTACGCGCTCCCAAGTGAATTCGCGAATGTACTTGTGTCCCATTGGCGAGAAAACATTGCCTTGATACTTGTGGAGACCGAGGTTGAACTCTGCCCCATGCTGCACAACCGTCTCGTCCAGTGAGCTCAGCAGCACGTGGTTCTCATCGTCCAGATTGGGAACGGGAAGAACCAACAGACCATGATACTTGCGGGTGTTGCAATCGACGATGGTTGAACAATGGTAGGCACCCGACCGGTTAGTCCGGAGAATCTCACGTGGCAACGATTCCTCCAGATTTATCATCAGTGGTTTTTCAAATCGTAAATATCCCATAGTGCTTTGGTATGATAATGATTTTTCTGTATTAGCAGCCAAAGTTACTTTGCATTTTCCTATTTTCAAAGTTTTATCAGTATTTTTTTGCTGTTATGCAGAAAAAAACAGCTCAAAGGGCAGGTTTTTGCATAAAATCCGAAGAAATGTATTACCTTTGCCGCGGATTTTCAAAAAATAAAACCTTATGTTGTTTCAGATTGTTTCCAAACAGGCTTTTTCAGAGAAAGTATTCAAACTCGAAGTTGAGGCACCCTTAATAGCCCGTAGCCGTAAGGCTGGACATTTCGTTATCATCCGAACCCATGAGAAAGGCGAGCGTATCCCCCTGACTATTGCGGAAGCCGATGTCCATCGTGGTACGATTACGCTGGTCGTGCAGAAGATTGGCGTCAGCACCACACGCTTGTGCGACATGAACGTAGGTGACGCGCTTGCCGACGTTGTCGGCCCTCTTGGCCAAGCAACACACATCGAGAAGTTCGGCACCGTCGTCTGTGCTGGAGGTGGAGTGGGTGTTGCACCCATGCTGCCTATCATCCAAGCGCTAAAGGCTGCCGGAAACCGCGTTGTCAGCGTGTTGGCCGGACGGACAAAGGAACTGATCATTTTGGAAGAGGAAGTGCGCCGCAGTTCAGACGATGTCATTATCATGACCGATGACGGCTCCTATGGCGATAAAGGCGTTGTAACCGTGGGTATTGAACGTGTCATTCAACGCGAAAAAGTTGACAAATGCTTCGCCATTGGCCCCGCTATCATGATGAAATTCTGCTGCCTTCTGACACAAAAATATGACATCCCTACAGATGTATCACTCAACACCATTATGGTTGATGGGACGGGCATGTGTGGAGCCTGCCGCGTTAGCGTGGGCGGACAGACAAAATTCGTCTGCGTCGACGGCCCTGAGTTTGACGGTCATCAGGTTGATTGGGATGGTATGATGAAACGCATGGGCTCTTTCAAAGCAGAGGAAGTAGAAGCGTTTGAGAAATATCAAGGTCAAGAAGTCAACAAGCCAACAAGTCAACAGACCAACAGGTCAATAAATAGGAATGCTGACTGCACTCAACCAGTTGACTCGTTGACTTGTGGACTTGTTGACCTTGAGGAGCTATTAGATCGCACGGCTCCCTGGCGCGAGGAACTGCGCAAATCGATGAAGGCGAAGGAACGTACAGCTATTGAGCGTTGCCCGATGAACGAGCTCGATCCCATATACCGCGCCACTACCCGCACCGAGGAAGTCAATACAGGCTACACCCCCGAGCAGGCTGTCCGTGAAGCACATCGTTGTCTCGATTGTGCTAACCCTACCTGTATGGAGGGCTGCCCTGTTGCCATTGAAATCCCTTCTTTTATTAAGAACATCGAGCGTGGTCATTTCCTCGATGCTGCACGCGTACTCAAATACACCTCTTCGCTGCCTGCCGTCTGTGGACGTGTCTGCCCGCAGGAGAAGCAATGCGAGAGCCGATGCATCCATCTGAAAATGGGCGGAAAGCCTGTGGCTATCGGCAATTTGGAGCGTTTTGCTGCTGACTACGAACGTGAATCGGGTCAGATATCTCTGCCCGAGCTGGCACCTAGGAACGGACGTCGTATTGCTGTCGTCGGTTCAGGCCCTGCCGGACTTACTTTTGCCGGAGATATGGCTAAACTGGGTTATGACGTTACCGTCTTTGAAGCACTACACGAAATAGGCGGCGTGCTCAAGTACGGAATTCCTGAATTCCGTCTCCCCAACCGCATCGTCGATGTCGAAATCAGCCAGTTGGAGAAGATGGGTGTTACATTTGTGAAAGACTGTCTCGTCGGAAAGACCATCCGTGTGGAGCACTTGCAGGCCGAAGGCTATGCCGGCATTTTCGTCGCTACGGGTGCCGGACTGCCCAATTTCATGAACATTCCAGGCGAAAACAGCGTGGGTGTCATGTCTAGCAATGAATATCTCACCCGCATCAACCTCATGGATGCTTCCAATCCCGACACCGATACCCCCATCACCCCTGCCCGTCGCGTAATGGTTGTAGGCGGAGGCAATACGGCAATGGACTCCTGCCGTACAGCCAAACGCCTTGGCGCAGAACGAGTCACCATTGTCTATCGTCGCAGCGAAGCCGAGATGCCAGCTCGTTTGGAAGAGGTCAAGCACGCTAAGGAAGAGGGTATTGAGTTCCTCACGCTCCACAATCCGCTGGAGTATATTGCCGATGAAAAAGGCCATGTCCGTCAGGTTATTCTCCAGAAGATGACACTTGGAGAGCCCGATGCCTCTGGACGCCGCAGTCCTGTACCTATGACGAATGCCGACGGCACTCCTGCCACCGTAACAATGGACGTTGATCTTGCAGTTGTTGCCGTAGGCGTCAGCCCCAATCCCATCGTTCCGAAATCTGTTCCCGGGCTTGAGCTGGGCCGCAAGAACACTATTGCCGTCAACGAGCAAATGCAGTCCAGCATCCCCACCCTCTTTGCCGGAGGCGACATTGTCCGAGGCGGAGCCACTGTCATCCTTGCTATGGGCGACGGCCGCCGTGCTGCTGCAGCCATGCATGTCATGTTGACGAAATAGCCCACTACAATATAATACGCACACAGTCCTTTTTTTGCCTAGCGTAGTGCGTCTGAGAATAGACGCACTACGTCTACGGAGGTAATTTTCCTTCGACTTTACTATTCGTTAATTTTTAGGAAAAGGAGGGCGGAATGTTTGGCGATGTGCGGAAATGTGCGTATCTTCGTGGCCAAATTGCATAAAATGGCTGAAAAAGAAGAGAGCATGGTGCTGCGGACGGAGAATCTCGTGAAGCGGTACGGAAAGCGGACGGTAGTGAACAATGTCTCTATCAATGTGAAACAAGGAGAAATTGTTGGGTTGCTTGGCCCAAACGGAGCAGGCAAGACGACCACATTCTACATGACGACTGGCCTTATCGTAGCCAATGGGGGAAATATCTACCTCAACGACGAGAATATCACGGGTTTTCCTGTCTATAAACGTGCACAGAAGGGTATCGGCTATCTGCCGCAGGAGGCCAGTGTATTCCGCAAGATGACGGTGGAGGACAATATCGGCTCTGTGCTGGAGATGCGAAAAGACATCACGCGCGAAGAACAGCGGGAGAAACTAGAAAGCCTGATTGCCGAATTCCACCTAACAAAGGTGCGCAAGAACAAGGGAGACCAACTATCGGGTGGCGAACGGCGACGAACGGAGATTGCCCGCTGCCTCGCTATCGACCCGAAGTTCATCATGCTTGACGAACCCTTTGCCGGCGTAGACCCCATTGCCGTCGAAGACATCCAGCGGATTGTATGGAGCCTGAGATATAAGAACATTGGCATCCTGATTACCGACCACAATGTGCAGGAAACGCTCTCTATTACCGACCGAGCCTACCTGCTTTTTGAAGGAAGAATCCTGTTCCAAGGAACGCCCGAAGAGCTGTCGCAGAATCCCGTCGTGTTGGACAAATATCTTGGCAATAGCTTCATCCTGCGCAAAAAAGATTTCATGGTCGCACCTGAAAGGGGAGAGAGTTAAGAGTTAAGAGTTAGGAGTTAGGAGTTTAGAATTAAGAAAAAATGATTTGGAAGATGACATCGGCCGTTTCTTCCCATCGGGATGCAGAAAAAAGTGGTTTTGCCACGTGCAAAGCCGTTTTTCTTATTTCTCTCCTATTATTTTTTTCCATCTCCTCTCCCGCAGGACCAGCACGAAGGGGCGTTTTTACACGGCTGCAACCCGACGGGGCTGAAATCAAGCTGCAATTGCTTGGCGATGCCTTTGCTCATACGTATGCTACTCCTGAAGGACGGCTCGTTCGGCATGACGCCGATGGTTTTTACCGCGTTCTCTCAGATGAAGATGCTGAAGCATGGCGTGCCGAGGCTCTCCGTTCACGCTCGCAAGCCTTGCATGCTGCAGGACGACGAGAAGGGAACAGGATAGCATCGTACCGCATGAAAGAATTTCCCGCTATGGGAGATGTGCACGGAGTGGTGTTACTTGTGGCCTTCGCTGACGTTGCCTTCTGCACCGACTCAGCCACCACTCACGACCTACTTGCCGCCCGTTACAACGGCAAGAACCACAAAGAGGAATTCAACTACTCCTTTTTTAGTCCTGCCTACAAAGACACGTTTTCCGTCAGCGGTACCATTACAGGCAGCGCACGCGACTACTTCCGCGACCAGTCGCTGGGTAAGTTTACGCCTACCTTCGACGTTTTCGGCCCTATCACCCTCGACAACAACCGCATCTACTACGGAGGCAACGAGCGAAACGGCAAAGACACCAACGCACGTGGCATGGTGAAAGACGCCTGCCGAAAAGCCTATGAGCTGGGGCTCACCGACTTCACCGATTACGACAACGATGGCGATGGCTTTGTGGACTACGTCTATATCGTCTATGCCGGCAACGACGAAGCGCAGTACGGAGCCGATGAGTGCGTCTGGGCTCACTCATGGACGCTCGCGTCTCCCATGCCCCTTGGTGATGTGAAAATCAGCAGTTATGCTTGTTCAGGTGAATTGCTGATTGACTCCAAGGATGTGCCAGCAGGCATCGGAACGTTTGTGCATGAGTTTGGGCACGTCATTGGTCTGCCAGACTTCTATAACACGGCGTTAAAAAACGGCGAGTTGGACTTCTGCATGGATTATTGGAGTGTGATGGATTATGGCCTCTACTGCCTGGATGGTTACAACCCTGCCGGCTACACCTCCTTCGAGCGTTATTCGATGGGCTGGATTCCCGCCTGCAACCTGGATACTGCCCAAACCGTTACACTATATACGACGGATGAAGATCCCGTCATGTACCGCACGTTTGTCAACGAAGACGACACGACG
Organism: Bacteroidaceae bacterium; assembly: GCA_017542145.1. Taxonomy (GTDB): domain Bacteria; phylum Bacteroidota; class Bacteroidia; order Bacteroidales; family Bacteroidaceae; genus UBA1189. The sequence continues at coordinate 106,761 of JAFXXQ010000023.1, read as the reverse complement.
TCTTTCTACGTTTTTGAGAACATTCAGAGGACAGGATGGAACGCAAATAAGCCTGATTACGGACTCATGATTAGTTGCGTCAACTACAAAGCCTCGGCATGGACGAGCAATGCCGTAAATACCGACAAGGCAAAACACCGTTACCACGTCGTCCCTGCGAACAACAACTACAGCTACAAGGATGAGTCGAACCAGCTGTATGGCAAGAGCAACTACGAGTTCTCGACGGAATCCACCCCTGCCAGCATCACACAGTTCGGCGACACGCTCAATAAGCCTCTTACTAAAATTACTCGGACAAAAGGAGGTTCCTGCACCTTCGACTTCATGGGGGGATACGATGCCATTTTCCGTCCCTCAATGGATGTAGCGGATGACGACGAAACCATAGAACTCTACCGCATCAACGACCATATCGCTATCCTTCAGCGCGGGAAACGAATATTCAAGGCTTTCGTCCGATAGGCGATATTAAACAACAAAAAGATTATCCGTACTACGAGCCAAATAATCCAAGCAAATAAAACCGTAGCCCATTGGAATAAATCCTCAGCCCATTGGAATAAAAAAGTAGAATAGGCGAAAAAAGTAATAATCAAAACAGGAGTATTCTTGCGGTCTATAAAATATAATAAAACCAAAAATCACAACGCTTTTTTGGATTTTCCTCTAATATACACTATCTTTGCGGCCCAAAACGAAATGAAGAACTAAAACCCTATAATCAGCATGGAAATTACATTGCAGAATGTAAGCGACGTACAAGCCAAGCTTACCGTTAAGTTGGCTCTTGCCGACTATGAAGAAAAAGTCAATAAATCGCTCAAGACCTTCCGTCAGAAGGCAAGCATCCCCGGTTTCCGTCCAGGCATGGTTCCCATGAGCCTCATCAAGCGCCAATATGGCACCGCCATCAAGGTAGACGAAATCAATAAGGTGCTGCAAGACGCCCTTTACAACTACATCAAGGAGAATAAGCTGGAAGTACTCGGTGAGCCCCTTCCCGACGATGTACAGCAGAAGAGCATCGACATTGCTAAGCAGGAAGACATGGAGTTTGCCTTCGACCTTGCCATCGCCCCGAAGTTCGACGCCACCATTTCGGCCGAGGACGTTATACCTTATTATAATTTAAAGGTGACGGACGAGATGGTAGAAAACCAAGTGAAGATGTACACCAATCGCAACGGCCATTACGATAGCGTTGAAAGCTACCAGACAGGTGACATGGTGAAGGGTATCGTCACAGAACTCGATGCTGACGGCAACATCAAGGAAGGTGGCATCCGCGCGGAGGACGCCGTCATGCTGCCCGACTACATGAAGGACGAAGAGAGCAAGCGCCTCTTCGACGGAGCCAAGAAGGACGACATCATCACTTTCAACCCACGCAAGGCTTACGACAATAGCGAAGTGGAACTGACCTCACTACTTAAGATTTCCAAGGAGCAGGCTGCTGACGTACAGGGTGAATTCACCTTCCAGATTACCGACATCACCCGTTATACGGAAGGCGAACTGAATCAGGAACTCTTCGACCAAGTGTATGGCGAAGGCAAAGTCAAAGACGAGACTGATTTTCGTGCCAAAGTGAAAGCCGACATCCAGGCACAGTTCGCTCCCGAAAGCGACTACCGTTTCCTCATCGACGTCCGCGAATACATGATGAATCGCGTGGGCAAACTGCCCTTTGCCGAGGAACTGCTTCGCCGAATCCTCGTCAACAACCGCGAGGAGAAGAACACGGAGAAGCTGGAGGAGGAATTCCCCAAGACGCTTGAGGAACTGCAATGGCACCTCATCAAGGAGGAGCTTATCAAGAATGCCGATATCAAGATTGAGCAGAAGGATATTACCGACCAAGCCCGCGAAGCCGTCCGTGCTCAGTTTGCCCAATATGGCATGACGACCGTGCCCGATGACCTGCTGGACAACTACGCCAAAGAGATGCTACAGAAAAAGGAAAGCGTGGAAGGTCTTGCGGGTCGTGCCCTTGACCAAAAGCTCGTTGCCGCTCTTAAGAAAGTTGCTAAGCTGAAGAAAAAGAGCGTTAGCGTAGAGGACTTCAACAAACTCTTTGAGAAAAAAGAGGGATAATGGTTAAAGGTCAAAGATTAGAGGTTAAAGATTAAAGTTAAGACACAATGGACGATTTCCGTAAATACGCTACTAGGCATTTGGGAATAAACAGTCAAGCGCTTGACGACGTCATCCGCTCGCAGGCTCAATACCTCAACCCCTACATTCTCGAAGAACGCCAACTTAACGTCACGCAGATGGACGTTTTCTCCCGTTTGATGATGGACCGCATCATTTTCCTTGGTACACCGATTGACGACTATACTGCCAACACCCTCCAAGCTCAGCTGCTTTACCTCGACTCCGTTGACAACGGCAAGGACATCAGCATCTACATCAATAGCCCTGGTGGTAGTGTCCATGCCGGACTCGGCATTTACGACACCATGCAGTTTATTACCAGCGATGTTGCTACTATCTGCACCGGTATGGCTGCCAGCATGGCTGCCGTGCTGCTCGTAGCAGGCAAGGAAGGCAAACGCTCGGCACTTACCCACAGCCGCGTGATGATTCACCAGCCCATGGGAGGCGCTGAGGGTCAAGCCAGTGATATCGAAATCACGGCTCGCGAAATCCAGAAGCTCAAGAGGGAACTTTACACGATTATCGCCGACCACTCTCATACCCCCTTCGACAAGGTGTGGAACGACAGCGATCGCGACTACTGGATGACCGCTGAGGAAGCCAAGGAATACGGCATGATTGACGAGGTCCTCACCCGGAAAATACAGTAAAAAAACACTACTGTGCCAAGGAAGAAGAACTACTGTAACTTTTGCGGACGGGAAGATGGCAATGGCCTCATCTTTCTGGCTGGAATAGACGGATTCATCTGTAACGAATGTGTCGAGCAGGCCCATCAAGTCTTGCAGGAGATGGCCGAGAATGAGCAGAAGAGAAAGAATCAGGCGCTGAAGAAAGAGGAATTGCCTAAGCCTCATGAGATAAAAGAATTCCTCGACCAATACGTCATTGGCCAAGATGAAGCCAAACGCTACCTCGCTGTCTCCGTCTATAACCACTATAAACGCCTGATGCAAGTCGACAAGGGCGACAACGTGGAGATTGAGAAAAGCAACATCATCATGGTGGGCCCTACTGGCACCGGCAAAACACTTCTTGCCCGTACAATAGCCAAGATGCTTCGGGTGCCGTTCACTATCGTCGATGCTACTGTCCTTACTGAGGCTGGTTATGTCGGCGAAGACATCGAAAGCATTCTTACCCGTCTGCTCCAAGTGGCGGACTACGATGTGAAAGCTGCCGAACGCGGCATCGTTTTTATCGATGAGATTGACAAGATAGCCCGCAAAAGCGATACCCCCAGCATCACCCGCGACGTCAGCGGTGAGGGCGTACAACAAGGATTGCTCAAATTGCTTGAGGGAAGTGTTGTTCTCGTTCCCCCTCAGGGTGGACGCAAGCACCCCGAGCAGAAGATGATTCCCGTCAACACGCAGAACATCCTCTTCATTTGCGGCGGTGCATTCGACGGTATCGAGCGTAAAATTGCCCAGCGCCTCAACACCCACGTCGTCGGTTACGGCAATGTGCAGAACGTGTTTCGTCTTGACAAGGACAACATGCTCCAGTATATCGCTCCGCAAGATTTGAAAGCCTATGGACTGATACCCGAAATCATCGGCCGTATGCCTGTACTCACCTACTTGGAGCCCCTGTCGCGCGATGCCCTCCGCAACATTCTTACCGAGCCGAAGAACGCCATTATCAAGCAATACGTAAAGCTTTTTGAGATGGACGGTGTGAAGCTCACCTTTGCCCCTGAAGTATATGACTTCATCATTGACAAAGCTATCGAGTACCGCCTTGGCGCCCGTGGTCTGCGCTCCATTGTCGAGACCATCATGATGGAGGCGATGTTCGACATTCCTTCCACGCGGAAAAGGACATTCAACGTCACGCTCGACTATGCCAATTCGCAACTTAAAAAGGCAAACCTGAACCGGCTGAAAGCTGAATAGGAGTCCTTCTCGCCCTTTTTTTTACCTTGAAAATAGAAAAAATGTGCTTTCGGGCGCATTTTTTTTAAAAAACATTTGCAAGTTTCAAAAGGTTGTGCTTAACTTTGAAAAATGAAAGTAAAATGTGACGTTTTGAAGACTAAAGAATGATGAAGATGGACGATGCAAGCATGAACGAAGAAACGAAGAAAAAGACCCCGACAAAGGCAACGAAGGAAGCACCTGCAAAGGCTGAGGCAAAGGCAGATGCAACTACTGAAAAGAAGGCCACGAAGAAAGCGCCAACAAAAACCGAAGCAAAAAAAGCTCCGGCGAAGGCTAAAACTGAGGATGAGACTAAGGACAAGGCTGAGCCCAAGAAGGCGAAGAAAGCCTCAGAGAAAAAAACAAGAGTTATTAAAGCAGTGGCGACAGCAGAGGCTCCCCAATCAGCCACAGGATCTCAGGAGACGATGCCCCAACCAGTCATGGAACCTCAGAAGACGATGCCGCAGCCAACTGAAGCGCCCCAAGCACCAGCAGCGAAGTCAGCAGTAGAACCTACACAACTAAGGACCTACGACCGCGCCTCATTGTCGAAGTTGCTGAAGAACTACTTCGGTTTCGACACCTTCAAGGGTGATCAGGAAGCCATCATCCAAAATGTTCTCAACGGCAACGACACGTTTGTGCTGATGCCCACCGGTGGTGGCAAGAGCCTCTGTTATCAGCTGCCTTCGCTGCTCATGGATGGCGTAGCCATTGTTATCTCACCCCTTATCGCCCTGATGAAAAACCAAGTCGATGCCATCCGCAATTACTCCGAAGAAGATGGTGTAGCCCATTTTATCAACTCGTCGCTCAACAAAGCTGCCATCGACCAAGTGAAAGAAGACATCATTAGCGGCAAGACCAAACTTCTCTACGTCGCCCCCGAGTCATTGACAAAAGAAGAGAATGTCGAATTCCTCCGCACGGTGCGCATCTCGTTCTATGCTATTGACGAAGCCCACTGTATCAGTGAATGGGGACACGATTTCCGTCCTGAGTACCGCAAGATTCGTCCTATCATCGACCAGATAAGCCGTGCGCCCATTATTGCATTGACAGCCACTGCCACCAATAAAGTGCGCGATGACATCAAGAAAAACCTTGGCATCCCTGATGCCCACGATTTTAAATCTTCCTTCAACCGCCCCAATCTTTACTATGAGGTACGCCCAAAAACTAAGAATGTTGATCGTGACATCATCCGCTTTATAAAGGCTAATGCCGGCAAATCAGGAATCATTTACTGCCTGTCGCGTAAGAAAGTAGAAGAGCTTGCCGAAATCCTCCGTGCCAATGACATTCCCGCCGCTGCCTACCACGCCGGCATGGAGTCTGCCGTCCGTACCCAGACGCAAGACGACTTTCTCATGGAGAAGATTGACGTCATCGTGGCTACCATTGCATTCGGCATGGGAATCGACAAGCCTGACGTCCGTTACGTCATCCACTACGACATCCCCAAAAGCCTCGAAGGTTACTACCAAGAAACCGGCCGCGCTGGACGCGACGGTGGCGAAGGACAATGCATAGCCTTCTACAGCAGCAAAGACCTCCAGAAACTTGAAAAGTTCCTCGAAGGTAAGCCCATTGCCGAACAGGACATCGGGCGCCAGCTCCTTCAGGAGACCACGGCTTACTGCGAGTCCAGTGTCTGTCGCCGCAAGATGCTGCTCCACTACTTCGGCGAAGACTACCCCGAGGAAAACTGTTGCAACTGCGACAACTGCCTCAACCCCAAGAAGCGTGTCGAAGCACAGGACGAACTCTGCTCTGTCATAGAAGCCGTGCTGGCCGTCAAGGAGAATTTCAAGGCCGACCATATCATCGAGATTCTCATCGGCAAGGAGACCAGCGAGATTGTCGCTCACGGCCATGACGAGCTAGAGATATTCGGCGTAGGCTCACCCGATGAGGAGAAAATGTGGAACGCCGTCATCCGTCAAGCTCTCATCGCTGGCTATCTGGCCAAGGATGTGGAGAACTATGGCCTCATCAAGGTCACCGGAGCCGGACGCGAATTTCTCGACCACCCAGTCTCGTTCCAGATTGTGGAGGACAAGGACTTCGAGGAAGAAGCTGCCGAGGATGCCCCCATGCACGGTGGTGCTGCAGCTGTTGACCCAGTGCTCTACAGCATGTTAAAGGTGCTGCGCAAAAAACTCTCCAAAAAACTCGCTCTCCCGCCCTACGTCATTTTCCAAGACCCCTCGCTGGAGGCTATGGCCACCACCTATCCCATCACCCTCGAGGAACTGCAGAATATCCCCGGTGTCGGCGCAGGCAAGGCTAAGCGATACGGCCAGGAGTTCATCGACCTCATCAAACGCCATGTCGATGAAAACGAGATTGAGCGCCCCGAAGACCTCCGTGTGCGCACCGTCGCCAACAAGTCGAAGCTCAAGGTGAGCATCATCCAGAGCATCGACCTCAAGGTAGCGCTCGATGACCTCGCCGTCTCGAAGGGCATAGAGTTCGACGAACTGCTCGATGAGGTGGAGTCTATCGTTTACAGCGGCACCAAAATCAACATCGACTACTTCCTGAACGAAGTCATCGACGAAGAGCACCTCGAAGATATCTATGAATACTTCAAGGAGTCCGAGACCGACTCGCTCTCTGTTGCTCTCGATGAACTGGGTGACGACTATACTGAGGAGGAAATCCGCCTTGTCCGCATCAAATTCCTCTCCGAATTGGCAAACTAATTGACAATGTCAGTAATGAAAAATGAAAAATAAAAAGTACAGTATTCAATGTACTGATTGCAGGACTTTTTATTCTTCATTAATACAATAGCTACATGAAACCTTCTATTCCCAAGGGGACGCGCGATTTCTCCCCTGCCGAAATGGCAAAGCGCAACTATATATTCGACACCATCCGCCGTGTGTTTTACACCTATGGTTTCCAGCCCATCGAAACCCCCGCTATGGAGAACCTCTCCACCCTTATGGGCAAGTACGGCGAGGAGGGTGACAAGCTGCTCTTCAAGGTGCTCAACTCCGGAAACTTCTTGAAAGCCCTCTCCCCGCTCCCCCGTGAAGGGGAGGGTTTCACTCCGCTTGATAGCTACGCAACTAATTTCCCATTCCCCACGGAAGGGGAAAGAGGTGGTTCTTCCCTCAATCATCTTGCAGCGCAGCTGTGCGAGAAAGGATTGCGCTACGACCTCACGGTGCCGTTTGCCCGCTACGTGGTCATGCACCGCGATGAAATCACCCTGCCCTTCCGCCGCTTTCAGATGCAACCCGTATGGCGCGCCGACCGTCCCCAGCGTGGGCGCTATCGCGAATTCTATCAATGCGATGCTGACATTGTTGGCACAGACTCGCTGCTCTGCGAAGTCGATCTCGTACAGATGATCGATACAGTCTTCCGTGCCCTCGACATTCGCGTTGCCATCCACATCAACAACCGCAAAATCCTTTCCGGTATTGCCGAAGTCATTGGCCAAGCCGACAAGCTCATCGATATCACCGTTGCCATCGACAAACTGGATAAGATAGGCCTTGAGAACGTCAATGCCGAGCTCGCCGAGAAGGGCCTCCCTGCCGATGCCATCGCAAAGCTGCAACCCATTATCCTACTCAGCGGCACCGACGAAGAAAAACTCGCCACTCTACGCAGCACCCTCGCCAGCAGCGAAACTGGTCTCCGTGGCATTGAGGAGACGGAGTTCATATTGAAGAGCATCCATTCCCTCCAGCTTCAATCCACCATCATCCTCGACCTCACCTTGGCGCGCGGCTTAAACTACTACACGGGTGCTATCTTCGAAGTCAAAGCCCTTGATGCCGAGATGGGCAGCATTTCCGGTGGAGGTCGCTACGACAACCTTACCGGCATCTTCGGCCTCCCGGGCGTCAGCGGCGTGGGCATCTCTTTCGGTGCCGATCGCATCTACGACGTTCTCACCCAGCTCAATCTCTTCCCATCCGAGGCCTCCGAGGGTACCCGCGTGCTGTTCGCCTGCTTCGGCCCTGCCGAGGCTGCTTGGAGCCTACCCATCGTCAGCCGTCTACGTCAGGCAGGCATCGCAACAGAACTTTACCCCGATGCCGCCAAAATGAAAAAGCAGATGTCCTATGCCAACGCCCGCGACATCCCTTACGTCGTCATCATCGGCGAGACCGAGATGCAGAGCGGCAACCTCACCGTCAAGGACATGCGCTCAGGCACACAGGACACCCTCACCCCCGACGATCTTCTGGAGAAATTGAACGTTAGCCCCCAACATGCAGGTGGTCATTGAAGTTAATCACAAAAACAGGGAATATGGAAAAAGAACTCTTTCCGAAATAGCTCTTCCCAAACACGCCATTAATCCTTCCTTTTCTTCTTCATCGTTGAGTGCTTAAGCATGGACTTCAAGGTATTTGGCAAAGAGGATGCGCCATCGCTGCTGCTGATTCCCGGATTGGGAGTATCGTATGAGATATTCCTTCCATTAATTGAACGGCTGAACGATAAGTTTCGGATTATTGCCGTTCAGGTGGACGGTTTTACTATTGGAACTTATTCCCGCTTTACTTCTATTGACGACCAAGCGGCCCAGGTGATAGCCTACATTAAGGAACAATTAAATGGCCGTTTGGACTGTGCCTATGGTTTGTCTCTGGGTGGAAAGATTCTCTCCCGAGTACAAGAACGCCATGAAGTCACCATTCTTCACTCCATTTTGGATGCCGCCCCGTTGCTGCCTTTACCGAAATGGCTGGTGGGACCGCTCCGTTATTATCAGTGCTTAAATGTGTGGACTTGCTATCACTGGACGGGTTTTTGGCGTTGGGTATTCCATTCCCACTATTTCGATGTCCTTCTGGACGAATGCCGGAAGGTCTATCCCTACGGCGGCGGGAAGGCCGTCCTGGATGGCTACAAATCCGTCTATACAAACAAATTGGAAGCTATTCATGGAGCCGATATTCATTACTGGTACGGGACGCTGGAAGCTTTTGCCGCCAAGCCGCAGGCGGAACATCTGAAGAAGATTTACCCTGGCGTACACATCGAAGTCTTCCCTAAGATGAACCATGGTCAACTACTGGTGGATCATCCTGAAGAGATTGCTAAACGAATTGTTGACATAGTATGAGAAGAATTCAACCCCCTTCTACGCGGACAACCCCTTATTCTACGCCAACAGTCCCCTATTCTACGCCGACAGCCCACTATTCTGACGGCACAGCCCACTGGGCTAATCAATAAAAACAGACCTTTTGTCCCTTCTCCTTTTCCTCATTTTTGCCGATTTTCGGAGGAGAAAAAAAGTTATCCACAATAGGGAATAAAAATCGCCGTTTCGCTTGCAAATGCGAACGGGCTGTAGTATATTTGCACCCACATCAACCCAAAATCATATAACTAAAAGAAACAATGTCTGAAAGCAAACGGATAAAAACAGCTTTGGTCTCGGTGTATCACAAGGACGGGCTGGACACCATCGTCCGACGGCTGCACGAGGAGGGCGTCACCCTGCTCTCGACAGGCGGCACGCAGACGTTCATCCGCGGCCTGGGCATCCCCTGCCGCGCAGTGGAGGATCTCACAGGCTACCCATCCATTCTGGGCGGGCGCGTGAAGACGCTCCATCCAAAGGTATTTGGCGGTATCCTGGGACGCCGTGACGACGAGGGCGACCGCGCCCAAATGGTGGAATACGACATCGAGGACATCGACCTCGTCATCGTTGACCTCTACCCCTTCGCCGAGACGGTGGGGCGCGGAGCATCGGAGAGCGACATTATCGAGAAAATCGACATCGGCGGCATCAGCCTCATCCGCGCAGCTGCCAAGAACTTCCGCGACGTAGTCATCGTAGCCAGCAAGGCGCAGTACCAGCCGCTGGCGGACATTCTGGAGAAGCGCGGCGCCATCACCACGTTGGAGGAGCGCCGCTGGTTTGCCAAGGAAGCCTTTGCCGTATCAGCTGATTACGACACCACTATTTTCAATTGGTTCGACGGCGACGAGCACTCAGCCTTCCGCGCTAGCATCAACGGCTGCAAGCAGTTACGCTACGGCGAGAACCCCCACCAGAAAGGCATTTTCTACGGCGACTTTGAGGAGATGTTTGACCAGTTGCACGGCAAGGAAATCAGCTACAACAACCTGCTGGACATCCACGCAGCGGTGGAACTGATTGACGAGTTCGATGACACGACGTTCGCCGTGCTGAAGCACAACAACGCTTGTGGCGTGGCAACACGTCCGACGTTGCTCGAGGCGTGGACCGATGCGCTGGCCGGCGACCCCGTGAGCGCCTTCGGCGGCGTGCTCATCACCAACCGCGCCATCGACCGCCAGACGGCCGAGGAAATCGGAAAGATATTCTTCGAGGTCGTCATTGCCCCTGACTACGACGTGGACGCGCTGGAGATTCTCGGCCAGAAAAAGAACCGTATCATCCTCGTCCGTAAGGAGACAGAGAAGCCGCGCTGGCAGTTCCGCTCGGTACTGGACGGCGTACTAGTGCAGCAGAAAGATCTCTACACCGAAACGCCCGACGACTGCAAGCCCGTCACCACCACGCTGCCTACGGCAAAGCAGGTGGAGGACATGCTGTTTGCCAACAAGATTGTGAAGCACAGCAAGAGCAACGCCATCGTGTTGGCACGCGACGGCCAACTGCTGGCCAGCGGCGTGGGACAGACATCGCGCGTCGATGCTCTTAAGCAAGCCATCCAGAAGGCGCGTTCGTTCGGCTTCAGCCTCGACGGGGCCGTGATGGCCAGCGACGCCTTCTTCCCCTTCGGCGACTGCGTACAGTTGGCTCACGAAGCCGGCATCACAGCCGTCATACAACCTGGCGGCTCGGTGCGCGACAGCGAGAGCGTCGACTACTGCAACGAACATGGCGTAGCTATGGTGATGACCGGCATTCGTCATTTCAGACACTAAAGAAGGTCAACAAGTCAATAAGTCTAAAAGTCTAAAAGTCAAATTAACATGGGATTGTTCTCATTCACACAAGAAATTGCGATGGACCTTGGCACCGCCAATACCATCATCCTGCATAATGGTACCATTGTCGTCGACGAACCCTCCGTCGTGGCCATCGACCGCAAGACGGACAAGATGATTGCCGTGGGCGAGCGTGCCAAGCTGATGCACGAAAAGACGCACGACAACATCCGTACCGTGCGCCCCCTGCGCGACGGCGTGATTGCCGACTTCTTTGCCTGCGAACAAATGATGCGCGGCCTCATCAAGATGGTCAACCCGAGGAACAGAGTCTTCTCTCCCTCACTTCGCATGGTCATCGGTGTGCCTTCAGGCTCGACGGAAGTGGAGCTGCGCGCTGTGCGCGATTCGGCCGAGCATGCCGGCGGACGCGACATCTACCTTATCTTTGAGCCTATGGCTGCAGCCGTTGGCATCGGGCTTGACGTGGAGGCGCCCGAAGGCAACATGATCGTCGACATAGGCGGCGGAACAACCGAAATCGCCGTTATCTCGCTGGGAGGCATCGTCAGCAACAAGTCCATCAAGGTGGCAGGCGACAACTTCACCGAGGACATCCAGGAGTACATGAGCCGCCAGCACAACGTGAAGGTGAGCGAACGTATGGCAGAGCGTATCAAGATTCACGTGGGCTCGGCATTGACCGACCTCGAGGAGAACGCGCCAGAGGAGTACATCGTCCACGGCCCCAACAAAATCACCGCTCTTCCCATGGAGGTGCCCGTCTGCTATCAGGAGATAGCCCACTGCCTTGATAAGTCGGTGGCGAAGATTGAGACCGCCGTATTGGCAGCGCTGGAGAACACCCCGCCCGAAATCTATGCCGACATCGTGAAGAACGGCATCTACCTCGCCGGCGGTGGAGCACTCCTCAGGGGACTTGACAAACGTCTGACGAACAAAATCAACATCCCCTTCCATGTGGCTGACGACCCGCTGCACTGCGTAGCACGCGGCACTGGCGTAGCGCTGAAGAACGTCGATCGCTTCTCCTTCCTGATGCGATAAGCCACCCGCTTTCGCCATCGCCATAGCCTTCGCCATCGCTCATGAAGGGTCTGCTGGAGTTCTTCTATAAGCACAATCATTGGCTGTTGTTTCTCCTTTTGGAGGGCATCAGTTTGTTTCTGCTGTTCACGTTCAACGACTATCAGGGCCGCGTGTGGATGACGTCGGCAGGCACCGTAACGGGGGGTGTGCTCGAAGCAGGTCAGCGCATCACCGGCTACTTCGGGTTGACAGCTGAAAACCGCCGTCTGGCCGAACAGAATGCAGCATTGGAGGAACAGGTGTTCGGACTGCGGCAGATGCTTGATAGCATTGCCCTCGACCGCCTGACCGCTGAGACGGAGAACGAATGGCCTTTCTCTGTTGTCCCCGCCACCGTGATTGAAAACAGCACTGGAAAACCCAATAACTTCATCACCATCAACAAAGGCACGCTGGATGGTATCAACCCCGACATGGGTGTCATCAGCAGCGACGGCGTGGTGGGCGTCACCTTCAGATGTTCGGCTCACTACACCCTCGTTCTCCCCATTCTGAACAGTAAAAGCAACCTCAGTTGCAAGGTGCGCCCCGGCGATTCATTCGGTTATCTTGAGTGGCGTGGCATCGATGCACGCAATGCCCAGCTGTGCGACGTGCCCCGCTATGCCGACATCAGTGTGGGAGACACAGTGGTTACCAGCGGCCATTCGGCCTTCTTCCCCGAAGGGCTGATGGTGGGCATTGTCGCAGCCATCGAACCGTCGGCCGACAACCTGTCGAACGATATTTCCGTCCGCCTCGCCACCTCTTTTGCCCGTCTCAAGCACGTCTTCGTCATCGGCAATACGGGTGCCGACGAACGGAGAGAATTAGTCAAGGAGATTGCTGAAAAGACTGAATAGACGCCCTAAACCTCAGACGCAGCCATGTACAGTTTCTTCCGCCGCCTCGTCACCTTCATCGCCCTCATCCTCGTGCAGGTGTTCATTCTGGACAAGATTCACTTGTTCGGCTATGCCACACCCATGCTGTATGTGTGGTTCATCCTCACGCTGGGGACTGATGAAGGGCGGAACAAAACAATGCTATGGGCATTCGCCATGGGCTTGGTGATTGACTTCTTCGGCAACACGTTCGGCATCCATGCAGCCTCCGCTACCCTGCTGGCATTCATCCGCCCCGCTCTGATACGACTATTTTTCATCCGCAACGATGGCGAAACGTTTGTTCCCGGCATCCAGTCAATGGGAGCAGGAGCTTTCCGAGGCTATGCATTGTTGGGCATCGTGCTGCACCACATCATGGTGTTCGTCCTTGAATACTTCTCTTTTGACTACCTCGTGCCAATGGCTATAAGTTTGGGCAGCAGCGCGGTGCTGACGATGCTGTTCGTCATGGCCGTTGAGCGCATCTTCGGACATAGGTCATGAGCGGAGGTGGCGACAACAGTATGAAGGACGACTTCCGGTACGACCGGCGGCGATGGGTAATCGTCGGCATCGTGATAGCCGTCATCGCCATCTACATCGGCCGGCTGTTCTCCTTGCAGATTCTGAACGACGAGTACAAGGAGAACGCCGCCAACAATGCCTTCCTCAACAAGACCATCTACCCCACCCGCGGTGTCATCTACGACCGCGAGGGCCGTCTGTTGGTGTTCAACCAGCCCGCCTACGACGTCATGGTCTGCATGCGCAACGTCCATCATCTGGACACGCTGGCACTGTGCGAAGCCCTTGACATCAGCCGACAACAGTTTGACCGTCGCATGGCCGACATCAAAAACACCACCCTCAACCCGGGCTACTCAAGCTACACCGACCAAGTGTTCCTCAGTCAGTTAACGGTGGAGGACTGCGCACGGCTCACCGAGCAGCTCTACAAGTTCCCCGGCTTCAGCACCCGTCTGCGCACCATCCGCCAGTACAACTACCCCTATGCCGGCCATGTGCTGGGCGATCTAGGTGAGGTATCGAAGAAGGAGATGGCCGCCGACGACTACTACAGCCGCGGTGATTTCATCGGCAAGCAAGGCGTGGAAAGTTTCTATGAAAAGGAACTGCGCGGCGTAAAAGGACGCGAAATTCTGCTCCGCGATGCCCATGGACAAATCAAGGGTCACTACATGGATGGTGCCGAGGACGTCCCCGCCGTGCCTGGCAAAAACCTCCACCTCAGCATCGACATGGAACTGCAGGCGCTGGGCGAACGGCTGATGGAAAACAAGATAGGCAGCATCGTGGCCATCGAGCCATCGACGGGCGAAGTGCTTTGCATGGTCTCCTCGCCCACCTTCGACCCCCGCGACCTGGTTGGTCGACAGCGCGGCAGTAACCACGTGAAGATGACGCAGGATACCCGCAAACCTCTCCTCAACCGCGCCATTCAAGGCACCTATCCTCCAGGCTCGACATTCAAGACCTCGCAAGCGCTCACCTACCTTCAGGAGGGCATCATCACTCCCGAGACCATGCTGCCCTGTACCCACGGTTTCGTCATGGGCGGCCTCCATGTAGGCTGTCACGACGGTAGTACTTCGTGGCGGCTTGTGCCTGCTATTGCCACCTCGTGTAACGGATTCTTCTGTTGGGGACTCTACCGTATGCTGAACGCTCAGAAGTACAATAATGTGCAGGAAGCAATGACCGTCTGGAAAAACCACATGGTCGACATGGGCTTCGGCTACCGGCTAGGCGTTGACCTCCCTGGCGAGGCACGCGGCTTCATCCCTAATGCCGACTACTACGACAAAATCTACAAGCGTTCGTGGAAAGGCGTCACCGTCATCAGTATCGCTATCGGCCAGGGCGAAGTCACCCTCACCCCCCTGCAGATTGCCAACCTCTGCTCCACCATCGCCAACCGCGGCTACTACATCGCCCCCCATGTGGTGCGTGAGGTAGAGGGCAGCAGCCTTGACAGCCTCTACTCCACCCGCCACTACACCACCGTCGACCGCAGCTATTATGACGTCGTCGTCGAAGGTATGCGCGGCGCTGTCACCATGGGCACCTGCCGCCGCGCTGCCAGCCCCGACTATGAGGTATGCGGCAAGACGGGCACCGCCCAGAATCGCGGCAAGGACCACTCCGTCTTCATGGGCTTTGCCCCTAAGGACGACCCCAAGATAGCCATCGCCGTCTTTGTCGAAAACGGCGGCTACGGAGCCGTCTATGGCGTACCCATCGGTGCCCTGATGATGGAAAAGTATATCAACGGACACCTATCGGCCGAGAGCGAAAAGCGAGCCGACGAGTTCCAACATCGCGTTATCAACTATGGCAACACGGAACGGTAGTCTCTGGCGCTCGGTCGATTGGTTCACCATCATCCTTTGTCTTATAATGATGGCCTTTGGATGGCTCAGCATCTGCGGCGCCAGCTACGACTTTGGCGCCACCGATTTGCTCAGTTTCAGCAGCCGCACAGGCAAGCAGCTCGTCTGGATAGCTTGTGCCATTGCCGTCGGCATCATTCTGCTTAACATCGAGAAGAAGTACTACGAGATGTATGCCTACATCTTCTACGGTGCCATGCTCTTGCTGCTCATCGTCACCATCTTCATTGCGCCGGACACCAAGGGCAGCCATTCGTGGCTGGTGTTGGGTCCAGTGAAGGTGCAGCCTGCCGAGTTTGCTAAGTCCGCCACGGCGCTGGCGCTTGCGCGGCATATCGGCCGCTATGGTTTCACATTCCAACGCCGCTCTGACGCCATCATCTCCATCGCCCTCGTTGTGGTGCCCATGCTGCTCATCGTGGCGCAAGCCGAGACGGGCTCCGCCCTCGTCTTCCTCGCCTTCTTCCTCGTCCTCTATCGCGAGGGCATGACGGGCTCGTTCCTGCTCATCGGCGTATGTGCCATTGTATTCTTCGTGGTAGGTATCAGTCAGGCGGGCAACACCCTGCCTCACATCCCAACCGACGTTGGCCTCTTTGCCGTCATGGCACTCATTCCCATTGTTACGACCATTATGGTGCGCGTCTATGCCGACGACCGCCGCCGTGCTGGTCTCATCGTCATCATCGCCTTTGCCGTCACCCTCGTCGCTTGCCTTGCCTCGCGCTGGTTTATCCCCTTCAACGTCGGCTGGGTGCAGGTGGGGCTCATCGCAGGCATCGCTATTGGCCTCGTCATCGCCTATCTGCTGCAGCGGCGCACGGTCTATCTCTTTATCGCCCTGTTTGCCGTCGGCTCGGTGGGCTACTATTACTCCACCGACTACGTCTTCAACAATATCCTCAAGGACTACCAGCAGCAGCGCATCCGCGTGGTTCTCGGCATGGAGGAGGACATCAAGCACGTCGGCTACAACGTCCATCAGGCAAAGATAGCCATCGGCTCGGGCGGTCTCACCGGTAAGGGCTTCCTGCAAGGTACGCAGACCAAGCTCAGCTACGTCCCCGAGCAGGAGACCGACTTCATCTTCTGCACCATTGGTGAGGAGCAGGGGTTCATTGGCGCAGTAGCGGTACTGCTGCTATTCGGGGCGCTCATTCTGCGGTTGCTGGTTATCGCCGAGCGGCAGGGCATGGGGCGCATGGGACGAGCGTACGGCTATTGTGTCGTCTGCCTCCTCACGCTCCACCTCATCATCAACGTTGGCATGGTCATCGGCTTCATGCCCGTTATTGGCATTCCCCTGCCTCTCTTCAGCTACGGTGGAAGCTCCCTCTGGGGTTTCACCATCCTCATCGCCATCCTCCTCCGCATGGATGCCGAGCGCACCGTTCGCTAACGGTACGAGCCTTTAACCCTTAACCTTTTTACATCGACACCAGCAGGGCCATGTTCACATCGCCGGTGGCAAGACTGCGGCCATGCAAGGTGTCGGCGACGAACGTGGCGGCCGAGTTGTGTGCCGCCTTGTCCGAGGCATGCGGCATGGCAAAGCCCACGACAAAGCCCACCATTACCGCTGCAGCCAACCACCACGGCGACATACCTCTGCGGGGCAGCTTCGTCGGTTTTGTTGACTTGTTGACTTGTTGATTTGTTGACACCTCTTCCGGCTCGCCCTCCACAAACGTCCGTTCGGGGATGGTGAACTGGGCATTCTCATCGTCGCGTTGCTGGCGCAACATCACCAGCAAATCCACACTACCCGCCTCAAGCGCCTCGAGCGAAGGGGCGTCAGCCTCCACGCTACGGAAGTCCAGCGCCTCAGGGCGGTAGGCTTCTTCTTCTCTGTGATCTTTTTCCTTATTCCTGATAATCATATTCTTTTATTCGTTTAGTTGTTTCATCTTTTCCCTTATCGTCGCCAGCGCCGCATAGGCACGCGACTTCACAGTTCCCTCGGGTATACTTAGGGCGAGCGCCACGTCGCGGATGGACAGTTCTTCCACATAGCGCAACAGGAACACCTCGCGCAACCCGTCGGGCAGCCGCCGTACGGCCTCTGCCAGTTGGTGTCGGGTCTCCCTGCGTTCAAGATTGTCGGCACCGGCGGGGGGATCCACGGTTTCGCTCCCGCTATCGATGCGTGCCATCGCCTTCTCCGCCACCTCACGCCGGTGATACTCGTTTTTGCAGAGGTTGTACGCTCCACCGTACATCCACGTCGTAAACGTCCCCTGCCGCTCGTCGAAACTGTCGCGGCTCTCCCACAGACGGGTAAAGAGCTCCTGCCTCAGGTCCTCGGCCAGCGCGGCATCGCCCGTCATGCGGAGGAAAAAACCTTGCACACGGCGGGCGTGCTCGCGGTAGAGACGGTTGAAGTCGTCAGCGGTTAATCTCGTCATAGTACGACTGTCGTTTCTCCCAAGTCACATTCTCCGTGCGCCGCAGGATGGTCATCATCATGCCATAGAGTTCGCGGTAGCGCTCTTTGTCGCCCTCCTCCTTATACCAGTCGAGCAGCGACTTCAGGCAAGGGATGTAATTCAGGTTCAGCCGGTAGGCCGAGGCCTCGTAGGTCTCGGGCACGAACGTCTCGTAGAGATAATCTGTCAGGTAGCGGCTCTCGTAGTTGCGGCGCTTGGCAGCGAGGTTGTCGTAGCGCCGATCGCTATAGCGGCTGACGAGGCCTTCGGAATAAAGCTTGTCCGCAAACGAAGGCTGGCGCTTGGCCCCTGCGCCAAAATAGGCGGGTCGGCCCGTCTGGCTGATGATATAGAGTACCGCCCGTTCCTGCCAGGCATCGTATTCATCGTGCGTCGCCCCCGTTGGTGCCCCGCAGTCGGGAATGCCCAGCTCGCGGCAGACTGCCTCGCGATAGTGCGTGCTCCAGAGCATCGGGGCGCACACCACCTTCACGCCCGCGAACAGTCCCTTGCCGCCCTGCAGGATCAACTTCGAGTACGTGTCCACGTCGCCGTTCGTGAAGATGAGGGCATCGTCAGGCAGGCTTATCATCTCGTTATAGGCATAGTTGAGCAGGCTGGCGGAGAAGGTGCCGCTGGCATACCAGCGTTTCAGGATGTCGTCCATCAGCTCCTTTTCACCCGTCTTCATCAGGCAGGCTACATATTCGGGGTAGGCGTCCACCTCGTCGGGCCGCATGCGGATGGCCTTCACCATATTCCGCATCGTACGCTCCATCCCTTCCGGCTGCGCCTCGGGTTCCCCGTCATGGAAACCTACAAACTGGGCGTGGCAGTACGTCAGCCGATAATCGGCATACGAGTCAGGCACAGCCTTGCGCATCGCCTTCCAGATGTCCGCCAAAGGCGAGTAGTCCTCATGCTCATCCGTGAACTTGATGGCATAACGCGTCGCCTGGTAGAGTGCCATCCACGCCTCCTCGTTCTTCGGCTCCCGTTCCGTCACGGCGCGCCACAGCTCCGCCTGCCGCGCATACCATTCCACCGGGAACTCCTCCTTGACGAACGAGACAATCCGCTGCGGCGTATCGTCGTCATTCTTTCCGTTGTCACTTAACGCCGCCTTTGCGGTTGTCATGACAGCCAACGCTGTCAGCAAAAAAGCAAATCTCTTTCTCATTGGTGTAACACATTTTTTATGATTCACCCTTGTATACAATCAAACGAAGAAAAAGTTCATTTTTGCACTTGAAAAAGCCAGCTTTTAAGTTTTATTCACAAAGCCGAAGATAAGTCGAGGCAACTACGCTGTCCGGGCAAGGCTTTCAATCTGTAATCAGCATAGCGAACTGCCGACTCCGCCCCCCCATAATACCGGATATTCTCTTTGTAGTGACGGGTTGCAAAACGCCCATTCTATTAACAAAGTGCCCGTTGCCAGGCGGTTTCTTTTTTGACCCGTCACTCGCAACAGGCGGCTTCGGAACTGCTGCTTACTGTTCTCGTAGCCCCTTGGGCTGCGCGCGCAGAATCAAACGCTGGCAAATTAGAATCAAACGCTACGGAAATAGAATCAAACGTTAGCTGACGGCAAGCGGGAAGTGCTTTTGAGGCCTTTTTGAGCAGACGTATGATACCGATGATACCGATATATGCGTAGGTAAGCGCAAAAATCACACACTTTTTGAAAAAATCAGTCAAGGCTGAGGACGTTCTCGCCTATAGTGTGGACGGACTCCATGTCGTGGGTGTTGATGACGGTGGTGATGCCGGCCTCGTGGGTGATGGAATGGATGAGTGCGTCGATGGTGCGAGCGGTAGTAGGGTCGAGGCCTGACGTGGGCTCGTCGCAAAAGAGGTAGCGGGGGCGGAGGGCAATGGCGCGGGCGATGCCAACACGTTTCTGCATACCGCCGCTGAGTTCACCTGGCATCTTACGAAGGGCATCGGCCATACCGACGCGCTCCAAGCATTCTTTTGCCCGCTCGCAACGCTCGGCTTCGCTGAGGGGCGAGAACATGCGGAGGGGGAAAAGGACGTTGTCAATCACATTCATGGCATCGAACAGGGCCGCTCCCTGGAAGAGCATGCCCATCTCGCGACGAAGGGCTGCCAGCTGACGACGGGGTAGGGCGAAAAAGTCGCGGCCGTCGTAGAGCACTTGACCGCCATCGGGTGTCAGCAATCCCACGAGGCACTTCATCAGCACCGTCTTGCCCGAACCGCTGCGCCCGATGATAAGGTTGGTGCAGCCGGTAGCAAACGTTGCGCTGACATCGTTCAGCACAGCCGCGCCATCGAACTGCTTGTATAAATTATGAACTTCAATCATTTTAGCAGGCTTGTGAGAAGGATATCGGCAAAAAGGATGAGAATGCTGCTATGGACGACGGCACGGGTGCTGGCACGACCGACCTCGACGGAGCCGCCGCGGACGCTATAGCCCTGATAGGCCGAGACGCTGCTGATGATGAAGGCAAAGACGACGGACTTGATGAGCCCCGCCCAGATATACCACGACGCGAACGAGTGCTGCAGGCCCACCTGCAAGGTGTCGGGCGGCAGAATGCCCGTCACCCAGCAGAGCAGAAAAGCTCCTGCGAAGGCCGCGGCGACGCTGACGATGTTGATGACGGGGATGAACGCCACGAACGCTACTACCTTGGGCAGGATGACATAGCCGGCAGAGTTGACGCCCATGACATCGAGGGCGTCGATCTGCTGGGTGATGCGCATAGTGCCTATTTCGGAGGCGATGCCCGACCCCACCTTACCGGCCAGGATGACGCAGACGATGGCGGTGGAGAACTCAAGCAGGATGACTTCACGAGCAGCATAGCCGATGGCAAAGCGCGGCAACCAGGGATAGCCGAAATTAAGCACTATCTGCAGCACCAACAGCACGCCGATGGCGAGCGACACGATGAGCACAAGCGGCAGGCTCTCCACCCCAAGCCTCCACACATCAGCCGCAAGTTGACGACGGAACAATTGGCCGCTCTGCGGACGTGCCATGGCCCGACGCATCACCACCAGCCAATCGCCGATTTGTTGAAGAAGTTGCATATCTTTTTTTCGTTAAAAAATAGAAGATAAGAGTTAACAGAGAGTACCTTGTAGGCAAGTGCTGAGTGTCAACACTTTTTCTTTACTCTTAACTTAACTTTCCGCCTGCGAAGATAGGGGTTTTCGGGGAAAAGTGCAAATTTTGTTTGGAATTAAGAGCTGAGAGTTAAGAAAAAAAAAATTTTTAGTTGTGTAAATGAAAAAAAAGCACTACCTTCGCCGCTGAAAATGGTAGTTTAACGGATAACGTTTAACGAAGCTATGCGATGAAAAGGAACCCAAGGACGTGTTTGTTAAACAATAAACAATAAACAATAAATTAAACATTAAACAATTAAGAGTAGCCAATAATGAGCAAATATGCCCTCATCTTTTCCCTCCTCATCCTGCTAAGCCTCGGCCTGGCGGCGCAGGAAACGTACACAAACCCCATTATCGACCGCAGCCTCCCCGACCCCACCGTCATCCGTGACGGTGACGGCACCTACTGGCTTTACGCTACCGAGGACATACACAACGTACCTATCTACAAGAGCACCAACCTCGTTGACTGGACGTATGTGGGTACGGCATTCACCGATGCCACACGGCCGAAAATGGTATCGGGTGGCGGAATCTGGGCACCGGAAATCAACTATGTGGGCGGTCAATGGCTACTCTACTACAGCAAATCGACATGGGGCGGCACTTGGGAGTGTGGCATTGGTGTGGCTACAGCTCCCGTACCATGCGGCCCCTTCACCGACCACGGCAAGCTGTTCATCAGCAAGGAAATCGATGTAGAGAACAGCATCGACCCCTTCTTTTTTACCGACGATGACGGCCGCAACTACCTCTTCTGGGGCAGTTTCCACGGCATCTATGGCATCGAACTGACGGAAGACGGCCTCGCTATCAAGGAAGGCGCCCAGAAACAACAGGTTGCCAGCGGATTCATGGAGGCCACCAACATCGTGAAGCATAACGACTGGTACTTGCTCATCGGTAGCCAAGGTACCTGCTGCGAGGGCGCCAAGAGCACCTATCAGGTGGTGCTGAACCGCTCGCGCAAGCTCTTCGGTCCCTACGCCAACCGCTCAGGCAACCGCGCGTTGGACGGCGGCTTCTCAACCATGATGAACGGCAACAACGTCGTTGCCGGCCCCGGACACAACTCGCGCTTCGTCAAGGACGACGCAGGCACCGACTGGATGATCTACCACGGCTACCTTAAAAAAGATCCCGATGCCGGACGCCTCACCTTTATGGAACCCATCACCTGGGACAAGGCGGGATGGCCGACGGTGAAGAATTCGCACCCCTCGGCATCAGCAACAAGGCCCGTCATCGACCCCTCGCTGCACGAGGGCGGCAAGAGCGAGGTTCCCTTGGCCGACCCCTTCATATTGCTTGACAACGACACCTACTACGCCTACGGCACCCACTCTGCCGACGGTATCGAAGTCTATACCTCATCCGACCTGCTGGCGTGGGAGTGCAAGGGACTGGCCCTCGACAAGCGGAACACCACAGAGACGCGCTGGTTCTGGGCGCCCGAGGTCTATAAGCGGGGCGACACTTACTATATGTACTACTCCGCCAACGAACACCTCTTCGTCGCCACGTCCGACAACCCCACAGGACCTTTTAAACAGCATGGCGGCTATATGCTGGAGTCACTCATCGGCGATGAGAAGTGCATCGACAGCACCGTCTTTACTGATGACGACGGACAAATGTACCTCTTCTTCGTCCGCTTCACCGACGGTAACGTTATCTGGAGCTGCGAACTTGCCGACAACGGCCTTTCCCCTGCTGAAGCTGCAAAACTGCGTCGCGTCGTCGCCCCCGCTGTACCCTGGGAGAAACAGCTGGGCAAGGTGACCGAAGGGCCGTTCGTCACCCGCCACGAGGGAAAATACTACCTCACCTACTCCGCTAACGACTACCAGAGCCCTTGGTATGGTGTAGGCTACGCCACCTCAACCGACATTCAGCGCGGCTGGAGCAAGTACCGCCACAATCCCATCGTGCAGAACGTCGAAGGACTGTTCGGCACCGGCCACCACTCACTATTCACCGACAAAGAGGGGCAGATGCGCATCGTCTTCCACGCCCACCACAGCACGGGCACCATACATCCGCGCATGATGTACATCGGTGCCATGACCTTCGACGAAAGCGGCATCCTCTCCCTCACGACCGACTCACTCATCCGTCCCCGTCTGAAGGACGATACGAGCATTCTATCCCTCAATGCCTCTACTGAAGGGAAAGACATTATTTTCGATACCGCCGGACGAAGGCTTTCCCCCGATGCTGCCGCACAGGGCAAGAGCGTCCGCATCAGAAAGAACAAGAAATTCTTTAATCACTAATTTATTAATTCTTTAATTCAAAAAAAGTATGAGAAAAAGTTTACTTCTTTTCGCAATGGGTTTGGTCGCTTCCCTAACCGTGGTGGCTCAGCAACCCAAGAAAGACTCCCCGTGGACGGGCACCGTCCTGCCTGAGGAAGGCGGCACGTACTACATGTACAATGTGGAAACGGGCCTCTGGTTACAGCACAACCGCAAGCAGGTGGACTACTGGACCACCCATGCCGAGCTTGATAAAGTGGGCTTCGACGTAATCATCACCCCCCGTGAAGGCGGCTTCTGGCAGCTCGACCCCCGCTTCGGCCATAACCACAGCATCAACGCCCTCACCAACCAGGGCTATCTGGACACCGGCGATGCCGTCACCGACTGGACCATCACACCGTTCCCCAACCCCGCCGGCTACACCGCCCAGAACCTCTACATCATTGAGGCCATGGACGGCGGCATCGTCCTTGGCTACGAGCAGGGCGATACCGACGACGAGACCTACCTCTCGTTCTCACTCGATGGTTTCTGGCAGTTCGTCAGCAAGGAAGAGCGTATGGCCGACATGCTGACCGCCACCAAGGACAACCCCAAGGACGCCACCTGGCTGGTACCCGGCTTCGACTTCGCCAATGAGGACGAGCGCAACGCTGGCTGGAAGAACGAATTCAAGGGCGCAGGCAACAACCAGATCAACGGCCGTATGTACAACCGCGCCGTCGAGAGCTGGAGCAACAGCGTCGGCTCGTTCTATCAAGACATCACCGGTCTGCCCAACGGCACCTACGGCCTCACGCTGCAGGGCTACTACCGCGACGGCTCCACCAGTGCCATCGGCCCCAAGCATACTGACGGCAGCGAGGTCATTCGCGCCTACTACTTCGCCAACGAAGTCAGCGCTCCCCTCATGTCTATCTGTGAAAACGGCGTTGAAGACTACATCGAAGGTGCTTTCGAGGACACCTACGACGACGGCTACTGGTATCCCGGTGACGGTGGCAAGGCTCTGGGCAACGCTGCACAATGCTTCTATATGGGCTACTACTGGAATCCCGAAATCCAGGTCATTGTCACCAACGGTACCCTGCGCATCGGTGTCAAGAAGGAAGCCGGCGTGGGCGACGACTGGACGGTGTTCGACAACTTCCACCTCACCTACTATGGCGACAATGTGGAAATTGACGTGCTCCGTGAGAACCTTAAGAAGGTCATCGCCGAGGCCGATACCTACGAAGGCCTCAAACCCCAATTCTTCCTCGATGCTTACAATGAAGCCGTTGCTGCCTTGGAGTCCGACGACGCTGAGGTCATCGGCAACGCCATGCAGAATCTGAATAACTCCATCTCCATCGTCTTCGCCGCCGGCCCTGACATCGAGAACTTCAACAAGACTATCGACATCTGCCGCGCTGAACTGGAGAAAAACCCCAACAACAAATACTTCAACTATTCCGATGCCATCAGCGAAGCCCAGCAGGTGTTCAACAACGCTTCCTCGGCCGAGGATTACAGCCGTGCCCTCCGCATGCTGCAGATTGCCCGTAAGCTCAACAACGCTGAGCGTGGCGGACGTCGTTGGGAAGGCAGCGAACCCACTGCCGGCGAGAAGTACTACTTCTACAACGTCGGTCAGGGTCGCTTCCTCTGCGGTGGCGACGACTGGGGCGCACATGCTGCCCTCGGCTGGCCTGGCATTGAGATTCTTCTTGAAGAGAGCGAACTGGGGGGCAACTGCTACCGCTTCGACACCTATCTCTACAACGGCGATGACCTCCACTACCTCAATTTCGGCGGCTACATGGATACCGCTGGCAATGACTGGGCTCTCGAACCCGTTGGTAACGGTGTATTCAACATCGTCCGCGCCGACAGTGCCACCTGCCTCCTCGGCTACCGCCCCGGTACCGACTGCCGCGTTGACACCGACTTGACCGGTGCCGACAACCCCGACAATCAGTGGGTGCTCGTCAGCCGCGCTGAACGCGATGCCATCGCTGAAACCGCTAACGTCAACTATCCCTACGACATGAGCTACCGCATCGGCATGCCCAACTTCAGCCAGCGCGAGGACTTCGATAACTCTGGATGGGTCATCGCAGAGGATCCTACCGGCACCAACGGCATATGGGGACGCAACAGCAACCTCCCCGACTTCACCTACGAGTGCTGGAGTAAGACCTACTTCGACATGAGCCAGATTATTTACGACCTGCCCAACGGCTGGTATCTCGCAACCGTCACCGGCTACTACCGCGACGGCGACCACAACAGCAACGATATTGAAGGCGAGCACATCCCCGGCCACATCGAGAAGTTCGTCAACGACGAGCCGCTCGACCCCGCCGCCTACTTCCAGGTCTTTGCCAAGGAGGACTACGAGGTGCAGCTGCCGCTGCTGACCGACTACCGTGACATGGCTCCTGGCCAGGGTGCCGTCACTGCTGCCGGCGAAGTTCCAGAGTGGGTCTATCAGGCTGTCGACTACTTCCAGAACGGTCTCTACAAGGTTAGCCTGCTCGTTGAGGTAGTCGATGGAGAAATGACCCTCGCCATCAACAAGGACCTCGAAAACTATCACGACTGGGTGGTGGTAGATAACTTCCGCATCATCTACTACGGTACTGAGGAGCCCACAAGCATCAAGGATGCCGTAGCCGTTGAACCCGTCAAAAACGGCAAGATTTACAACCTGCAGGGTGTCGAGATCGCCCAGCCCGCACGCGGTCTCTACATTCGCGACGGCAAGAAAGTTCTTGTGAAATAATCATTCCCTTTTTATTCCCAAGCGGGGGCGCACCAACCACGTCCCCGCTTTTTTCAAATCCACATTGCGCCCCATGAAAATTTTTAAGCCACTGTTTTCTTTCGGTCTACTTATTCTGACATGCAACTCTTACGCCCAGACAGCCGACCTTTTCGAGCCCTATAAGGCCATCGAACTCCGTCTGCCTTCTGTGCCGCTCATACTGAACGACCCCTACCTCTCCATCTGGTCGCCTTACGACCGCCTCACCGATGGCACCACCCGCCACTGGTGCGATGCTGAGAAGGCATGGGACGGCTTGCTGCGCGTCGACGGCACCACCTACCGCTGGATGGGCACTGAACGCGACTGCCTCCTCACGGCCATCGCCCCCATGACGGACGAGACGACGTGGTCAGGCCGCGTAAGCCACACCACCCAGTCGGGCACCGGCTGGGCAGCCCCCGACTACGACGACAGTTCTTGGTCCGTTGAAGAAGCCGCATGGGGCACAGCGGGCGAATATCCGCGCGTCAAGCACGTGTGGAAGGACACTAACAGCGACATCTACATCCGCCGTACCGTCACCATCACGGCCGCCGACCTCGAGCGCGAACTCTGGGTGATGTTCTCACACGATGACGTCTTTGAACTTTTCGTCAACGGTACCCGCATTGTCCGAACAGGTGAAACTTGGCTGCAAGGCGAGAAGCAGCGTCTTACCGATGCCCAACGTGCCCTGCTGCATGAGGGCGACAACCTCATCGCAGCCCACTGCCACAACACCACAGGCGGTGCCTACGTCGATTTCGGTCTCTACGCCAACACCTGGCAGAAGGTGGGCGATGTCACCACCGCAACGCAGACTGCCGTCGATGTCCTCGCCACCAACACCT
Source organism: Bacteroidaceae bacterium (assembly GCA_017542145.1). GTDB lineage: Bacteria > Bacteroidota > Bacteroidia > Bacteroidales > Bacteroidaceae > UBA1189. The sequence continues at coordinate 79,904 of JAFXXQ010000023.1, read as the reverse complement.
ACTACACCTTCACCTGCGGCCCCGTTGAGTTCAGCGTCGTTTTCACCGCCCCGATGATAATCGATGACCTCGATCTCCTTTCCATGCCCATCAACTACATCTCCACACGCGTCCGCAGCATCGACGGTCAGCCCCATACGTGCCAGCTCTTCATTGGCACCACACCCCAGATGGTCGTCAACGAGATGACGCAGCCTACCGTCAGTACCCTTGTTACTGAGAATGGCACGGAGTATATCAAGTCAGGCTCCGTCGCCCAGCCCGTCCTTGGCCGCGCGGGCGACCAAATCACCATCGACTGGGGTTGGCTCTACATCCCCGCCATCGATGGCACCGTCAGCATTGCTCCGTTGGGCGATATGGAGAATGCCTTCCTCACCACTGGCGCTCCTGCGGCCTCCGTCAAGGAGGTTACCACGCAGAACGAGTCGCAATTCCCCTGCCTCGCTTACGTCCACGACTTCGGCACTACTGCCGACGCCTCATCGTTCATGATGGTTGGATACGACGAGGTTTATGACATCCAGTATTTCAAGAAGAACTACAAGGGTTACTGGGCGCGCAACGGTAAGACTATCTTCCAAGCCTTCGACGAGCTACGCACAGGTTACGCCGACATTATGGCCCGCTGCCGTGCCATGGACGCCCGCATCTACGACGACGGCCTCGCCAGCGGTAACGCTCATTACGCCGAGCTACTCAGCGCCTCATACCGTCAGGTTATCGCTGCCCATAAACTCTTCGAGGACGACGGCGGACGACTTCTCTTCTTCTCGAAGGAAAACAATTCCAACGGTTGCGTCAACACCGTCGACCTCACCTACCCCTCCGCACCGCTCTTCCTCATCTACAATTATGAGCTCCAGAAGGCCATGATGACCAGCATCTTCGAATATAGCCTCAGCGGCAAGTGGAGCAAGCAGTTTGCTGCCCACGACCTGGGAACCTACCCCCATGCCAATGGACAAGTCTATGGCGGCGACATGCCCCTCGAGGAGAGCGGCAATATGCTCACCCTCGCCGCCACCATCTGCCGCATGGAGGGCTACGGCGACTGGCTGAAACGCTACTATCGCGTCTGCAAGCGCTGGGCCGACTACCTCGTCAAGTACGGCCAGGATCCTGCTGAGCAGCTCTGCACCGACGATTTCGCCGGCCATTGGGCACACAACTGCAACCTCTCCATCAAGGCCATTATGGGTGTGGCTGGCTTCGCCGAAATCCTCCGCCAGCGTGGCGACGAGGAGTTGGCTGCCACCTACCTGCAGACAGCCGCTGATATGGCCGCCCAATGGGAAGCCGACGCCCGCGACGGCAACCATTACCGCCTTGCTTACGACCGTGCCGGCACCTGGAGCCAGAAGTACAACATGGTGTGGGACAAGATGTGGGGCACAAATCTTTTCCCCAACGATGCCATGACCACCGAGACACGCTACTACCGCAGTCGCCAGAACACTTATGGTCTGCCCCTCGACAGCCGCGCCGACTACACGAAGAGCGACTGGATTATGTGGACTGCCGCCATGGCCGAGAACGACCGCGCCTTCATCCAGTTCATGGAACCCCTCTACCGCTACGTCAACACCACCACCACGCGCGTACCGCTCAGCGACTGGTACGACACCAAGACGGGCCGCTGGGTCAGCTTCCGTGCCCGCTCCGTCATCGGCGGCCACTGGATGAAAGTCCTTATGGACAAATTTGCCGACCTCACCGCCATCGCCTCTCCTAATAGTTCCACTCCTTCCCTTGACGAATACTTCGACCTCAGTGGCCGCCACGTTGAAGCCCCTTCTGCAAAAGGAACCTACATCGTCAACGGCAAGAAAGTACTGGTACGATAGGTATTTTCCCATAAATACCCTCGCGGATAAAACTGAATACTGAAAGTTGGGATGCGGCATGCCGCGTTCCAACTTTTTTAGGCTGGAAAGGCAAGGGTGAAAAGCGTCAGGGGTGGATTGCTGTCGCACGTGAGCGTGCCCCCGTGAAGTTCCATGATACGGCGCGATAGGGCAAGACCTATGCCAGTACCCTCCTTTTTAGTGCTATAGAAGGGCTGGAAGATGAGTTCCATCTGCGCAGGCGGAATGAGGGGGCCGTTGTTGCTGACGACAATGCGTATGCCGTCGGCAGGGCTACCCGAGGCCAACAAGCTGACGTGTCCGTCGGCTTGTCCCTCGATGGCATGAAGGGCATTACGGATAATGTTGAGCAGCGCCAGACGAATCAGTTTCTCATCAGCATGGACGATGAGATCAGCGCCTTGGGGGCTAATGTCAAAGTGGATGCGGTTTGCATCAGGCTCGCCGCTGAGCGCCACGCGCAGGCCGTCGAAGAGGACGCGCACGGAGAAGTCGGCCCACAGCGGCTCTGGCAGATGGGTCAGTTCCTGATAGTGGCTAAGGAAGCTGCGGATGCCGTCGGCCTGCTGGTGGATGATAGTGAGCGACTCCTTCATGTCCTCGTTAGAGATGGTGTTGCTCTGCATCCAGTCCGTCAGCGAAATGATAGGAGTAACAGAGTTGCGCAGCTCGTGCGTCATCACGCGCAGGATGCGGTCGTAGTACTGCCGTTGCGACTCCATGGCGAAACGGTCGGCGCAATAGGCGCGGAGCACACGGTTCATGTCGTCAAGCACAGTACCCAGCACAGGGTCGTCTGAGCCAGGGAAGCGCATGGTCGTGTCGCGGCTCTCCATCGCCCCGACGAAATACTCCGTCTGGCGCAACGGCAGACGTATCAGTTTCCACAGCCGCCGTATCATCCACAGCCATAGCACTACGAAGACAATAGCAAGTAGAGTGAAGGTGACGTGTGAAAACTGAAATCCGAAACGACTGAAATCCGTGGTGCAGGCCGCACAGATGCAGAGTGTCGCGCCGACAGCAGCGAGGGTCACAAGGACGAGCGTTACGACCACATGGCGGGTGAAGTATCGACTATTGGAGGCCATAGCGTTTCAGTTTACTATAAAGCGTTGTCCGACTGATGCCTAGCGCCTTTGCTGCCACTGACATGTTGCCGCCGCATTCGCTCATCACCTTGCGTATATGCTCACGCTCAAGGTCTGTAAGGTCAACAGGCTGCGAAATGTCCTTCCCCACTTGTTGGCCTATTGACCTGTTAGCCTGTTGACGTTTCTCCCTCCTCTTCTCCGCCGCCTCGGCTATCTTCCGGATGAGGTCGGCATTATCCCAGGGTTTCTGGATGAAGTCGTCGCCTCCCTGCTTGAGGCTATCGACGGCCAGCCCGATGTCGCCGAAGGCGGTGATGAGCACCACGGCGGGCGGACAGTCAAGGCCGCTGCGATGCTTGATGCGGTCCAGCCAGAAGAGGCCGTCCTGTCCGTCCATTTTTCCTTTTCCAAAATTCATGTCAAGCAGCACGACATCGATGTTCTCCTCTTTTATTATAGCAGGGATGAGCTGGGGGTCGCTGACGGCTACCACCGTGCAGAAGGCTCCCTTCAGTACAAGGCGCAGCGACTGCAGCACGGCCACATTGTCGTCGATGATGAGAATGCGAGCTTGTATCATCTGTGAATGGGAATTTAAGACGGTCGGATAAGAATGATGATACAAAGTAAGGGCGAAAAGCCCACTTTTGCAAAAAAAATGACCAAAAATCGGGATGCAGCAAAAAAAAGTGTTCAGAAATTGAACAATTTTCGGCAAAAAACGCAAAAAGTCATTTTTTTTTGCACAATCAAAAATTTTTCATATATACCTTTGTGGAGCAAAAAACGAAATAGCGTATGAAAAAACGACTTTTCCAAAGCTCCATCCGCACAACGTTGCTTGTGCTCGTTTCGGCTTTCAGCCTTGCTGTCTCCCCCCAAAGCCCCACCCCCTCCTATGATGGCGGGGAGCTCTCCCCTTTACGGGGGAGCGGGGATGAGGTCTTCACCCTCGCCGACGTTGTCCGTCTGGCGCAGGAGCAGTCGCCCTCGGCACAGGCTGCCCGCCACAGCTTCCAGTCGTCCTACTGGACGTGGCGCAACTATCGCGCCAGCCTGCTGCCCTCGCTCAGTGTCTCCACCTCGCCCTATCTGAACCGCAACACCGACTACGTCTCCTTGGGCGACGGCTCTGAGGTCTATGTCCGTCACAACAACCTGAAGACCGACCTCACGCTAGACCTCTCGCAGAACGTCTGGCTCACGGGCGGCACGCTCTCCGTCAAGAGCGCGGCCCGCCGGCTCGACCTCCTCGGCGGAGGCGGCACCACCTACAACCTCCAGCCCCTCACCGTGGTCTATTCGCACAGCCTCCTGGGCTACAACAGCGTGCGCTGGGACCGCCGCATCGAGCCGCTCCGCTATCGCGAGGCGCGCAAGCAGTATGCCGAGTCGATGGAGCTCGTCGCCTCGCAGGCGTGCAGCTATTTCTTCAACCTCGCCCAGGCGCAGACCAACCTCGAAATCGCCATCAGCAACCGCGCCGCCGCCGACACGCTCTACAGCATCGCGCGCGGGCGATATAATATAGGTACGATCACGGAGAACGAACTTCTGCAGCTCGAGCTGAACAAGCTCAGCGAGGAGGCCAACGTCCTCTCCGCCCAGGCGTCGCGCGACGAAGCCGAGGACCTCCTGCGTACCTATTTAAATAGGAAGGACACGGAGCCGCTCAGCGTCGTCACCGACACCGTCGTCCCCTCGTTCACCGTCCCCCTTGAGGAGGCCATGACGCTTGCCCGCCAGAACAGCCCCGAACCCGACAGCTGGGAGCGCCAGCGCCTGCAGAGCGAGGAGAACCTCGCCTATGCCCGTGCCAACGCGGGCCTGAAAGCGAGCGTCTATATGCAGCTCGGCCTCGCCCAGACGGGCGATGACCTCCGCGCCGCCACGCGTAACTTCATGGACGAGCAGTATGTCAGCGTGGGCGTCAGCCTGCCCATACTCGACTGGGGCCGCGGACGCGGACAGGTGCAGCAGGCACGCTCGAACCTCGACCTCACCAACACCCGTATTGAGCAGTCGGCCATGAGCTTCGAGCAGAACGTCGTGAAGGTGGTCAAACAGTTCAACCTGCAGAACCGCCGCGTCACCATCGCCCACAAGACCCTGCAGACGGCCGTGCAGCGCTACGACGTCGCCCGCCGCCTCTACATGCTCGGCAAGAGCACCATCCTCGACCTCAACAGCGCCATCAGCGAGAAGGACAGCGCCTACCGCGGCTACGTCGGCGCCCTCAGCACCTACTGGAGTCTCTTCTACGCCCTCCGCAGCCTCACCGCCTACGACTTCCAATGGAACCTCCCCATAGAATACGAGTACTAACCGGAGATTCCGGAAAAGCCGGAGATTCCGGAAAAGCCGGAAAATCCAGCCCCCCCAAAAAAAAACCTTAACCCCCAATAAACAATGGACATTCCCCTTCCCAAACGCCCCTGGTACGTCCGCCATCGCGGAAAGCTCCTTGCCGGAGCCGGTGCCGTCATCATCCTTGTAGCCCTTGTGCTGGTCTCCCTTCGCCCCAAGACGCTGCGGCTTGCCGCCGATGCCGTCACCATCAGCGAGGTCACACAGGCCGAGTTCACCGAGTACGTCAACGCCGACGGCGTCCTCCAGCCCATCCGCACCGTGCGCGTGGGTGCTGTCGAGGGCGGCACCGTCAGCGAAATCATTGCCGAGGAGGGCGCTATGGTGCGCCAGGGCGACACCCTCCTCGTCCTCACCAACCCCGAGCTGGAGCAGCAGATTGCCGACCAGCGCGCCGCCTACGCACGCCTGCTCCGTTCGCAGCAGGAGAAACAGCTCGAGATGAAGCAGAAGCGCATCACCATCCGCCAGCAGACGCTCCAGACCACCTACGAGCTCTCGCGACTGGAGAAGCAGTACCGCCTCGACCAGGAGGAGTTCCGCATGGGCATCAAGAGCCGCGCCGAGCTGGACCTGGCCGAAGCCGAGTACAACTACCGCCACCGCAGCGCCGAGCTGCAGCTGGAGAGCCTGCGCAGCGACTCCGCCCTGGCCTCGCTGCACGCCGAGAGCACCCAGAGCGAGTTGGCCGACGAGCAGCAACGCCTGCGCCGCACCGAAGCCCGCCTGCGCGACCTCATCGTCCGCGCCCCCTGCGACGGACAGCTCAGTTCCATCAACGGCGTGCCCGGACAGAAAATCGGCAGCGGCAGCGAAGTGGGCGAAATCAAGATTATGGACCGCTTCCGCCTCGCCTCGTCGCTCAACGAGTACTACATCGACAAGCTTTCCGTGGGTCAGACGGCCACCGTCACCTACGCCGACGCCCTCTTCCCCCTGCGCATCAGCCGCATCGTGCCCGAGGTGAAGGACCACTCGTTCTCCGTCGACCTCGTCTTCACCGACTCCATGCCCGCCAACGCCCGCATCGGCAAGGGCTATCAGGCGAAGATTGAGTTCTCGGCCGCCGAGCCCGCCGTCGTTATTCCCAAGGGCAACTTCTACTCATTCACGGGCGGCAAATGGATTTTCCGTCTCTCCCCAGACGGCCACACCGCCCAGCGCGTGCCCATCACCGTCGGCCGCCAGAATCCCCTCTCCTACGAAGTCCTCGAAGGCCTCCAGCCCGGCGACCGCGTCATCACCTCAGGCTACGACACCTTCGGCGACGCCAAGGAAATACATATTAAAAAATGAAAAACGAAGAAGGAGAAATGAAGGATAAAACATTCAAAAACAATGCTTCGTCGATGCAAAGTAAGGGAATAAGAGTTTTTCATCGCGATGAAAAGGTTTAATCATCGCGATGAAAACATCAAACCATTGCGATGAAAGAAAACTGAAAGACTTTTCCCGCTTCGCGGAAAAGGCAAAAAAAACTAAATAATAACCATTCTTATATGAAACATTCATCCCTAACGTTATAGCAACATCATGAACAAGTCCCTATTCCATCATTACCTCACCATTGCCGTGCGCGGCATGGAGCGCTACAAGCTCCAGACCATCGTCTCCGTCGTCGGGCTGGCCGTCGGCTTCGTCTGCCTCTCCCTCTCGGCCCTCTGGCTGCGCTATGACAACACCTATAACACCGACCTCCCCATCGACGCCCCCGAGCGCACCTACGCCCTGGGCGGCGAGTGGCGCAGCGGCGAGTTCACCCTCACCGTCCCCGGCGGACTCTGTCAGGCCATGAACGAATGGCCCGAGGTGGAGGCCTGGTGCCTCAACCAGCAGTCAACTGTCGATTTGGAAATCGACGGCGTGGAGGAAGAGGTGGCGTTCATCGACATCGACAAGACCTTCGCCGCGTTCTTCCACTTCGACGTCGTCTATGGCCCCGCCGACTTCTGGACGGCCAACAAGGGGGGCGACGCCTACCATCTTGCTTTGAGCGAGTCGTTCGCCCGCCGCAAGTTCGGCGATGAGAACCCCGTCGGCCGAAAGGTCAAGATTGAAGGGGGTGCCGAGGCTGTCATCGAAGCCGTAGTGAAGGACTTCAGCCGCCACAGCTCGTTCACCTTCGACATCGCCTACATCATGCCCGAGGACGCTATTCTCGACTCGCGCGGCAGCTGGCAGCCCACGCTCGTCCGCCTCGCGCCGGGCGACGACGTCCGCGCCTCGTTCGAGAAGAAGATTTACGAGCACGTCGAGTGGGAGGGCACCGAGCCTCTGCACGGCAAGATAGAGCCGATAACCAAGATGGGCCAGTACAAGGCCAACGCCAAGCTCTCCTACGCCCACATGCGCGCGTTCCTTCTTATATCCATACTGCTTACCGCCTGCGCCCTCATCAATTTCCTCACCCTCTACCTAAACCGTCTGCGGGGCCGCAAGCGTGAGATGGCCTTGCGCCTGGTGCACGGCTCCAGCCATCGCGGCCTCGTCTGCATGTTTGCCACCGAGCTGGGGGTGACGCTGGGCGCGGCCACGGCGCTGGGGGTGCTGCTGGTGTTCTGCCTGCGGGACGTCTTCGCCGCCTTCGCCGGAATCGAGATGGGCGGCGGCTACGTCACCCTCGGCGCCTTCGTCATCATGGTGGGTGTGCTGGCCGTCTGCCTCGTGCTGAGCCTCGGCGCCGTCGAGGTGGTGCGCCGCCGCACGCTCTCGTCGTCCATCAGTCCTGCGGCGGCACGACGCCACGTCTTCTCGTCCGTCAGCATCGGCGTGCAGCTCGCCGTCAGCCTCGCGTTCGTCTTCTGCGCCGTGGTGATGCTGCGCCAGCTCTGGTTCATGCGCAACACCGACAACGGCGTCGCCATCAAGGACCGCGCCTACCTCACCATCGGCCCCGCCGACCAACTGAACTTCGACATGAAGCACCACATCGACGACAACGGCATCCCCGAGAAGCTCGCCGCCCTGCCCGCCATCGAACGCGTCAGCCGCGACTGGAACTTCTGGATGTTCAGCATGTCGAGCCGCGGCTACGAGGTCAGCCTCAGCGAAGACCCCGAGAGTGAGTTCGTCGAGGTCTCCAACTACCGCGGTCTCTACGACCCCGGCGACCCCATCTACGACTTCACCGTCGTCGAGGGCACGCTGCCCCGCTACGACACGTGGAACCCCTCGGAGGTCGTCATCGACGAGCAGACGCGCGACCGCCTCGGCCTCGCCGACGGTGCCGTCGGCAAGACCGTCTGGTACCGCGGCCACGGCGACAAGAGCAAAAAGACGGGCACCATCGGCGCCGTCGTCCGCAACGTCACCGCCCGCAGCATCAGAAGCGACTCGCGCATCTTCCCCATCTTCATCTGTCGCGTCGGCGAGGACGAGAGGAGCAACTACCGTGAGCACGCGCAGTTCGTCCAGTTCGCCTACCACCACGGCATGAAGAAGGAGATGGAGGCGCAGGTGGCGGAGCTGATGGATAGCTTCCCCGAGATACGGTGGGAGCTGAAGTACGCCGACGAAATCATGAAGGAAATGACCGAGAGCGACCAGAACCTGGGCCACCTGCTCCTGCTCGTCACCCTCGTGGCCATCCTGATAGCGGTCTTCGGCGTCTATAGTATCATCACCCTTGCCTGCCGCCAACGGCGCAAGGAGATTGCCCTGCGCAAGATTCACGGGGCGAAGCTGAAGGACATCCTCGGCATGTTCGTGAATGAGTACGGCCTCATCCTTGTCATCAGCGCCGTCGTGGCCTTCGCCGTCGGCTACATCATCATGCACGGCTGGCTGGAGCAGTACGTCAAGCGCACGCCCCTCTCGTGGTGGGTCTTCGTCGCCATCTTCGTCGGCACCGCCCTGCTCATCGCCCTCTTCGTCGGCAGCCGCGTCTGGCGCACCGCCCGCGAAAACCCCGCCGACGTGGTCAAGAGCGAATGAGGCGCGAAGCGCAATGAAAAATGAAAAATGAAGAATGAAAAATAAAAAGTGTTCAGAAATTGAACAATTTTCGGTCAAAAACAGAAAAAGTTCATTTTTCTTGCAAATGTCTATAAAATTCACTTATATCTTTGCAGAGCTAAAAAAACCATCGAACAGAAAATGAAAAGAAGTTTATTAGCCCACTACCTCACGGTTGCCATCCGCAACCTCGAACGCTACAAGACGCAAAGCATCATCTCCATCGTCGGCCTCGCCGTCGGCTTCGTCTGCCTCTCGCTCTCGGCCCTCTGGCTGCGCTACGACAACACGTACAACACCTCCATCCCCGACTACAAGAACCTCTACGCCATCGGCGCCGTATTAAGCGGGAATTTCTGGAGTTTCGCCCCGGGCGGCCTTATCACGACGATGGATGAATGGCCCGAGGTGGAGGCGAAGGGCAAGTACACTATTCTGACTGCCTATGTCGACGGTGATGCGGAACAGCGCAAGTCGCTTATCGCGCACACGTCGCTGTTCGACATCCTTCCTTTTGATATTGTTCAGGGTGACCCGACGTTCAGCGCGCATCTCGATGAACAGAGCGTGGTGCTGACGGATGAATACGCCCGTGAGCGCTTCGGTACGGAAGACCCCGTCGGGCAGAAGCTCATCGTCGATGGTGAGGAAAAGACCGTCGTGGCCGTCGTGCGCGCCTTCGGCCCGCACACCACGTTCCAGTTCGACTTCATCGAAGGGATGCACGACTACTATTATACGCTTCCCGCCGCCTATATGTCTGTCCTGGTGCGGCTCTGTCCGGGCGACGACGTGCGCGCCTCGTTCGAGCAGAAAATTGCCGAATACCGCCCCTATGAAAGAGCCGAGCCCATCCAGGGCCGCCTCATTCCCCTGAACGAACTGCATCAGTACGACCGGCAGAAAAAGCTCTCGTATGCCCACATGCGCGCGTTCCTTCTTATATCCGTCTTGCTCATCGCCTGCGCGCTTATCAATTACCTGACGCTTTACCTGAACCGTCTGCGGGGCCGCAAGCGCGAGATGGCGCTGCGCCTGGTGCACGGCTCCAGCCATCGCGGGCTGGTGGAGATGTTCGCCACCGAGCTGCTGGTGACGCTGGGCAGCGCCATCGTGCTCGGCATGCTGGGAGTGTTTGCGCTGAAGGATGTCTTTGCCGACTTTGCCGACATCCACGTGGGCGGGGGCTTCATCATGGGTCGTGCCCTTCTTATCATGCTGGGCGTGCTCGTCGTTAGCCTCGTGCTGAGCCTCGGCGCGGTGGAGGTGGTGCGACGACGCACGCTCTCCTCGTCCATCAATCCCGCCGCCGCACGCCGCCACGTCTTCTCGTCCGTCAGCATCGGCGTACAGCTCGCCGTTAGCCTCTGCTTCGTCTTCTGCGCCGTGGTGATGCTGCGCCAGCTCTGGTTCATGCGCAACACCGACATGGGCGCCCGCATCAAGGACACGGCGGCTATTCACTTCGAGGTGATCTCTGACCGTGCTTTGCATCAGGTGAGCGTGACTGGCCCCAACCACATATCGGAAGCGGAGGCGTTTGTCATGAACAACGATATAGAAAACAAGCTGGCCGCCCTTCCCGCCGTCACCGACATCATGCTGGGCAACAATTTCTTCTCCGGCAACAGACAAATTATGGAAATCATGGTCAGGAATACGCTGGAGAGCGAAATGGTGGAAACCACTTTCTATAATGGGGTGTACGACCCGGCCAATCCCATCTACGGCTTCAGCGTGTTGGAAGGAACGTTGCCCACGGAGGAGTCGTGGAACGAAGGCGAGGTCATTATCAGCGAATCCCTGCGCGACCAGCTGGGGCTGAAGGAGGCAGTCGGCAAGACCATCTACTACAGCTATTCCCGCGACTGGAACCAAAATCCGCCCACGAGGGCTACGGTGGCCTGCGTCGTCAAGGACATCCTGACGTTTGACCTCCACGTTCAGCCTAAGCCTATGATCCTCCATCGCCTCGACGGGTCTGATCGTTACTACAAACGACTCATCAACATCGCCTACCATCACGGCATGAAGCGCGAGGTCGAGGAACAGATTGCAGAGATGATGAAGCCCTTCCCCGAAGTGAAGTATAAAATAGTCTTTGGAGAAGAGATTTTCCACCAGATGCTGAAGAGCGAACAGAACCTCAGCCATCTGCTGACCATCGTCACCCTCGTGGCCATCCTGATTGCCGTCTTTGGCGTCTATAGCATCATCACCCTCGCCTGCCGCCAGCGCCGCAAGGAGATTGCCCTGCGTAAGATTCACGGCGCAAAGCTAAAGGACATCCTTGGGATGTTCGTCAAGGAGTACGGCCTTATCCTCGTCATCAGTTCTTTCGTGGCCTTCTCCGTCGGCTACCTTATCATGCACGGCTGGCTGGAGCAGTACCTGAAGCGCATCACCATCGGCCCGCTGTTCTACATCGGCATCTTCGTCGCCACCGCCCTGCTCATCGCCCTCTGCGTGGGCGCCCGCGTCTGGCGCACCGCCCGCGAGAACCCCGCCGACGTCATCAAAAGCGAATAATGTGCTTCGCACAATGAAAAATGAAAAATGAAGAATGAAAAATAAAATGTTCTTTCATCCCGCAAGTATGATAACCGCATTGGAAGGAACGCCCCGAAGGGGCAGAGAGCACACAGCCCAGGGCAACGCCCTGGGTACAAACGGCATGAGCAACTTTCGCCCTGAAAGGGCAAAAGCTCTACATGACAATGCTTTTGCCCTTTCAGGGCGGCGGAATGTGTTGCCTACGGAACCCAGGGCGTTGCCCTGGGCTGGAAGCTTTCTGCCCCTTCAGGGCGCTTGCTACTGCCTGAGCTATTTATTTTTCATTTTTCATTCTTCATTTTTCATTAAAAACTTCCCTTTTCCGCGTCACTCCTCAAAAAAAGTGTTCAGAAATTGAACAATTTTCGGTCAAAAACAGAAAAAGTCCATTTTCCTTGCAAATGTCTATATAATTCACTTATATCTTTGCAGAGCTAAAAAAACCATCGAACAGAAAATGAAAAGAAGTTTATTAGCCCACTACCTCACGGTTGCCATCCGCAGCCTCGAGCGTTACAAGACACAAAGCGTCATCTCCATCGTCGGCCTCGCCGTCGGCTTCGTCTGCCTTGCCCTCTCCAGCGTATGGATAAGGTATGAGAATACGTTCGACAACTTCCACCCGGGCGCCGACCGCATCTTTATGGTCCAGGATAAGGGATGCGGCGAAATGAACAGCTCCTACCGCGTGCCTATTACCTATGCACGGCTGAGCATCGCCCTTCGCCACGAATACCCCGAAGTGGAGGCCGTTACCGTCTGTTTTTTTGGTAGCTCATACAACGAAAAGTTCGGCTACAAACTGCCTGCACGCTGCGTACAGGCCGACACGGAGTTCATGAGCATGTTTTCCATCCCCCTTCTTGAGGGTGAGGTTCATGCGGACGTACAAAAGGATTTCGGCTGCACCCTCCTTTCGGACGAATATGCCCGCAAGCGTTTCGGCGTGGAGAGTGCCGTCGGCAAGCCGTTTAACGCGAATTTCGACGGATGGCTTGTGGAAGGCGTTGTCAAGGGCTTACACCATTCCTGCGTGGCGTTTGACGTGTTAATCCTTATGCCCGTGATGGAAACGGTTGAAGAAGGGCAGGATTATGGAGTATCGCAGTTCGTCCGGCTGAAGAAGGGCATCGACCCCCGCGACTTTGAGGCCAAGCTGAACGCCATCGACAACGAAACGCTGCGCAAGGGAGAAATCAAGCTCATCCCTATCCATCGCGCCAACCGTTATCTGAAAAGTGTCGCACTCCATAAGGACAACCTCAGCCTCGAGCACCTGCGCTTCTTCCAGCTGGTGAGCGTGCTGCTGGTGGCCTGCGTGTTCATCAACTTCCTTGTGCTGTTCCTCATCCGCGTCCGCGGGCGCCAGCGTGAGATGGCGCTTCGCATGGTGCACGGCGCCCGGCCGCGCATGTTGCTCGCGCAGTTCGTCGTGGAGCTGTCGCTCACGCTCATCATGGCGCTGGGGCTTGGCCTGGTGATGACGTATGTTGTAAAGGACGTTTTTGCGCAGTATGCCGGCATCGACCTCGCGGGCGGCTACATCCTGGGTAGCGCCATGCTCTTCATGGCCATCATCGCCGCCGTCTGCCTCGTCGTCGCCACCGTGAGCGTGGAGGTGGTGCGCCGTAACACCATCCGCCGCTCCCTCATGCCCGGCGGGGGACGACGGAACAACACCTTCACGAAAGTCTGCACAGGCGTTCAGCTCGCCATGAGCCTCACCCTCGTCTGTTGCGCCGCGTTCATGCTTAAGCAGCTTTACTTCATGAAGAATACCGACTGGGGCTACGACATCAAAGGCCACATGCACTTTGAACTGACGGGCACCCGCGACCCCGAACATCCCGACGTGCCAAAGATGTTCGGACAGCTGCTCTATAACGATGAGAGGCTTGGGGTAGATGCAGAACTGATGGACCGCCTCCGCAAGCTGCCCTACGTGCACAGCGTCAAGCGGGCAGGCGAGGACGCCATCGGCCTGTACAGCGGAACGTTCGGCGGCAAGTTCGGCGGTACGGAGGATGTGAAGATGCTGCCGCACCGCGACGGCGAGACGGCAAACGACATGTCCTTTGACCGCATCAAGGAAGAGGGAATGCCCGTGGTGCTAATCAGCTTCAATAGCGACCTGACGGAGTCCGGGCTGACTGTTGTGGAAGGCTCGCTGCCGATAAGGCCGCTCGACGGCGAAGTGGCCATCACGGAACGGACGCGCGAGCTGATGGGCGTCGAGTCGGCTGTAGGGATGCAGATTTCCACGACGGATTTCATCTATGGAGACAATCCCCCCGAAGCGCGCCATTATACCGTGAAGGCTGTCGTCAAGGACCTCTACCTTGACTCGCCTACGCAGGCTGCCCAACCTTATATCATCGGTTTGGCTCCCTGGACATTCCTGGACTCCAAGATTGCCGTGCACTACGACCCTGCCCATCGTGCCGAGCTGAAAAAGGAACTGACGGCGTTGCTTGACGAACACCCCGACTTGATCTTCGACGTCGTCTGGCACGAGGACGAATGGGCGGAGCTGATGCGCAGCGAGGACAACCTCGCCCTGCTGATGACCATCGTCAGCATCGTGGCTGTGCTCGTGGCCGTCTTCGGCGTCTATAGCATCATCACCCTTGCCTGCCGCCAGCGCCGCAAGGAGATTGCCCTGCGCAAGATTCACGGGGCGAAGCTCCGCGACATCCTCGGCATGTTCGTCCGCGAGTACGGCCTCATCCTCGCCGTCGGCGCCTTCGTGGCCTTCACGGTCAGCTACATCATCATGCACGGCTGGCTGGAGCAGTACGTCAAGCGCACGCCGCTCTCCCTCTGGGTCTTCGTCGCCATCCTCGTCGTCACCGCCGCACTCATCGCCCTCAGCGTGGGCAGCCGCGTCTGGCGCACCGCACGCGAAAACCCCGCCGACGTCGTCAAGAGCGAATAATGTGCTTCGCACAATGAAAAATGAAAAATGAAGAATGAAAAATAAAATGTTTTGTAATCTGCTATTCCCCTTCCGCAGGCGTTCCCGTCGGCAAAGCTATTTATTCTTCATTTTTCATTTTTCATTCTTCATTAAAAGATTATTTCATTCTTCATTAAAAACAACGTTTTTCCCATTTTTAATTTTTAATTTTTAATTATTATGTCATTACTTGAAACAAGAAGTGTGAAGAAAGTCTTCCGTACGGAAGAAGTAGAAACCTGGGCGCTCCACGATGTGTCGCTCGAAGTGAACGAAGG
Organism: Bacteroidaceae bacterium; assembly: GCA_017542145.1. Classification (GTDB taxonomy): domain Bacteria; phylum Bacteroidota; class Bacteroidia; order Bacteroidales; family Bacteroidaceae; genus UBA1189. The sequence goes on along the minus strand of JAFXXQ010000023.1, from coordinate 64,834 downwards.
CGAGTTTGTCGCCATCATGGGCCCGTCGGGCTGCGGCAAATCAACGCTGCTCAACATCCTCGGCTTGCTCGACACCCCCACCGAGGGCACCTACGTGCTGGGCGGGACGGACGTCTCGACGATGACCGAGGATCAGCGCACGGAGATCCGCAAGGGCCTGCTCGGTTTCGTCTTCCAGAGCTTTAACCTCATTGAGGAACTGAATGTGCAAGAGAACATCGAGCTGCCGCTGATGTACATGGGCGTCGCCCCCGCCGAGCGCCACGAGCGCGCCAAGGAGATGATGACCCGCATGGGCATCAGCCACCGCGCCAAGCACTTCCCCAACCAGCTCTCGGGCGGTCAGCAGCAACGCGTCGCCATCGCGCGGGCGCTCATCTCGCACCCCAAGCTCATCCTCGCCGACGAACCCACGGGTAACCTCGACAGCACCAACGGCAAGGAGGTGATGAACATGCTGACCGAGCTCTGGAAGGACGGCACCACCGTCGTCATGGTCACCCACAGCCAGCGCGACGCCGGATACGCCTCGCGCATCATCAACCTCTACGACGGCCGTGTCGTAGAAAAGACCATCCTATAGCCTGCTGATTTTCCCCTGCGGGAACATCCGCAGGGGAAATAAATTTCCTCCACACTCCAACAATCAGATTGTTGGAGTCTTTTTTTGTTGGTGATTCAAAAAAGTTGACGTACCTTTGCGGCAAAGATAAAAAAAATGAACGCAAAATTCAGAATGCCCAAGTTCGGGCGCGATGTTAAGTGGCTGGCAATGCTGAAGGAACTGCTTATGACCGTCTTTGCTACCACCGTATCCATAATCCTTACCTTCGGAACCGCCCATTATGTGGACGAGAAGGCTAAGAAAGCTGCCGGGCGACAGACGGCCATGATGGTCATACATGACATGGAAAAAAGCATTGAGACCCTCCGAAACTGGGGCAAGGAAGATGAGACGAACTCCAGCATAGCCCGATACGTGCTGGAGAATCTTGATAGAATAGACTCGCTAAACATCGATTCGTTGGAACACGTCATGAACTACATCACCAACAACTCCGACGAGGTGACGCAATACCTGTTGGACGAGTCGTGCGAGCGGCTTTTCCTCAGCAGCCAGGAGTCGTGGAAGAACATCGACAATGCCTCGTTTATCGATGCGGTCCATCAGTTCTTCTCCGACCGGCACGCCATTTTCGACTACATCAACCACTCCCGACAGTGGAAGAAGCCAGTGAGCTCCGAGGCGTTCTATCGTCATCAGCTGGAACGCGAGGACGGCACCACCGACATCCACCAGTTCGTGAAGGAGAGAATCACCAGCAAGGAGGTCGTCTATTACCTAAACTACGCCGGGAGCCGACAGCAACAGTTCAACGAGTTTGCCGATGTAATCCAGCATTTCAGCGATCAATGCAAATTCACAATGGGCATCACAGACGAGGAGCTTGAGCAATATGTGAAGGCGAATGAGCGCATGGGCCGCAACATAAAAGAGAGTGAACTCATAAGCAAGTGGATTATCCAATCGACAGACGACAAATATATCTGCATAGAGTTCCGCGACAACCACACATACTGCCAGACGTACGTCGAGCATCAGGTACACCCCACCTATATAGGACGGCTTGACCTCACATATGTTTCCAACGGAACATGGGACTTGAGAGACGACACGCTCTATACCGATAGTCAGCCCGACTACACGTTCAGGATGGATCGCAGCCACATCACCCCCAAGCCCGACATGGAAAAGCAGCTGGAAGAATACCTGAAGGCATTGGAGGAGTCATGCCTTGAAAACCAGAAAACCGCAGCCGCGGGCGAAGTCCATCCCAGAGCCAACTTCGCCACCATCAATCGCAGCGGCAACAAGATAGAGCTGGTTTGGAAAGAAACCGACGGAGAACATGCCGGTCAGGAACAATCGCTCTATCTCTCCAAAGAGAAATAAGAAAAGCCTGACGTATTATTTTATGAGAAAAGAGTCATTCATCATCCATAGCCTGCTGGTCGTTATCCTTGCATCCGCCGCATCGTTGCCGATGGCTGCCCAGCGCGAGAAGACGACGTTCCAGACCTCGGGCCAATGGAAACCCGCAACGGATGTGCGGGCCGATGCCGTCATGGTGTACGGCGTCAACGACAACCGCCGATATCCCTTCAGCGAGCGCGTGAGGTCGTGGCGCGAACGGGGCTACACGGCCCACTTCATGACAGGTATAGCCTGGGGACAGTATCAGGACTATTTCACCGGCCAATGGGACGGCCGTCTCCACCTTGACGAGGGACAGAAGACCATGCGCGGCGACACGATATGGCACGGACATATGGTGCCCTACATAGTGCCGACGATGAACTATCTGGCGTATTTCAAGGAGAAGCACATCAAGCCGGTTATTGACGAGGGCATCGATGCCATCTTCCTGGAAGAGCCCGAGTTCTGGGCACGCGGCGGCTACAGCGAGGCGTTCCAACGCGAGTGGCAGGAGTACTACGGCTTCCCCTGGCGACCGCAGCACGAGTCGGCAGAGAACACATACCTCTCCAACAAGCTGAAATACCACCTCTACTACCGCGCTCTTGACGAGGCTTTCACCTACGCCAAGGCATACGGCAAGGAGAAAGGGATGAACGTGCGGTGCTACGTGCCCACACACTCGCTACTGAATTATGCCCAATGGCAGATTGTTTCACCTGAAGCCTCGCTGGCCTCGCTGGCCTCATGCGACGGCTATATTGCACAAGTGTGGACGGGCACATCGCGCGAGCCCAATTACTTCAACGGCGTGGCACGCGAACGCGTGTTTGAAACAGCCTATTTGGAGTATGGATGTATGGAGTCGATGACCCGCCCCACTGGCCGAAAGATGTTTTTCCTGACCGACCCAATCGAGGACCGTGCCAAGGACTGGGAAGACTACCGCCGCAACTATCAGGCCACCTTCACAGCCCAGCTGCTCTACCCGCAGATTGCCGACTACGAGATTATGCCTTGGCCCGACCGCATCTACGAAGGCCTCTATCGCATAAGCCGTGACAGCGAGGAGCGCGCCCACATCCCCCACTTCTATTCCACTCAGATGCAGGTGATGGTGAATGCCCTTGGCGAGATACCGCTGTCGACGAACAAGGTGAGCGGGTCGCAGGGTATCAGCGTGCTGATGGCTAATTCGCTGATGTTCCAACGTTCACCAACTCCCGTAGAGGGCTATGACGACCCGCAGCTGTCGAACTTCTATGGACTCGCCTTGCCGCTGGTCAAACGAGGCATTCCCGTCAGCATAACCCATCTGGAAAATACAGGCTACAGCGACACATGGAAGGACGTCAGCGTATTGCTGATGAGCTATTCAAACCTGAAGCCCTCAAGCCCCAAGGCTCATGAGGATATTGCACAATGGGTGCATGAGGGCGGACACCTCATCTACTGCGGACGCGACAACGACGCTTTCCAGCGCGTCATGGAGTGGTGGAATCAGGGAGAGCATCATTTCTCCGCCCCTTCAGACCACCTCTTCACCCTGATGCAGATGGGTGAGCAGCCTGCGGATGGTGTCTATCAGTATGGGAAGGGAACGGTCCGTGTAATCCGGCAAGACCCCAAGGAATTCGTGATGAACGGACGAAGCAGCGAGAGCCGTCAAGCTCGCTTAGATGGCCGAGTCGTGACGGACGAAGACAACGTCAACGGACAAAAAGCGAATCTCAAGGCCGGTGCCGATGCCCCCCTGCTGGCCGCCGTCGAGCAGGCATACGGACAACTGGAATACAAGAATTCGTTTGTGCTGGAAAGAGGCTGCTACGTGCTGTCAGCCGTGATGGACGAAGGCGTCACCGACGAGCCTTTAACCCTCCGTGGAACGTACATCGACCTCTTCGATCCCACGCTGCCCCTTGTCAAAGAGAAAATTGTCCATCCGGGCGAACAGGCATTTCTCTTCGACGTGGGCAAAATTGCCGACAGACGACAACCACAGGTGATAGCTGCCGCCTCACGCCAGACGGACGAGGTGAGGACAAAGCGCTCTTATTCGTTCGTGGCGAAAAGTCCTGCAAACACAGATAATGTGATGGCGATACTCCTCCCCAAGAAACCGCGGCGAATCACTACGGATTCCACACCCTGCCGGTCCAGTTGGGCTACGAAAGAGCATGTGCTACACTTGCAGTTTGAAAACTCGCCTGAAGGCGTCAAGGTTTTAATCGAATGGTAAAATACATCAGAAATATGGATACCAAAGACACAAAAAGCCAAGAAAGCCAAGAGACCCAAGAAAGAAAGGAAGAGCAGACCTATCGTTGCAATGACTGCGGAAACGTCATTCACAAGCACGAGATTTTCTGCTCGAAATGTGGCAAACTGCTGGATAGATACGACTTCGAGGACTGACCACCCGAACAGGGGAAAATCCTAATACCTCATTACCAGATTTCCGCCTTTTTTCAGTTCGGCGACGGGGATGCGGAAGTTGCGCAGGCGGCGACCGTTCCAGGTGACGCGTTTTAGCGGCTGGTTGATGTCGTTACGGCCTTTGGTGCTGATGACGACCTCCTTGCCGCCGAGGTGCAGCGTCACACGGTCGAAGAGGGGCGAGAAGACTTCGTACTGCGCCTCGCCCACCACTAAGGGATAGAGGCCGATGCTGGCAAACACATACCAGGCACTCATGGCACCGTCGTCCTCGTCCATCTCGGGGGCATAGCCGCGGGGCTGGTTCGCGAAGGCGCAGCCCACCCACGGCGTGGGATAGGCATCGTTGCCGCCGTAGCGGTGTGTCACCACCTCCGTGGCGAGGGGGCGTACCGTCAGTCCCGTCCGCGCGGGCATGCCCAGACGGCCAAAGAGGAAGGGGACGTGGATGTCGGGCTCGTTGCCCTGATTGTAGAGTTCCTGCTCGAAGAAGGCCACCAGTTCCTGCGCCAGTTCCTTCTTTCCCACAAGGTCAGTCATGCGATTGAGGTACATGGGCGCACCCCAGCGGTACTGCCAGCGCGTGCCCTGATAGAGGCCGTTGCCGCGCATCTTCACGAACGAGTCGTCAATGGTCTGGAACTCACGCGGCCAGATGCTGTCGAAGACCTCCACGCCGCGGCGCGTCCAGCGTGCCGCCTCGTCCGTCATGCCCAGCTCGCCTGCCAGCTGCCCCAGCGCCCAGAAGTCGCCTGCCGCCTCCAGACACTGGTCGGGGCTCTTCAGCGGGAGGGCCTTCACCTCCGTCGTCATGCCCGGATAGGCATCGCGGAGGTTGGGGATGGAGATGCCCTGACGATAAGCGTCGAGCAGGGTGGCAACGGCATGTTCGGTGCGCACCGTCGGCACGCACTCGTGGTCGGTGCTCCAGTCCTTCTTGCCCGTCGTGTAGAGGGTGGCGAGGGACTGCATGATGTCGGCCGAGCGTTGCGGGTCGAGCAGCGTAATCAGCGGGAACTTCGTTCGGTAGGTGTCCCAGAGCGACCACGAACTGTAGTAGGTGAACGTGCGTGCCTCGTGCGCGCGGCCGTCCGTGCCCAGATAGTGCGTCATCACGTCGTCCGTGACCTGGAAGGGGCTGTGGAAGGTGCGGTAGAGCGAGGTGTAGAAAAGGGTGCGCTGGTCGGTCGTGCCGCCCTCCACCTCGACGGTCGAGAGCAGCTCCTGCCATGCCTGACGGGCGTTGCCCGCCAACGTCGTGAAGTCCGTCCTCCACACGTCCGCCTCGGCCAGGGCGTCGAGCTCCTCGGCCAGCCCCGTCGAGACCACGATGCGTACCTCCACGAGGTTGTCGGCCAGCGAGGGGAACGTCAGGCGCTTCTGCCCGTCCGCCAGCTCTTCCATGACGAAGGGCGCCGACGTATAGAGGCGGTAGTGCAGGTGATAGGTGCCGCGGCCGCAGGTGTTGGCGCCGGCGAAGTACCCCTGTCCCACGCGTTCGCCTGTTTGGCTGAACGAGGCTTGGCGCACCTTGTCAAAGGCCGACGATGGGTTCAGAATAAGCACCGCTTTATCGGCCGAGGGGAACGTGAAGCGCTCTACGGCCATACGGCGGTCGGCCGTGGCGGCAAACGTCACGCCGTTCGTCAGCTGCACACTATAGCAGCCCGGGACGGCCCGCTCCGTCTCCTTCATCAGCCGCACGTCGGCACCCGTCTCGTCGGGCATCAGCGACACGTTGCCTCCGCATCCGCTACCGCCCACGCCGGAAAGACGGTTGATGCTGAAGCCCGAGATCTGCGCCACCTCGTAGTCGTAGCCCGGATGCTGGCGCGGCTTGCTGTCAGGCGAGACCTGAATCTGGCTGTACGGCATGCAGGCCCCGGGGGCCATCTGTCCATAATCGTCGGCTGTGCCGATGAAAAGATTGACGTTGTCCAGCACATCCGCAGTCTGTCCCTGTCCCTCTTCGTAGCCAATGACCTTCCAGGCGGTGATGTCGGCGTCGGGACGGGGATTGAGGAAGCGGAAGGCGATGGTGTGACGGCCTGCGGGGAGGTCGTAGTTCCAGTAGAGGCAGTCGGCCGAGCGGCTCAGGTAGGCGGCGGGAAGGTCCACCACGCGGCTGACGGCGCCATCAATGCTGACCTCCAGCCGTGCCGAGTAGCTCCCGTCGGGGCAGCTCACCTGGCCATGAACGGCGATGCCCTTGCCCTCGAAGGTGACAGATTTCACGGTGGCCTCGGCGGTACCCACGTGGGCGATGTTCTCAGCCACCAGCACGGGGTGTAGGTCGGGGAAGCTCTGTTCGAGGCGGACGGCACGCGGACGCTGAGCACGGATGCGCACGCCACGCTCCTTCACGCGCCCACCATTGCGGACAATCTGTTGCAGAGCAAGCTCGTAGGTCATGCCGTAAGCCTTATTGAGCGAGATGTCGGTGTAGGCGAAGGGGCGGTCCTCCACCTCGCGGACGTTCGCCATCCATTCGGCGGGGATGTGGCTGTATCCGAGCATCGTGCCCAGCACGCCGGCAGCCGTCGAGGGGTTGCAGTCCGAGTCCTGTCCGCAGCGGGTGGCGATGTCGATGGTGCGGCCGAAGTCACCATGCCCAAAGAGCAGCCCGATGGCGACGTAGGCGCTGTTCATCGTAGCGTCGATGTTGCCCGGGGCAAGCACCAGCTCGGGGCAGCCCACGTCCTCTCTCCACTTATCGTTGTAGAGCTGCCATGTGCGTTTCCAGTCCGCAGGGTCCTCACGGTACCAGCGGATGACGTCGCTCAGGCAGCGGTGGAACTTGCTCTCAGCGGGGATGGTCGTCAGCGCACGGGTGACAACGCGCTCGACATCGCTCTCCGTGAACGCCAGCGCGTACATGGCGCCCACGAAGACGCCGCCGTACCAGCCGTCGCCGTAGTTCATGATGTGGCCTATACGGTCGCTGAGTGCCGAGGCCGCATTGGGCATGGCGGGCGAGAGCAGTCCGGCATAGTCAGCCTCAATCTGATAGTCGATGCAGTCCGCATGGGGGTTGTTGAGCCAGTGCCCCGAGGCGGGCGGCAGGATGCCGTGCTGGATGTTGTAGCGGGCGGCCTGATTGGCATGCCACAGCGGATAGCGAGCGTAGGCATAGGCTGCGGCGATGGAGTCGATGGGGGCGTCGAGGCCCAGACGGGCGAGGACGCTCACGAACGTGAGGTCCATGTAGATGTCGTCGTAGAGGCCTGGTGCATGGTCGAAGAAGTACTGCAGGTGATGTTCGGGATAGACGATGGGCGTCTCGTCGGGAATCATCACGCCGCGATAGCCGAACTCCGTGGGGCCGCCGTAGGCGCAGCCGATGGTCTGTCCCGCCCAGCCGCCTTTGATTTTGTCCAGCAGGACGTCCTTGCTAAGCGTCACCGTCTGTGCCCGCGTGGCCAGGATGAGCGCCGCCATCCCCGCCACCACGCCAAGAAGAATCAGGAGAAGGGATTTCTTTTTCATGGATACTCTATTTATTTTACGCCCATTTTTACGCCCATTTTTACGCCTTGGGATTTCTCAGAACTCTACGACCAGCGTGCCGGCGGCGGGGACGACGGTGGCGTCGGAGAGGGTGACAGTCTGACCGGTGAGGACGTCGGTACCCTTGGCTGCGGCGGCGGGATTGTCGCCGGCGAGGGGAGCAAGACGCGGGGTGAACTCGTCGTAGTAGCTCCACGGTAGCTGACGGTCGGTGTCGCTGTTGTTGATGAAGACGAAGACGGCCTTGCTGACGCGGGCGTCGGGGGCGTTGTCATCGCCGGCGGTGAGGTAGCGGAAGTAGCCGTAGGCGTTGTCGCGGGGAATGAAGTGGAGGGTGCGTCCGCGGTGGATGACCTCGGCGTTCTTACGCCACTGCCAGAGGCGGCGGTTGTAGTCGAAGAGCTCGTTCTGCTCGGCCGAACGTCCCTCGGCGGTGAAGAGGTTAATGCTGTCACCCTCCCATCCGCCGGGGAACTCGCAGCGCCATGCACTGTCGCCCGAGTCATTGGTCGAGAGGAACATCTGCTCGTCGCCGTAGTAGGTCTGGGGGATGCCGCGCAGGGTAGCCAGCAGGGCGGTGATCATCTTCATGCGGCGTATGTCAGCCCCCACGATGCTGCCGATGCGCTCGGTGTCGTGGTTGGCGGCGAAGATCATCATGTGCGAGAGGTCGTGATAGGCGAAGTCGTGCGAGAGAGCCTCGAAGATGCGGTTCATGCCGCCTCCGCGCCGGGCGGGGATGCCGTTCACGATGGCGTCGCGCAGCGGGAAGTCCATGATGGAGGGCAGGTGGCTGTCGAAGCCGTCGCTGTTGGGGTTGCCGCCCTGCCAGTAAGCCAGCTGGGGCACGCTCTGCGTCCAGCACTCGCCCACGATGTTCAGGTAGGGGAACTCGTCCATCACGGCCTTGCAGAGCAGCGAGGCCGGCACCTTCTCGTTGTAGGGATAGGTGTCGATGCGTATGCCGTCGAGGCCGCTCCACTCAACCCACCAGATGGCCACCTGCTGGAAGTAGCGCAGCACGAAGGGGTTGTCGAGGTTCATGTCGGGCATCGAGGGGGCGAACCATCCGCTCTCCTGGTAGTAGAGGTCTTTCTTCGAGCCGTTGACGTCCATGTTGGGCGCGAAGTTGAAGAGGCTGCGCGTGTAGCTGGGGAACTGGTGCACCCAGTCGGTGAAGGGGAGGTCGCGCATCCACCAGTGCTGCGCGCCGCAGTGGTTGGGCACGAAGTCGGTGACGACCTTGATGCCATGCTGATGGCAGGCGGCGACATAGCTCTTGAAGAGGGCGTTCGTGCCGTAGCGGGGGTCGATGTGGACGTAGTCCGATGCGGCATAGCCGTGGAACGAGGCGCGGCGCTCGTTGTCGAGCGTCAGGGGGGTGCACCAGATGGCGGTGACGCCCAGCTGCTCCAGGTAGTCGAGGTGGTCGATGATGCCCTGCAGGTCGCCGCCGTGACGGCCGAACGAGTTCGAGCGGTTGGGGCCTTCGGGGCAGAGGGGCGACGAGTCGTTCGAGGGGTCGCCGTTGGCGAAGCGGTCGGGCATGATGAGGTAGATCATGTCGGCCGTGGTGAAGCCCACGCGGTCGGCCGAGCCCTGGGCGCGCGCAAAGAGGGGATAGGGCTGGCGCGCCACTTCCTTGCCGCCCCGGCTGAAGACGACCTCCGCCGTGCCAGCCTTGGCCGAGGCGGCGATGTCCACGTCAACGAAGAGGTAGTTCGGGCTGTCCGCCTTGTGGACGGTCTTCACCTTGACGCCCCTGACGCCCTCGATGCGGACGTCACAGTCGCCGATGCCGTCGGCGTGCGCCATCAGCTGTAGGGGCTGTTTCATGCCCACCCACCAGCAGAGAGGTTCGAGATAGACGCCCCCCTCGGCAGCCTTGCCGAAAGCCGGGGCATCGAAGGGTGTGGCATAGTCGTCGGCGGGGGTGACGAAGGTCTTGCCCGTTTTTCCGGCGGCTGGGGACGACGAGCCGGCGTTGCCTTGGCAGGCCACGATGACGGGCAGCACCGCTGCAAAAGCGAATAACAAAAATGAGTTCTTTTTCATGACATTTGGGTGTTAAAGTTTTCGTGTTGCAAAGATAGTGCAAGGCGAGAGAAATGCCAAATTTATTTGAGCATTTAACTACGTTTTCGTCCGTCACGACTCGGCAAAGCTGATGCAAGCATCGCTTTGCTCTCGCTGCTCCGTCCGTTCCGAGCCGCCGCCTATCTAAAAGCCCCCGAAGGGGGATTAAAGAATAAGAAAGGGCGAACATGGTGTGCATGTCCGCCCTCTTTCTTAAGCAATCATCGTCAGATGGTTTTCTCGACGTCCCAGACGAAGGCGCGGAGGCCGAGCTTCTCTGTCTCGAGGTCGAGGGCGTGGAGGGCGTCGAGGAGGGCATCGACGCGGGCGTCGTCGACGATGGTGAGGATGGCGCTGTTCATCGAGGGCCAGGCGTGGCTGCCGTAGTGGGGGTCGCCGCTGACGCTGCCGCGTCCCTGCACCTGCGGAAACATGCTGAAGCCCCGGCAGCCGCCGCGGTCGAGGAGCGTCTGGATGCGCTCTTTATACGCTTGGTCGTAGGCAATAAATATGGCTTTCAATGTAGTTAAGAATTAAGAGTTTATCGTTTAACAAAAATCAGAGGACGTGTTCGTTAAACGTTAAACATTAAACGTTAAACAAAGAATCACTTTTTTGCTGCTTTAATGTGTTTGGACTTGTTCTCTTTCCAGTAGGCGTCGAGGGCGAGTTGGCGGGCGTGCTTGCGGCGCTGGCGCTTGATCTGTCCTCCGGCGAAGGTGCAATAGACGACGGGCACGAGGATGAGGGTGAGCACGGTGGAGAGGGTCAGTCCGCCGATGACGCTGACGCCGAGGGGGCGCCAGAGCTCGGAGCCCTCGCCGCGTCCGACGGCCATGGGAACCATGCCGAGGATGGTGGTGAGGGTGGTCATGAGGACGGGGCGCAGGCGGCTGCGGCCGGCGGTGACGACGGCCTTGACGACGCCCTGGCCGCGCTCGCGGCAGAGGCGGATGTAGTCGATGAGGACGATGCCGTTCTTCACCACGATGCCGAGCAGCAGCACCATGCCGAGGGCGCTCATCAGGTTGAGGGTGGTGCCGCTGAGCCAGAGGGCGATGAGCACGCCGCCCACGCCGAAGGGCACGCTGAGCATGATGATGAACGGGTCGGAGAAGCTCTCGAACTGTGCCGCCATGACGATGTAGACGAGCATGAGGATGAGCAGTCCGAGCAGGAGCAGGTCGGAGAAGGAGTCCTGCTGCTCCTCGAAGTCGCCGGCGATGCCGACGGTGACGCCGAGGGGGATGTCGCCCTCGCGGATGATGCGCTGTCCGGCCTCGACGACGGTGCTCATGGGGAAGCCCTTCTCGACGATGGCGGTGACGGTGTTGATGCGCTGGCGGTCCTTGCGCTGGATGGTGGGGGGCGTGAAGCTCTCGACGACCGTGCCGACGTCCTTGACGCGGACGGCGTTGCCCTGCGAGCCGTAGAGCAGGATGTTCTCGATGTCCTGGATGGAGGTGCGGAACTCAGGGGCGAAGCGCACCTTGATGTCGTACTCCTCGCCGTCCTCGCGGTAGTAGGAGGCGGTGGCGCCGTTGATGCGGTTGCGCAGGTAGGTGGCGGCGGTGGACATGTTCAGTCCGTGGCGGGCGAGCTTCTCGCGGTCGAACTCGACGTGGTACTCGGGCTGGTACTCGTCGCGGCTGATGCGCACCTCGGCCACGCCGGGCTCTTTCTTGAGCTCGGTGCGCAGCATCTTGGCCACGTTGTCGGTCTCGGTGAAGTCCCAGCCATAGACCTCGAAGGCGACGGTTGACTGTCCGCCCATGCCTGCTCCGCCGCCGGCGCTGACGGTGAAGCGGTCAATCTCGGGCCGTGCGCCGAGGTCGGCACGGATGATGGCGGCGACGTCGAAGGCCGTCACCTTGCGCTCGCTGGGGTTCTTGAGGCGGACGTTGTAGGAGATGATGTGGGTGCCGTTGTCCTGCATCGAGGCGAAGGTGTTGTCCTCGGATGCCTGGCCGACGGTGTAGTTGATGACGCGTGTGTCCTTGCCGAAGTCGGCGCGCCACTTCTCGGCGAGCTCCTCGGCGACCTGCTGGCTGCGCTCGGTGCGCGTCCCGATGGGCATCCACACCTTGATGGTGAGGCGGCTGTCGTCGCTCGAGGGGAAGAACTCGGTGCCGAGGGTGCGGACGGTGAGGAGGCTGGCGGCGAAGATGACGACGCAGACGCCGATGATCCAGCCGCGATGGCGCACGCACCAGTTGAGGCGGCGCTGGTACCAGCGGTCGAAACGGTCGAGGAAGCGCTCGATGGGGCCGTACACGCGCTCCATGAAGCGGCTGCGCTTCTTCTTCAGCCTGAGCATCTGCGAGCAGAGCATGGGCGTGAACGAGAGGGCGCTGGTGGTCGAGACGGTGAGGATGACGCACATCATCCAGCCGAGCTGCTTGAACATCATGCCTGCCATGCCCTTCACCATGGTCAGGGGCAGGAAGACGGCAATCATGGTCAGCGTGGAGGCGATGACGGAGATGGCGACCTCGTTGGTGGCGTGTATGGCGGCCTGCTTGGGGTCGGCGCCGCGCTCGATGTGGGTCGTCGTGTTCTCGAGCACCACGATGGCGTCGTCGACCACGAGGCCGATGGCGATGGAGAGGCACGAGAGCGAGACGATGTTGAGCGAGCCGCCGCTGAGCAGCAGGTAGATGAACGAGGCGATGAGCGAGAGGGGGATGGTGATGGCGATGACGAACGTGGCGCGCCAGCGGCCCAGGAAGAAGAGCACGACCAGCACGACGAACAGCAGGGCGAAGAAGACCGTCTCTTCGAGCGAGCCGATGGAGTTCATGATGCTCTCGGAGGTGTCGTTGATCATGCCGATGTGGACGTCGGAGGGGAGGTTGCGCTCGAGCTCGGGCAGCATCTTCTTCACCTTGTTACAGATTTCGACGGAGTTGGCGCCCGACTGCTTCTGGACGATGATGGTGGCGCCGCGGACGCCGTTGGTGAACGACATCTGTCCGCGCTCCTGCAGGGTGTCGACCACCTCGGCGACGTCGCGCAGGTAGATGTCGCTGCCGGCCACGCTGGCCACGACGATGTTCTCCATCTCGCGGGGGTCGTTGAACTCGCCCTCGACGCGCAGGGGGAAGGTCTCGTTGCCGACGTCGAACGAGCCGCCCGGGATGTTGCGGTTCTCCTGGGTGATGATGTTCGAGATGGCCTCGACGGTGAGGTTGTAGGCCTCGAGCTTGACGGGGTCGCAATAGACGTAGATCTCGCGCTCGGGTGCGCCGCCGATGCTGACGCTGCCCACGCCCGCGATGCGCGCCAGCGGGTTGGCCACGTTCTCGTCAAGAATCTTGTAGAGGCCGTTGACGCTCTGGTCGGCCTGCACGGAGAGGAGCAGAATGGGCATCATGTCCGAGTCGAACTTAAAGATGATGGGGTCGGTGGCCCCGTCGGGCAGCGCGCGCTTCACCATGTCGAGCTTGTCGCGGACGTCGTTCGTGAGGTCGTCGATGTCGTAGCCATACTCAAACTCGAGCGTGATGATGGAGACGTTCTCGGACGAGCGGCTGGTGATGTGCTTCAGGTTGCCGACGGTGTTCAGCGTGTTCTCGAGGGGGCGGGTGACGTTCTGCTCGATGTCCTCGGCCGAGGCACCGCTGTAGGACGTCATCACCATGATGGTGTTCGTGTCGATGTCGGGGAAGAGGTTCACGGGCAACTTGGTGAGCGAGAAGACGCCCATCACCACAATGGCCGTGAATATCAGTGAGGTCATAATCGGCCGTTTGACCGAACCTTCGTATAGACTCATAGTCGGATGTTGTTAGTTGAGAATTTTATTTATATGAAAAATGAAGAATGAAGAATGAAAAATAGAATGTCCTGCGTGCAACATTCCGATTGCAAAGCTATTTATTCTTCATTTTTCATTCTTCATTTTTCATTAAAAAGTATCATTCCACCACCTGCACTTCGGCGCCGTCGACGAGCTTGCTCTGTCCGGCGACAACGATGCGTGCACCGTCGCTGACGCCGCTCAGCAGCTCGTAGCTGTCGTCGAGACGCTGTCCGAGCTCGACCTTCATGTAGCTGACGGTGCCGTCGTTGTTATAGGTATAGACAAAGCGCTCGCCGCTGCCGGGCTGCTTGACGATGGCCTGGTCGGGCACCACGACGTGCTGCTCGGTGCCGAAGTTGAGGGTGGCGCGGGCAAACATGCCGGGGCGCACGGCCTCGTCGGCGTTGGGCAGGCTGAGCTCGACGGGGAAGGTGTGGGTGGCGGCGTTGATGGTCGGATAGACCAGCGTCACCTTGGCCTCGTATTCCTTGCCGGGCAGGGCGTCGAGACGGATGACGGCGCGGTCGCCCTTCTGCACGCGGCTGAAATACTGCTCGCTGACGTTGATGAGCAGCTTCACGGGACGTATCTGCTGGATGGTGAGCACGGGGCTGCCGGCGTAGAGGTCGCCGTTGTCGTAGTTGCGGGCCGTCACGATGCCCGTGATGGGGCTCAGCAGCGTGGTGTTCTCCTTCAGGTTGGCGTAGCTGGTCTCGTTGATGTCGAGCGACATCTTGGCGTTGTCGTACTCGGCCTTGCTGGCGCCGCCAATCTTGTAGAGCTTCTCGATGCGCTCGAAGTCGGTCTTCTGGTTGGCAATCTGGAGCTCGAGCTGACGTAGCGACGAAGCGTCCATCTGCACCAGCTTCTGGCCCTTGACGACGTGGTCGCCCACCTCGACGAAGATGCGGCTGATGCGCCCGGGTGTCTGCGGGGCGATGTTGTTCTTCACTTCGGCCTCGACGGTGCAGGTGTAGTCGCGCACCTGATCGACGGCCCGCTTGTTGACGGCTGCCAGGCGCACCTTGGGCTTTTCGCCCCCGACGGGACCGCCACTCTGTTTCTTCTGCCCATCCGCGCAAGCGACCATCATGCAGGTTGCCAACAGGAACAGAACGCTGTGCTGTAGTCTTTTGTTTCGCATATTATTTTTCGTTTTCAATTTTTTCAAGTGTATCTTTAAGAATCTCTTTTCTTAGCCCACTCAGCCATTCTGAAAAGGACACCGTGTCGAATGCGTATGTTTTATTCAGTTCATATTCGTTTTCTGACCAAGTATTCAAGGGCGATTCATTATGCTGTATCAAGGCCTCCAGTTTGTCAAGTGATTTATAGAGTTTTGCCTCTTTCGTCTGTTGGGCATCCATCTCACTATACAATGCCTTGAGTTCTACTGATATCTCAACAGGTAGTGATGATACCCATTGCCCTAATAAAGAATCTTCCACATTCCTGTCCTTCTCTGTCTTAAGGAAGGTGGGGATATCCCCCGTGAAGCACTCTCCCAAATCATGAATCAAGCACATACCGACAACCTTATTGCAATCAATCTCAGGAAATTGATGTGTAAGAAGAAATGCCATAAGCGCAACACGCCAGCTATGTTCAGCCACACTTTCCGTCCTCCCCTTTGTGGTGGTGCAATGACGGGGTGTGTCCTTCAGTCGCTCTGCAATATGCAATATTTCCAGATACTCTCTTGCATTCATCTTGCCCTAATCACTCACATTCCTTTATTCCACGTAGTCTTCTCCCGTCAGCTTGTCCAGATCGGCTTTGGCTGTCAGCCAATCGAAGACGGATTGGCTATAAGTGAGCTCGCTCTGCGTGAGCGCCACCTCGGCGCTGTTGAGCTCAAGTACCGTGCCGCGCCCCACGTCGTAGAGCGTCTGGGCGATGTCGCGCCCTTTCTGCGCCTGCGCGATAGCCTCCTTGTTCGAGCTTACCTGCTCGGCGCTGGCAGTCATGTTGTTCAAGTAGGTGTTCATCTGCATACGCAACTGGCGCTCGGCATAGTCGCGGTTCAGTTGCAGTTGGTTCATCTGCAGGCGCGTCTTCTTGACTGTGCTGAAATTGCTGTACCTGAAGAGGGGAACGCTCACGCTCAGGGAGACGTTGGCGTAGGGGTTCCAGTTGTAGGTTCCGAAGTCGAAGTTGTCTGCCATGCAGGTGTACATGTAGTTGAACTGCAGGGCGACGTTGGGCATAAAGTTCTGCTTCTGAACGGAGAGTGTGTTGCGCAGCAAGCGGCTGTTGAGGTCCAACTGCATGAGGGAGCTGTTGCGTTCCAACGACAGGCTGTCGAGCCCCAGCATCGAGGCGTACATCTGCTCCTCGTAGTCTTTGAGGTTGCCTTCCACGACGACATCCACGTCTGCCGTCACGCCCATCAGCACCTTCAGTTGCAGTTGGCTCAGATCGACAGCGTTGCGGGCGCTGATGACGGAGGGTTTCAGGTTACGCATCTGCACCTCGGCGCTGATTCTGTCATATTCGCTCACACGACCTTCGTCGTATTTGGCAGAAACGATGCGGAAATTCTCCTCGCTCTGGGCATAGCTCTTCTGGAGCACAGCATAGCTGTCCTGCGCCAGCATCTGCTGATAAAATGCCTTGGTTACCTGACACACAAGGTCCTGTTTTGAGGCGCGTGCCTGTTCCATGGCAAGTTCCACGTCCGTGCGCGTCAAATTCATACTCTTATAGAGCGCAGGCGCAAACACGGGCAGACTCACCGTGAGGCCGCCGGTATACATGTTGTTGACACCCACCTTGAACTGCATGTTGTTCATCACCATCGTCTGCTTCTCGATGGTACGCTGGTACGAGCCGGCTAGGCTGGCCTCGGGCAGTAGCCCCATGGTAGTTTCCAGCTTGGCCATCTCCTTCAGTTGGATATCCTGCTCAGCAATCTTTATGGTGGGGTTGTCAGCCAGCGCAATCTCTATGGCCCGCTCCAACGTCAGCCGCAGGGTTTCCTGCCCGCTTGTCTCGCTAACCCAAGCAGGCATCAGCGCCAACGCCAGCACCAGCGTCATCGTCATTTTTCTAGTTTTCATTATACTTATTTTTATGCGAATGAAAAAAATCGCGCAAAATTACGCATATTTTTTCGCATAACGAAAAAAGCGCCCCCTAAATCCGCCCTCTGAAAGGGCTATTTAAGATATATTTGCAATCGTGGGATCTAACCAAGGGGGAATCACTTCCTCACAAACACGGGTATCTTATCGAGGGTGAGGGGGATGGTGATGTACTGGCCTCCGTCGTAGTGGACTTGTGTGTAGAGGTCGTCCCAGCCACGGGGATTGTGGGGCAGATAGACGCGCCATTCCGTGGCACCTGCCTCCGTGACGGGGCAGACGAGATAGCGCGGGCCGAACATATACTCCGTCTGCTGGCGCAGGGCCTCGACATCGTCGGCAAAGTCGAACACCAGCGGGCGCATCAGCGTATAGCCCTCCTTGGCTACGCGCTTGGCACATTTCCTGAGATATGGCAGCAGCTCCGTCCGCTGGCGGATGCACTCCGTGAAGATCTGCTCCGTCTCTACCGGATAGTTCCACGGCTCGGTATTACTGATGTATCCATGCACGCGCATAATGGGCAGGAAGACGCTACACTCTATCCAGCGGAGCATCATCTCCTGATAGGCGGCATCTGTGTATTGGTTGCCTGGACGGAAGAAGCCTCCGGCATCGTAGGTCCACCATGGCATTCCACAGGCCATATAGCCCAGTCCGCCCACAATCTGACGTCGTAGCGTTTCGCCGTCGTTCCCCACATCGCCGCTCCACGTGACGGCATTATAGCGTTGCATGCCGGCAAACGCGCTACGCGTGAGGATGACGGGTACCTTCCCCGGCATTTCCTCGCACAGCCCGTTATAGACGGTACTGACCACCTTTACAGGATAGACGTTGCGCACCAGTTCACCCGGCAACGTGCCGCCTGCCACACGACGTCCGACGAGGTCGTCGTTCTCCGGCTCCGTAGCGTCCAACCACCACGAATCGATGCCGTACCGCCGTACGAGGCTGTCGCGGAAGTTCGCCCAATAGAACTGCGCCGCTTCGGGATGGAAAAAATCTATCCAGTCCGTGCCGTGGATATAGTAGTTACGCTTGTCAAACTCGCGCCCCAACATGCTGTTCCGATCGACTTTCGACCACACAGAGAGCATCATGCGGAAATTCATCTTATGCAACTCATCCACCAGTTCCTTCGGCTGGGGGAAAAGTTCGGGGTCGAACTGCATGGAATTCCAGCCCGTTCGTCCCCACCATTGCCAGTCCTGCACGATGACGCTGGCAGGGATGTCCTTTTCGCGGAACATGCGGGCGTTCTCCAGCAGCTCCTGCTGCGAGTGGTAGCGCTCACGACAATGCACATAACCCAACATCCAGTCGGGCATAAGTGGCGCAGGACCCGTGAGCTTACGATAGGTGGCAACGACCTCGTCGGGCGTGCCGGCGAAGACGGTATAGTCGAGTGCCTGCGCCACAGGCGAGTGGAGTACCGTCTGCGCCTCTACCCTGCCCCAGCTGATGACAGGATTGTCGCCCCGCACGCCCTTCACCACTACCGTATGCGTACCCGCTTCCAGCGGCACGATGAGCGATGTCGTAGGGGGCAGCCACGTGTTGTTCTGGTTCGTGAGCACCTTCCCGTCAATCGCAAGGTATTGACGCCGGCTCATGCGGCGTCCGACGTCAAGCAGCAGGGCATAGTCGCCTGCCTCCGCCACCTCCATCCGCCCGCTGAACGTGTCGGCGATGCGCTGTTCGCGGATGCCACCTGTGGTGCTCGTTGCCGTCACTTCGTAGGCCTCTCCCGTCTCGTCCGACGGCATGAGCACAAGCGTTTCCTCCTTGGGATTCAGTTCCGTCAGACCATAATTGTTCCACAGCAGGCCATAGCCCTTGCTGGAGAGGATGAACGGTATAGAAATCTGCGTGTTCACCTGCGTCAGACGTCGGCTCAGCCCGCGGATGTTCAGGTAGCCGTCTTGGAACTGCCCTGTGCCGAACAGGCATTCGTCGTCAGGCGAGATGAAGTGCTGCTCCACATCGAGCACCTTCATGCCCTTCACCTGCGTAGTTCTCGCCCTCCTTCCGGCAGGCGATTCCTGTAGCAGCACACGTCCCTTTGCATCGGAGAACGTCAACTGCCCCGTCGCATGATCCAGCTTTACTTGCATCTTTCGCGTCGTAAGCCTAGTCTCCGTTTCGCTCCGTTCAACTTTATATTTCGGGCGCGCCACGTGCTCCGTATAAATCAGCTCCTCCAATGGCTCGATATTACCCACCGTGTAGCGCACGCGTACAGCCCCCTCCGCAAGCGGCAGCAGCTGCAACGTCCCTTCACCCAATGAGATACTCTCACCCTGCCCAGCCTCGCTCGCCGCCTGTTCACGAGCGCCATCGCCCGCGCATCCTATCAGCCACAGCGTAAGAAAAAAAAACAGCAGTTTATTAGTCATAATAGTAATTGTTTTATGGGATTTATGATTACGTCTGCAAAAGTACAATTATTTTCTCGAATCTACAAATGTTCAATGCACAAAACAATTTTCTAAAAAATGGCAAATGTATTGTAAAATGAATGTTTTCTCTTTTTTACCCAGCACAGGCAAATAATTTCTCAGAGCAAGCAACTATTTATAGACAGGGACCCTGTTTATATAAACACGGGCGCTGTTTATAGACCACGTCAAACGCCAGCAAAACGGCTCTATAAAATGAATTCATGCATAAATAATATGCCACTCTTTTTAAGAATTGGGGAGAATGCGTGTAGATTGTGTAGATAGTGTAGATAAATTCAATCATCTGCACGAATTAAATACCTATATATGAACCACATACGTGGTTCGTGTAGATTGTGTAGATGTTTTTTAGAAACTATCAGCCGAAGTATCGTCCAACAGGTTGTCGAGGAAGGCGTTGAGGTCGGAGTCGAGGTCAGAGAGTAGTTGGTCGGTGAGGATGATGGTGTCGTCGTCGACGAGAAGGAGGTCGCAGATGGTTTCGCGCTCGTCATCGACGAGGACAAGGCTGTAGGGGCGGAAGATGGAGAGACGCTCCAAGGCGCCGTCGGCGTTGGCTGAAGCAATGGCCTGCTCAAGGTCGGCACGAACGGTAGGGAGGAAGGCATCGTCAGCCAAGTCCGCCCACGACTCTACCACCGTGTGGGCAATAGGCTGGTCCTCATCGTCAAAGACAAACAGTTCGCCCGTGTCGCTCACAGGCTGGAAGTGGATGTCGGTTAGTACTACGTCTTCGTCCGTACGGGTGTAGGTGCGGATAATGGTCTGAAGGATGTCAGCAAGGGAGAGCATGGGAGAATGGAATAATTAGGAATTAAGGAATAAGGTATCAGGGATTAGGGATTATAGAATCGAGTTTTTGAAGTTCTTCCTTGCGTTCACGGAGGAGGGTGCGGTAGTTGACAATACGTTGATGATCCGTGTAGGGGAAATTGCCAATGGTGAAGTCGGTCTGAAACCATTCGCGCAGGGCAAGGGTGTCAACGGCCGTGGTGTCCGTAGCGTAGGTATCAGCCTGGTCGAGTGTGCTGAGGGCGAGGTCGACGCTGTCGTTCATCTCGTGATAGAGTGCCTGGTTGTAAAGGGAGATGAGGCGCTGGCGGGGGCTGCGTTTCTGCGCCTGTTGCTGCCAGCAGCGATAGGCGCCGTCCCAGTTGCCGTCGCGGACACAGACCGTGGCCTCGCGCAGGTTGCGGCTGGTACCATGATAGAACAGGCGGTCGCGCGACTCCCAATGAGGGGCGAAACACTCGACAGCCATCTGGCTCACGATGGGATAGGAACGCTCTTTCCAACGATTGAGTTCGTAACGGGTACGGTAGGTGCCGCGACGCAGAATCTGGTCAAAGATGAACGGATGAGGAAGTTCTATCCCCTTGAAAGACTCTTTCCCGTCGGGGACATAGAGGTGCGAGGCCAGATAAGTCTTGCGTTCGCCGTCGATGGCTTCAGGTCCCCACGAGGTGACGCAGCCATAGTCACAGACGTAGAGCATATCCACCGCCAGAATGTCGCAGAGGTGACGCACTTCCGGCTCCGTCAGCAGATGGAAGATGGTGTCGCCCTGAGGATAAATGCACGAGTCGAGCACAACGACCTCGCTGAACAGTTCGGCATCGGCAAAAGCCTGCGCCACATGCTCCATAAGCGAGTCGCCGTCGAAGGAATAGGCGTAGACGTCGCTGTCGATGAGGGAGACGTTGTGAGGGCTGAGGTTGTTGAGTACAGCTATGCTCATCCCCTCGGGCAGCGGAAAGGGCGCTGGGACGAACTGCTCAATAGCGACGTACTTGACGCTGACGCAGGAGACTAATAATGAAAAAAGAAAAAAGAGGAATGAAAAATAGATAGGCTTGCAAACGGCACGTCGTATGCGAGACAGGCCGTCGAAATGCTGCATACAAAAACCTTTATTTTTCATTCCTCATTTTTAGATCTTTTTACGCAAACCGTCCGTGGCAGTTTTTATACTTCTTGCCGGATCCGCAGGGGCAGGGGTCGTTGCGCCCCACAGTTACCTCCCTGCGGATGGGCTGGCGGACAGGCTGCTCGCGGGTGTCCTGACGGGCGGCGTTCTGCTGGTTGCGGTCGGTAAGCGACTCGGCAGCGGCGCCCTTGTTCTCGTGGTACTGCTGACGGCGCTGGGCACGCGTCTGGGGAGGAGCCTCGCGCACTTGCTCCGGCTCGCGGATAGGTATCTGGCCGCGCATGAGGATGCTGACGGTCTGGTTGTTGATTTTATTGACCATCGCATCGAACAAGTTTACAGATTCCAGTTTGAAGATGAGCAGCGGGTCCTTCTGTTCGTACGAGGCGTTCTGTACCGAATGCTTCAGTTCGTCGAGCTCGCGGAGGTTTTCTTTCCAAGCCTCATCGATGACATGTAGCATGATGGCTTTTTCGAACGACTTTACCACTTCCTTGCCTTCGCTCTCGGCAGCAGCCTTCAAATTGACGGGAATCTGGTAGAGGCGCTTGCCGTCGGTGATGGGTATGAGGATGTTCTCGTAGCGGTTTCCCTGCTCCTCATAGACACGCTGGATGACGGGGTTGGCGATGCCTGCCAGAGTGTCGGTCTTGCGCTTGAAGTTCTCCATGGCCAGGGCGAAGGTCTTCTCGGCCAGTTCCTGGGCGGGAACCTCGCGGAACTCCTGCTCGGTAAAGGGCGTCTCCATGGCGAGGACACGGAAGAGTTGCTCCTTGATTCCCTCGTAGTCGTTGTTCTCGATAGCCTCCACGCATCGGTCCCATATCATGTTGCTAATGTCCATGCCGAGGCGCTCGCCGATGAGGGCGTGACGGCGCTTGGTATAGACGACCGAGCGTTGCTTGTTCATCACGTCGTCATACTCAAGCAGGCGCTTACGGATGCCGAAGTTGTTCTCCTCCACCTTCTTCTGAGCATTCTCGATAGACTTGCTTATCATCTTGTGTTCCAGCATCTCGCCCTCCTTGAACCCCATGCGGTCCATGACAGCGGCGATGCGGTCGCTGGCGAAGAGGCGCATCAGGTTATCCTCAAGCGAGACGTAGAAGACGCTCGAGCCTGGGTCGCCTTGACGTCCAGAACGTCCGCGTAGCTGACGGTCCACACGGCGGCTCTCGTGACGCTCCGTGCCGATGATGGCCAGACCGCCTGCTTCGCGCACCTCGGGCGTCAGCTTGATGTCCGTACCACGACCGGCCATGTTGGTGGCGATGGTGACCGTGCCACGTTCACCGGCATGGGCGACAATCTCGGCTTCCTTCTGGTGGAGTTTGGCGTTCAAAACGTTGTGAGGAATCTTACGCATGTCGAGCATACGGCTCAACATCTCGCTTATTTCGACGCTCGTAGTACCCACCAGCACGGGGCGTCCCTCGTTACGCATCAGTTCAATCTCCTCGATGACGGCCTTGTACTTCTCACGCTTGGTTTTATAGACGCGGTCGTTCATATCGTTGCGGATGACGGGCTTGTTCGTGGGAATGACAACCACATCCAGTTTGTAGATATCCCAAAACTCGCCGGCTTCCGTCTCAGCCGTACCGGTCATACCAGCCAGCTTGTGATACATACGGAAGTAGTTCTGCAGGGTGATGGTAGCGAAGGTCTGCGTGGCAGCCTCAACCTTCACACGCTCTTTGGCTTCGATGGCCTGATGCAGACCGTCGGAATAGCGGCGGCCCTCCATGATGCGGCCCGTCTGCTCATCGACAATCTTCACGTGGCCCTCCTCATCAACAATGTACTCGACATCCTTCTCGAACATCGTGTAGGCCTTGAGCAGCTGGTTGATAGTATGGATGCGCTCACTCTTGATGGCATAGTTGGTGAGCAACTCGTCCTTCTTCTGCAGGCGCTCCTCGTCGGGCAGGTGCTCACCCTCCAGTTCAGAGAGCTGGGCGGCGATGTCAGGTAGGACGAAGAAGGTGCTGTCGGACATGTTGCCCGTGATGAGGTCGGTGCCCTTGTCGGTCATGTCGACGGAGTTGAGTTTCTCGTCAATAACGAAATAGAGTGGGTCGGTAGCCTCGGGCATGCGGCGGTTGTTCTGCTCCATGTAGATGGCCTCGGTCTTCAGCAGGCCGGTCTTGATGCCGGGCTCAGAGAGGTATTTGATTAGGGCCTTGTTCTTCGGCAGGGCCTTGAAGGCGCGGAAGAGCGAAAGGAAGCCCGCCTCCACCTCCTCGGGCTTCTCGGAGGGGATGAGTTTCTTGGCCTCAGCCAGCAGCTGGGTGGCAAGACGCTTCTGTGCCTCCACCAGACGTTCCACATAGGGACGGAGCTCTTCGAACAGCTGGTCCTCGCTCTTAGGCACAGGACCGCTGATGATAAGGGGCGTACGGGCATCGTCGATAAGCACGGAGTCCACCTCATCGACGATGGCGAAATTGTGTGAGCGCTGGACGAGGTCCTCGGGGCTGGAGGCCATGTTGTCACGCAGGTAGTCGAAGCCGAACTCGTTGTTCGTACCGAAGGTTATGTCTGCCATATACGCCTTGCGACGCGCCTCGCTGTTGGGCTGGTGCTTGTCAATACAATCGACGCTCAGGCCGTGGAACATATAAAGCGGGCCCATCCACTCCGAGTCACGCTTGGCCAGGTAGTCGTTGACGGTTACCACGTGGACGCCGTTGCCCGTGAGGGCGTTGAGGAATACGGGAAGCGTAGCCACGAGGGTCTTACCCTCACCCGTTGCCATCTCGGCAATCTTTCCTTTGTGTAGGACGACACCGCCGAAGAGCTGCACGTCGTAGTGAATCATGTTCCACACCGTCTCGTTGCCGCCTGCCTGCCAATGGTTCGTGTAGATAGCCTTGTCGCCCTCAATGCGAACGAAATCCTTGGTGATGGAGAGGTCGCGGTCGAAGTCCGTAGCCGTGACGACGACTTCCTCGTTCTCGGCAAAGCGTCGGGCGGTCTCCTTGACGATGGCAAACGCCTCGGGCAGGGCCTCGTCCATCGCCTTCTCGTAGATTTCAAGGACGTCCTTCTCCAATTTGTCAATCTGGTTGAACAGCGCCTCGCGGTCTTCCAGTTCCGTGGATTCCACCTTCGCCTTCAGATCGGCAATCTTAGCCCTGTCCTCCTCGGCTGAAGCCAGGATGCGGGCCTTCAGCACCATCGTGCGGGCGCGGAGGTCGTCGTTCGAGAGCTGCTCCACCTCGGCATAGGCCGCCTTGACTTTCTCTACCCAAGGCTGTATCTCGCGCATGTCACGCGTACTCTTATTTCCAAATAATTTGCTGATTACATCGTTAAATCCCATATCCTGTTTTTTTGTTTTTTCCGTTTTTGAATGGTTAATCGTACAATTGTCAATCGTTAATTCTGTATTTTCGTTTCGGCAATATCGTGCAAAATTACAATATTATTCTCAATCCCGAGTCGTTTTTTTGAAAAAAGACCCATTTTTTCATAAATCTTTACACAAAAAGTGTGCCATTGCAAAAAAAATACTATCTTTGCACCTAATTTTATCACCCCACCGAATAATTGTCATGAAAAAGCTGCTTTCTCTCCTTCTTCTCTGCCTTTTTGTCGGCTGTGTCAACACGTCCCACGACCGTCAGGACAAGCCCGTCCCTTTTGCAGCCCTCCCCACTCCGGCTCAGGAGTTCATTAGGAAGCACTACAGCGATGTGAAAATAAAGGACATCACCATCGAGAAGCGCGCCAGCCTCATGCAGTATAACGTTGACTTGAAGGGCGGCATCGACGTCCAGTTCGACCGCAACGGCGTCTGTACCGAGATTGAGTGCAAGAAGCCCGGCTCTGTAGTACCCGACGAGGTCATCCCCACTCCCGTCCTTCAGCAAATCCGCAAACTTTACCCCGACAAGGGCATCGTGAAGTATGAGCACAACCAGCGCCTCTACGAGATAGACCTTGCCGACGGCACGGAACTCACCTTCAACCGTGCCATGCGCCTCATTGACATCGACCACCACACGGTAGAATAGCACTAACGCAATCCAATTATTTTAGTTCCTAATACGGCTCCCACATATTGGCTATTGTGCCAATATGCGATACTTTTTTTTCTATAAAAGACACAATTCTTCGGTATTTGGGTGAACAGCCCGCTATTTTTCATTTTAGCGCCTATGCAAACATAATGCGAACTGAAGTTCATCGCTTTTTTTGCGAAAAGCACTTTTTTTGCACTTAAAACCAAAATAACCATGAGAAAAGACAATAGGGAACAATCCCGTCATTTCTTATGTGTTTCAATTGCAAAGCTTGAAAGAGGGAAAGAAGGTCTCCAAATCCCGCTCTAAAAAGGACTAAAAAACGTGCCCCCCCCTTTGTTCCGAAGTTTAACTTCCACCCTACGCACAAACAGGCTTTTCGTTTTTTTCTTTATTCCCTTGCGCTATTTCTTTATTCCCTTGCGCTGATCTGTCATTCCCTTAGGCTGAGCCGTCATTCCCCTACGTGGGTAGGAGGAGGTGGATATCTCTGTCCGCTGATTGGACGGCTCAGAACAGCGGCTTGGCTGCGCAGCCATTGGGGGTGCCCATTTTCAGCAGGGACGCCACGGTGGGCGCAATGGCACCCACGGACACGGGATCGGCTTTTTTCGACGCCGCCACGCCGTCGCCCCAGAACACGATGGGTACAGGCACTAAGGCACGGCTCGACCATATGGTCTCGCCCCAGCGCTCGTCCACCAGAGCCCAGCCAGGAGCAATCTCCAGCAGGATGTCGCCCGAGCGGCTTTGGTTGAAGGCGTTGCGTACGGCAGGGTTGCTGTCGCCCTCCATCAGCTCGGTAGAGGTATAGACACGGGTGACGCCACTCATCTGCCCAAGGAATTCCGAACAACGCTCCTGCACGTCGCGCATCTTCAGCTGCTGGCTCTCCAGCAGGGCGTGGTTGAGGTAAATCTGGTTGCGATACGAAGCCTCCACATAGTTTCCCTGCCCGTAGATGGCGCCCAGATAAAGGTTTAGCAACAGGGTGCAACGCTCCATGCGCACTTCGCCCGTGGGCAGGTTATAGGCGCCGACGGCTGGCTGGTGGACATCGGTATAGCCCGTTGAGGTGAGGAAGAAGAGCACGTTGTCCGCTCCCACATACTGTTCAACGGCCTGAATGAGGTCGGCGATATTGCGGTCGAGACGGCAGTAGATGTCGCGCAGCTCAAGCTGGGCATACGTCTCGGCCTGATGGTCATAGACGCCGCCATAGTAGCCCACGCAAAGCAAATCGGGCTGTGCGTCGCGTCCCATGGGCGAGCTAATGACGCACGTCTTGGCCAGCTGCGTCACCTCGTCGTTGACGATGGCAGAAGTCTTGTAGCGCATTACGTTTTTTGTGCTGAAGGTGTGGCAGAAGTCCTTGGCCGCCTCTTCCGGGAGGTCGCGATACGACGACTGCGGATAATAGGGTGTCCACTTCAGCGACTTGAAGTCGTAGGGCGAATTCGAGCGACGGTTATAGAGGTCCACCCACGAGGGCACGCCGGAATAGAACGTCGAGGAGGCCCACATGGCATCGGCATCGTCGAGCCAAAGGGCGGCATCGGCGGCATGTCCGCCGGCAAGCACGGCCATATCGCGCTCAGGGGCAATTGAGAGGATGGTGGCACGGCCTCCCGTTGCGATTTTCAGTTCGTCGGCAAGGGTGGTAACAAGGATGCCGGAGGGCGAGGTGCTCTCGGCAGTATGGATGCCACGAAACGCATCATCGTCCGCGCAGGCTTTCACCTTTAACGTCTTACGCTCAAGGTAGCGGTTGCCAATGATGCCATGATAGCAGGGCTCGGTGCCGGCATAGACAGAGGCAGTAGCCGACGATCGGTCGGGGGAGACGAAGTCGTAGCCGCCATTCACAAAGACGGTCCCCTCGCTCCACAGCCGCTTCAGCCCATCATCGCCATAGAGGTAGGAGAATTTCTCCACGTAGTCCGAGCGCAACTGGTCAACCACAATCCCCACCACCAGACGCGGCGTCCGGGCTGAAACCGGAAGCATGAAGCATGAAGCATAAAGAATGAAAAACAAAGAATAAATAGCTTTACAGACAGGGCACGAATTACGTAACATTCTATTTTTCATTTTTTTTGTTTTTCATTATGCAGAGCATCTTATCTTTCATTTTTTTGCGAAGCACGAATGATGTGGTGTACGGAGCGCAGAAGGAGCGAACCAAAGAACACCCATGCCGCAACGGGAATGCCTTGACGCACGAAGAGCCAGACCACAACCAAGAGGACGACAAGCCCTACTTCTGTCCAGGCAGCCCAGGGTTTTGTGCGGCGGCGCGACTGGCGGATCAGGAAGGGCAGCAGCACCAGCACCAGCGGATTCAACACGACAACCAGCACGTTCGAGTTCACCGCAGGATGGGTGGAGAACAGAAATAGGAAGGCGACGATGAGTCCTGCCACGCCCTGCGTGCCGTAAAGCACGATGTCGTACCACCAATGGCGGAACCCCGTCAGCAGCTCAAGCGTGCATATTATAGCCGTAATCAGCAGCACAACTATCATCAGCTGAACTGGGGTAAGGGGGAAGCCTCTTTGGGGGACATTGGGAATTGCAGGCTGAATGACGGTCGTGGACGACACGAACAGCTCTCCCCCACTCCTGGTTGCCTTTGCAAGACTCTCCTCAAGGCTGAGAGGAGCGAACTCCTGCACATTGTGAGGGACGGGGCGGTCGGCTTCGATGCCCAGCAGCAAGTCGATGCCGAACGAGGCCCAGGGATAGGCCGTATTATAGTTGTGCAGGACGTTACGCAGGCTGACGGAATCCATGCGGGCCACGCTGACAGGCTCGGCCAACGACTGATAGATGATGTCGCGGGCCTTCGTACTGCAATTGTTGTAAAAGAAGTTGTAGCGGTAGGTACGGTTTTCAGGGCGGCAGTTCAGGGCAAGGAGATTCCACAGACGGTCGGTTTCCTGCGGGGTAAGGGCCAGCTCCTGCTCGGTAATCGACGAGCCGCGCTCCATATATTCCTTTTTAAATGAGTCGTACATCTCGGCACCCACGATGTAGTCCGTCTGCCCCAGGCAGAAACGCCAGATGAAATGGGGAGTATCAAAATCAAACAGTCCGTAGTTGAACACCACATCGACGTCATGCTCGGTATCCTCGTAGCGGATGGCAGTATGCCCATATTGCTGCCACACCTCAGCAGCAGGACTGCACGTCAGCAGGCTCACGCGTGGGACATACACCCCGACTATATCCGGTGCTACGCTATCTTGTGGGAGAGCCAGATAATCCCGTGCTACAATCAGGCTATCCTGCGCTACGGCTGAGCTATCCGTCTGCGCCCAAGTTGCCATCGTCAGCAGCCACGCCAAAGCCATTGAAACAAATCGCTTCATACTTTTCTTTTAAAACGGCGACAAAGATAGGGTGAGCCGAGCGAAAAAGCAAATATTATTTGTATTTTTCCGAAACGACTCTTATCTTTAACTCCTTTTTGGGTTTTTAAGATTGGATACGGCTCGGAAAAAACAAAATAAACTTTTTTCTTGTTTTTCCTCTCAGCTTGCACTATCTTTGTGTTGTCAAATCATGTTTTACATTAGTGATAAGTTATAACGCCCTATGAAAAAAGCTGTTTTGTTCCTGCTTGCCGTAATCAGTACCACACGCAGTCTGGTGCCTGTTGCCGCCGGCACGACCTGGAACACCCAACTCATCGGAGCCCCAGCCCAAGACATCAAAGCCACATTATCTGCCGCCGTTAAGGCCCATAAGATGAAAGTGAATAATGTGATGAAGCCTCAGACCCCGCTGAAACTGCCAAGAAGATAAAATGATCCAAATTCCGGAAACTGAACAAAACGAAATAGCCATGACAACTCGACTATTCTTCCAGGCCCTGACGAAATACTTCATGGGATTGATTCTCGTAATGGTGCTGATATTTGTTCCAGCTGGAACGTTCCATTACTGGCAAGCATGGCTGTTTATTGGCATCCTGTTCGTGCCGATGTTCGTAGTGGGAATCATTCTGATGTTTCGTAATCCTGAGCTCCTTCGCAGCCGCCTCGATGCTAAAGAGAAGGAGACGGAGCAGAAGGGTGTCGTCCTCATGAGCGGCATCCTGTTTATCGCCATGTTTGTCACAGCGGGACTGAACTACCGTTTCGGATGGTGGGTGCTATCGAACAGGTTTGTCACCATGGCAGCAGCCGTGTTTCTGCTAGGCTATATCCTGTATGGCGAGGTCATGCGCGAAAATGTCTGGCTATCAAGAACCATCGAGGTACAAGATCATCAGCAAGTCGTTGACTCGGGGCTCTACGGTCTTGTCCGTCACCCCATGTACTTCGCCACGCTCCTGCTCTTTCTCACGATTCCTCTTATCCTCGCTTCGCCTTGGTCGTTCTTTATCATGCTGCTGTATATCCCTATCATCGTCAAGCGCATCCGAAACGAAGAAAAGGTGCTGGAGCAGGACCTTGACGGATACAAAGCTTACACGAGGCGTGTACGCTACCGCCTCATCCCCTTCATCTGGTAGTTCGGTCTTTCCCCCTTGCCTATCTCTGGTCCAATCGCATGATTCTGACGGGGCGGTCGGAGCCAACCTGGAGTTGACTGCAATAGTTGACCATGCCCGTATCGTGGAAGCCACACTTTTCCATCACGCGGCCCGAGGCTGGATTATCCACAAAAAAGTCGCTCCATAGGGTATCGAAGCCTTTCACGTTGAAACAATAGTCTATCAGCAGTCTTAGCGCCTCTGTACAGATGCCGAGGTTCCAGTAGGGCTTGGCTACCCAATAGCCCGCCTCGGCATCGTTTGGGCCGATATTGATATTGCTCTCGCCGTGAGCATAATAGCCTATGCATCCGATGGGTTCTCCTGTCTCTTTAAGCTCAATCGCCCAGATATGGTCGCTATGGAAGAGGGTGCGGATAATCTCCAGGCTCTCTTCCACGCTCTTATGCGGAGGCCAGCCAGCACGGGGCCCCACATCGGGGTCAGAGGCATAACGGTACAACGCCTCGGCATCACTCTCCCTCCACGGGCGGAGAGCAATCCTCTCCGTTTCCAACGGAGCCATTATTTTTGCCATCTCTTTAGCGTCGGGAAATATTGCTGCATCATCTGCTTGTACTGCTCCCTGGTCATCGGCTGGGGCATGTTCTTGTTCACCTCGTCAACAAACTGCGCGCAGAATTCTATCATCTCCTCCATGGTGCAGTCGTTGGTAAACGCTCCGTCTTTATAGCAATACATGCAGTATTCCTCGTTCTTATTACCGTCGGCATTCGTGCCGAGATTTTCCTCTGTGAGCGGCATTCCGCAGCTCTGGCAAAACTTTTCCATTTCTTATTTATATTATATTATGATTCCTTCCGGTTGACGATGGCGGCGTAAGTCTCCTCGGGTATCATGGGCGAACCGATTTCCGCCAACAAGTCGGGAGCAATCTCTCCGTTTTCAGCGAACTGTCTTCCTGCACACTTCACCAGTTCCAGCCGGGGGAGGGTCACCACAGCCGCTTCAGGAGCGTTGAACATGGGGCTTTCAGGAATGGTGATGATGGTATGATTCGAGGGGAACATCAGCTTGAACTGCGCTACGGCAGGCTCGAAGTTGTGACGGCTGTTCGGAAATCCGCAACCGCAAATCATCACATAGCGCAGGCGGGAGAAGTCGGCCTGGCAGGGATGCGCATAATGGTCGCCCACCCTCTGCATAGCTAAGCTTGAGAGCGGCATCGTGCGGTCCAACAAAGCCTTCAGCGGAGCGGGGATGCCGTAGTTGTAGAGCGGGAAATTGAACAGCAGCATGTCGCTCTGGAGGATTTCGTCCAGGATGTCGCGCATGTCGTCTGTGTGGATGCAGGTACCGCCGTTACGCTTGCACGCAAAGCAGCCTGTGCAGTATTCGATGTGCTTGTCGATAACGTGGACTGTCTTCACTTCCTGCGCAGCGGCTTCGTTCATTCCGTCCAAAAAGGCACGGGTTATGTGCATCGTGTCGCTCGCATCCCTCTTTGGACTTCCGTTGAAGACAAGGATTTTCATCGTCTTTCTGTATTTCGCCGTACAAAGGTATGGTTTAGCGAAAAAAAAGACAAATTATTTTGAGTTTTTCCGAGCATGAGTACTTAAATGCCCCAAAAGAAAGACTTCTCAACGCAGGCGAATAATTTCGTAGAATAAGCGAATAAATTCGTAGAATAGGCGAATGATTACTACGAGAGCCAATAGACGACCAAGACTCCTGCCGCTATCAACAGTATCAGCAAGGCACTCGATATCACGCTTGTCAGAATCATATACCAAAGCAGGCGGCGTTTCTTAAACCCAAACAACTGCTTGAGGGCAACGAATATCATCAGAAGAGCGATGATGTTGAAGAAATCGAGATTCAGCAAATCCCCAATTAACGAATAGATACTGAACACATCGGCAGTATAGACAAGTGCCAGGATAAACTCCGAGAACCTGAGATTAGGGATGTTGGGCGAAGAGCGGAAGAAAAGGAACATGGGCGATGAGAACAGCACCAACACCAGAAGAGCGAAAAGAGCAGGGTTCTTGTCCATAAGAGCCTTCAACAAACGGACGAACTTCTCCGTTGCCCTGAGAACAGACGGAGCGTCCTTAAACACGTCTTTTCCATTGACTGTTAGTTGCGAAGCACCTTCATCCTCATCTTTTTCAAGCACTTCTGCCTTTTCTATCCCTTCAACCTCTTCCGGCATTTCTGCCATCTCCGTATTTGTTTCCTCAGGCTGATTCTTCGGCGCATCTATGTCAAGTTTTAACCCCTGTTCCACAATAAGCGAAAAAGCCGTCAGCAGGAAGAACAGCTTGAAAGGTGAGAAATAAGCTGACTGCATACCAGACAAATAGTCCCGAATCATATAGCCTGGTCGGAGCATCAGGTCACGCAAACAGCGGAACAGCAGATTCCGGTTGCCCAATCCCCATTCATCCAAGAAAAGCAGGATTGTTTTCCTGAGGGAAAAGCGTCTCACACTTGCCGACTGTCCACAACGAGGACAGTAATTCCCCTGGAACTCTGTGCCGCAGGATGCACATGTGTTAACGGCTTCCGAAAGAGGTGTTATCTTCGCTGGCCTGAGTTGCCAGATATGGAAGGCGCGCAACAGGACCTTGCGCTTCCTTCCACTAACAAGATATCTGAGGACTTTCATCATCTATTTTGAGAGTAGATCCGAAAACAAATGCAAAGGTACGAGTAAACGAAAGAAAAACCAAATTTGATTTGGGTTTTTGTCGTTGACTTCGTCCGTTGCGACTCGGCAGAGCAAACAAGTTTGCTTTACGCTCGCTGCTCCGTCCGTTCCGAGCGGGAATACTCCTAAAAGCCCCAAAGAATACACAATGTCTGCCCCATAATGGTATGAGGCAGACATTCTACCTGGGTTATTCAATCGGTATCTGGATGATTGACAACCATTTTTCTGGGTCTTCCTGATTCCAGACGCCGTCAACGTAGCATGTGCGATGTTGCCCGACAATTTTATAGCCTTGTTCCTCGATATAACGGAAGGCCTCGACATACGATTCATAAAAACGTTCGTAAGGGCCGACGTGCTTCATACATAGAGCTTTGGGCACGGCAGGCAGGCGTTTGAACTGGATGATGGCGCTATCCTTGCCCATCTCCTCCACCTGCTCACAATACTCGATGTCGATGTTCGTCGGCGTGTATTCCTTGGCGTGTTCCATTGTGAAGCAATAGCCCGGCGGAGGGCACTTGCAGCCAAGACGCTGCATCTCAGGGCCGATCGTCTCGACGCAGAGTGGGCCGAGAGCGGCATAATTGGGGATGATTTCCCGATGACTTGCCACGATAATTGCGGGCAAAGATTGAATGCTGAATTTTTCCATTGATGTGATGTGTTTGCGAGAGTCTCTTAGCCCGTGCAGTTGGTCTCGGCGGGCAATCAGTTGCCCGAGCTGGGCCTCCGTCTCCCTGATTTTCTCATCTATCTGCCGGATGCTGGGCGTGTGCGAGCCTTCGTCGAACAGGTCCTTGATCTCATCCAGCGAGAATCCGAGCCTTTGCAGGTCGCGGATGGCTTGAAGCGTCTGCATCTGACCTATACCGTAGTAGCGGTATCCCGTCCACTCGTCCACCTCGTCAGGCAGGAGTAGGCCTTTCTGCTCGTAGTGACGCAAGGTCTTCACCGTCACTTGCATCAGCTGTGAAAACTCTCCGATTCGTAACTTCGTTTTACAACTCATAATCGCGCGACATTTTTGCTAAGCGAATGCGAAGTTACATCCTCCCCTAAGGGACGAGTCAAGAGAAACTCCGGATTTAACACTCTTTTAACACTTTGTCCTGATTAAATGGCCCTCCTGAATGGCAGCAAACGTGGCAACAGCAGCCACTAAAAAGATGGGAGTAATCGACCAGAATGTCACAGGGACAGCGAGAAACAGCAGAAACCCCGTCACCTTGTTTGCCAAAGTGTGAAGGAAGCAGCAACGTCCGCACATCACTAGGGCCGACACTTGGTTGATGATTTTAATTACAACGATTACACCTGCCCAAATCAACAACCAAATGGGAAACTCGAGTATAGGGAGCAGACGCAGGGCACAACAAACCACAAAACAGATATCAGCCAGACTGTCCAGCAAAGCACCTGTTTTAGTGGCGCAACCCAGCTTCCGTGCCAACCATCCGTCAGCTATGTCGCTTATGCCACAAAAACCATAAACCAGCCAAAACGCCATTCCCGTCACGTCGCTGAGCGGATGGAGCAGCGAGAACCATCCAGTATCAACTGTAGATGGCCAAGCCGTGACGGCTGGAGGCGAAACCAAAAGCAGGCAGAAAGAGCCTACTATCCTAAGTACAGTTATGATGTTTGGAAGACGTTTCACTCATTTAGCAGATGTCCGTCCAGTCTATAACAATTGCTTATTCTTCATAGTCCAGTTGACCGGGGAGGCGGAGCTTCTCCTTCGGGGGGAACGTCGCCTCGTAGGCTTCGAAGGCTTCAGGGTTGTTGTCGGCCACAAAATATCCCCATGGGGGAGTGTAGGTGGCGTTGATGATTCCTTGTCTCTTCAACCATCCGGGGACAAGTTCCTGGGCCAGGAAGTAGGGTACATCGGCATCGCGCGGCTCGGCGTGGTAGTGGATGCCCAGACGGCTGGCGAGGCCGAAGCCTGCATGACGATAGAAGTCGATGTTGCCCTCCATGCAGAGGAAGCCGATGCCCAGTTCGCGGGCCTTCTCTAACGCATAGTTCAGCAGTTGCAGACCATAGCCCTTGCGCTTGTAGTCGGGATGGATGCTGATGGGGCCAAAAGTCCACGAGGGTATCTTGTTGCCGTCGTCGAGCACCAGCTCAGCACGCGAGAACATGATGTGGCCTATGATGCACCCTTGCTCTTCCTCCATGACGAAGTCAAGTTCGGGTATGAAATCGGGATTGGTCCTGTATTGATGAAGCACATAGTGCTCTGTGCATCCCGGACGATAGACGTTCCAGAACGCCTCGCGCGTGAGGTTCTCCACCTCGCGATAATCCTTGGGTTGTTCTAATCGGATGTTCATATTTGTTTTCTATATTCCGTTTGACAAAGATAGGGTGAGCCGAGAGAAAATGCAAATTTATTTACAATTATCCGAGATGTCTTACATTCGTGCCTTTTCGTCGGTGCCGGCACCTGTACCGCGGTATTTGCTTTGGGTGGTATTGAAGCTGTAGCGGACGCTGAATTTGACGCGTTGCAAGTCCATGAGATTGGTCTGGCGCATGGTATGGCTGCCAAAGTCAGTAACGACGTTCATATTTGCCATGCCAAGCAGGTCGGTACCTTCGAGACGCAGGACGAGCGCTCCATCCTTAAGGAAGGTCTTCTGCACGGCGGCATCGACATTACAATAGACGTTCGTCGTCAGCAGATTCCCCGAATAACCCTTGGATTGAACTAAGCCGCCCAATTCAAACTGCCAGCCGCCTGCGACGGTAAGCGTGTTTTGCAGCTGAGCGAAGTACATGGGCTTGTCGTTGAATGTAGTATTACGGGTTCCCGTCGGCTCACGCGGGTCTGACACGGGGATGGTGAGCCATTGCGGCTGCACGCCCAAGGTATAGTTCATCCTCCACGGACCGATGGAAGGCGTCAGATTCACGTAGGCTGCCATCTGACGGAACGAAGTTTCAATGTTACGGGGCTTGACGAGTACCACGCCTTCGGTACCATAGGGGGCCGACCACGTCATAATGGCATCATCGGTACGGACATAGTTGACCATGAAGGTAACAAACTTCCAGATAGCCGTGGCACTAATGTTGTGGGAGAGCTCGGGCTGGAGCTGGGCGTTGCCACTCTGCCAAATGTAGCGGCTGTTGTAACGGACAGCACTTGAGAGATTGGCGTAGTTGGGACGACGCGTCTTTGCGCTATAGTTAAGCATCAGCTGTACAGGGCCTGCCACGCCAGCATAGGATAGTGTCGGGAACCAATTGCCGTAGTCGCGCGAAAGGTCATTGGCGGGATTCAAGGCATCGGCATAGGCATAGCGGACATACTCGTAGCGGGCACCTGTGCTGAATTGGCCTACCTTCGGGAGGGCAAAGCCATAAGTGGCAAAACCCGCGATATTGTCCTCCTTCACCAGAGCATCCGAGGCGGGGATGTCAATACCATTGATGTGGTATACGTCCGTCCGGCGCGTAAAGGTTTCCTCGGTACCTGCCTGCAGCTGGCCCAACCAGAAAGGATAGGAAAGGACGGCTTTGGCAGCATAGAGCCTGGAGCTGTTGTAGCTGTCGCTGCCAATAGAGGCAGGGTGAGTCATCGAACTGGCCTCCTCAGACTGTGAGGTTCTGCTATCGTCAGTTCCGTAGTAGTCCAGGTTGACGTCTATACCGAGCTTCCCGCCCAAGATACCGTTGTAATAAAGGTTTCCACCCAGGTTATAAGGTGCGCGGTCGCCCAACTGGTCGATGGAGGTTGTCGTCAGTTTGTCCGTCAACGTGCCATTCTTATAAACATCGTCCGAGACGAGTGTCTCGCCATGGAATTTCAGTTGACGTCCCCACTCTATCTTGCCACCCATGAAGTGGTTGTTGGCTATTTGCCAGTTCACGCCGACGTTACCATAGAGGGAACGGCTCTGATTATCGCCCGTCAAGGTTCCATGGTCTTCGAACACGAAACCGTCGCCGTACGACACTTTCTCGATGTCACTTTCCTGCCGGAAGGAAAACTTATTATAGTTGATGCCGCCAAAGAAATCCAGTCCGCCAATACGGTAATTGACGTTAATGGCGCCAAAGGGGTCGTTGTGCCATGCCCAGCGGGGCGACTGGGAGTCAGAGGCATCGAGGCTGAATCCGAAGCCGTCGCCCTGACGGCGGACCGTACGGATGCGAACGACGCTCCGTACGGTTGCATCGTACTGGGCTCCCGGGTTGGTGATAACTTCGACACTCTGAATCTCGTTGCTCTGCAGGCGTTCAAGCTCGCTCATGTCGGTTACACGCCGGCCGTTGATATAGACGAGTGGCGAGCCTTTGCCGATGACCTCGAGACCATTGGAATTCTTGATGATACCAGGCGTCTTAGCCAACACGTCCTCCGCCGAGCCCACATTGGCAAGTACCGAGCCTTCAACATTCATCTGCAAGCCCTCACCCGTGAGCTTCGTTCTGGGCAGATGGCCTGCGACCACCACTTCGCTAAGTATCTGCGCATCCTCCTTCATCTGAATAGTGAGCCCGTCAGAGGGCTTAATATACAAGGTTTCATAACCGATACTCGAGATTTTCAGTAGTCCGCTGTTCAACGCTGTTGCAATCCGGAAATCACCCTTTTCGTCCGTTATCGCACCCTGCACGAAAGCTGAGTCGGGCAACGATAGCAATACCACGTTCACAAACGGCATCGGATTACCATTCTCATCAACTACTCGTCCGCCCAAATCAGGCGTTTTGGCAAACGACATCATTGTCATGGTCATCGCAACCATCAAGGTTGCCAGTCTGAAATACATCTTATTCATTAAAAAGGTCTTTTTTTGTTTTTCAACCATTAGACGTCGCAGAGGCACAAAAAGTTGCAGTTATCAAAAAAATCAAATAGAATTGCATTTTCTCTCCATTCAACTATCCTTATTTATTTTTCGTCTCCTTTGGAGCTTTGGGATAGGCTACGCCTCGGAAGAAAAAATAAAAAATGTTTATTTATTTTGTTCTTCACTCGGCTTGCACTATCTTTGCACGCGATTTGCGAAAATGCGGGCAATGACGAAAAAGCTATACATCGTGATAATTTATCTGCTGACGCTGGTAGGAGGTTCTGCTGCGTGGGCTGAGAACGGTATGAACTCGCCCTACACCCGCTTCGGTTTCGGACAACTGGCCTTGCCCGAGATGGGCATCCACAAGGCTATGGGCGGCACAGGCACGGGGCTCAGGAACTACAACCAGATTAACATGATGAACCCTGCATCGTACAGCACAGTCGACACGCTTACCTTCATTTTCGACATGGGCATGAGTCTTCAGAATACCAATTTCGTCGAAGGTTCCGTCAGACGGAATGCCCGTAATACAACGTTCGACTACTTAGCTGCTCAATGGCGCCTCTTCCCCGGGTTGGGAATGACGCTGGCCTATCTGCCTTTCAGTAATGTGGGCTACTCATACAGCAACTCGGCCGTCGTCCGTCAGGACGATGACGGCATCGTCACCACCTCTACCAGCTACACAGGTGAGGGAGGTCTGCATCAGGCCTTCGTCGGACTGGGGTGGGAGCCCTTCAGCTGGATCTCCATCGGCGCTAACGGCATCTACACCTACGGATATTTGCAGCACAAGGTTGCCAATAGCTACAGCGAATCAGCAGGCGGTTCAGCATCGGGCAGCACAAATAGTTCCATCAGCTCGCGAACGAAGATCTATTCGGCCGACGTGAGTTCATTCAGCTGGAATGCAGGCGTACAGCTCTCCATGGGCACGAAGCAGAACCGCTTCGTCCTCGGCGCCACCTATAGCCCCGCCCTCACCATGAAGGGACAGCCTTACGTTGTCGATTACGTCGTCACCAGTAATGTGGCCACGAGTGCCGACACGCTCAACTACAATCCTCTGTCGCTTCCTGAAACCTTCGGCGCCGGATTCTCGTGGAAGCACGGCGACCACCTGACGCTGGCTGTCGATGCGCGGCTTACCCGTTTCTCGGGTTCGGAATTCTTTGGCGAGCAAGGCATTGACGGGTGGCGTTATGCGCTGGGCATGCAATACATCCCCACCTACAACCGCCACAACCTGCTCCGCTGCATGCACTATCGCGCAGGTGTCCATTACGCAACTCCTTATTATAATGTGAACGGCGCAGCAGGGCCTACGGAGTATGGCGCCTCGATAGGTCTCGCCATCCCCGTCATCAACCGTTGGAATCAGCGTTCGACAATCAATATCTCGGGACAGTACGTCCGCCTCCAGCCCGCCCTGCCGGGCATGATAGCCGAAAACTGCCTGCGCCTCAACCTTAGCGTCTCGTTCATTGAGAACTGGTTCACCAAGTGGAAAGTCAACTAAATTTACGATTTGACAATCTTCTATTTACGATTCTTCTTTAAACCATTTCCCCATACAGCAAGTCAAAAAACCAAAAAAACAAGCGAGCATAACGAATATTAACTCAACTAAAAACCTATACGGATATGAAAAAATTATTCATGATGATCGGCCTCATGGCACTCACAGCCACGATGGCATTTGCACAGAAAGGTGTTGAAGACGGTTCCCGCTTCGGTCACGGACAGGACAGCATCAACTGCCTCAACAACATCAGCATCTACAGCGAGTACGTCAAAACCAACAATTTCGAGGAGGCTTACGAACCTTGGAAGAAGGTCTTTCAGGAGGCTCCCTGCGCTCAGGCTGCCACCTACACAAAGGGTATCGTCATTCTGAAGAACCTCATCTCGAAGAGCAAGGAACTTGAGCCCCGCAAGGCATACGCCGACGAGCTTATGGCGGTCTACGACCAGTACGTCAAGTACGTGCCCCAGCTTAATCTCATCCTCAAGAACCCGCTTAAAGAGTACCGCATCATCGGTCAGAAAGCGCACGACTATATCACCTACTACCCCCGCATGGACGCCCGTCAGGCACGCGAGATGCTCATGAACTCCCTTGAGGCAGGCGGCATCGACAGCGAGTATTATCTGCTCGGCGACCTCATGAAGACCTCTTCGGGCATCTTCAAGGCTGACGAAAGCTTCCGCGAGGATTTCATCCAGGATTACCTCTATGCCTCTGAGCTCATCGCCCAGATCTACGGCAAGGCCATCGACACGGAGTACCCCTCCGAAGAGAAGGCTAACGAGATGATCAATGCCGTGACGAAGACGAAGGACAACGTCGACGCCTACTTCATCAACAGCGGCGCAGCCGACTGCGACCAGCTCCAGAAGATCTACGCCCCCAAGGTGGAGGAGAACAAGGAGAACCTCGAGTACCTGCGCAAGGTGGTTGCCGTCATGGCTCTGCTGAACTGCACGGAGAGCGACGTCTATTATGCAGCCTCTGAGCATGCCCACAACATCCAGCCTACGGCTGGCACGGCCGCCGGTTGCGCCTACAGCTACTACAAGCGTGGCGACGTCAACAAGAGCCTCGAGTTCTTCGACCAGGCCATCAGCCTCGAAGAGGACAACGCCAAGAAAGCCGAGTATAACTACAAGGCTGCCGTCATCGCCAACAGCGACAAGAAACTCGCCAAGGCCAAGGGCTACGTCAAGACCGCCATCGGCCTCAACGGACGCAAGGGCTCCTACTACATTCTGCTCGCCAACATCTATGCCGCAGCTCCCAACTGGAGCGACAAGCCCGAGCTCAACCCCTGCAAGTACTACGTGGTACTCGACAAGCTGGCCCGCGCCAAGAGCGTTGATGAAAGCGTAGCCTCTGAAGCAAACCGCCTCATCGGTGTCTACAAGGACCATACGCCCGACCCCGCCAACCTGTTCTTCCTCGGCCTCAAGCCCGGTGATACCGTCCACGTAGGCGGCATCATCGACGAGGACACCACCATCCGCTGACGCTTGGATAGTATCCCTATACGATATATGAGTAAAGCAATCGCCCTGCTGACGATTGCTTTGCTCGTATTTACCTCGTGCAGCCGTAATAACAAACAATACACCGATGCCGTCACCAATCGCGACTCCGTGCCCGGCCTCACCACCTACGACATCGAGACGCTGATTTCCGATTCGGGCGTCGTCCGCTACCGTATCCTTGCCGACCGCTGGGATGTCTATGACCAGCTCAAGCCCTCCAAGTGGGCTTTTGAAGAGGGCGTCTATCTAGAGAAGTTCTCCGACAGCCTCACCATCAACGCTACCGTCCGTGCCGATACCGCCTACTACTACGACCAAAGCAAACTCTGGGAACTCTACGGTAGCGTCCACATCGAGAATCTTGAGGGTGAAATTTTTGATACCGACACCCTCTTCTGGAACCAGGATACGGAGCGCGTGTGGTCCGATGCCTACATCCGCATCGAAAAGGCAAACGGTACCGTCGTTACGGGCTATGGTTTCACCAGCAACCAGCAATTCACCGACTACCGCATCCGCCGCACGCAGGGTATCTTCCCCATCGAGGAAAACGACCGTGCCACCCGTAATGCTGCTGGCGAGATTGTCGCCGACTCCACTAACGTAATATAATTATAGTTCAGAGTTAAGAATGAAGACACTATGAGTACAGCCGAGATAGTCCTCCTCATCGTAGCCCTGCTTCTTTCCGCCTTCTTCAGCGGCATGGAGATAGCGTTTGTCTCCAGCAGCAAGCTGCGCTACGAGGTCGATAAGGCCGACCGCAGCATCTCGTCGCGTCTGCTCGGCATCTTCTATCGCCACCCCGACAGCTACATCTCCACCATGCTCGTAGGCAACAATGCCGTGCTTGTCATCTACAGCATCCTCATGGCCAAGCTGCTCGACCCCTGGCTTATGGCCCTCATGCCCGGTATCTCCGACTCGTTGCTCCTGCTTATCGATACGGTCCTCTCCACCATCGTCGTCATCATCTTCGGCGAGTACATCCCCAAGATGCTCTTCCGTCGCAACGCAAACGGCACCCTTGCCAACCTCTCTCTGCCCGCTTACCTTTTCTATATCCTCCTCTACCCTCTTTCGCTCTTCGCCACGTGGTGTGCACGAGGCCTTCTCCGGATTGGAGGCATCCGTATCGAAAAGGAGAACACCGGCAAGCTCTTCACTAAGATGGATCTTGACGACCTCATCGAATCGGGCATCGGCACCAGCGACGAACCCGCCTCTACCGAGGTACAGATATTCCGCAACGCCCTCGACTTCTCCACCCTCCGCGTCCGCGACTGCATGGTGCCCCGCAACGAGATTGCCGCCATTGACAAGAACGACTGTACCCCCGATGAACTCCTCCGCCTCTTCGTCAAGACGGGCTACTCCAAAATCATCGTTTACGAGGACACCATCGACAACATCGTCGGCTACATCCACTCCTCCGACCTCTTCCGTACAGAATCATCCTCCATTCCTAATTCCTCTTTCCTTATTTCTAACTATATCCAGTCCCTCCCCATCGTCCCTGAGACAGCCAACGCCCAGAAGCTCATGACTACCCTCATGCAGCAGAAGAAATCTCTCGCCGTCGTGGTTGACGAGTTTGGCGGTACAGCAGGCATCGTCTCCCTTGAGGATATTCTTGAGGAGCTGACCGGCGACATCGAGGACGAACACGACACCACCCGTCTCGTAGCCCGCGCCATCGGCAACGACACCTATGTTCTCTCCGCCCGTCTGGAGATTGAGAAAGTCAACGAGATGTTTGACCTCGAACTACCTGTCTCGGACGAATACTACACCATCGGAGGCCTCATCCTCCACTACCATCGTAGCATCCCTGTCGTAGGCGACAAAATAGACCTCCCCCTCGCAGGCCGTGGCGAAGCCCAGTTCACCATCCTCAAAGCCGCCCCAGGGCGCATCCTCCAAGTCCGCCTCCACATAGCTTGACCGTTAAAAAATTAAGAATTAAGATAATCTCCCCAACCCATGAAGTCACACGCTTTCGGGTATCTCTTAGGCTTGCTCATCTTCGTCATCGGCATTCCTGCCTTGATGTGGTTAGCGTCCGGACGGATGTGGTCCTATGTCCCCGATTCGCCCCTGCAGATTATCGTTGCGGCATTATTTGCCGTCGGCGGACTGGCGCTCAGCATTTGGAGTATCGTTTATATGCGCCTTGTCGGCAAAGGGAATCCCTTCGATGCCTACGGACATGAGGTGGCGCCGCGCACCAGCCGGCTGATGACCAGCGGCCCCTACCGTATTTGCCGCAACCCTATGCTCGTCGGCATCTACCTCTACGACGCTGGCATCCTCATCTGGCTTTGGAAGGCCCTTCCGCTCCTCATTTTCCTCGCCGAGGTCATCCTGCTGACCCTGCAAGTGCGCAGCGAGGAGAAGCGATTAGAGCAAGACTTCGGCCAGGAGTATCTGGATTACAAGCAACGCGTGGGAAGATACTTCTGATCTCCCTTTGGGATATGGCTTCATTTCAAAAGGATGTAGCTTGTTATTCTACACAATCTACACGGTTTTTTTGCGGTTTTGCGGAAAAGGCATTTTAGAAAATTCGTTTCATTCGGATAATTTGCCGTTCATATAAACACTTTTTGTCGGCGGATTGGGCGAATAAAACGAATGGCTTAATCAGAAAATAGAATAGGCGAATAAAAAATTAGCGTAAG
Source organism: Bacteroidaceae bacterium (assembly GCA_017542145.1). Lineage (GTDB taxonomy): Bacteria > Bacteroidota > Bacteroidia > Bacteroidales > Bacteroidaceae > UBA1189. The sequence goes on along the minus strand of JAFXXQ010000023.1, from coordinate 21,766 downwards.
GGAATAAAAAAATAGAATAAGGGAATAATTGAATAGAGCAAGGGAATAATCTTGCCGAGTTGTGAGGGACGAAAACGAAGTTAAATACTCAAATATATTTGCTTTTTTGCCCGCCTTGCACTATCTTTGCCGATGAAATTGAATTACCCATTAATGAAAAGGATTCTAACCTCTATTCTAGTGCTGGCAATGGCTGCGGCTATCCACGCAAGAACCATCATCGTCATCGTGAACGACACGCGGTATCAGACGGTGACGGGTTTTGGCGCGGCTGCCTGCGATGGCGCCATGTGCCCCTTCGGCACGGATACCCAGCCTGTCAAACTGCTTTACGGCCCTGAATCGCCCATAGGACTGAATATCATGCGAATGGAGATATCGCCGAACTTCATCGGCGACGTCATTGTCCCTGAGTGGAACAACTGGGACTCGCCTTACGACTGGAAGGGCTCGCTGCCTTCGGCAAAGATTGTCAAACAACGTGGCGGCATCGTCTTCGGCACCCCTTGGTCGCCTCCAGGGGACTATAAGACCAACGGCACGGCCCAGGGCGGCAAGGCCGACGACCAAGGCAACCAGCGCGGCGAGCTGCGCGAAGACTGTTACGAGAAGTTCTTCCCCTGGCTGAACACATTCCTGGAATACATGAAGAAAAACGGCGTCAACGTCGATGCTGTGTCCATCCAGAACGAGCCCGACTGGTGGGTCGACTATTCCGGCTGCCTCTACACGCCCCAGCAGCAGTACAACCTGGTCAAGAACTACGCCCACATGCTCGACAGGGAGAAGTACAACGGCGTGCGCCTGATTAGTGCCGAGCCTCTGGGCTTCGACCCCAGGTATTCCGACATGCTGTTGCAGAACGAAGTGACGCGCGAGCAGATTGACATCATCGCAGGGCATCTCTACGGCCATCCGCCATTGGGCAACATGAAGAGTGCAGCCAAACTGGCTGAAAAGTACGGCAAGGAGGTCTGGATGACCGAGCACTCCGTGACAGACAATATCAACCGTCTGCCCAACTGGCATGAGCAACTGCTCTTCGCCGAAGAGCTGAATGAGTGCATGCTGGCGGGATGCACGGGCTATATTTATTGGTACATGCGCGCGCATTGGGCCTTCGTCGGCACGGGCGAGTCGAAGTATAACCCAGGCAACACAAAGAACAAGCTGTTGCCGCGTGCCTACGTCATGTCGCACTTCTCGAAGCATGTCACAGGCTCAACCCGTCTCGGCACCCAATGCAACATTGCCGCAGCCACGAATGGAGCCTTCGAGAACTCGGCCTATATCAAGGGCGACTCGCTCATCGTCATGGCCATCGACACCACCAAGGCCGGAAACGACTTGAAAATCAAGTTCCCCTTCAAAGTGAAGAGCGGCACCCTCTTGCAATCGACGGGCAACGATGCCCTCTGCCAGGAAATACCCTTAGACATCAGCGAGCCCATAGAGGAGTACCTGACCACCATGCCTCCACGCAGCCTCAACACCTTTATTTTCATGATTGACAGCGATGATACGCTCATCGACAATCCGAAGGTAGATAAAAGTAAAGAGCCAGGGAGTATATTCTTTGACCTTCACGGACGAAGGATGGAAAGCCCTAAGGGACTTTGCATAGAGAGGCAATCCGACGGCACGACAAGGAAAGTGTTTGTTGGAAATTAAAACATTTTAAAAACAATAGCGGCTGTGCGAAGAGCAGCCGCCGTGTGCTTGAACACCACGTAAAAAACAAGAAATATGCAAGAAAACCGTACAAAAACCGTTAGCGTATCCTTCATGATTATGGGGATACTGTTCTGCGTTTGCCTTATTGCCGCAAATCTGTTCGAAACGAAAATCGTGCAAGTAGGCTCGTACTCCATGACAGCGGGTTTTATCGTATTCCCCGTTTCGTACATCATCAACGACTGCATCGCCGAGGTGTGGGGCTTCCGCAAGGCAAGGCTCATCATCTGGATGGGCTTCCTGATGAACTTTTTCGTTGTCGCGCTGGGCGGCATCGCCGTGGCTCTGCCTGCCGCCCCGTTCTGGGAGGGCGAAGAGGCGTTCCGCTTCGTCTTCGGTCTGGCGCCGCGCATCGCCGTGGCCAGCCTGACGGCATTCCTCGTCGGCTCTTTCCTCAACGCGTGGGTGATGAGCCGCATGAAGCTGCGCGACAAAGAGCGGCGCTTTGCCTGGCGCGCCATTCTCAGCACGCTGGTGGGCGAGGGTGCCGACTCCATCATCTTCTTCCCCATGGCCTTCGCAGGGCTGATGCCCGCACACGAGCTGGCCAAGCTGATGGTGCTGCAGGTGACGGCCAAGACGCTCTACGAAATCATCGTCCTCCCCATCACCACCCGCGTCGTACGCTACGTGAAGCGCCGCGAAGGCGTAGATGCCTACGACACAAACATCTCCTACAACATTTTCAAAATCAAGGAACTCTAATAAATTTACGATTTTACGATTTTCTATTTATTTATCAATTTAGTAATCTCACAATTTCACGTTACATCGTACCCTAAATAACCAAATAATCCAATCGTAAATAAATAGTAAATTGTATATCGTCAAATAGTAAATATAATAGGATTTTCAAATCGTAAATATATAGAAGTGTTAGACAAAGATAAAGCCCTTGTGGTATTCTCAGGCGGTCAGGACAGCACGACATGTCTCTACTGGGCCAAGACGCAATGGTCCGACGTCCGCGCCATCACCTTCCGCTACGGCCAGCGCCATGCCGTCGAGGTGGACATCGCCTGCGGCCTTGCTGCCGAAGCCGGCGTCCCCATCACCGTCATAGACATCCCGTTCGTGAGCGAACTGAGCGCCCAGTGTTCGCTCACCGACTCTTCCATCACGATGGATGAGACGAAGCCCGCCGACACACCGCCCAACACCTTCGTGCCGGGCCGCAACCTGTTCTTCCTCTCCATCGCAGCCGTCCACGCCCGCGAGCTGGGCATCATGAACATCGTCACAGGCGTCTCGCAGACCGACTTCTCGGGCTACCCCGACTGCCGCGACTCGTTCATCCGCTCGCTGAACGTCACCCTCAACCTCGCCATGGACGAGCAGTTCGTCCTCCACACCCCGCTGATGTGGCGCGACAAATGCGAGACGTGGGCCCTGGCCGACCAGCTGGGCGTCTTCGACCTCGTCCGCCTGCGCACTCTCACCTGCTACAACGGCATCCCCGGCGACGGCTGCGGCCACTGCCCCGCCTGCCACCTCCGCCGTCACGGACTGGAAGAATTTTTAAAAATGAAAAATGAAAAATGAAATAATTATGAACCGCGAACAAGACCATCTGCAATCCTTAGGCAAGGAAACCGAATACCGTCAGGACTACGCCCCCGAAGTGTTGGAAACGTTTGAGAACAAACACCCCGACAACGACTACTGGGTACGCTTCAACTGCCCCGAGTTCACCACCCTCTGCCCCATCACGGGCCAGCCCGACTTTGCCGAAATCCGCATCGCCTACGTCCCCGACCGCCGCATGGTGGAGAGCAAGAGCCTCAAGCTCTACCTCTTCTCCTTCCGCAGTCATGGCGACTTCCACGAGGACTGCGTCAACATCATCATGAAGGACCTCATCCGCCTCATGGACCCGAAGTACATCGAGGTCACCGGCTTCTTCACCCCCCGTGGCGGCATCTCCATCTGGCCCTATGCCAACTATGGCCGTCCCGGCACGCGCTGGGAGGACATCGCCCGCACACGCCTCGAGCAGCACGACATGCCCTGACAGCGAAAAGACAAACATCACACAAGGCCATGAACTATAGTTCTTCCCATATTTTCCGCAGGACAGAACTGCTCGTAGGCAGCGAGGCCATGGAGCGGCTGGCTGAAAAGCGTGTCATCCTCTTCGGCGTCGGCGGCGTGGGGTCGTGGTGTGCCGAGAGCCTCATCCGGTCGGGCGTCCGGCACCTCACGATGGTCGATGCCGACCGCGTGTGCACCAGCAACATCAACCGCCAACTGATGGCCACCCCGCAGACCGTGGGACAGGTGAAGGTGGAGGCCATGCGCGAACGCCTGCTCGCCATCAACCCCGAGGCCGACGTCACAGCCATACAGGAAATCTTCAGCGAAGAGACTGCCGCCCAGTTCGACCTCGGCAGCTACGACTACGTCATCGACGCCATCGACTCGCTCCGCGACAAGGCGCTGCTCATCCTCATGGCGTGCCAGACGAGCGTGAGGTTCTTCTCGTCGATGGGTGCCGCGCTCAAGCTCGACCCCACACGCATCCGGGTGGCCGAGTTCTGGAAGGTCACCGGCGACCCCCTGGCCCGCGCCTTGCGGAGCCGCTTCAAACGCGACAAGACCTTCCCGAAACGCAAGTTCAAGTGCGTCTTCTCCGACGAGCTGCTGCAGAACAAAGCAACCTGCATCCCGACCGATGCCGAACCCAATCTCTTCCACAAGGTTCAGGTCAACGGCACGCTGGCCCACATTACCGCCATCTTCGGCTTCACCCTTGCCGGCCTCGTCGTGCAGGACATCGTGGAAGATGCATCCGCGAAAAACGATAGAAAAGAGAGCGAAATGATGGTAATGTAAAAAAAAACGCCTATATTTGCGCGTATTTTTTCACATATCATGAAAAGAAAGACTGTTTCTGCGCTCTATCTTCTTGCGATAATAGGCACATTTACTGCGTGCAACGCTCCGAAGGCTGAAAAGGTTGGCGGCGATGGAGCCTCGTACAGGACCATCGTCGTCAGCAAGTCGTCACAAACCCTGAAGACAGACTACACCGCCAAGCTGCAAGGCCGTCAGCTGGTGGAGGTCAGGCCACAGGTGAGCGGCATCATCACCGCCATCCGCATACGCGAGGGCGACCGCGTGCGCAAAGGGCAGACGCTGTTTGTCATCGACCAGGTGCCCTACAAGGCCGCCGTCGAAGTGGCTCGCGCCAACGTGAAAAGTGCCGAGACGGCTGTTGCCGCCAAACGGCTGACGGCCGACAGCAAGACCAAGCTCTACGAGAAACAGGTGGTTTCGGAGTACGACCTGCAGATGGCCCGAAGCGACCTTGCCTCGGCCGAAGCCACGCTGGCCCAGGCCAAAGCGCAGCTCACCAACGCAGCCAACAACCTCTCCTACACGGAAGTCAAGAGCCCCGTGGATGGATTGGCGGGCATGATTCCCTACCGCGTAGGAGCCCTCGTGAGCAGCAACATCGCAGAGCCTCTCGTCACCGTCAGCGATGACAGCGAGGTCTATGCCTACTTCTCCATGAACGAAAACCGCGTGCTCGATATGCAGCAGCAATACGGCTCGGCCGAAGCGTTTCTGAAAGGGCTCACGGATGTGGAACTAGTCATGAGCAATGGCCAGCCCTACGCCCAGAAGGGACACCTGGGAGCCATCAGCGGAATTGTGGACACGAAAACGGGAGCTGTGCAGCTCCGAGCTGACTTCCCCAATCCCGACCACCTGCTGCTGAGCGGCGCCAACGCTACTGTCGTCATCCCCACGGTACTGACGGATTGTCTCGTCATTCCCCAGGCTGCCACTTACGAAATACAGGAGAAGAAGTTCGTCTTCAAGGTCGTTGACGGCGTAGCTCGCAGCACCGAGGTCAAGGTTTTCCGACTCAACAACGGCACGGATTTCGTGGTAGAGAACGGTATACAAGCGGGCGACGTGCTTATTGCCGAAGGAGCCGGACTGTTGAAAGACGGTACGAAAGTGAAACCAGCTGACTGACCCTTCGAGCCATGAATATCAAGACCTTTATAGACAGACCCATCCTCTCGGCTGTCATTTCTATTGCCATTCTCCTCATAGGCATCATTGCCCTGCTGCAGCTGCCCATTGAGCAGTATCCCGACATCGCTCCTCCCACCGTACGCGTCAATGCCAACTACACGGGCGCCAGCGCTGAGACGGTACAGAAAAGTGTCATCGTCCCCTTGGAGGAGTCGCTGAACGGCGTAGAGAACATGATGTACATGACCTCTACGGCCAGCAACTCCGGCTCGGCCAGCATCGCCATCTTCTTCCGTCAGGGCACCAACCCCGACATGGCTATGGTGAACGTGCAGAACCGCGTGGCCTCGGCCCAGGGCCTGCTGCCGAGCGAGGTGACGCGCGCCGGCGTCACCGTCCGCAAACGGCAGACCAGCACGCTGATGCAGATCTCGCTCTACAGCCCCAACGACAAGTACCCGCAGAACTTCCTGACGAACTATCTTAAAATCAACCTCGAGCCTCGCCTCTCGCGTATCCCTGGCGTAGGCGAGGTGAACATCTTCGGCGCAGCCTACTCCATGCGCATCTGGCTCGACCCCAACAAGATGGCGGCCTACAGTCTGGTGCCCTCGGACATCACCGCCGTGCTCGACGAGCAGAACATCGAATCCCCCACCGGCACGCTGGGCGCCGAATCGGAAAACGCCTTCCAGTACACGCTGAAGTACCGCGGGCGCTACGAGGAGGAGGCCGACTACGAGCAGATGGTCGTCAAGTCGCTGCCCGACGGCCGTGTGCTGCGTCTGGGCGACGTAGCCAAGGTTGAACTGGGCGCGCTCAACTACACGTTCCGGGGCGAGGTGAACGGTCACCCCTCCTCAAACTGCCAGATTGTACAGACAGCCGGTTCAAACGCCGTGGCGGTCATCAACCAGATTGAGAAAGTCGTGGCCGACTTCGAAAAAGAGCTCCCCGACGGCATGAAGATGGCCACCATCATGAACATCAAGGACTTCCTCGATGCCTCCATCCGTAATGTCCTCATCACCCTGCTCATCGCCCTGGTGCTGGTCATCCTGGTGGTCTATCTGTTCCTTCAGGACTTCCGTGCCACGCTCATCCCTGCCCTGTCTATCGTCATATCGCTGGTGGGGACGTTTGCCTGCATCTATGCGGCGGGATTCAGCCTCAACCTGCTGACGCTCTTTGCCCTGGTACTGGTCATCGGCACGGTGGTCGATAACTCCATCGTGGTGGTGGAGGCTGTGCAGGCCAAGTTCGAGGATGGCCACCGCTCGCCCTACCACGCCTCGGTCGAAGCCATGCACGGCCTGACAGGCGCCATCTTCACCTGCACGCTGGTGTTTATGGCCGTTTTCATCCCCGTCTGCTTCATGGGCGGCACGTCGGGCATCTTCTACACCCAGTTCGGCATCACTATGGCTGTGGCTGTGGCCCTCTCGTGCCTCAACTCGCTCACCCTCTGCCCTGCCCTCTGTGCCCTGCTGATGCGGCCCCGCAAGGGCGAGGAAGAGAAGAAGAGCTTCTCCGACCGCTTCCACGACTCGTTCCAGATAGGATTCCAGCGCGTGCTCGACCGCTACAAGCACGGCGTCCTCTTCCTCTTCAAACGCAGATGGCTTGCCGGTGCGCTGGTCGTCGCCTCCATCGCCGGCCTGGTCGTGCTGATGATAACCACCAAGACGGGCCTCGTGCCGCAGGAGGACCTCGGCTCCATCAGCGTCAACGTGCAAGCATCGCCCGGCACCAGCATGGCCGAGATGACCAAGATTTCCGACGAGGTGAAGGAGGCCATCGAGGACATTCCGCAAATCGAGCTCTTCTCCTCGGTGGTCGGCGCCAACGCCCGCTTCGAGAGCACCTCGTCGGCAGGCAGCTTCAGCATCCGCCTGAAAAACTGGAGCGAACGAAAGGGCAAAGGCGATGACTATCGGTCTGTCATGGCCGAAATCTATCGCCGCACGGCCCACATCACCTCCGCCCAGATACGTCTCTCCACACGTCCCATGATCAGCGGCTATGGCGTGGGCAGCGGCTTCGAGCTCTACGTGCAGGACAAGAAGGGCGGCTCCACAGAGGACCTCCTCCGCGTCACCCGCCAATTCATCGATGCCCTGAATGAAGCTCCGGAAGTGTCCCGTGCCTACACGAACTTCGACACCAAGTACCCGCAATACATCGTCGATGTCGATGCCGCGCTCTGCAAGCGCAACGGTGTCTCGCCGCGCGACGTGCTCAGCACGCTCTCAGGCTACTTCGGCGGCAGCTACTCGTCCAACTTCAACCGCTTCACCAAGCTCTACCGCGTCATGGTTCAGGCCGCACCCGAGTTCCGTACCGACACCGAGTCGTTCAACAACGTCTTCGTCCGCACCTCGTCCGGCCAGATGTCCCCCATCGGGCAGTACGTCACCCTCACCAAGACCTACGGCTCGGAGACGCTTTCGCGCTTCAACCTCTTCCCCAACATTGCCGTCTATGGCGAGAATGCCCACGGCTACAGCTCGGGCCAGACGCTGAAGGCTGTGCAGCGCGTGGCCCGCGAGGCGCTGCCCGAAGGCTACGGCTTCGAGTTCGGCGGTATGTCGCGCGAGGAAGCCAGCACGGGCAACACCACCGCCATCGTCTTCGCCCTCTGCATCGTATTCATCTTCCTCATTCTCTGTGCTCTTTATGAGAGTGTTCTCATTCCGCTGGCCGTCATCCTCTCCGTACCGTTCGGCCTTGCAGGCAGCTTCCTCTTTGCAAAGCTCTGGGGTTTGGAGAACAACATCTACCTGCAGACGGGCCTCATCATGCTCATCGGCCTGCTGGCCAAGACGGCCATCCTCATCACCGAGTATGCCTCACAGCGCCGCCGTGCCGGCATGAGCATCACGGCAGCCGCCATGTCGTCGGCCAAGGCTCGTCTCCGCCCTGTGCTGATGACCTCACTCACTATGATTATCGGCATGCTCCCGCTCATCTTCTCCAACGGTGTGGGGGCAAACGGCAACATCTCCGTCGGCGTCGGCGCCGCAGGCGGCATGCTCGTCGGCACCATCGCCCTGCTCTTCGTCACCCCTGCCCTCTTCATCGTGTTCCAGCACATCCAGGAACGTTTCCTCCCCAAGAGCCATGAAGAAAGAAATCATAAGGAAGAATGAAAAAACAATGTTTTTAATGAAAAATGAAAAAAGAAGAACAAACAGAGCATCGAGAGCAAAAGAGCTTGCTCGTTTTGCCGATTCGCGTTGTTTGAAAACAAAGTTAATGAAAAATAAAATGTCCTGTATACAAAGATCCCTTTCCTCTGCCGGCCACTCCGCTGGCAAAGCCATTTATTCTTCATTAACTACCGTTGAATCTTGTCGCGACTCGGCAAAACCGAAGCAAGCTTCGTTCTGCTCTCGCTGCTCCAAGATTTGCTTCATTCTTCATTCTTCATTCCTAAAGGTTTTTCTTCCCGCCCTCCTGATGTTGATGTTCTTCTCCGGCTGCGGACTCTACAAGCCCTACAGCCGTCCGGCCGATGCTGCCGCGTTGATGAACGACGACGACACGCTCACCCTCCGCTGGCAGGAGCTGTTCACCGACCCTGCCCTGCAGGCGCTTGTCGACAGCGTGCTGACGCACAACACCGACCTGCAGATTGCCTCGCTGCGCGTCTATGAGTCTGCCCAGTCGCTCCGTACCGCCCGCCTGACCTTCCTGCCCTCGTTGAACGCCTCGGCCGACGTCTCCACGCCCGACTTCGCCGCCTTCGCCAACAGCCTGGGCGCCACCGTCGTTTGGCAGCCCGACCTCTTCTTCGGCCAGACCAACGCTGCCCGCAAGGCCCGCGCGGCGTGGGCCGAGAGCGACTACAACCGCCAGGCCGTACGCACCCGCCTCATTGCCAACGTCGTCGGCCTCTATTACTCCCAGGCCCTGCTTCTTGCGCAGCGCGACGTGGCTGCCGAGTCGGCACAGCTCTGGGAACAAACCATCGAGAAGACCCGCGCCATGAAAGAGGCCGGCATGGTTACCGATGTCGCCCTAGCTCAGTACGAAGCCACATACTGGGCTACCCTCAGCAGCCTGAAAGACTACGACTACAACCTCCACCTCACGGAGAACAGCCTCCGCAGCCTCCTCGGAGAAGCCGACGCCATGGTTTCCCTACCTTCTGGTTCGACTGATCAGTCCGACGTTTCCGCATCGCTCTCCCGACACTTTGATGACGTTAACTGCGTTTTCGTCCGTCGCGACTCGGCAAAACGAGCAAGCTCTTTTGCTCTCGCTGCTCCGTCCGTTCCTCTCCTGCGCCTTGCGGCACGACCCGATGTCCACATAGCCGAGGAGCAGCTCAAGCAGGCCTACTACACCACCTCCATGGCGCGGGCAGCTTTCTATCCCGCCCTCCGTCTGACAGGCAGCGCCACGTCCGACTTTTCCCTCTCAGCCATCGCCACCCACGTAGCTGCCTCACTCACCCAGCCCGTCTTCAACGCTGCCACCAACCTGGCCAAGTACCGCATCGCCAAGGCTCAGCAGGAGGAGGCGCTGCTCCGCTTCAGCCAGACGCTTTGCGATGCAGCCCTTGAAACAGACAATATCCTCCAACGTCTCCACACAGCACAAGCCCAGTCCGAGCACCTTACCAAGCAGGTGACATCCCTTGAACGAGCCGCCGAGAGCACGGCGTGGCTCATGGAATACGGCTCCACCTCCACCACCTATCTCGATGTCCTTACCGCCCGCCGCTCCCTGCTCACGGCCCAGCTCGCCCAGCTCGCCAACCGGTATGAGCAGTTGGCCGCACTCATCAGCCTTTATCAGGCCTTAGGCGGACAATGAAGGCGCGAATCAAAAAAACTCTGTTTTTTTCTTGTTTTTTTTTTACCTTGCACTAATTTTGCTGCGGATAAATAATATAAAGAGATGAAAAAACAACTTTTCCTATTATTCGCTATTTTGCAGGCATTGGGTTTGTATGCCCAGCAAGAAACGGAAGGCTACCGTCCCTTCATCGAGGACGGGAAGGTTTGGACTGTGGGTAAGTTTGAGAAGGGCGTTACTGAACCCATAGAGATAAGAGAATACCGTTTTGATGGGGATACAATCATACAGGATAAAGTCTGCAGGAAATGGATGTGCAGGAAGACGGTAAACGGCAGCATGCAAGAAGAGGCGATGGTTGCCCCCCTGTATGAAGAAGACCGGAAAGTGTATTTCTATCGTCGGGGTGAGCGCTTTTGCCTCTACGATTTCAGCCTGGAGGAGAATGGTGTTCTCTCGCTTTGCCGTGCAGGAGATGATTACGAATCCTCCGTCGTCGGGCATAATGACTATGAAACCCCATGTAACCGTTGTTTTTCCGAATCCTATCCGATACGGGGGACGCACCGCCGCATTTTCTGTTTCCAAGATGATTGGCTGGAGCATGCAGCCCGATATGATTTCTATATGGAGGGAGTCGGAAGTATCTATGCCCCTGATATCTGTTTCCATACCAATCACCCGGGCTTCAGCTACGAACTCATGGAATGTAAAGTCAACGATGAGATAATCTATACGCGCGATGATAGCCCTGCAGTCTTTGTCGATTCGGCCGCGACGGCGGATACGCATGTAAATGACATCGAATACAGGCCATTTATTGAAGAAAACAAACAATGGATTGTGACGCTTTCGACTGGTCACGGGTATATGCCTGTCTATGGTGTGAACACCTACTTTTTTGATGGAGACAGCATCGTTCATGGGCAGACCTGCAAGAAAATGATGTGCAGGGCAGAGCGGTTTAATGAGGGTAAGGTGTCAACGAATCTTGTTTTCCCTGTATATGAGAAGGAACGCAAGGTTTACTATTTCAGACCCGATTCTGACGAGCCGATTATGTTGTATGATTTTAATGCCTGCTACGGCGATACGGTCCGAATGAGTCTCAGGATACGGGAAAGCTCCCCTGACGTCCACTCTTTTTTGATTTGGGACGCGCTGTCATTCAAGGCCGGAGAACAACTCTATCTGAAATACAGACCTATCGGAACCTTTCTGATACCCCTCAAGGGTTATCAGGCATCATCCCTGCCCAATCATGAGATTATCGAGGGGGCTGAATTTGTCTGCATCGAAGGCATTGGCTCGTTCTATAATCCCATTGAAAAGACCGACCTCTGCTATGGAAGTGGTCCGGCTTGGTTGCTCAGGGAATGTAAAGTGGGCGAAAAGGTGTTATATGCAAACTATATGATGGAGATTTAAGTGTCCGTTTCCCCTCTGCCGGCTTAAGTACATCCACCATTCCTTACGACCTGCAAGGGCGTCCCGTCAGCGGAACGCAGAAGGGCATCCTCATTCGCAGCGGAAAGAAGGTTTTGGTGAAGTAACCACGCAGAACTACTATTTCTATGAAAAATGCTACATTGCTACATAGAACGGTTCAATGAAATAATATACAAGTATTTATCCTATGTAGGAATGCAAAAAAGCTACATAATACTACATAATGCTACATAAAAACCGTCCATTTTGGGGCAAAAACGAGGAAAAGTGTGGCAAAGATGAAAAGAAGTCCATGTAGCATTATGTAGCATTATGTAGCAATTCTGGCTATCTACATAGGACAACTCGTTGTTATATATGCAGTTAGTCGAACCATGTAGCAATGTAGCATTTTTTCATCATTTTAGTTGTTTTGTAGTGTACTGATTTTGGTTGACAGTTTTGCTTTTGCCAGCGTTTGATGTTTTTTATAAACGCCGCCCCTGTTTATATAAACGGGGCCCGTGTTTATAAACCGTTGCTTGGAATGAGGATTCCATCCCCCTGAAAGATTACCTTTCCTCGCCTGTCCTCCCTTTTTTTTCAGAAAAAAACAACTCAAAAGGTAGGAGGGTAGAAAAAAATGCGTATATTTGCGCATATTTTAAGGTCGCATATATCATGTCTAACATTTAATATTCTCGTTTTATGAAAAAAACAGCATTATTCACCCTTGCCCTCACGCTTTTCGTGCTGGGTATGCAGGCTCAGACCCCTGCCGTCAAGAAGGCTAAATTCCACCTCGGCGACAACACCGAGTGGGCACAGCCCGCATTCAACGATGCCGCATGGCAGACGTTCGACATCACCCAGACCTGGACCGACCAAGGCATCAACATCGATGGCGCTGCCTGGGCCTGGTATCGCGCCCACGTCACCATTCCCAAGTCGCTCATCGACCAGGCCGAGACGAAGGAGGTCATCATCTTCGACGTCCCCAAGGCCGACGACGCCGTAGAAGTCTTCCTCAACGGCACCCTCATCGGCAAGTCGGGTCGCTTCCCCACGGACCAGGGCGGTTACTCCTCTGCCTGGAGCCGTCCCCTCAGCTTCAGCGTCAAGGCTAACAGCCCTGCCATCAAGTGGGATGCCGACAACCTCCTCGCTTTCCGCGTCTATAGCGGCAACGAGCCCGGCGGACTTTTCGACAATCCCATCGTGGTGCGCGTCCCTGCCCGTACCGACGGCCTTACCTTCGCCTTCAAGGAGAGCAAGGATAAGAAGGGCAACGACCTCGTTGGCGTCACCCTTGCCAACACTTATCCCCTCGTCCAGAAGGGCCAGGCCGTGCTGGAAGTCAGCAACCCCGAGACGGGCGAAGTGGTGAAGACCCTCAAGAAGAACGTCTCCCTCAAGGAGAAGAAAGACCTTACCCTCACCGTACCCTACAACCGCTCGGAAATCTCCTCCGTCAAAGTCACTTATACCGATGCCGGCACGGGTAAGAGCATCGTCCGTTCGTACATCCCCAAGTACCTGCTCACGCCCCCTGCACCTGCCGCTCCGCGCTTCAATACCACAGCCGTCTATGGCGTCCGTCCGGGCAGTCCCGTCATCTTCAAGTTTGGCGTCAGCGGCGAACGTCCTATGAAAATCACGGCTGACCGTCTTCCCGAAGGCCTCGCCCTTAACCCCGACAACGGCTCCCTCAGCGGCAGCATCGACCATCCTGCCACCATCCGCTTCACCGTCAAGGCTGAGAATGCCCACGGCACCGCCACGCAGGAGTTCACCCTCAAGGTCGGCAACCAGATTGCCCTCACCCCCCCGATGGGCTGGAACAGCTGGAACTGCTGGGGCCTGAGCGTCTCGCAGGAGAAAGTCATGTCATCCGCACAGGCCATCGTCGATAAGGGCCTCGCCGACTACGGCTATCAGTACATCAACGTCGACGATGCCTGGGAGTCCGCCAAGCGTAACCCCGACGGCACCATCGGCACCAACGACAAGTTCCCCGACATGAAGGGCCTCGGCGACTGGCTCCATGCTAACGGACTGAAGTTCGGCATCTACTCCTCGCCCGGCGACCTCACCTGCGGCGGCTATCTGGGTTCCATCGACCACGAGCAGCAAGATGCCGAGACCTACAACGCCTGGGGTGTCGACTACCTCAAGTACGACTGGTGCGGCTACGGACGCGAATATAATAAGGAGCGCTACCACAGCACCGCCTCCTACGTCCGTCCCTACCTGCTTATGCAGAAGTTCCTCCGCGACCAGCCCCGCGACATCTTCTACAGCCTCTGCCAGTACGGCATGGGCAACGTCTGGGAGTGGGGCGAGTTCGTCGATGCCAACAGCTGGCGCACCACTGGCGACATCACCGACACGTGGCGCTCCATGTACGACATCGGCTTCATCCGTCAGGCCAAGCTGCAGCCCTATGCCAAACCCGGCCGCTGGAACGACCCCGACATGCTCATCGTAGGCAAAGTGGGCTGGAGCAACAACCTCCGCGACAGCCGCCTCACGCCCGACGAACAGTACACCCACATCAGCCTCTGGACCCTCCTCGCCGCCAACATGCTCATCGGCTGCGACGTATCGCAGATTGACGACTTCACCATCAACCTCCTCTGCAACAACGAGGTCAACGCCATCAACCAGGATGTCCTCGGCATCCAGGCCAAGCCCGAGGTCATCGACGGCGACGTGCAGATCTGGGTACGCCCCCTCGCCGACGGCTCCCACGCCGTGGGCATCTTCAACGTCGGCACCGACAATCTCAAGGTCGATTTCCGCCACTACTTCAAGGCCCTCGGCATCACCAGTCTCAAGAGCGCCCGCGACCTCTGGCGTCAGCAGGACCTCTCCACCTCCGACACCAACTACTTCATCCCCACCCACGGCGTCAAATACCTCAAGGTCAACTATTAATAATTAAAATCAACGTGTAACCCTTAAAAAGCAACAACCCCAATGAAAAAATTGGTCCTTTCCCTCCTGTTCCTCCTGCCCGCCTTCATGATGGCACAGCAGAACGAAGTCACCCTGAAAATCACCGGTGATCAGTACCAGCAACTTGAGCGTCACTTCAGCAGCAAGAACCGCAGCGCCCAGCGCAACCGCGACTGGGGCGGCTTCTACCGCTACGAGAAAGCCAACGCCGAACTGGCCGAATCCCCGAAGGTCGTCTTCATGGGCAACAGCATCACCGACAACTGGGCACGAATGCACAAGGAGTTCTTCGAGGAGAATAACTTCGCCGGCCGCGGCATCGGTGGTCAGACCTCTGCTGAGATGCTCGTCCGCTTCCAGGCCGACGTCATCGCCCTTAAACCGAAACTCGTCCTCATCATGGCTGGCACCAACGACGTGGCCGGAAACAACGGCTCCATCACCCTCGAGCACGTCGTGCAGAACATCCAGTCCATGTGCGAACTCGCCAAGGCACACGGCATCCGTCCCCTCATCTGCTCCGTCCCGCCCTGCGCCGGCTTCAGCTGGGCACCCGATGTCAAGGACGCTGCCGCCACCATCCGCACCCTCAACACCCTGCTTCAGGACTATGCCAAGAAAAACAAAATCGACTATGTCGATTACTGGACAGCTCTGGCCAAGCCCAACGGCGCCATGAAGGACGGCATCTCCGACGACGGCTGCCACCCCACCCTTGACGGCTACGCCATCATGGAACCCATCGCCCTCAAGGCCATCCGCAAATACGTCAAGAAATAAAAACTAGATGACAAAGGAAGAATGAAAAATGAGAAATAGAATGCCCCGCAGGCAATACCCCTGTGGCAGAGCTGATTATTTTTCATTTTTCATTCTTCATTTCAAAGCCCTGTCAATGAAAAAGGCACTTCTCCTCCCTGCCCTGCTGCTATTGTGCACAGGCCTCTTCGCCCAAGGCGACCTCGACACCCCCTTCGAGGGCCAGAGCTGTACCAGCATTCTCGTCAGCCGCCTCGCCAGCACCGACGGCTCCGTCATCACCTCCCACACCTGCGACGGCCGCTACCGCACCTGGGCCTACGTTGAACCCGCCGCCGACCACCCTAAGGGCACCCTCCACGATGTCTGCACCGGTACCATGCACACCGCCTTCCGCGGCGACACCACCGGCGTACGTCTCGTCGGACAAATCCCCGAGGCGGCGCACACCTACGCCTACCTCAACACCGCCTACCCCTGCCTGAACGAGCACCAGCTCGCCATCGGCGAGACCACCTTCAGCGGCCCCGACACCCTCATGAACCCCCGCGGCATGTTCACCATCGAAGAGCTTGAACGCGTCGCCCTACAGCGCTGCACCACCGCACGCGATGCCATCCGACTCATAGGACAACTCATCAAGACCTACGGCTACGGAGACAGCGGCGAGTGCATCACCATCGCCGACCCTTACGAAGTGTGGCAAATGGAAATCCTCGGTGAAGGCCCCGACCGCATCGGAGGCATCTGGGCGGCACAGCGTATCCCCGATGACCACGTCGGAGTCTCAGCTAACATCCCTCGTATCGGCAAAATCAACCGCAAGGACAAAGACTTCTTCATGGCCTCCGACAACGTCGAGAAGGTTGCCCTCAAGTACGGCCTTTGGGACGGCAAGGGCGACTTTTCGTTCTGGCGTGCCTTCCACTCCGACTACGGTGATGGCCATAACTACTCCGACCGCGAGTACTTCATCCTCAATGCCCTCGCCCCCTCCCTCGGCCTCACCCGCGACATGGACGAACTGCCCTTCTCCGTGAAGCCTGACTCTCTTGTCGATGTCCGTCAGGTGATGGAGCTCTTCCGCAGCACCTTCGAGGGCACCTTCATGGACATGTGCCAAAACGTGCGCATGCCTGTCACACACCGCAATGCCGACGGCACCACCCGCACCGACACCATCGTCAGCCCCATCGCCAACCCCTGGCTGGGCGGTAACATGCAGCGCACGCTCAACTTCCTCGCCCCTGGCACCATTGAGTTCCGCCGCACCGTCTCTGTCGCCTGGTGCTCCTACTCCCACATCACCCAGCTACGCAATTGGCTGCCCGACGATGTGGGCGGCATCTGCTGGCTCTCGCTCGACAATCCAGGCCAGAGTCCCCGCATACCCGTCTTCTGCGGCACCACGCGTCTGCCAGAAGCCTACGACCGCTGCGGACAGAAAAACTATGACCCCACCTGCGCCCTATGGCAGTTCCGCAAAGCCAACAAGCTCGCCACCGTCGCCTGGCAGAGCACCAAGGGCGAGCTACTCGGCGAAGTCCTTGCCCTCGAGCAGACAGCCCTCTCCGGACTAACCACCCTCGAAACAGACCTTACGTCAACCCAGACAGACAAATCCGGCAAGTCCGCCATTTCCGATGAGTCCGACCGACGTACCGCCCTCCTCAACGCCTACACCCGCCGCATCTACAACGATGCCGTAGCCCACTGGGCCACCCTCGAAGCCCACTTTTGGAACCGTTTCGGCATGGGCTTCTGACCCAGACAAATGCATTACAAGGGTATCAAAGGGGACACCGAGGGTATAAAAACCGGTGTTCCCTTGTTTTTTTCTGATATTCCTCCTATTTTTGCAATTGAAATAGACAGAACTCTTAATTAATCTTAAAAAAGACTGGTTGGGGTATTTGATTTCCCCTTTCGAGGGTATTATACATAGAGGAACGCTCATGAAACGATTTGCCCTGATTGCCCTACTGCTCCTGCCCCTCCTGCCCCAGCTGGCAGAGGGGGGAAAGGTGTACGTGGTTCACTACGACGTACGCCTGGCCAGCGTCAGCCGCAACGGGGTTATGGACTCTGCCCATCCCATCACCAGCGAGCCATTCAACGACCTCGAGGGCACAAAAGGCACACGCTTCCACTTTGCTGACGAAGTGCTGAACATGACGTGGTATGTCTCTGACACCGCTTTCAACTATACGCTGAAAAACGACTTCGCCCTGCCGACTTACCTCCCGACCAAAGACGTTTCATTCTCGGACACCAAAAAGCGGCGTGACCGTATGGGCTTTGACCTGGACGGAAGCAAGGACAGGCCCGTCTTCACCATCAACGCGGGCACGTTCATCAGCGGCTTCTTCATCCCTTGGAAAAACTATCCCAAAGGAAAGAAAGAGACGGACTTCAGGCCCATCCTACCGAACTCGTTCCCCACAAAGGAGAAGGCGCAGGAGGCAGTCATAAACCTGAAGGGGAAGACCATGAGGCTCACGCTCCCCATCACGCAGGGCGGCGTGCGCTACAGCTATGTACTCACCTTTGAGATTGCAGGCATCACGGGCTTCACGGAGAAGATAGTTCCCGACAAACCGTCGCCCCGTCTGACGAAGAAAGCAAGGACGGAGTACGTGGTGCGCTACAAGGTGAGGCTCGACGAGGTGTCATGCGACAGGAACGTGGGGTACCGGCAAGGCATTACGAGCGAGACGTTCACCGACCTCAACGGCAAGGAGGACGTGCGCTGGCGCTATGCCGACGATATCATCGGCGCCGTGTGGTATGTATCGGACATTGCGCTGAACTTCTCGATGGTGAACAAACGTCAGGAAGCAATGATGATTCCCTGGAAGAGCGTGAACTACCGCGACGTGGACAGGCTGCAAAGCGGCGTGGGCTATACGTTGGAGCGGACCGACGAGCTGATGCCATCGTTCGTGCCCGGAGGAACAGGTCTGAGCGGATTCCTCATCCCCGACATCAACTATCCGACGGAAGGAGACGTCGAGCAGGAGATCACCCCGCTGCTACCTACGCACTTCCGCACCCGTGTCGCTGCCTTAACGACATCACGGAGCCTTGTGGGACGTACCATGCGGGTGCATGTGCCGATGCTTATCGGTCGTACGCAGCTGAACTATTACTTCACTTTTGTCGTCGATAAGGTCGCCTCCATCACGAAGCAGACGACCTCCGAGCCGGTAGCGCTGGAGACTTCGACAGCCGGCATCGACTTCTCGGCCGATGATGAAACGCTCCTCACCCTCCCGGAAACTTTGGTGGATGATATGCCCGCCGTCGTGCCCAAATGGGACGACATTGACAAGAGCAAGAAAGATGCGTTGGTTAAACTGCGCTACCTGGCCTCATACTATAATTATTTCCTGCGCGTCTGCCCGCAGGAGCGTGTCTATCTCCACCTCGACAACACGGCCTACTTCCAGGGCGAGACCATCTGGTACGCCGCCTACGTCACCGACGACATGGGCTACCCCAATCCCTCCAGTAAGATTCTCTACGTTGAACTGCTGTCGCCCACAGGAGTCATCATCAAGCAGCAGAAACTGAAAATCGAGCATGGCCGCTGTCATGGTTCGTTCCCCCTCGTCGATACCTCCGTCCTAAAAGCCATCGACCGCCGCGGCGCTACGAACCTGCCCAGCGGTTACTACCAAATCCGCGCCTACACCCACTCGATGCTCAATTTCGACGATGCATCCATTTTCAGCCGCGTTATCCCCGTCTATCAGTTCCCCAAGCAGGAGGGACGCTACGACGACCCCGTCGTGGGCGAATATCCCTATCACGAGATTTACCGTCCCGAACCGAAAAAGGAGAAGCCGAAGGAACTGACCGTCAACTTCTTCCCCGAGGGCGGACACCTCATCAGCGGCGTAGCGTGCGCCATCGCTTTCAAGGCCACCGACGACAATGGGCTGGGCGTTAATATCGACGAGATGCGTACGGCGGACGGACAGGCCATTCCCCTTAGCCCGCAGCATCGCGGCATGGGACGCTTCGACTGGCTCACGCAGAAGGGAGGCGAGCAGGTCATCGTCACCGCCGGTGGGAAGGAATTCAAATATACGCTGCCGAAGGCAGAGCCGCAGGGCTGTGCGCTCCATCTCTCACGCGAGGGGGACGATCTCATCGCCCACATCGATGCTGTCGGACTGACCAAGGACACGCTGTTGGCCTACACCCTCACAGGGCGGGGACAGCTCTGCGGCTTCGATACGCTCAGCGTCAATGCCAAGAATGACACCATCTATAAATACTTGGACAATGGCAAGCTTTCGCTCCAGGTGAACACGCAGGTCATTTCCTACGACCTCTCCGTCCCCGTGCGCCGCTGTCCAACGGGAGTCTATCAATTCACGCTTTATAACCCTGCAGGCGACATCCTCGCCCAGCGCATGCTCTTCATCGACAACGGCATCCCCACCCAGCCCATCACCTTCACCGCCACCAAGCCTGAGTACCGCCCCTTCGAGCGCATACAGATGACGTTCCAGACAGAAGGCCATCCCCTCCAGACTTTCTCCCTTGCTGTGCGCGACGCGGCCGACTATGGCACCGTGTACCACGACGACATCCGCACCTATATGCTTCTCTCCTCTGAACTGAAAGGACTTATCGAAGACCCAGGATGGTATTTTGAAAGTGATCATTCACACGCGTTAGACTTGTTGATGCTCGTGCAGGGCTGGACGCGCTACGACTGGCAGCGCATGGCAGGCGTCACCCCCTTCAAGGTAACCCACTACACCGAGCAGCAGCTCATCCTCGAGGGCTGGGCTTTCAGCCGCATCTTCGAGACACCCCTACAGAACACCAAGGTCGATGTTACCCTCGTCTCGCCCGACCGCGAATTCGAGCAGCGCGCCACCGTCACCACCGATGCCGAGGGCTACTGGAGCGTGGGATTGCAAGACTTCGAAGGAAAGTGGCACCTCTATTACCATACCGAGCAGGGCAAGAAGGTTATGAAGAAGGCCACGACCCGCATGAGGCTTGAGCGCTCCTATAAGCCCCCGCTCCATCCCTACGCCCCCATCGAGACCTATTTGCCCGACCCGAAGACGGCTAACGCCCTGCTGCCCTCGTGGCGCGAGGACATCGACGACTTCGTCATGCCTCACGATGCCATTCCTCTCCAAGAGGTAGAGGTTACCGCCAGCACACTCTACGTCGATTACGGCACCTTCCACGCCTACGACGCCGCAGCCGACTGCGAGGAGATTTTTGATAACGGCGACTACACGTACAGACTCCGGGATTATCTCTACCACATCGGTTTCTTTGTAGATCGGTATGACGCTGCCGTCTATGACCACACCGTACACCGCTACGTTATCCCCATGATCAGTGACGAAGTTATGGAAGGTCACAATTGGCGACTAATCGTTGAACCTGAACTTGATTTTGAGATGGGTGATGACGAAAAAATACTCCCCCGCGAGGAAGACGAAATAAGCCCCGTTGACCCGAGGGTTATGGGAGCCGACATGGAATATATCAAATCCGTGATGGTTTACGACACCATTTCAGCTGACCCACGATTCCTCCCAAGCTTCAAGCAGTTTGCCAACAGGCGCATGGGCGAGCAAGATTATCAAGAATTTCTTCGCAGACTGAATCGAGGTGATAAGTTCCTCATCGCCGAGGTTGATTACGGCGATGCCGCCTTCAGTGAGCGCCGCCAAAAGAACGAGCGCCTCACGACCTTCGATGGCTACTCGCGTGTCGCCGAGTTTTACGCCCCCACCTACCCCGACGGCCCCATACAGGGCGACAAGGACTATCGCCGTACCATCTACTGGAATCCTGCCGTCACCACCGATGCCAACGGTAGTGTCACCCTCTCCTTCTACAACAACGGCTACTCCCGTTCCTTCGCCGTTTCCGCCCAAGGCATCACCCCTGATGGCACCCCCATCATCAACGAATAAAAAAGAGAGCCTCAGACATTCATCTGAGGCTCCCACGTAAAACGGCGGCTACCTACTCTCCCACTTGCGCAGTACCATCGGCGTGATCGGGCTTAACTGCTCTGTTCGGAATGGGAAGAGGTGGAACCCCGATGCCATAG
>JAFXXQ010000022.1 GCA_017542145.1 Bacteroidaceae bacterium | reverse complement strand
TCTACAGGAAAAATCGAAGGCATAAACAATAAAATCAAAACAATGAAGCGACAAGCATACGGATATAGAGATGAAAAGTTCTTCGAACTCAAGATTCTGTCGTTACATCACAATAACTACGCATTTGTCGGATGAACCATAACGTTAAGGACTAAGGTCGGGATACTGGATTTCCGAGCCGATGACGCGTTCGCAAAGGATGGGGAAAAACATCGGGAATAGCGGTTTTTGCCGCTTTTCGAGGCCAAAATAGCCCAAAATAGCGGTTTTTTGATACGTTTTCTGCCTCGTTCGAGCCTTGAAATGACCGGAGCAGACGGTCTTGCAATAACGTATATTATTGTATGATTGCTCTTTAGATGAAAACAATCGTGACCATACATTACAATTACAGTTATTACAGTTATTTTTTAAAGGGTATCACTCTCTCTTCCTTTCCTTATTTTATATTATAATATATTTATTATTAATTAGTTAAATAGTATTATAAAGGAGATTTGAGAAAATACATACCCTCAAAAAACGAACTGTAATCTGTAATAACTGTAATGTCCGGCACACAACACGCTTTCTTACAAGACCTTATTCCCTGTGAGGCCTCTCACAATACTAAGTTCATCAGCCGTTTCGTAGCAGAAATCCTGCCTGCCGCAACGTCACTCAGGATTCGGGAGTATTAACCGCTTTCATGATTACCAGTGGATTGTGGTTGTCAATGGCGAGGCGGGTGTCGGAAACAAGGGTCATACCGGCTTCACGGACGGCTTCGGCAAAAAGACGGCGGCTGTCGTCGCTGACGGCGTTGAAAACGAGGGTGGCACCGGGCTGCATGAGGGGTGCGAGGCGGAAAATAATGTCGCGAAGCCTACCCCCATGTCCGCCGATGAACACGGCGTCGGGACGGGGGAGGGACTCAAGGTCGGCCGTAAGCACATCGCCCATCACGGCGCGGATGCCGGGCGTGCCGTGACGACGAGCGTTTAGTGTCATCAGGCGCTCACACTCGGGGCGTACTTCGAAGGCTACGACAGAAAGATGGGGAAACTGGAGCTTGGCCTCGATGCTGACGCTACCCGTACAGAAACCGACATCCCATAGCGTGCGGCGATGGCGGAGGTCGAGCAACGACAGGGCCAGTAGGCGCGCAGGCATCTTGGTAATCATCCGCTCACGTCCGTCAAGCAGATGGAACTCCTTTTCGGGTATGCCGAAGGGACGCGGACGGACAGCCGTCCTCTCCAATATGACGCAGTTGGGGAAGGAGATAGCATCAAGAGAAGAAGACTTCATGTCAACCCACCTGGCTCGCTCTGATTCGGCATTGCCCAACCGTTCCCCTACAGCCATACGATAGTAGCGGTCGAAGCCATAGTCTATCATGCGCTTGGCAATAGCCTGAGGTGAATGATGATGGTCTGTGAGGCAACCTATCAGACGCTCGCCACAGATAAGAGCCTCGTCCAGGGCATCCCACGGACGGCCGGTGAGAGATACGGCGCGCATATCCTGATAGGGCAGACAGAGACGATGAGCCAAAAGCTGAAGCGAATGAAACGATGGATAAATGGTTAACTGCCAATGGGGACGCTCGCGCTGTACCGTAGCAGCAAAGCCGTAGAAGAGCGGGTCGCCCGATGCAAAGATAATGAACTCGCCCGACACCTCATCGTATTGCCGAAACACGTCAGAAAGAGGAACAGTAATGTCTATCCACTTATAACCCGCAGGCAGCTGTGAAGCCATGATTTCGTGGTGACGTCGCCCCCCTGAGAACGTGTGTCCACGGGCTATAACCGCCTCTACCTCGGGCGGAAACCAAGGCGTAGCGCTATCGCTAATTCCGATGATGGAGCAAGTCAGCATATATTAGAATGAAAAATGTTTTTTCAATTGCGCCGAAGGCACTTATACATCTCTTCCGGGCATAAGGGTGGCGGCATCGTCGTAGGTGAGGATGCTGTTGACGAGGGTTGCGGCGAGGGTACTGCCGCCCTTGCGGCCTTCAATCAGCAACTTGGGGATGGCCGTGAGCGTTTTGGCGGCGTGCTTACTCTCCTCCACATGGACAAAGCCCACAGGGGCGCCGATGATACCAGCCGGACAGCACTTCCCCTGCCGGACAAGGCGGCAAAGTTCCAACAGGGCCGTTGGGGCATTACCAATGGCGAAAAGGGCATCGGGGTGTTCGCTGACGGCTATGCGGATGCCGGCCTGGGCACGGGTGAGTCCCTGCTCGCGGGCAAGTGCTTCGGCCCGAGGGTCGCTGAGGTAGCATAGGACGCTAAGCCCCAGCCGCTCGAGAGCCCCCTTGCGGATGCCGCTGGCTGCCATAGTAACGTCGGTGACAATGGTCCGCAGCTTACCGCTGCTGATTTGGGCGAAAATCTTTTCCGTTGCCGCTTCGTCCATCCATAGAATCCGCTCCATAGCAAAGTCGGCTGTGGTGTGGATGGTATGCAGCAAGGGCCACAGCCGCCATAGGGGAATATCGGGATGGCGCAGTTCGCGACGGATGGTGGCAAACGACTGCATCATGATGTCCTGACCTATGCTCTTTGAGCAATTATCGTTCTTATAGTATCCCCTCGGGGTGATGATATGCCCTTGCCATGTGTAGGACTGGCTGTTGCCGATAATGACGATGGTGAACATGTCAACCTCGTCGGGATTGAAGTCGCCAAGCGTGGTGACGACGACATGCTGCCCTTCGCGTCCGGCCTGACGGACGTAGCCTACAGGCGTTTCGGCGTTTCGGCATAGGAGAAAGAGTTCCTTCAGCCGATGCAACTGCCAATAGCGTTCGTTGCTGCGGGGATTATAGACGGCCGTGACGAAATCAGCTTCGGCAGCCGCACGGATGCGCCGCTCAATAACCGCCCAGGGCGTCATCAGGTCACTCATCGAAAGGACGCAGAAATCGTGACTGACAGGGGCGCCGAGTAGCGATGCGGCCTTCTGGAAGGCGCTGATGCCTGGTAGAGGAACAATCTCCACCCCTTCGCCCCGGCCTCGGCTCTGCATCTCGTAGATGAGCGATGCCATACCATAGATGCCGGCATCGCCGCTGGAAATGACGCATACCGTCCGCCCTTCCTCAGCATAGCGGAAGGCCTGCTCGGCACGTTCGCGCTCGTGCTTCATGCCCGTATCGACACATTCCGCGTCGGGACGGAGCCAAGGGGTGACGAAGGGTATATAACGATGGTAGCCGACGATGACGTCGCTTTCGCTGATGGCTGTGCGTACAGCTGGGGTGACATCTTCGGGCGACCCAGGCCCAATACCAACCACAAAAATCTTCCTTTCCATACCTGTTGACTTATTGACTCGTTGACTCGTTGACCTGTTGACCTGTTGACTTGTTGACCTCCCTCAATACCTTAGCGCAAGGCTGGCGTAGATGGAACGGCCGGGGTTAATGGTTGAGAAATTAGAGTTCCAATAAGAGGTGTCGCGGCTGTTCAGGATATTCTCCACGCCCAGCCCCGGCTCAAGCGTACAATGGGCAAGGGTGATGATGTGGCGCGTGTGGAAGTCCCATTGGCTATAGGCGGGGGCGTAGCCGTAGGTGCTGCTGTAGCGCTGGCTCTGGATATGTCCATCGAGGCTGACGCAGAGGTGATAGTCGCCCCACGTCTTGTCCCACGAGGCCATGACGTTGCCTACGTGGCGGACGGACTTGTCGACGGGAGTGACGGTAGTAACGTAGGTTTGCGTGGCAGCATCGAGCGTGATGGTCTCGGCCTTCGAGTCGGTAAACGTATAGCCTCCGCCCAGCGTGATGCCGGCAGGAAGCATCCACTTCAGGTTAGCACTCATGCCGCGCAGCTTGGCGCGGTCGATGTTGTCGCGTCGGCGAAGGGTGGTCCATCCCTCGTCTACCAGCTGGCGCAGGCTGGCATCAGCCTGAATCTCGGCGGCCGTCAAGGTGCGATAGTTAATCATGTCGCGGATGCCGTTGATGAATCCGCTGAGGCTGACGGCAATCGTCTGGTTGCTGTATTCGGCGTTGACGTTCCAGAAGCTGCTGCGCTCGGGCTTCAGCGACGTGCTGGGAAGGGTGTAGCGGCTGGTGGTCTTCGCCTGGTCGGTAGCATAGAGTTGCGAGAGTGTGGGGGTGCGGTAGCCGCCGGCATAGCTGGCACGCAGACGGAACCCTCCCGCCGAGCCGAAGAGGGCCACGTTGGGGGTGAACGCCGAGCCGAAATGGGTGTTGTACGTATAGCGCACACCCACGACGGCCTCCAGGCCGCGGAAGATGCGCACTTCGTCCTGCGCAAAGAGATTGTAGGTGTGGGTCTGTTCGCCCAGGATGTTGTCGCTCTCGCTGACGAGGCTTTCGCCTACGTATTGGGTGCCGGCGGAGAGCTTATGGGCATCCGTGAGACGGAAGATGCCGCGAAGCGTGCCGTCCGTGTAGCGGGTGCGCTTGCGCGTCTCGGCGTAGGCTTCGGCCTCGGCCGTCTGCCAGTAGTCATAGTCGGAGCGGAAGAGGTCGGTATGGAGGTCCAGATAGACGTGCGTGCGGCTATCGGGGGCCCAGCGCACACCTCCGCCATAGGTGAAGGTCTGGTGGTGAAGGTCGTAGGTGTAGGCGGAGCGAGGGGTATAGGTATAGACTTTCTCGCCTGTGGCGGGGTCTTTGGATGATTTCTGGGTGAAGTAGGTGGCTCCTTGCGGGCGACGGGTCTTGTAGTCGTAGGCATCGCCGCGCAAGTAGGCCGACCATGTGTCGCTGAACCGCCACTCCAGCCGTTCGCTGAGGGCATCGCTGCCGAAGGCTGCCGACATGGGACGTCCCGTGAGCTTCAGCACCTCCCCCGCGCCCTCGCTGAAGGCCTGATAGGGGTTGACCTGCCAGTTGTCGGCCTGGCGCCGGGCATAGGTGGTGTGGCTCGAGAAGCGGCCCTCGGTGACGTCGGCATGGATGTCGTGGTCGAGGCGTCCGTGGTTCATGACCTTCGTGCTTATGGTGGCCGCTACGGGGTCGCGGCTGTCGTCGGTAATGATGTTGATGACACCTGCTATGGCATCGCTGCCGTAGAGGGCGCTGGCGGCGCCGTTGAAGACTTCGATGCGGCGGATGTTCGTGAGGCTGAGCCGTGCCCAACGGTCGTCGCCACTCACGCGGCGTCCGTTCTCAAGGATGACGATGTAGTCGTCGCTCACTCCGCCGAAGTTGACGAAGGTGCCCATGCCGCTGGTGTGGGTAGTGATGGTGGTGGTCAGACGGGCAAGGGCGTCCTGCAGGGTGGTGACGCCTGCGTCGCGCATCTCCTTGGCGGTAATGACTTTGACGGCAACGGGGCTGTTGTTGGCTTTGTGATAGGTGCCCGTACCCGTGATGACAACGGGGTTGAGCGCCATCTGCCGCAGCGAATCTGCGGATTGCGCCATGCCGCTTGCGGATAGCATGAGCAGAAGGGCGGGAAGCGTGGCTTTTATTGGTTTTGTAAAGTTCATTTCTTTATGCTGATTTTTATTCCAAGCGAATAAGTTTTTTTCATCGCGATGATTAAAATCTTTCATCGCGATGAAAACATTAAACCATTGCGATGAAAAAGTCTTTTCATTGCGATGAAAATGTGTCATCGTTTCTTCTCCACACGATATCAGGAACTTCGGCATCGGCATTAAGCTTGCGTGCGAGGACGAAGAAGTAGTCGCTCAAACGGTTTACATAAGCCAGCACGAGGTCGTCCACCTCGGCTCCTGTGGCGGCAAGGCGCAGTATCTCGCGCTCGGCACGTCGGCAGACGGTCCGGCAGACGTGGGCCTGACTGGCAGCGGCGCACCCGCCTGGGAGGATGAACAGCCGGAGAGGGGGGAGGGCCTCCTGCAGACGGTCGATCTCCTGTTCCACAGCCCCGACCATGTCCGTCGTGACGATGTTGCCCGTGCGGACGGGGCGTTGTGTGGTATCCGTAGCCAGGTAGCCGCCTACCACGAAAAGGGCTGACTGCACGCGGGTGAGGAATGCCCGCTCGGCCGCATCCGGGCAATAGGTAATAAGCAAGCCGATGTGGGCATTCAGTTCATCGACTGTGCCGTAGCTCTCAAGCCGCTCACAGCATTTGCTGACTCGCTGGCCTCCCACGAGGGAGGTCTCGCCGCAGTCGCCGGTTTTGGTGTAGATTTTCATAGAATTACAATTGTTGCGACAAAGGTAGTGCAAGGCGAACGAAAAGCCAAATTTATTTGAGTTTTTAACTGCGTTTTCGTCTGTCGCGACTCGGCAGAGCTGATCCAAGCATCGCTCTGCTCTCGCTGCTCCGTCCGTTCTGAGCCGCAGCCTACCTATAAGCCCCAAAGGGGATTAAAGGTCGTTAATTCATCCCGACGGACAAAGGATTTAGTCAATCAATTTGTAGTAGTGGGGGATGTAATGGGGCAGTAGCTCGGGGTGGAAGGCCTTAACGAAGTCGGCCAGGAGGAGATGGGGCTGCACGCCGGCCAGCTCGCGGTAGGGTGTCTGGGCGAGGTTGCAGAAGAGTACCCGATGACTTTTGTAGGCATCGAGGGTTGTGTAGCGGGGGTCTTCGGCTGCCAGTACGGCGAGGGTGAACGCTCCGTTGAAGGAGCCGTCGATCTGCCAGAAGTCGGCATGAACGGACCTGGCGTATGCGGCCTCGAAGTCGAGTGTGCGGCCTCCCGAGTCGTCGTTGTCAGCCATGACGTAGTCGGCTCCGGCATCGCGGAAGAGTTGTGCCATGTAGCTTTGTCCGCCGACGGCATACCATCCGTCGCGCACCTGACGCCCCGAGGCCACCGTAGGAAGCTGTTTCCTCGTTGACTTGTTGACTTGTTGGCTTGTTGACCTGTTGACCTCCTCCTTAAGCGTCAGGTACTTGTGCTCGATATCGTCAAAGACGGCGTTGGCGCGACGCGGCTCGCCTGTCAGCAATCCTATGAGCTTTATCCACTCGGCCTGACCCAGCGGGTCGGTTTCCTTGTAGCCGTGATGGGTGATGAAGGGTATGCCGCAGGCGCGGATGGCTTCGAAGCCGCCGTGCTTGGAGGCGCTGACGAAGACATAGTCGGGCTGTGTGGCGAGGATGGTCTCGACGTCGAAGTTTCCCTCCTTGCCGATGCGGACTGTACGTCCGTCGCGCATCTGCTCTTGCATGGTGGGCGAGAAGAGGTTCTTCAGCGAATTCATGCCTACGATGCGGTCCTCCAGCCCAAGCACCTCGAAGTTGCCCAGCTGGAGGGCGGTGGTGCAGATGAAGCGTCTGAAGGGACGGGTGATGACCATCTCTTCGGAATCAGCGTAGGGCGCGGACGGGTCGGGGTTGCTGATGACGACGTGGATGCCGTCGTCGCGGTAGTCGACCTTTAGCCCGCGGGCATAGCGTATGGCGATGGTGTCGCTGAAGTCGTCGGCATGGGCCAGCACCGAGTCGTGGGCGGCAAACAACGCGTCGGCCGAGGGGGAGATCCTGCCGGCTCCCTGCCGCGCACATGACAGGGAAACCAGCAGGATCGTCGCACAAAGTGCCGCAGATCGGACTATGGCAAAGCGTCTGCGCCTCATTTTTTATGAAAGGAAATTATTCTTCGGGATACATCGAGTGGTAGTAGTCCTCCAGCTCGACGGGATTCTTCGTGTGGTCCAGCCATACCTGAAGGATGTCCTTGACCTCAAGCAGACCGAAGAGGTTGGACGTGGGGTTGTAGCCCTTGTGGCTGAAGAACTCAAACCAGCTGTTGTCCTCGCTCTCTTCGTCCGTGGCGTCCCAGTACTCATCGCCTTCACCCGCCATGTCGTTGTGGCCGTGGTCGCCACAGATACTCATCAGGGGGTAGAGGTTCATGGTTCCGTTCTTGATGCCGGCTTCCTGCATACGGGCAAGGACGTCCTGCTTGTAGTTGTCGGGCATGTCGACGGTGCCGACGAAGAAGTTCTTGTTGAACTTCTGCAGGGCCTCCTCCAGCTGGGTGTAGCGGACGTTAGCCTTGTAGGTGTCGTAGCTGTCGGGGTTGCCGTGGCCCATGAAGGCGACGACGCCCTTGTTGGCTTGGTTGCCGTACGTCTTGGCAAGGATTTCGGCCACGTGGTTCACGTCGTCGGTGTTGTTGAGCAGGGGAGTGCCCAGCCAGAGGTGACCCTCAAGACTGGCAAGATACTTGTCGTCGAGGTCGCCCAGATGGTTGTTGGCGAAGTCCTTGATGTGGTTGATGACGCGGCTGTACTCCTCGCCGGGAATCACCTGAAGCGACTGCACGGTAATGTCGGTGTACTTGGCTGTTGCGAAGGCGTGCAGCCAGAAGTTCGGGGCGTAGTAGTTGCGCTTCACGATTTTGCCGTTCTCGTCGGTATTCTCGCCGGCGGCTGCGCGGTTGATGCAGATGGCCGAGCTGTAGCTGACATAGACATCGCTCTCAGGAAAAGCCTTCTCGTAGGCAGCCTTGGTGGCATCGAAAGCCTTGAAGGCGTTGTCCCACGTGCTGCCGAAAGCCACAAGCAGGATGACCTTGCTGTGCTTCTTGTTGGCCTTCACCTGGGCATCGACGGCCGATTGGTACTTGGCATAATTGTTGTTTAAATCCTCATCCTTCTGGCAGGATGACAGGCTGGTCATGATGGCTGCTACAGCCAACATGGCAACGACGAAACGTTTACTCTTCATTTTCGTACGATTTTAAGTTAGACATTTTATTAGGTTTAACACTTTTTCCTTGTTTGAAGCGGACGACGACGGCTGCATAAATGGTACGTCCAGGGCTGTTGGTGCCGAGGTGGTAGGGGTGCATCGTGCGGTCGACGTAGTTCAGTATGTTGTCAACACCTGCCTCCAGACGGTAGGTGAAGGGATGACTGTCGGCTGTGCCGAGGTCGTGGGTGGTGTTGAGCCTCCACAGCTGGAAGGGGGCGCCGTCGCCGTTGTTCTGGTAGTAGCGCCGGCTGCTGCCGCGGGTGCTGAGGTTAGCGCCCAGCTTGTAGCGCTCGTGGAAGCGGTGGCTCCAGATGACGTAGGCATTCCATTTGTGGTGGGCGGTACCGTCGATGACGACTTCCTCCAGCCGGTCGTGGTGGGTGTTGTACTGGTGGGCGCGGGTGTCGAGCCAGCTGTAGTTGCCGCCTGCCGTCAGCCCTTCGGCGAAGGTGTAGCTGAGGTTGACGTCGACGCCTATGGTACGGGCATCCTCCATGTTCATGTATTTGCGGGCTACAACGGCCGTGCTACCGTCGCCGGTATAGGCCGAGGTGATGTCGTGGGGGATCTCGCTCACGGGTACGTTCACGAGGGCTATCATGTGGTCGAGCCGGTTTCGATAGCCTGTTACGGAGGCCGTCAGCCTGTCGCCGCGATACTCGATGCCTGCACTGACGTAGGTGCTGGCCTGCGCCTTCAGCTGCGTGTTACCCAGGTTGAAGAAGGTGCTCGAGCCCATCGTGTGGAGGTAGCGGTAGTGGAGCTCCTTCGTGGTGGGCGTCTTGAATCCCTGGCTCCATCCTGCCCTCAGCCTCCAGTTGCCCAGCGACACCATCGTGCTCACCTTGGGCGTAGCGCGGAAACCGAAGCTGCGGTTCTGGTTCAGACGCAGTCCCGCCGTGATGTTGAGCCACGTGAAGGGATTCCACTCGTCCTGCGCATAGAGGGCAGCCGTCCAGTCGTCAGCCGTGCCCGTAGCCGTACGCATCGGGGCGTTCAGGTAGTCGTAGCGGTACTCCGCCCCCACGGAGAGGACGGAAGCCTCAACTTGTTGACTTGTTGACCCGTTGACTTGTTGACCTTCTCCCAGATGAAACACCCCCTTCAAGTGGGCCATCAGACGTTGCTGGTCGCTCTGCAGATTGATTTGGCCAGGGAAATAGGGGTAGTAGTTGGTGAACCGTCCCTCGGGGTCGTAGCCGTCGGCCAGCGTGGTGTCGGTATATTCGTAGTAGTAAGCGTGGCGATTCCAGTCGATATCAAGTGTCACCACGTCGGCTTCGTTCGGTTTCCATCGTCCGCCTGTCGAAGCGCTGGCGTTGCGGTACATCAGGTCGTAGGTATAGACGTCGCAGCTGGGGTGGCGTCCGTTCCGTGGGCGGTTGATGGACTTGGTGTAGTACGTGCCGTCGGCATAGAGTTCCACGTCCTTGCTGGGAGCGTAAGTGAACCGCTGGGCTACCTGCCAGAGCGTGTAGGCGTTGACGGTCTTGTTGCGGCTGTCATCTACAACGCGGGCCTCGGTGTACTCCTCGGCGGTATTCTGCCAGCCGTCGGTATGCTGCAGCTGGAAATTGGTGTAGCTCGTCACGGGACCGATGGCCAGGGCCAGCCCGTTGTGCTGCCGCACGTCGTTGTACGACCCATACCGCGAACTATTCTCCGCCGTCCAGCCTATGGGCTCCCCTCCTTTACGGGAGGGGTTGGGGGAGGGTCTTCTTTTCGTAATGATGTTCACCACGCCAGCCATAGCGTCGCTACCGTAGAGGGCCGACTGGGCACCCTTCACAATCTCTATGCGCTCGATGTTCTGCGGGTCGATGAGGCCGAGGTCGTTCTCGCCGCCCACGTCGCCGTGGATGCGCTTGCCATCTATAAGAATAAGGATATAGTTGTTGCCAAGTCCGCCCAGCTGCATTTGGCTACCCATGTCGCCCTCGCTGAAGGCAAACGAGGCTGTCAGCGCTCCGAGGATTTCCTCGATGGAGCGGCCGCCAAAGCTGTCGAGCATTTTGCGCGAGATGATTTCCGTCTGCACGGGGGCGTTGCGCAGCAGATGTTCCGTACCCGTACCCGTCACCACCACCTCAGGCAGCGCTTCCGTGCGGAGGCTGTCGGGCTGCTGGGCATGGGCGTGGGTGTGGGCCATCGCCAACGCCACAACCATCGTTGTCAGGTATCTATTTACGTTCCTCATGTTAACGGCCCCTGTTCCTGGAGGCATGTTATCATTTCTCTGCGGACGTGGCAGGTCTTCTGGCTCTCCACCGCGGCATGGCGTCTTCCCACTTTCCTGTTCAGTAGTGACTTCGGGTGCCATGCCCGTTTCTGATGTGGATTACAGCTGCAGGTACAGCTCAGGTTTCTCACCTGATTCCCTTGCGCATAGCGCCCTTTTCGGGGCGTGCTGCTACCAAATCCGCCGCGAAGGTAGCCAATTGTTTCCATACCGCCAAACTTTTTGCTCAAATAATTTGCTTTTTCATCCATAGACTTGTACTTTTGTAGACAGAATATCGACCCGTAATCATGAAAAAGAAGACTATTATCTTGTGCTTGGCGTTATTATCCGCCGTGATGGCCGTTGCAAAGACTCGGAAGGCGTACGATGTGGCAGCGTATCTCTATCCCGCCTATGCTGCCGACGACCCACGCCTCCGCTCGTTCTGGCCCCTAGGTATGGGCGAGTGGGAGACCGTGATGACCATGCAGCAGCGCAACCCTGGGCATTATTGGAACCGCCATCCGCTTTGGGGGTATGTCAACGAGGCGGACCCCGCCGTGATGGAGATGGAGATAGAGCAGGCCACCAGTCATGGCGTGAACGTCTTCATTTTCGACTGGTACTGGTTCGACGAACGTCCCTTCATGGAGACGACGCTCACCCACGGTTTCCTTCGTGCCCGCAACTGCGACAAGATGCGGTTCTACCTCATGTGGGCCAACCACAACGTGGAGAACTACTGGGACACACGCATCGCCCACCTCGGCGAGAACAACATCATCTGGCGTGGGGGCGTCAGCCGCGAGGCTTTCGAGAAGATGTGCCGTCGCAACATCGAGCTGTTCTTCTGCCAGCCCAATTACTATAAGATCGACGGCAAACCCGTGTTCATGATCTACGAGGTCTCTACCTTCATTGAGGGGCTGGGCGGGGTAGAACAGGCGACGGATGCACTTCGCTGGTTCCGCGAGGAGGTGAAGAAGGCAGGCTTCCCCGACCTTGAGCTGCAGTTCACCATGTGGGAACCCCAGTTTAACTACAGCGGTTTTGATGCTGCAAAGACTGCGCTTCCCCGCGACCGCTTCATCCGTGAACTCGGGTTCAACAGCATGTCGCACTATCAGTTCTGCCATTTCATCAACGTCGACGACGACTACGCCACCATCCTTGCCTCTGCCTATGCCGAGTGGGAGAAACTGGACCGCGAGTTCACCATTCCCTACTACCCCCACGTCTCTATCGGCTGGGACAACAGCCCCCGAACGGGCCGTAGTGCCGTGACGCGTGGGAATACCCCCGAGCGCTTTGAGCAGGCCCTGCGCCAGGCGAAGGCATACCTCGACGCTCGGCCCGCGCTCCATCCCCTCATCACCATCAACTCGTGGAACGAGTGGACGGAGACCAGCTACCTGCAGCCTGACGACGTCAACGGTTATGGCTACCTCGATGCCGTGCGCAACGTCTTCGTTGAAGAAAAATAGCTTCCCTATATCGGTTCATGGTTCACGGTTCGCTATTTCTGTTCACTAATCACTATACACTAAACATGTCCCACAAGCCCCTTCTCCCCCTGCTGGCAATACTGCTACTCGTAATCGCCTGCAGGACCCCTGATTACACGGGCGCCCAAGTGCAGAAGGTCGACGATCTGCGTGGCATGCCTGGGCAGAGCTATCAGGGTATGGCCATCTGGAGTGACTACCTCGTCAGCCTCCAGAACACCGGCCAAGCCACCCTCTACCGCCTTTGTGCCGACAGCCTCCAGCTGCTGCGCCAGTTCCCGCTCGCCAGTCGGGCGAAGGAAAATCACGCCAACGTCGCTTTCTTCGGTACCGAGCGTTACGTTCAGGACGATGCCTTCCCCTTGCTCTACGTGTCGCAGTGCTCCCGCCAGCGTTACAACGGCATGAAGGACGTCTGCTTCGTGGAGCGCATCTCCCTCACCGCCCCGCCCCAGCTGGTGCAGACCATCGTGCTCGACGATGACGAAGGCCTCTTCGGCTACGCCCTCCAATGGACTATCGACCGCAAACGCAATCACCTCATCGGCTATGGCAACACCATCGAGAATCTGGGCGAGGGCAACCGCTGGCGCATCATGATATTCAGGATGCCCCGGCTCGCCGACGGCCCCATCGTGCACCTCCACCCCCGCGACGCTCTCGAGAACTATTGCATCCAGGACCTCGACCCCCGCTTCCCCTCCAACCACATCGGTCAGGGCGCCTGCGTCGTGGGCCACCGGATGTGCATTCCCGTCGGCCTGGGCACGGCGCAGCAGCCCAGCATCCTTTACGTCTGGAACCTGCGCACGAAGCGCCTCGACCACATCCTCGACTTCCAGTCGCAGGTGCCCCACGAGTTCGAGGACTGCGACCCCTACCGTGGCGACCTCCTCATCCAGACCAACGGCGCCGGCCTCCTCCGCCTCACCCCCCGCAGATAGAAGGGGTGGGGGAGACTGCCTTCTGCACACAAATCACTAATCGCTAAAGCGCCATCGTTATTTTCCTGTTCACTTCCGGCATAATCCATATGGATAGGCAAACAGATTTACTGGTTTTAATCATATCATGTCCCGTCATGGCTTAGGATTCCATTTGGAGAACAATTAACCCACCGGCAATCGTCATTTGCTACTGCAAAGACACGTTTTTTGCCAGAAAACGCCGTGTTTTCTCCTTTTTATTGGAAAAAACGATGGAAAATGGAGATGTTAAAGAGCTTTGGCGTGAGAACCGAAACAAAGCGAAGTGTAAATCGCTCAAAATAAAAGCGTGCCGAAATACTGAACCCTTTTTTTTCAGCGCATTGGAATGAAATCTTAACGCAATGGAATAAAAACACAGCGTAGTGGGAAAAATGACGGAATTCTTGTTCGCGTGGCGGGAGATAAAATAAGGTGCTTTTCGGGGAAGAAAATTGGGGCATGTGGGAAAGTCGGGTTACCTTTGTCAGGAAAAAAGAGTTCTTTTAGTGAATAACGAGTGAGGCGGGGGAGTGGGGGAGGGTTAACAAAATTTAACGAAACGGCGTGGGCGTTTTTGTTTTCTTCAAATTATCTTTGTAAAAATTTCAAATTCATTTCTAACCTCTATTAAAAATCGACATGAAAAAGATTCAAGGAAGCATTCTGATGGCGCTGGCGGCAACGGTGTTTGTCGTGCTGGGTGCTCATGCCCTGGACAAAGAAGACGGGGTGTATGTGATTAATGATGGTGCGGACCTGAACGCGTTTGCCAAGATTGTGAACGGCGGCGAACGCGATGCCAGCTGCCGCCTGACAACCGACATCGATTACACGGCCTACAACGACCTGATTGGTGACGGCGGCGTGGTCTTCGTAGGCCACTTCGACGGACAGGGCCACAAGGTGTTCATCGACACCCATACAGACAGCAGCCTGCCGGGCGGCCTGTTCGGCAAGGGCTCGGCAGGTGCCAAGATTGAGAACCTCTGGCTGGAGGGTACGCTGACGGCCAGCGGACGACGCGCCTCGGGCCTCATTCGCGAGGGCGACGGCGTGTTCATCAACAACTGCGTAATCAAGGTTGACATCGTCAGCACCTACACGGGTGCCCAGGGTGACCTGGCCAGCGGCGGCGTCATCGGCTGGTGCTCAGGCAACAACACGCTCCGCAACGTCATCTACGAGGGAACCATCACCAACGAGGTGTTCGACAACTGCCGCGTGGGCGGCCTCGTGGGCTGGGTGGACGACCCAGGAACGGTGGTAGAGAACTGTCTGGCCATCATGGAAATCAACCTGCCGCTGAGCGGCGACTTCAAGTGCAACTCACTCGTCCGTACCGATGACAACTGCACAACGGTGACGAACTCGTACTACGTGAACTTCTGGAACGCCGGCATCGAGGGCGCCAGCCAAGTGACGGCCGAGCAGGTCAAGAGCGGCGAGGTGTGCTACCTGCTGAACGGTGACCAGACGACGCTGCGCTTCTGGCAGACCATCGGGCAGGACGAGTTCCCCGTGCCCATGGAGAACGGCCACGAGCAGGTGTTCTTCAAGAACGGCAAGTATGTGAACAGCGACGCGGAGATGATTGGTACGGCTGCTGAGCTGAGTGCCTTCGCCAAGCGTGTGAACGGCGGCGAGAACAACCTGAGCGCCCGTCTGACAGCCGACATCGACTACACGGGTTACAACGACCTCATCGGCGACGGCGTGGCCTACGTGGGTACCTTTGACGGACTTGGCCATAAAGTCACCATCGACACACATACCAACAGCAGCGTGCCTGGCGGTCTGTTCGGCAAGGGCTCGGCAGGAGCCCGCATCTTAAACCTTTGGCTGGACGGCACGCTGACGGCCAGCGGACGACGCGCATCGGGCCTTATTCGCGAGGGCGACGGCGTCTACATCAGCAACTGCCTGGTGACGGTAGACATCGTCAGTACCTACGACGGCGGACAGGGTGACCTTGCCGGTGGCGGCATCATCGGCTGGTGCTCAGGCAACAACACATTGAAGAACGTCGCTTACAAGGGCAAGGTGACGAACGACGTGTGTACCGACGCCTGCGTAGGCGGCCTCGTGGGATGGGTGGACGACCCAGGCACGGTGGTGGAAAACGGCCTCGCCATTATGGAGGTCAGCATCCCCGCTACAACGACGAAGAAATGTAATGCCCTCGTCCGCGGACATCTGGGCGAGTACACCATTTCCAACTCCTACTACGTGAATCCCCTTGACGCTCAGCCCGAAGGCACCGTGCAGGTGAACGAGGAGCAACTAGCAAGCGGCGAGGTGGCCTTCAGGCTGAACGGCAACCAGACGGCCGTAGGCTTCTGGCAGACCATCGGCGAGGACCCGTACCCCGTACCTGTGGAGCGTGACCACAAGACCGTCTATGGCAAGGGCGACATCCACTGCAACGGCCAGCCCTACGACGGCGGCTCGTACAGTTTCTCCAACACGCCCCCCAACCAAATTGACAACCACGAGTTTATTGATGGCATTTGTGTCATCTGTGGCGCTGAAAGTGAGTCTGCCGACCTCTCGCAGGATGCCGACGGCTACTACCTCATTGCCGATGCCAACCAGTTGGCCAAAGCCATCGCTATGGTGAACGAAGGTAATCTGGATATGAGCTTCCGCTTGACGGATGACATCGACTTCACCGACGCGAAGTACGTCACCACCACCTTCAACGGCCTGGGCGGCACGTTCGACGGTCAGAACCATGCCATCACCCTCGCCACGAACAAGGCCGGCGCCTCGCTCTTCGGCGGCTTGTCAGGCACGGTGAAGGACCTCGTCATCCGCGGCGAAATCATTACCTCAGGACAGTTCGCCGGCGCTCTCTCGGGCTTGAGCGGCAGCTGTGACATCGAAAATGTCGTTGTGGAGGCTGACATTGTCAGCACCTACGACGGACATAACGGCGAAATCCACCTCGGCGGCTTCATCGGCCGCGTGGCGGGCGACGGTGTGGCCACGCTAGTCAACTGCGTTTTCTCGGGCAACATTATTCAGAACGACGATGCATGCATCGACCGCACGGGCGGCTTCGTCGGCGATTCGCGAGGCAGCTTCACCCTGCGCAACTGTCTGATGGCGGGTGACTTCCACATCACCGGCGGTGTGAACCTCAGCCTCTTCGCCAACGGCGGTACCAAGACGAACTGCTTCTACCTGAAAGAGATTGAGGGTGTCAGCACCGATGCCGGCACGAAGGCGGGCGATGACATCCGCACGGGTAAGCTCTGCTACCAACTCAACGGCGGTGCCTATGACAATCCTGTCTGGCGTCAGACTATCGGCGAGGACGAGATTCCCTATCCTATCGCCACCGAGGAACACGGCATCGTCTATTACCTCCCCATCAGCGACCGCTACATGGATGTCCACGACGATGAGTCGATGCACGACTTCATCGAGGTCCTCTGCGAAGAGGAGAACGAGTGGGTTTACAGCGTACAGGCCAGCACCGACATCACCTCGACCTACGAAGAATACGTGAATGTGGTGGCAGGTTCGACAACGCTGGAGTACTTCTATGCTGCTTATAAGAGGATGCGCGAGTACCGCGTCAACCTCGAGGAGAGCGAACGTGCCTATGCCGACTACAATGCCCTCGCTCAGGAGGCGCTTGCCTTCCTCAAGGAGAACGCTATGGAGGGTGAGGATGTGAATGTACTGAAGAGTTATCTCACTGAAACGCAGGATCGCGACGACACCTTCAAGAACGGCTCATACCCCTACGTGATGGAGAATGCCGAGCTGAGCACAGCCGACATCCGTGCCGAGCGCGAGTTCCTCGCTGCCCTCTACCGCGTTGTTGTTGCTACGGCAGCAAAGGCAGGTACCGATGTCACCGTGCTGCTAACGAATGCCGACCTCGCCGACGGTTCCACCGGCTGGCAGGGTAAAGCGGGCAGTTACTTCGACCAGAATAGCGGCATCATGCCTGTGGCTGAGGCCTGGCGCACGAACTGCGACATGTATCAGGAACTCACTGGCCTGGCCAACGGCG
Source organism: Bacteroidaceae bacterium (assembly GCA_017542145.1). Lineage (GTDB taxonomy): Bacteria > Bacteroidota > Bacteroidia > Bacteroidales > Bacteroidaceae > UBA1189. Next base: position 91,492 of record JAFXXQ010000022.1, on the reverse strand, counting down.
TCTATGAACTTGACATTAATGCCTTCTACCGTCCCTCGGGTCACGACGAAGGCTTCTTCTACGGCGCTCAGGTCTATGCCAACGACAACCTTGTACCCGTCATGATTGTTCAGGAAGACCCCATTGCTTTCGAGAAGGCCGTTGACATGGAGAACTGCTACATTGCCAATGCGGGCAGCTATCCCTACGACGTCATTTTCAACGACTTCTTCTTCTACCCGAACAGCTATACTGGCGCGACGTATGCCTTCCACGGCGGACGTTATGTGAACCGCATCCTTGCTGTCGTCACCGACGGCACGCTCAAGGTGGGTATTCGCAATCTCGGCACGGGCTTCGACTACGATTGGCTGGTCTTTGGCGGTGCTAAACTCACCTATCGCGGCTCGCTCGAGGAGGCTGGGGATGCCATGATGGATGTTCTCATTGGCCAGTGTGCCCGCGCCCTGACAGCCACGATGTATGGTACCAACGTCGGCGATGAGTACTATCTCTACCCGAACTACTCCGCCGAGCTGCGCAAGCATTTGGAAGAGCTTCGGCAAAATACGATTGGAATTAACAGACCCCTCGAACCCGCTGAGGCATACGCCTACATCGAGGACTTCTCGAAGACGTTTGCGGAGCTCTACGACTGCAAGCGTGCCTACATCTACTTGCAGCAGCAGATTCTCGCGATGACCAACATGGCCGAAAACTACTCCGAGGCAGGCATTCTCAACCAGGATGATTACAATGCTTTCATGAAGACCATCAACACCGCCGCCGTAGGCTATCAGAACGGCTCGTTCAGCGCTCAGGAGGCATGGGATTTCAGCCTCGGCACTATCACCACCACGGCTGGCGAGGCTCTCATCACCGACGCCAAGCAGCTCAGCAGCAATGCCAGCGACCAGGCCGAGGGACAGCATATCGAGTATCTGGTTGACAACAATGCGGAAACCTTCTGGCACACCGACTGGCACAATCAGGTAAGCGACCCGCTGCACTACGTGCAGGTGAAGCTGAACGCGAATTTTGCCGGCGACGTCACACTCTACCTGCTGCGCCGCAACAGCGCCAACGACCATCCGACGAAGATGAAGATTTCGGGCAGTCTGGATGGCAAGGAGTTCGAGGAACTGGGCGAAGTGTTCCTGCCCTTCAAGGGTGTTGGCACGCCCGTCGCAGCCGGTCCCGTCGCCATCTCCGAGGATAAACCCGTCCGCTACCTCCGCGTGGCAGCTACCGATACCGGTAACGCCGACAATCCCGACGGCGGTACTTTCCGAACCTTCTGGCATACCGCTGAGCTGCAGCTCTTCGGTCAATGGGCTACCGGCATTAGCGCTCCTCTCCTCTTGGAGGAATCGGGCGATATGCTGCCCATTTACAACACGATGGGCCAGCGCCTGAATGTACCCATAAAAGGCATCAATATTATTGGTGGCAAAAAAGTTTGGATTAAATAAGTAAAATACACCTTTCGCCCGGGTTTTTTAGCGTTTGCAGGAATCCGGGCGATTTTTTATTGTATTCTACTCCAAAATGGCTTATGTGGAGACTTTTTATTACGCTCAAGAAATCCTTCCTTAAGAGACAAAAGACTAGGGTGAGTGTTGTGGGAATTTTATGGATCTCCTCGCTCCTCGTGCTGGCTGCCAGCAGTTGTCAGGAAGAGATCGACACCTCCAACCGCTACACGTTCACGGGTCATACCATCGCCAGTTTCCTCACTGAGAATGAGGATATGTTTAGCAGTTTTGTCACCATTCTACAGCGTGGCGGCAAGTATAACCTCATGAGGGCCTACGGCACCTACACCTGCTTCGCCCCCACCAACGATGCTATCGACCGCTACCTGTTTGAGCAGGATTCTATCTATAAGGAATCGTTGAAGCCGGGTTCGAGGAAAGTTATCTGGACAGGCGTAACCTCTCCCCGTCTGGAGGACCTGAGCGACTCCATGTGTGTCGTCATCTCACAGACCCACATCATCCCGAAGACCTACCTTACGACCGAAATGGAGGGAGATGTCATTCCGACGATGAACCTCAACGACCGCTACCTTACCATGAGCTATGGCGTTGATTCCATCACAGGCTATAGCCTGCTTTTCATCAACGGAGCAAGAGTGATTGATGCTGACGAGGAAGTCCAGAATGGTGCCGTGCATACCATTGCGGCCGTGATGAATCCGTCGTCGAACACGGTGCCGACGCAGATTGAGAACATGAAGTTCCTCAGTATCTTCTCCGAAGCACTCGAGCGGACGGGATTGGACGGCAGGCTGCAAAACTACAAGGATTTCAGCTATACGGAGGGTGACAAGACCACGCTCACCATCTACAACAAGACGGGCTGTCCCTACCCCTCGAGCCGCTACTATGGATACACCGCCTTTGTAGAGCCCGACTCCGTCTTCCAGCAGGCTGGTATCTATAACATTGAAGACCTCTATGCCAAGTGCCGCGAGTGGTATCCTACGGCCACCAATCCCGACTTCAGGAATCCGGACAATGCCTTGAACAAGTTCATAGCATATCATCTGCTGGACCGCAAGCTTCTCTATAGCCGTCTGGTCTGCTACAACATCACCTGCGGCAGTTATTACAAGTCAGAGAGCAACCTGCTGAAACGCGGCGACCGTTACGACTACTTCGAGACTATGCAAGGCACCATGATGAAGGTGACTCTTCCGCTCAGCAACGCCAACTACTCCAGTACTATCCTCATCAACTATACGAAGGATCTGAATAGCCTGGAGAGTACGGATATCACGGCCTCTACCTTTGAAGGTCGTGCCAATGTACGGATCATGAATCCTTCGGACGTCGCAAGCGACAATGTACACTACCCAGGCTTCCAGCAGGAGGCTCTCAACGGCTCCATCCACCTTATTGATAAAATTCTGGTTTATGACGAGGACTTGATGGTGGGCTATGTGCTGAATGAGATTATCCGCCTTGACTTCTCCTCACTCGTGCCCGAATATACCAACAACAACATTCGCTGGTGCGACGGTCAGGGCATCAATTTCGCATCCGGCTCGGGCGACTACGAGTTCTATATTCCCAAGGGTTACAGCGACCGCCTGAAGTACAACACCGAGGAGACGCGCCTCTATTATCTCAGCCCGCACACCAGTTGGGCGAACTATCAGGGCGATGAGTGCATGTGCCTGGGTGCCTTCGACTTCGGCTACCGCCTGCCCCACGTCCCGGCTGGAACGTATGAGCTCCGCATGGGCTATTCTGCCAACAGCAACCGCGGCGTCATCCAGTTCTACGTTGATGATGAGGTCACCGGCATCCCCACGGACCTCCGCCGCTTGCTGAACGTGCCCGAAGTGGGCTGGGTGGCCGATAGTCAGACCGACGACAACGGCGTGGCCAATGACAAGCAGATGAAGAACCGTGGCTGGCTGAAAGGCCCCACCACCTTCTACTATGGCGGCAGCACTTTAGCCCGCAACTACAACGGTGACTGCCGACGAGTCATCACAACCAAGTATCTTGGCCCTGGCGACCATTGGCTGCGCTTTAAGAACGTCAATGACCAGGACGACGGCCTCGACCAGTTCATGCACGATTATCTGGAAATTGTACCTATTGGCTGGCTGCGAAATGAAGATATAACTCTCGAAGATAAACGGAAATAAGTCTTAAACCGCATCAGGAATCTATACAAAATGAATCGCTGGACCTCCATACGAACCATGCTGACCGCCGTCACAATAACGACGACGATTGGTGTAACGGTGAGTAGCTGTGTCGATGCCATCGACATGAGCAACCGCTACACTTTCATGGGAAGGACTGTAGCCCAGTATCTGGAGGACAACGAAGAAACATTCAGCGACTTTATCTATATTCTCAAACGCGGCGATAAGTTCAACTTGATGAAGGCATACGGCACCTATACCTGTTTTGCTCCGACGAACAACGCCGTAGAACGCTACCTGTTCGAGCAGGACAGCATCTATCGTGCCTCCCTCCTTCCTGGTTCCAAAAAAGTCATTTGGACAGGCATTACCTCGCCTAAGCTCGAAGAACTGAGCGACAGTATGTGTGCCGTTATTTCTAAGACACATATTCTGGCCGAGAGCTACCTAACCACTGAGATGGAGGGCGATGTAGTTCCTACAAAGAACCTTAACGACCGTTACCTAACCATGAGTTTCGGCAACGATGCTGAAACCTTGCAGAGTATCATTTATGTGAATGGCGCGCAATTGATTTCTCCTGATGAGCTGGTGGAGAACGGTGTGGTCCATGCTATCTCCAGCGTTCTCAACCCTTCGTCGAATACCGTGCCTGCCGTCATCGAAGGTATGCCGTTCCTCTCCATCTTCTATGAAGCTCTCGTCAAAACAGGACTTGAAGATAAGCTTCAAGACTATAAAGACTTCAGTTATGTGGACGGGGAAAGCTTTGCTGGCAATTACGATGGCAACGGCGACAGTTCCTTCCCACCTACACGCTACTATGGCTTTACGGCTTTCTGCGAGCCTGATGAGTTGTTCCATTCTTTGGACATCTACTCCATCGACGACCTCTATGAGCATTGCAAGAAATGGTACCCCAATGCCACTAACCCCGATTTCACCAAGCCAGACAACGCTTTGTACAAGTTCATGGCCTATCATTTGGTCAACAAGAAACTGCTCTATACTCGTTTGGTCTGCTATAATCTGACGCTTGAGACCTATAACTCCGAAGTCAACCTCGTGAAACGAAGCGATCGTTTCGAATACTACGAGACTATGCAGGGGACATTGATGAAAGTCACACGTCCACTTAGCAATGCCAAATACCAGACCGATGTTCTCGTCAATTACTCCCGCGATCTCACTAACGCCAGTAATCCTTATCGGAGCACATGCGGCGAAAGGAACATCCCCGTCAACATCAAAGTTTACGATCCCGCTGTCGTTTCGCAAGATAGTATCCAATATCCAGGATTCATGCAGGAAGCCCTCAACGGTTCCATTCACCTCCTCGACAATGTTCTTATTTACGATGAGGATGTCATGAGCGGTTATGTCCTCAATGAAATCATGCGTTTCGACTTCTCTTCGTTGGTTCCAGAGTTCACCAATAACGAAGTACGCTGGTGCTCACGCGGCAAGGCCGGAATACTTAAAACCAACGAATACTATATCCCCAAAGGCTACGGAACAAACCTCATTTATAATACCGAGGAGACCCGTCTTTATTATCTCTGCCCCAACCAAACCTGGCACAACTACCAGGGTGACGAGATGATGGGGCTCGGAGCCTTCGACTTCAAGTACAAGATGCCGCCTGTACCTGAAGGTACCTATGAAATCCGCATGGGTTATTCAGCTAACAACAACCGCCATGTTATCCAATTCTACGTGGATGATGAGGTGACGGGTATCCCTGTGGATCTCCGCATTCTGCTGAACACCCCCAACATCGGCTACGTTGCCGATGCCCAAACCGATGACAACGGCATCGCCAACGACAAGAACATGAAGAACCGCGGCTATGTCAAAGGTCCTACTACCTATTATTATAATGGTAGCGTTTTGGCTCGCGATGACAACTCTGTTGTCCGCAAGGTCATTACGACCAAATACCTCGGCCCCGGTGATCACTGGGTCCGCTTCAAAAACGTCAAAGAAGACGACAACGGCAAGGCGCAGTTTATGCACGACTACCTGGAAATTGTTCCCGTCGGCTATCTCCGACGCGAAGACATCCCACTGGAAGAGAAACGTAAATAAAATCTTTATAACAAACGACAAGGAAAACAGTAATTAATTTTATATCATTATGATGAAGAAAGGTATCATAAAAACATTAGCGTTCGGCGCCATCATCGCCTTGGCTTTCACAGCTTGCAACGACCAGTGGAACGAACACTATCAGGTGAAGGAAGAACTGAACTCCACCGAGACACTATGGGACATTATCTCCAAGAAGGGTGAACTGTCCGAGTTTGCGTCCATGCTGAAGCGTACAGGCTACGACAAGTTGCTCCAGCAAAACCGCTACTACACCATCTGGGCTCCCAAAAACGGGTTTGGCTACACAGAGGACAACGACAGTCTTCTGCAGGTCGAGTTTGTCGAGAACCACATCGCAGACTACCGCTACAACGCCAGCGGTATCCTCAACGAAAACCAGGTGAGGATGATTAACAACAAGTACATCTTCTTTGATGGTGCCGGTAACGACTACACCTTCAAGGGCAAGAAGCTGGTAACAAAAAACATCCCCGCTAAAAATGGTGTGCTTCACATCATCGACGGCTATGCCGACTTCACCGCCAACATTTGGGAGCAATTGGCAAAAGTCGATAGCCTCTCAGAAATCAACCGCTTCCTCAAGTCGTATAACATCAACTATTTCGATGAAGCCAGCAGCGTGCAGGGGCCCATCGTCAACGGGCAGATTACCTATCTTGACTCCGTTGTCGTCTTGCAGAATGAATGGTTCAACTACATTGGCTATCTGGCACGTGAGGACAGTTCCTACTACATGATTGCTCCGACCAACAAGGCCTGGCGCGAAATGTATCAGAAGGCACTCACCTACTTCATCTACCCCAGTACAAAGTTCGGCGGTGACAGTCTTCAGCGTATCAACGCAGCAAGCGCCATGTGCCGCCATCTCGTTTTCAGCCGTGCAGCTAATGGACTAAAGGTCATCGATGATCCCAGGACGAAGGACTCCCTCTCATCCAACTGGTATCAGACACGCCACTCCTCTTTCCCCAACAAGGTCACGTTCCGCGGTGACGAATACAAGAACCTCTTTAACAATCTTGTGGAGATGGATGAGCTTAGCAATGGCAAGCTCTACGTGACGGACACCTACAACTTCGACCCCATCAAGTGCTGGCACGATACCATCAAGATTGAGGGTGAGGATATGATCAACATCGAGGTTACTGAGAATAGCACCCTCAGAGATGTGAAATCTATTCCACGCGATAGCGTGAACATCTACAGGCATGTTTCAAGGGGAAGCTATGGAGAGTTCTACCCGAAGAATGCTTCAGGTAATGCTAAGTTGACGGTTACTATCAATAAGGTGCTTTCCGCTCCCTATTTGGTCAAGTGTGTATTCGTTCCCCCGACTATTCTTGACAAGACAGCCGTGTTCCAACAGAATTTGATGAATTTACAGTTAAAATACGTTGACGAAGCAGGAAAGGTTAAGACGTTGAACATGAAGACGCCGTATCAATGGTATGATGAAAAGGAGAAAGCGTTTAACTCCAATTTTGCGGATAGCTGTTATAATAAGCTCGATACGGTAGTCTTCCTTCCTCAGACCGATGAAGCCCGTTCGTTCTTCCGTTTCCCCACCAATGAATACGACCTCAGCTCCAGCGAAATCGCACAAACACAGCTGATTATTCAGAGTAATATGTCATCCAAGGACAAGGCACACGACCGCCATATCCGCATTGACTGCATTATTCTCGAACCCATAGACGAGGAAACCTTTGTGGATCCTTATCCCTATAACCAAGGAGAAGGAGAGTAAACTGAATTCCTGTAACCCATAAACAAGAAAGAAAATGAATACTAATATGATGAAACATTTCAGATTGGCAACCGCAGTATTCTGCATGGCTTGCATAGCTGGCACCAGCACTCTGTTTGCACAAGATGTACAGGAATCCAAACCCCAGAGAAGCGCCCCTGTCGTGGACAACACTCCGACAATCCCCATCACGGGTAAGGTCATCGATGCGGCCACGAAAGAAGCTATCCCCGGCGTTCGTGTGGAAGGCTTTGGCAACAATCGCACCACAGCCATGACAGGTGTCGATGGTACCTTCACTATCAAGGTTCCCGAAAGCGTCACATCTCTTTATGTCTCCACCCCCGGCTACTCCAGTGTGGTGATTCCGGCAAAGCACTCCCAGGGCAACATGGTTATTCAGTTGTTCTCCGATGTTTTCGATGAGTTTGTTAAGAACGAATTCGATGTCACAGTAAAAGCTGTCGCTAACATCAACACGAATACAGCGCTGAGCGTTGAAAGCGAAATCCAGCGTCAGCTTGGCGGAGACCTTCGCCTCATCAACCGCTCCGGCACCCCCGGCATGGGAGCCTTGATGATGATTCAGGGTATCAATACGCTTAACTCCTCCACCCAGCCCCTCATCGTTCTCGACGGTGTAGTGCAGGATCTGCAAGATGGTTACGCTTCCGTTCATGACGGCTTCTTCAACAACATCCTCGCTGGAATTGACGTGGACGATATTGAAAAGGTTACCGTCCTCAAAAACGGAACCTCCATCTACGGTGCCAAGGGTGCTAACGGCGTTATCCTCATCGACACCCGCCGCGGACACAGCATGGCAACCCGCATCGATGCCGTCGCCTATGGCGGTTATACGATGGAGCCCAATCTCCCCAGCATGATGAACGCCCAGCAGTACCGAATTCTGGCCAACGAGCTCATGGGCGGTGTCGAAACGCGTCAGAACCGTTTCCCCTTCCTTTGGGATTATCCCAACTACTACTACAATATGTATCACAACGATACAAAGTGGTCTGACTACGTTTATCGTGAAGCTTGGTCACAGAATTATAAGGTCAACGTACAAGGCGGTGACGAAGCAGCTATGTACAACTTCTCCCTCGGATATAGCGATGCTGAAAGTACTGTTCTTTGCAACGATTTTAATCGTCTGAATATCCGCTTTAATACAGACGTCGTTCTTGCTGACAACTTGAAGACCCGTTTCGACATTGCCTACTCGCGTATCAATCGCAATCTCCGAAACGATGGTATCCAGCCCGATTTCGATACCGCGCCGGTTTCTGCCCCAGGTTTCCTCTCCCTCATTAAGTCTCCGTTCCTCAGTCCTTACAAGTATAACAACGACGGAACACTTTCACCCATGTTGGAGGGTGCTGACACCTATGCAAACTTCGATGTCAATACACGCAACAACACGTTAGGCAACCCCATCTCCATCTTTGAGTATGCTGAAGGCAACAACAAGAACGTCCAAGAGTACACCGTGTTCGATGTTACATTTGCTCCCGAATGGAAACTGGGCAAGGGCTTTGTGTTAAACGGTTTGTTCAACTACACCTTGCACCGCACCAACGAGAAGTCCTTCCGTCCCATGACAGGTATGCCCAACTTCTACATCTCGGGTCTGGGTTATTCGCAGAACGAGGTTCGCTCGTTCTTCTCCAAGGAAAGCAGCGTCTACGCCGATGCCCACCTCGACTGGAGCAAGCGTTTTGGAAGCCATTTCATCAGCGCGTTTGCTGGTGTTCGCTACTCCAATTTTGCATATGACAGCAGCTACCAGTCCTGCCACAATACGGGTAACGACAAACTGCCTGACATCAACGCCAGCTATGACTACCTTGACCAAGATGGTGAAGACAACGTCTGGCGTAACATGGCCTGGTATGCCAACGCCGATTACAACTTCCGTAACAAGTATTTCGTACAGGGCAGTCTTGCTGCTGAGACATCTTCCCGTTTCGGTCGTGAAATCACTAGTGGCCTGCGCCTCGCTGGTGTGAGCTGGGGACTCTTCCCCTCGTTGCAGGCAGGCTGGCTGATGAGTGCCGAACCTTGGTTCAACGCCAACGCCATCAACTTCCTCAAACTGACTGCAGGATTTGACATCTCTGGCAATGACAACATCAGCAACAACGCGGCTTTCGCCTATTTCAGCAATGTGAAGTACCAGAATCGCGCCATGGGTCTGACCATCGACAACATCGAGAACCAGTCCATCCAATGGGAAAGCACTACACGCTACAACCTCGGCCTTGAAGCCGTCACTTTGGGCAATCGCCTGAAATTGGCTGCCAACCTCTACCACAACGTCACAGACAACCTCCTTACGCTGAAAGACCTCAACTATCTGCCTGGTATTCAGAAGTACTGGTGCAACGACGGCTCATTGGAGAACAATGGTTTCGATGTGAACGTCATCGCCAAGGTTATCAACACAAAGAATTGGAAGTGGGAGTTAGGTGCCAGCGTAGCCCACTATAAGAATAAAGTAACCGCCCTGCCCGATGGTGACTTTGAGACCTCCGTCTATGGCGGTTCCATACTGACGGCTGTCGGCTCACCTGTCGGTCTCTTCTATGGCTATAAGACCGATGGCGTCTATGCCAGCGCCTCTGACGTTCCCAGCCAGGGCGGTACGCTCCTCAGTACAAAGAACGCTTCAACTGGCGAAACCGTTTACTTCGGTGCCGGCGACATGAAGTTTGTGGAGAACAAGATTGACAACGTCATCGACGAGAACGACCGTTTCGTCATCGGAGACCCCAATCCCGATGTCTTCGGCAATATCCAGTCGAGCCTCACCTTCAGGCATTTCACCCTCGATGCCACCTTCAACTACGTCTATGGCAACGATATCTACAACTACCAGCGCAGCATCCTAGAAAGCGCCGACCGCTTCTACAATCAGACCGTGGCAGTTACCAACCGCTGGCGTACCGAAGGTGATGTTACTACCATGCCTAAAGCCAACTATGGTGACCCGCTCGGAAACAATCGTTTCAGCGACCGTTGGATTGAGGACGGCTCCTTCCTCCGTCTGAAGAATCTCACCCTCTCCTACAACGTGCCCGTCAACTTCACTTGGCTGCAGGGTCTCAAGTTCTGGTGCGCCGCCAACAACGTGTTCACCCTCACCAACTATCTGGGTAACGACCCCGAATTCTCATGCAGCAACAATGTCCTCTTCCAGGGCATCGATACGGGTCTTCTCGGTCAGAGCCGCAGTTTCCACGTCGGTGTAAAGATCAACCTCTAATTTAATGAACAACCCTATAAGCAAAACCACCATGAATAAGAAATCTGTTATAGGTCTTCTCTTTGTTGGAGCGCTGACGTTCACGGCCACATCATGCGCAGACATGTTCAACATTGACTCCAGCCGTGTCGTCTATGAACACAATCATAAGCTGGACTCCTCGGCCGACTCAGTCTATTCCACCATCGGTATACTCCATGCCTTCCAGAAGATTGCCGACCGCTACATCATCCTCGGTGAAGTCCGTGGTGACATGGTTGACATCAACAAGAATGCCAAGGCATCCCTCCGAAACCTTTCCGAATTCAATTTTGACGATGACAACGAGTACCTTCAGGTGCGCGACTACTACAACGTCATCAATAATTGCAACTACCTTATCGCCCACATGGATACCACCATCCGCCACAACAACGAGGCCGTTATGACGGACGAGTACGTGGCAGCCCTCAGCATCCGTGCGTGGACCTATATGCAGTTGGCCCTCAACTATGGCAAGGTGCCCTATTACACCAACCCCATCACAACTGTTGCGGCCTCTGAAGCCGACTACCCCAAGTACGACATCAAGGAACTGGCTCTTGTCCTTATCCCTCAGCTGATGCCCTACATGGAGTATAAGCTCCCCGCTTGGGACGGCATTTCCGCTGGAGGCCAAGACCTGACTGCCACCAACTGCGATTTGCTTTTCCCGCCCATTCAGCTTATTCTGGGTGACCTCTACCTTTGGCTGGGTGACTATCAGAACGCATGGTTGACCTACCGCGACTTCATCACCGACAACCCCAAGTACACCATGCGTGCAACGACAGGCGGCGAGACTACGAACTTCCCCGGCCTGATGCCGCTCGGTAACGGTCAGGTTAAAACCAACTCCCGCATGACTGGACGCGACACGCAGAATAATGGTTATCCCGCCTATAATGATGCAAGGAGCTTCCTTAATGGTATTCTTGGTAGTCGAGGTGAGGCTATTACCGTGGTTCCTATGGAAAGCTCGTCTGAAAACGGCATGGTTTCCGAAGTTCCGGGTCTCTTTACCTCCCGTGAAAACACCCATCCTCTGCGTGGCTCCAATCTCTGGCAGGAAATCAGTAGCGCACAAGACTACTTCTTCACCAATTCGTCAGCAAGTGAAGTCAACAAGGAGTACTCTATCCTTGGCAACAAGGGCGACCAGCGTATCAACCTCTTCGTCAGGGAGCAGAAAAACGAAGAAGACGAGTTCGAAACCATGGAGAAGTTCGTTCAGGGAAGCACAAACAATGGAACGAGCACAGTCTACTATGCTCGTATGTTGACACTCTACCGCCGTGCACTCGTCCACCTGCGTGCTGCAGAGGCGCTCAACTGCCTTGCCAACCAGCAGCACAATGGTCAGTTGGCTGCTCAGGCCTTCGGCATCCTTCGTGACGGTTTTGACCTTCTCTTCCCCAACGGCAACACCTACAAGGCCGATCTTCAGCCCTTCACGCTGGGTGTTCATGCCCGTGGCTGCGGCGAAGTTTATCTCGACACCGCCAGCTATACGGTCAGGCCCGAAGCCATCGCCAAGTACTATAATAAAGATGCCGAAAGTATCAACTTTACCGACACCATCCACTATGTGGAAGATCGTATTTGCGACGAACTCGCCCTTGAAACCACTTTCGAAGGCAACCGCTTCACCGACCTTATCCGTTTCGCTGAGCGTCGTGGCGCCGACTACCTCGCTGGTAAGGTGGCCTGCCGCAAAGGCACCGACAACCGCGATGAGGCTCTCTACCAGAAACTGCTTAACAAGTCCAGCTGGTATCTGCCGCTCAAGTAATCCATTCATTCATCCCATTTGCTAAAACCACATCGTTATGAAAAAGACAATAAGATTTGGATATTTGTTCGCACTTCTGGCTGTATCAGCCTTGTTCGCTTGCAACCAGAATGAAGACGTGGATAACACCGTTGTCAACGACAGCCCGTTCGTCGGCACTTGGAAGCTGAAGAGTATGGCTACCAACGAAAAGCTGGAATTGCTTGACTCGCTAGGCAGGGTATTCGAAACCATCGACCCCTGGAGACAAATAAACGAGACATACACCGATGCCACCATCGAGTTCAAGGAGGACTATACCGCCTTGAGCATCATCCGCGACGGAGACGCCATCAGCACAGGTGCCTATAAGTGGAATGATCTTGGCGATAAGCTGGAGCTGAAGACTTTTGCCACCTATCAGAAGGTACAGATTGACACGTTCAGCATCGCCAAGAGCGGCAACGCCGTTACCCTCAAGACCCTGCGCAAAGACAAAGGCACTTACTTGAGAGAAGAAATTATTCAGGTGGATGACACAACGACAACCACGGTTTCGCGTAGGTACGACATTAACCACTTTACCGACGTCACCATCAACATCGACAAATAATCGAGATATCTTGAACTTCGACAAACTCCTCCCCCGCCGTCTATTTAGTTTGCTGACTGTCTTATTTGTGGCAATCAGTCTGACGGCAGCGGAGGAGTTTGTTGTTGTCATAGATGCCGGGCACGGCGGCAAAGACCCTGGAGCACAAAGCGCTAACCGAAGGGTAAATGAAAAGGACATCGCACTCAAAGTCGCCCTCCGTGCAGGCGAGCTTATCCGTAACGCCCATCCGGAAGTAACGGTAAAGTACACCCGTCGCACAGATGTTTTTGTCGAACTGAAAGAACGCGCTCGGATTGCCAACAAAGCCAAGGCCGACCTTTTCATCTCCGTCCATTGCAACGCGGCTGAAGGCCGCAAAGCCCATGGTGCAGAGGTGTTTGTCCTCGGTTCAGAAGAGGGGCGCACGCAGGCCAACCTCAACGCAGCCAAACGCGAAAATAGCGTCATCCTCCTGGAGAAGGACTACAAGGAGAGCTATCAGGGATTCGACCCTTCGTCGCCTGAGAGCTACATCATCTTCGAATACTTGCAGAGCGAATACCTGAAAGAGAGCATCGCGTTGGCCCAATGCGTCCAGAAACAGCTCTGCACAACGGCAAAACGCTATGACCGAGGCGTTCATCAGGCAGGATTCCTTGTTCTTTATGCCACGTCCATGCCCAGCATCCTCGTCGAACTTGGTTTCATCAGTAATGCCGAGGAAGAGAAGTTCCTCAACTCCGCCGATGGCAAGGAAAAGCTCAGCAAGAGCATTGCCAACGGCTTCGACAACTACTATAAAAACCTGAAGAAGGATACGCAAAGCGCAGAAAAGGACAAGCAATCTGCTCCTAAGACAACGACACAAACACCCCCTAAAACAGAGCAGGCAAATAAAATCTCAGACCAAGCATCTGCCAAGCCAGAGCAGGCAAATAAAAATTTAGAGCAGGCAAATAAGGGCCAGAATTCGTCAACTGCCGAAGAGGAGAAAAAACCTGCCGAATCCATCGTCTTCAAAGTGCAGTTCCTCACCTCCTCCACCAAGCTGCCGGCAAACAGCCCCAAGCTTAAAGGGCTCACAGAGGTAAGCTTTTACGAAGAAAACGGTACCTACAAATACACCTGCGGCAACACTACCAACCTCAATAAGGCTCAGGAGCTCCGCAAGAAAGTAGCAGCCACATACAAAGACGCCTTCCTCGTTGCCTTCCGAGGCGGCAAGCGCATCAACACCACCGATGCCATCAACGAGTACAAAGCCCTTCACCCATGAAACGAGGGAAAGAGATTCTTCTAGGTGCCATCTTCCTGCTCGCACTCGCCCTGCTTTTTGGTGGCATTAGCTTCCTGAAAGGCAGAGATCTGTTCTCGACCAATCACACCTATTATGTACGCTATAACGATGTAACCGGGCTATCCAACTCCAGCCCCATCTACGTCAACGGCGTACGCATCGGCATCGTCAGCGGCATCAGCTACAACTACAGCCACCCCGACGACATCATCGTTCGCATTGGCGTCAACAAAAAACTCCGAATTCCCCAAGGCAGTCAGGCTTTGCTGATGACCGAGCTGCTCGGCACCGTCAACGTCAGACTGGAACTTGCTCCCGATAACGGACGTTACTATGCTCCCGGCGACACCCTCAACGGCGAGATGTACAGCGGAATACGCAGTCAGATTGCCCAGCTGATGCCCCAGATGATGCAGCTTCTTCCGAAGACGGACTCTATTCTGGCAAACATTCATCAGCTGACGTCAGATCTATCCATCAGCCAGACGCTACATAATGCCGAGTCGCTGACTGCCGACGCGAAAGCCACGCTTACAGAACTCTCCACCACCATTCGGCACATCTCCAGCCTGATTGACACCTATCAGGGCATCGGCTACAAGTTGGACACATTCACGGACAAACTGAACACGCTGAGCGATGAAGAGCGGCTGAACGCCATACTCACAAATCTCGACGCCACTCTGAAGAACCTGCGCACACTCTCCAATGAACTGACTGAAGGCAACGGTTCCGCTCATCAAATCATTGCAGACCCCACCCTCTACAATCACCTCAACTCCGTCTGCACGGAAGCCTCCGAACTTATCGAAGACATTAAGAAAAACCCCTCGCGTTACATCCGTCTTTTTGGTCGTTCCAAGGATTAAAACTCCCCTATTTTGAGCCTGCCAACTCGAGCAAATCCGAAGCCCCAAAAGAGACTATATAAAATATCTCTAAATAAAGAGTCCCTTTTGGGAGAAGAAAGCGAAAGATGCCAAAAAACTACGTAAGACTATGTTTTCAGCCCTTAAAACTATCCATGCAAAATACCATCTTTCCCCTATCGAAAGGAAACAATCCGCTGAAAAGCAACGCCTTTCAGACTTGCAACTTTTTTTTGACAAACAAGAATAAGCAAAGTAAAAGCGTTTGGGTTATAGGGGGTTAGAAAAGGCAAAAAAAAGGGCATTTCAAAGGGGTTTGGTCAATTCAAAAAAAAGCCCGAACTTTGCAGCGTAAATAGAAAGAGTTGATTCGGACGAGGCTGAAAAATGGAGAGCAGCAGTTAACGCTACTCCCAATTTTTTGCCCGCGAAAATTGAAAAAATGGAACAAGAAGAACTGGAACAACGATGGAGTAAATGCTTGTCAATTATTAGTGACAACATCCCTACCTCAGCTTATAATATCTGGTTTGCAAACATCCGTCCGCAGAAGTTTGCAGAGCAGGTGCTGTGGTTAGCCATCCCCAGCCAGTTCGTCTATGAATACATCGAGGAGCATTACATCGACCTCCTCTATGCCACTATCTGCCGTGTGTTCGGTGAGAACACCGACTTGATGTATCGCGTCCAGATCGACAAGGCCAACGAGCTCTCCGTTGACCAGGAATCGGCCAACCGTCGCGCCAGCATCAGCCAGCCGCAGACATCCGCTGCCCGCAAGAGCACCAACAAGGCTCCTGGCCCCATCAGCGTGGCTACGCAGGACCTCGACCCGATGCTCCGCCCCAATTACAGCTTCGATAACTTCATCGAAGGTGAAAGCAACCGACTTCCGAGAGCTGCGGGCAATAGTATTGCCGACAACCCAGGCCGCACCATTTTCAACCCTTTGTTCGTCTATGGTGCCAGCGGTGTGGGCAAAACCCACCTCATCAATGCCATCGGCTTGCGCGTCAAGGAACTCTATCCTGAGAAACGCGTCCTCTACGTCTCGGCCAACCTTTTCAAGGTGCAGTTTATGGACGCCGTACGCAAGAATACGCTGACCGACTTCATCAACTTCTACCAGTCCATTGATGTCCTTCTCCTTGATGACGTGCAGGAATTTGTCGGCCCTGAAAAGACGCAGAACACATTCTTCCACATCTTCAACCATCTGCACCAGAACGGGCGCCAGATAGTCATGTCATGCGACCGTGCGCCCTCTTCGCTGCAAGGTATGGAAGACCGCCTCATCACCCGTTTCAAATGCGGACTGGTAGCTGAGATTGAGCGTCCCAACTATGATTTGCGTAAGGCAATTCTTGCCAGTAAGGTGCGACGCGACGGACTCATCATCAGCAACGACGTACTCGAGTACATCGCAGAAAATGTCACGGACAGCGTGCGCGAACTGGAGGGCATCCTTAATTCTATTATCGCCCACGCCACCATCCTGAACCGCGAACCCGACGTCACCCTGGCTGAACGCATCATCAACAAGGCTATTCGTCGCGCTCAGCGCGAGGTCACCCTCGACTCCATCCTCAAAACCGTCTGTAGCACCTGCCACGTCACTCAGGAGGAAATCAGCTCCGGCAGCCGCAAGCGCTCCGTCGTGCAGGCCCGCCAGATAGCCATGTTTCTTGCCCAGAAACACGTCAAGGACATCACGCTCACTCGCATTGGCGAATGCGTCGGCGGCCGCGACCATACCACCGTGCTCCACTCCTGCAGGCTCGTCATGAACCAGTTGAACTACGACAAAGAACTGAGCGACAACATCACTACCATCGAAAAAGCCCTCCTCAAGCGTTAAGGAAATCTAACCAACGTGGAAAAGAAAACATATAGCTTCGACGAAGCCTTTCAGGCCACATTGGCCTATTTCAATGGCGACGAACTAGCCGCCAAAGTGTGGGTAAACAAGTATGCCATGAAGGACTCCTTCGGCAACATCTACGAACAGACCCCGACAGACATGCACTGGCGCATAGCCCGTGAGATTGCCCGTATCGAACAGCGATACGAGAACCCCATGAGCGCTGAAGAAATCTTCGGCCTGCTTGACCATTTCCGCTACATCATCCCGCAGGGCAGCCCCATGACGGGCATTGGCAACGACTTCCAGATTGCCTCGCTCTCCAACTGCTTTGTCATAGGCATGGACGGCAACGCCGACAGCTACGGTGCCATCATCCGCATCGACGAAGAGCAGGTACAACTGATGAAGCGTCGTGGCGGCGTCGGCCATGACCTCTCGCATATCCGTCCTAAAGGTTCGCCCGTCAAGAACTCCGCCCTTACCTCCACCGGTCTTGTGCCCTTTATGGAGCGTTATTCTAATAGTACGCGCGAGGTGGCACAGGATGGACGGCGCGGCGCGCTAATGCTCACCGTTTCCATCAAGCACCCCGACAGCGAATCGTTCATCGATGCCAAGATGACCGAGGGCAAGGTGACAGGCGCCAATGTTTCCGTCAAGATGGACGATGCCTTCATGCAGGCTGCCGTCGAGGGTAAGCCCTACGTGCAGCAATACCCCATTGACAGCGACGAGCCGCTCTACTCGAAGGAAATCAATGCCGCTGACCTCTGGCACAAGATTATCCACAACGCTTGGAAGTCCGCCGAACCGGGCGTCCTTTTCTGGGACACCATCCTGCGCGAGAGCATCCCCGACTGTTATGCCGACCTCGGCTTCCGCACCGTCAGCACCAATCCCTGTGGCGAGATTCCCCTCTGTCCTTACGACAGCTGCCGCCTTCTGGCCATCAACCTCTTTTCCTATGTGAAAAATCCCTTCACGCCCGAGGCCGAGTTCGACTACGATCTGCTCCGCAGCCACGTCGCCAAGGCCCAGCGCATCATGGACGACATCATCGACCTGGAGATAGAGAAGATTCAGAAGATTCAGGAGAAGATCGAGACCGACCCAGAGAGCGACGAAATCAAGTTCTCCGAGCGTCATCTTTGGCAGAAAATCATGGACAAGAGCACGAAGGGCCGTCGTACTGGCGTGGGCATCACCGCCGAAGGCGACATGCTGGCAGCCATGGGCTATCGCTACGGCACCGACGAGGCTACCGACTTTGCTGTCAGCGTTCAGCAGACTGTCGCCCTCAGCGCCTACCGCAGCTCGGTCACCATGGCCCGCGAGCGCGGCGCATTCGAAATCTTCGATGCCCAACGCGAGAAGGACAACCCCTTCATCCGTCGTATCGCCGAGGCCGACCCGCAGCTCTATGCCGACATGGTCCGCTACGGACGTCGCAACATCGCCTGCCTCACCATCGCCCCTACTGGCACCGTCAGCATCCTCACCCAGACCACCAGCGGCATCGAGCCCGTCTTCATGCCCGTCTATAAGCGCCGCCGCAAGGTCAACAAGGACGACCCTGGAGCACACGTAGACTATATCGACGAGACGGGCGACTGCTTCGAGGAGTTCATCGTCTATCACCAGAAATTCCTCACATGGATGCGCGTCAACGGCTACGACACCACCCGCCGCTACACGCAGGACGAGTTGAATGCCCTGCTGGCCGAATCGCCCTATCACCTCGCCTCTGCCAACGACATCGACTGGGTGAAGAAGGTACAGATGCAGGGCCGCATCCAGAAATGGGTGGACCACAGCATCAGCGTCACCATCAACCTCCCTGCCGACACCACCGAGGAGCTCGTCAACGAACTCTACATCGAGGCTTGGCGCCAAGGCTGCAAGGGCTGCACCGTCTATCGCGACGGCTGCCGCAGCGGTGTCCTCATCGCTGCCGAGGAGAAGAAGGACGAGAAGAAACGCTGCGAGCCTTGCGACTGCCGCCAGCCCGTCGTCGAAGTGCGCCCCAAGGTACTGAAGTGCGACGTCGTCCGCTTCCAGAACAACCGCGAGAAGTGGGTGGCCTTCGTCGGCCTGCTTGACGGACGTCCCTACGAAATCTTTACCGGCCTTCAGGACGACGACGAGGGCATCCTCCTGCCCAAGAGCGTCACCGAGGGCGTCATCATCAAGAACATCGACGAGAACGGCATCAAGCACTACGACTTCCAGTTCACCAACAAGCGCGGCTACAAGACCACCATCGAGGGACTCTCCGAGAAGTTCAACAAGGAGTTCTGGAACTACGCCAAGCTCATCAGCGGCGTGCTCCGCTACCGCATGCCCATCGACCAGGTAATCAAGATGGTCGGCAGCCTTGAGATGGACAATGAGACCATCAACACCTGGAAGGTTGGCGTGGAGCGCGCGCTGAAGAAATACATCGTCGATGGTACCGCCGTCAAAGACCAGGCATGCCCCTCTTGCGGCGAGCAGACATTAGTCTATGAGGAAGGCTGCCTCCATTGCACCAACTGCGGCTACTCCCGCTGCGGATGACAAAGTGCTGCGCACTATAATAGCATGGAAGCTACTCTTGAATTGAACAACATAGCCTTTTATGCCTATCACGGCGCACTTCCTCAGGAGCGCGTCGTGGGTGGGCATTATACCGTCAGTCTGCGTCTGCATACCGACTTCAGCGAGGCCTGCCGCACGGACACCCTGACGGACACCATCGACTATGCTGCCGTCTGCGCCGCTGTGAAGGACGAAATGGCTCAGCCCTCCAACCTCATCGAGCACGTCGCCGCCCGCATCGCCCACCGTCTGCTTGCTGACTTCCCCACCCTCGTCAGCATCGATGTCCGCCTCTGCAAACTCCATCCCCCCGTCCCCGGCATGGAGATAGCCGAAGCCTGCTTCGCCGCCACGTTCAGCCGTACGGACAAATAGCAACGAAGCCCCATGAGAAAAGCGCCCCTCATCCTTCTCATCCTGCTTTTGCTGATAACCCTTTCCTCCTGCCGCAGGGATGCCGCGTTTCACGATGCCCTGCTTCGTGCCGAAGCCCTCATGGAGACAGACCCCCAGCAAGCACGAGCAATCTTGGACAGCATAGCCTCACCCAACCTCAATCGTCTCTTTACCCCCCTCAATCCCCCCGTTATCGGGGGGCAGAAACCCCTAAAGGGAAGGGCTTCCGATTCCTCTGGTCTCCCCTCCTTCAGGAGGGGTAAGGGGGAGGCTGCCCACTACGCTTTGTTGAAGACGCAGGCTGACTACAAATGCCGTGTCCGTCTGACGTCCGACTCCCTGCCCCTTATCGCTACGAACTTTTACGGCACCAAGCGCAAGAGCCAACGTGCCGCCCTCGCTCAGTACTATCTCGGCTGCACCTATAGCGACATGCACCGCAACTTAGATGCCATCGATGCCCTTCTCCGTGCTACCACCCTTTTTCCAGACACGACAAACAAGTATTATGCCAATAGCCTGTTTGAATTAGGACTTCTTTATAGACAACAGAATATGTTCGACAGCGCTTTAGTGGCATTCCGTCATTATCGGCAAACAGACGTTTGTCATTCTGATTCTGTTAATATCGGCTTGGCGGATTATAACATGGGGCTTACTGCACTTTTTAAAGGCGAAGATTTACTGGCAGATAGTCTCTTCCTCTGCGTTATGCATAACACAAAGAACTCAGCTTACATGCGTAACGATATCAACTTTCAATTGGCGAAACAGTATTTCTACCGAAAACATGATGCAGAAAGAGCGTCTGTATATTTAAACAAATACATGAGCTATGCAGGAGAGAATAGTGTTTCATTATTACTATGTGCAGAGATACAGGCAGAAAAGCACGAGCCATTGCAGGCTTATACAAACTATAGAAAAGGCCTGAAAAAAAGTAAAGACCTATCTGTTCGTTGTACAGCTTACAAAGGATTGGCTTACATCGCTCCTATGATGGATAAGACTGATTCTGCACGGTATTTCATGAACCAATATGAAGCTCTGCTGGATTCCATCTATGCTCAAAATCAGCATATCGAGATTGATGCTATTAAGAACAATCATGTCATCGAGATTCACGATCAGCAGTTGAAAGCGCGGCATGCGCGGTTTATGTTCTGGATGGGGATTCTGGCTGTCGCGCTCCTTTCAGGGACGGCCATCACCTTCCTGCTCATCGACCGTAAGCGCAAGAAGCGTTACTTGCAGGCGCAGGAGGAGCTGCGGCAGGCCAATGTGGAAGTATTGCGGGCACAGGTGGACGAACAGCCCGCCGACTTGGACGCGCTCTATCGGAAAAAGCTTGCTGCCTGTCAGAACCTGTTCCGCCGGACGCCTTCGGCCCGTCTGCTGCTGGTGCCGCCTGCATCGCTGACAGCCGCGCAGAGGCGGACGCTCATGGACGACCTCACCCGCTCGTTTGTCGATATCATGCTCGACGTAAAGAACGCCTCGAATGCAGTCAACGACCAGGAGCTGATGTACTGTATTCTCTCCTCCCTCCAATGCTCAACCGCCCAAATGGCAGAACTTTTGAACACCACAGAATCTACTTTGCGCTCTCGGAAAGCCCGTTTGAAGGAAAAAATGCCTGACAACCTCCATTCGCTTTTCCTTTCATAATCATTTACTTATTTCGTCCCAATGAAAATGGGACGTTTTTGGGACGTAAAAATTTGCATGTTTTCGCCCCATTCCCGACCTTTGCCGGCGATTTAGAAATTGAGTAGCAAAAGACAACTATTTTATAACCATAAAAAAGAAATCTATGAAAAGAAGTATGTTTTTCTTGGTTACTTTCATGGTAACCTTGAGTGTAAACGCGCAAAATCTGTTGCCCGAGAAAGGAAACTTCGGAATTGAAATTGGTTTCAAGCCGTTTTCAGAAAGTACCACATTTAATCTTATTGACAATAGTATCAAACTACGCTATTTCCTGACAGACTACGATGCCCTACGTCTCCGTGTGGGATTCAATTGGGGGCAGACAAGAGAAACAACTTCCCCAAGCAATCGAAATAAGTCAGGATACGGCAACTACGACCTTTCTTTGGGCTACGAACATCATTGGGGTGTCTCAGACCGCATTGATTTATATGCTGGCGCCCAAGCAGGGTGTTCCAGATTCCTTGCCTTTTATTACGACGCTTCGGGTAACAAATATGAGACTACAGATAATAACGGCCATTTTAGCGGCTGGCAGTTTATGGGCGGCGTTTTTACGGGCATTGACGTTTATCTTTGGAAGGGACTTTACTGCGGAGCCGAGATTGGGTTGGTGATAGAGCAGTCTATGGAAGACCAAAGTTCCTACACCTTCGCTCCAACCGCGCATACCTACACAACTGCCGGCTTCTATTGTGAGCCTGCTATCCGCCTTGGCTGGACGTTCTAAACCAGTAACAAAAAGCCATCCTTATGTAATAGAACAAGTTATTTCTTTTTTCTTTGAGACGCGGCATGCTGCGTCTCTTTTGCATTTCCATCGTCCTTCGGCCGAGGATTGACGTATTAAACTTGAAGGCCATTTTCCCATCTGAAGAAAGGCTTTTTCTTTCATGCCTAAAAGGCTCGTTTTCCGTACGGAATCAAAGGATAGAAAATTTTCATCGCAATGGTTAAATGTTTTCATCGCAATGAAAGATTGTTTTCACTGCAATGATTAATTCTTTTCACTGCGATGATTAATTCTTTTCACTGCGATGAAAAAAAGGTATTCTTTGATATAGTCATGCTGATGTCAGATAAAACGATGAAAGAAATTCGGATAATTCGGATAATTGGCTTTGCCTTCGTCCGTCACGACTCCGCCATTCAAATATATTTAATATTTCGCTTTGGCATTTCGCTCGTCTTGCACTATCTTTAACCTCCTTTGGGGCTTTTTGATAGGGGTCGCCTCGGGAAAATGCAAAAAAATATGCTTTTCCGCTCGTCTCACCCTATCTTTAACGGGGCTGCCCCGTTTTAGATAGGCTGCGGCTCGGAAATGCTCAAATAAATTTGGTATTTCACTCACCTTGCACTATCTTTGCAGATTGAAAGAGAATAATAAAGAAAAAAGAGAATATGAAACCATTAAACAAGCAGACTGCACCTAAGAGCGTAGCTCCTGAGAAAATCATCCAGTTTGGAGAGGGGAACTTCCTTCGCGCCTTTGCTGACTGGATTGTCTGGAATATGAACATGAGGACGAACTTCAACGCGTCGGTCGTTGTCGTCCAACCGATTGAGCGGGGCATGGCGGACTGGCTGAATGGGCAGGATTGCCTCTATCACGTCAATCTGCAGGGACGCCAGGAGGGCAAAGCCGTCGATACGCTGGACCGCATCGACGTCATCAGCCGTGTGCTCAACCCCTACTCGCAGAACGCGGCTTTCATGGCCCTTGCCGAACAGCCGGACATACGGTTCGTCATCTCCAACACCACCGAGGCGGGCATTCACTTCGACCCGTCGTGCAAGCTGACGGACGCTCCTGCAGCCAGCTATCCCGGCAAGCTCACCCAGTTGCTCTACCGTCGTTTCAAGGCCTTCAACGGCGATGCCAGAAAAGGACTTATCTTCTTCCCCTGTGAGCTGATTTTCCTCAACGGCCATCACCTCAAGGAGTGCATCCTGCAGTACATTGAGCTCTGGAAAGAGGATTTCGGCAAGGACTACGAGCGGTTCAAAAACTGGTTCGTCAAATACAACTACGTCTGCGCCACGCTGGTTGACCGCATCGTGCCCGGCTTCCCCCGCAAGGATATCGGGCGGCTGCAGAAACGAGCCGGCTATGTCGATAACATGATGGTGCAGGCTGAAATCTTCCACCTATGGGTGATTGAGAAGCCTACGAACATGTCCATCCGCGCCCTGCGCAAGGAGTTCCCTGCCGACCAGGCGGGGCTCCACGTCATCATTACCGACAGCGAGGCCCCCTACCATGAGCGGAAAGTCACGCTGCTGAACGGCCCGCATACGGTACTCTCCCCTGTCGCCTACCTGTCGGGCATCAACATTGTCCGCGACGCCTTGCACGACCCCGTCGTGGGCAAGTATATCCGGAAGGTACAGTTCGACGAACTGATGCAGACGCTCAACCTGCCGATGGCCGAGCTGGAGCAGTTCGGCGCCGACGTACTGGAGCGTTTCGACAATCCCTACGTCGATCATCAGGTCACCTCCATCATGCTCAACTCCTTCCCAAAGTACGAGACCCGCGACTTGCCCGGCCTGAAAATCTATCTGGAGCGCAAGGGCGAGCTGCCCAAGGGACTGGTGCTGGGACTTGCGGCGATTATCACCTATTACAAGGGCGGCACGCGTGCCGACGGAGCGCCCATCCAGCCCAACGATGCGCCTGAAATCATGCAGCGCCTCACCGAACTGTGGGCAACGGGCGACACACGCAAGGTGGCAGAGGGCGTGCTTGGCGCAACGGATGTCATCTGGAAGGAATCGAAACAGGACCTCAACACCATTCCCGGACTTACGGATATGGTCACGGACTTCCTGAATCAGATTCAGGCAAAGGGCATGAAGGAAACCGTCAGAGGAATTTTGTAAAAAAATGAAAATAAGACCGTGAAGACGTTTCTGAAAATAAACCCAGCCGACAATGTCGTCGTAGCACTTCAGCCTCTATCGAAGGGCGAGGCAATCGACGTGGACGGCCAGAGAATTACCCTTCTGACGGACGTTCCAGCGGGACACAAGTGCGCCTTAAAGGTTATTGCAGAAGGTGAAAACGTCATCAAATACGGATTCCCCATCGGCCACGCTTTGCACGCCATCCACCAAGGCTCGTACCTCGACCACGAGGACATCCGCACCAATCTGGCGGGTACGCTGGACTATAGCGACATCCGGCTGAAAGGGTTAAAAAAAACCGAACCTTCGGGTGAGCAGCTCACGTTCCAAGGTTACGTCCGCAGCGACGGTCAGGTGGGCATCCGCAACGAGGTGTGGGTGATTCCGACGGTGGGCTGCGTCAACGGCATCATCAAGCAGATTGCCGAGAAAGTCAAGGAGGATTTGGGCGGCGCTATCGAGGGCATCGACGGCATCTTCCATTTCCCTCACAACTACGGCTGCTCGCAGTTGGGTGACGACCACGAGAACACGAAGAAGGTGCTGCGCGGCATGGTGCACCATCCGAATGCAGGTGCTATCCTTGTCGTGGGCTTAGGGTGTGAGAACAACCAGCCCCGCGTCTTCGAAGAGTTCTGTGGAGACTACGACAGGGAGCGCGTCAGATTCATGGTCTGCCAGGAGATAGAGGGCGACGAAGTCGATTTTGGCGCCCGACTGCTCAAGGAACTAGTTCAAAAGGCGCAGCAAGACCGCCGTGTGACGGTGCCCGCTGCCAAACTGCGCGTAGGTCTCAAGTGCGGAGGCTCGGACGGTTTCTCGGGCATCACGGCCAACCCCCTGCTGGGTGCGTTCTCCGATTTCCTCTGCGAGAAGCAGGGAGGAACGACCATCCTGACCGAGGTGCCCGAGATGTTCGGTGCCGAAACCATCCTCATGGAGCGTTGCGGCAGCGAACAATTGCTTCAGCAGACAATTGCACTCATTAATAATTTCAAAACCTATTTCCTCTCGCATGGCGAGCCGTGTGGCGAGAATCCCTCGCCAGGCAACAAGGCTGGCGGTATCTCTACGCTGGAAGAGAAAGCGCTCGGATGCACGCAGAAGTCGGGACGCTCGGTGGTGTGTGGCGTGCTGGAATATGGCGAACGGCTGACGGCCAGTGGGCTGAACCTCCTCTCCGCTCCGGGCAACGACCTTGTGGCATCTACGGCGCTTGCCGCTGCGGGTTGCCAGATGGTGCTATTCACCACGGGCCGAGGTACGCCCTTTGGTACTTTTGTGCCGACGCTAAAGGTCTCCACGAACACCAGCCTTTACGAGCGCAAGCCCCTATGGATTGACTTCAATGCCGGAGTGCTCGTTGAAGACAAGGATATGAATGAGACGCTTGAAGCATTCATCCAGAAGATTCTCCGTGTAGCCAGCGGCGAATATACCCACAGCGAACAGGCGGATATCCACGAAATCTCCATTTTCAAGAACGGCGTCACACTTTAGGGTTAAAAAAGAGTATCAATAGCGCGTAATGGCATTATGAATAAAAAGGCCTTCCTTTCTTTCGTACTCTCCATGTTTATCTTCTCTTTTGCTTTCGCGCAAAACGGGTGGATAGACATGACGTCGGAATACATTGTCAACCCGAATTTCGACAATGCCTCCAACGAGGGTTGGGAGGGATCGGACATCGGTCATGCACAAGGTTGGGTGTCAGCCGGCGAATTCTGGTACACGACGTTCGACACCTATCAGCACGTCCGCAATCTGCCTAACGGCCATTACCGTGTCTCCGTCAGCGCCCTCTACCGCCCAGGCGACAGCAGCCAAAATCTCCTCAACCAACACTTCGCCGCTAATGAACGTATCAATGCCTACCTTTACGCCAACGAGGAGACCATCCCCGTCAAGGCCTGCTACGGCGAATATGCCACCGTGAATGCCAACGGTGCCCACCTCCTCTACAACTCCGAAATCGGCCAAAACGTCTACTACCCCAACAGCATGGAGAGCGGCGAATACTACTTCTCGCTCGGCATGTACCACAACGAACTGGAGGTTGATGTCACCGACGGTGAACTCACCCTGGGCATTTACTGCAACGAATTGCAGACAGCCAACTGGTGTCTCTTCGACAACTGGCGGCTGGAGCTCTGGGGAACCATCCGTCCCGTGGAGCGCATCACTATGGAGCAGTCAGCGCTGCGAATCGGCCTTGGCGAAACGGCAGCCATCAATGCCACCATCTATCCCGAGGACGCCACCTACCGCAAGCTCGCGTGGAGCACCACCGATGCCTCGGTCGTCACCATCAGCGACGACGGCGTGGCGAAGGGCATGAGCAAGGGCACAGCTACCATCATTGCCGAAGCCATCGACGGCAGCGGCGCCAGTGCAGCGTGTACCATCACCGTCACCAACAACGGCGCCACAGCCGAGTCACTCGTCATCAACGAAATCATGGTCGCCAATCTCGATACCTACCTCGACCCCTCGTTCAACTATGGCGGCTACATGGAACTCTACAACCCCACCGACGTGAGTGCCAACCTCTCGCACTACTATGTCAGCGATGACCCTGACAACCTCACCAAGTTCCGCCTACCCGTTGACATCGGCGCCATCCCCGCACGGGGCTACAAGAATCTCTGGTTCGACCACTACGACTGGCGCTACGGCCACTATCAGGTGGATATCGAACTGAATCCCGAGGGCGGCACGCTCTACATCGCCGACGACGACGGCACGCTCGTCACCTCGCAGGCGTATCCCCCCTGCATCAGCCGCGCCTCCTACGCCCGCGTCACCGATGGTGCCGACGAATGGCGTTACACCTCCACCCCCAGCCCCGAAGCGACGAACGACGGCTCCACCTATGCCGACGAGCAACTGCCTGCCCCCGAGGTGCAGCAGGACTCACAACTCTTCACAAGCGCCCTCAGCGTCAGCGTTGCCGTCCCGGAGGGCACACAACTGCGCTACACTACCGACGGCTCCGTACCCACCCTCACCAACGGAACCACCAGCAACACGGGCGCCATCAGCGTCAGGAAAACCAACGTCTATCGCTTCCGTCTTTTCAAGGACGGCATGCTGCCCAGCCCCGTCGTCACACGCTCGTATATCCGCCGCGACAACGACAAAGAGTACTCACTCCCTATCCTCTCCGTCACCACGGCCAACGACAACCTCTACAGCAGGGAATACGGCCTGTTTGAAAGAGGCCCCAACGGCCGTGCTGGCAATGGACAGGACGCCAAATGTAACTGGAACATGGACTGGGATCGCCCCGTCAACTTCGAACTTATCACCGAGGATGGTCTGATGGCCATTAACCAGGAGGTGAACCTCTCGGCATGCGGTGGCTGGAGCCGTGCCTGGGGACATCACTCCTTCAAGCTCAAGGCCGACCGCCTGTACGACGGCCATAAGAATTTCTACGAATACCCCATCTTCAAGGAAAAGCCCTTCAACCGCAACAAGACGGTGCAGATACGCAACGGCGGCAACGACAGCGACTGCCGCATCAAGGATGCCGCCCTGCAGGAAATCATCGTCCGTTCGGGCATCGACGCCGACTGCCAAGCCTACGTCCCCGTCATGCACTACATCAACGGATCGTACATCGGCCTCATTAATATGCGCGAGCCGAACAACAAGCACTTCGCCTTCGCCAACTACGGCCTCAGCTCCGAAGAGCAGGACCAGTTTGAAATGTCGCCCGACAGCGGCTACATCCAAATGGCGGGTACAAAGGAGGCCTTCGACCGCTGGTACCGTCTGGCGGAGAACGCTGGCGACGACGCCGTGTATGAAGAGATAAAGAAACTGGTGGACATCGACAACTTCATCAACTACATAGCCCTGGAATTCTACCTCGGCAACTGGGACTGGCCGAAGAACAACCTCAAGGCCTTCCGCCCCCACACCGAGGAGGGACGTTTCCGCTTCGTGGTGTTCGACCTCGACGGATCGTTCAGCGTCGGCAACCCCTTCACCACTTTCGAGGATAAGCGCATTTTCACCTTCGACGCCCTGCGCGGTGAATTCAAGGGACAAATTACCGCCGAGATCGAGGTGGTCACCATCTTTCTCAACATGCTGCAGAACGCCCAGTTCCGCCGGCAGTTCACCGATGCCTTCTGCCTCGTGGCAGGCAGCGTGTTCGAGCCCACACGATGCCGCGAAATCATCACCGAGCTTGCCACGCGTATCGAAGAGCCCCTTTCTTACGAATGGCGCAACCCCTGGGGCACGGCCAATGACCTCATCAACCGCCTCAACGCCAGCTACCAATCGAAGAACATCAACTACCTGAAGACCTACTCGCGGATGAAGCTCGGCAGCACTTCCACCGTCACAGCCACGCTCAGCGCCAACACGCCTGAGGCACGGCTCACCGTCAACGGCCTCCCCGTGCCCACCAACCGCTTCTCAGGTAAGTTGTTTGCCCCCGCTACCGTCCGCGCACAGGCTCCCGCAGGCTACGTCTTCAAGGGCTGGAGCAGCACGTCGGGCACCACAACCAAAGAACTCATGGCCCGCGGCAGCGCCTGGCACTACTACGACCAAGGCAGCCTCGACGGTACTTCGTGGAAAATCTCCGGCTACAACGACAACCACTGGCCTATCGGCAACGCCCCGCTGGGCTACTTTGTCACCGATGCCAGCAACAGTCGCGGCTACAACACCTTCCTCAGCTACGGTGGCAACACCAACGACAAATACCCCACCAGCTATTTCCGCACCACCGTTGACCTCAGCGATGCCCCCGCCTCGGGCGATGTCTTCACCCTCGACTTCTCCTGCGACGACGGCTTCGTCATATACGTCAACGGCACCGAGGCCGGACGTTACTTGATGCCCTCCGGCACACCGACGTTCAGCACCTTCGCCAGCAGCTATGCATCCGACAACCCCGACAGCGGCACGATGACCCTCAAAGCATCGCTCTTCAAGAAGGGACGCAACGTCATTGCCATAGAACTGCACAACAATGCCGCGAACAGCACCGACCTCTACTGGGACGCTGCCCTCACGGCCGAAGTCGCCACCACAGGCGACGCCACCTTCGTCTCCACCGACGAGACCTTTACCCTGCCCTCCTCTGGCACCATCAGCCTCACAGCCATCTACGAAAAGGATTCTCCCCTGCCCTCCACGGAAGGAAAGGGTGCCCTGCGCATCAACGAGGTGAGCCCCGCCAACGACATCTTCGTCAATGACCTTTGGAAAAAACAGGATTGGATTGAGCTCTACAACGGCACCGACGAGGACATCGACCTCACGGGCTGGTATCTCAGCGACGACACACTAAACAGGCAGAAATTCCAGATTCCCGCCGTCGAAGGCGTCAGCAACATTATCCCCGCCTACGGCTACAAAGTCATCTGGTGCGACAAGGTGGAGCCCTACAACCAGGTCCACGCCAACTTCAAACTGGCCTCCGAGGGCGGTTTCGTCCTGCTCACCTCTGGTGACGGCTATGAGGGGACGGGTGAGGCCGTTACGGACTATTTCCACTACCCCGCCTGCGCCAGCTACCAGACGGTCGGCCTCTACCCCGACGGCGGCAGCGAGACCTACGTCATGCAGCGTCCCACCATCGGCAAGACCAACGTCATCACCACCGCCGACCTTGCCCACACCCAGCTCCGTCCCACGGCCGTCCGAGCCATCGAGGGGGACAGCGACCTTCTCCGCCGCGACGATGCCCTCTACGACTTGATGGGCCGTCGTGTCCAAAACACGCAGCCCGGCTCCATCTACATCCAAAACGGAAAGAAAATACTATTCAAGTAAGAATAGAAGAAGCGCAGAATTTCATACAATTGTACGGATAACGTTATTTAACTATTCCGCGTGCAGTATTTCTATTATCATCGCGTTTATAGGGTGAAAACATTTTTATATCAACCCTTAAAACAAACAAAATGAGAAAGAAATCTGTTTTTAGTCTCCTGGTAGCCGCGTTGCTGTTCGCCTCGTGTGATAATGAAATGATTTGGGACTACGTATCGGCATCGATGATTGTTCGCATTACGGACGATGCCGGCACCAACCTGCTTGACACCACTCAGACAGGCCACCTCTTTCAGAAAGGCATGGGGATGTTAGAAACATCCTACAAAACGAACGATAAAGACAACCCTTACATCCGTCACGAGGAACCCATTCAAACCCTTGCCGCGTATCGGCAAAAAACAGGCACTCGCGTTTACCTAGGCCCTTGGGCAGGAGCCGTGCTGACGAAAAGTCCTGACGATAAAGAGCCTGTCCTCTTTATCGGGGAATTCAACGAGTATAGCGGCAGCGGAGAGATTGAGCTGACGGAGGCGCTTTTCGGTGAACCGGGCCAAAGGGAACTGACCCTGAAGTTCGACGACGGACGTAGTGTCACCATCTCTTTTGTCCACGCCGCCAACCTTAATCACAAACTGAAGACCAAAGCCAAGGTAGTCGAAAAGTCCGAAGGGCTGAATGTAAGCGTCGATTTCGCCACCAAATACAGCATTGACTATCTCTACGTAGAGCAGTAACAGCCGCTTCGTTCAAGCAGGTTTCCAATTTTTGCCGTCCACAAAAAAAAAGCCCGACGGGGCGTAACGGTTGTTGTTACGCCCCGTCGGAACTCTTCATGCGTCCGAATCACGTAGCGGACTACCGCACCAACACTTTCCGGCCGTTCCGGATGTAGAGGCCGCCGGCTTGTGGGGTAGCAACGGGACGGCCTTGGAGATCGAACCATGTTGAATTCGGCGATGAGCCATTGTTGATTTCATCGTCAGCTTGTGGTAGCGCGATACTGCAGGTAGTAAGGTCGAGACGGAAACGGCCATCAAAGTTGGTTTTATAAACATTTCCGCCCATTTGGATGATAATGGATTGCGGTGTCGGGAAGGTAATGACAGAGTTCTCGAACTTGCCGTAGTAACCTTCACTGGGTATGGAGCTCATCCTACACGCTCCATACCCCCAGTCAACGCCCATTTCCTGCAAAGAGATACGGACAGCCTGCGGGTCGGTGGCGTTAATCTCGATGTAGAAGTCGCCATCCAGCCAATCGCCCGGGTCGTTATAGGGATAGGTCACGCCATAGGGGTTCTTCATGCGGAAAAGGCCGGGTGTGGTGGCGCTCTCCTGCACCTCCACATCGTAGGTAATCGCATCGAAGCTAAACAACGGGGCGAGGACATCGTCGGTATAGCGAGCTTTGCCGAGCTCAATCCATTCCTTACCCGCGAAGTAGCGGAAGGTTTTGTATTTGTATTTCTGCGAACGACCCGATTCGTCATAGGAGATGGCCAATATCGAGTAGGTGCCGCTGGGTACGGTAACGGTGAAGTGCTGCTCACCCTCGGCATAGGTCGAGGAGATTTCGCCTTCGGTGATGCCATTGATGATGTCGCTCATCACAGCTGAGTCGTCCGTCAACTCCCTATCCATGACGGAATAGCGCCAGTAGGCAACGCTATAGCCCGGAGTAATGGTTACCTCCTGAGTGGCAGTTCCGTTGTCATTCTGTGTCAAAGAGCCTAGGGTGACATCGATGGAGTAGTCCTTGAAGTTGCTACCTTTGACGACGATGGTCTCGACGCCCTCGCCCCAGTTGGCGGTCAGGTCGACGAGGTCGTAGTAAGCCACATAGAGGGTGAACACTCCAGAGGATACGTCGAAGCGGCTGGGATAGGATTGCCACGTGGCACTTCTGCCCAGCACCTGCGTACGGTAGTACACTTCATCGGATATATAGACCTTGCCAACGCCATAATAGGTGTCGGTATAGCCGATGTACTGCTGGGCAATGTTGCAACGGCCGGTGGAGGTGTCGTAGTCGATATCGAGTGTCACGTCATTGCCCCAGCCATAGAGACGGAACTGACGCAGGTTAGAGTTCAAGTTCGATGTACGGACGAAGATAGGATAGGTCTTTTCGCCGTAGTCCTTGAATATGCAGGAGTACTTATATACAGCTGTACCCTCGCCGTAAGGTTCCCAGTCGGTCCATTCGCCGAAGCCCTTCAGGCGAACGATGATGTCGTTACTCCAATCCGATTCATCGCGTCCGGGAGCAAGTGCCTTCACTCGGTAGGTATGGACGATGGTGGAATCGAGTCCTGCGACTACATAGAAGGTATCTATAATGTTCTCGATATAGACAGGCTCAGCTTCGCCGGAGGTGACGGCGAGCGTGTAATTTGTGGCACTTGGCACCTTGCTCCAATGCGCCACAAACGAGTGTTCCTTCACATCCGTAGCCGCCTCGGCCACCGGAGTGCGCAGGGTGCCGGAGTCACCGCCCATGAAAAGGAATGAGATAAGCCCGCTTGTCTCCTTAATTTCCTCAATGGGCTTGCCCATGAACTTGCGGCCATCCCTTGCCTCGTTGTAAAGCGTGGCTGCAGGTCTCGAAGTATCCGTGAGCGACGTATTCCTCGACGTTCCGGGATAGGGGTCGCCTGCCAGTTCTTTCGGGGTGGTATTTTCCGTTTTCTTGAAGTTGTTATCAGCAGGGATGATGGTACAGCGTTGATGGTTCTTGGTATTGTTGACGACATTATCTTGCCAAGCCGATGCAAGATAGTCTACATGGATAACAAGCATTCCATGACCGCCGAGAGCCGTATCCCATGACTTCTGTTGGCGGTTCTCCAGCAGGTAGTACTCATTGCGGTAAGCGTCGTTATAAATAATGTATGCCTGAGGCGCATCCGTCAAGGCTTTCATGTTTTTGATGGTTTTACCATCAGCCAGTTCCTCGGGTTCCAACCAGCCACACACCATACGCTCGTAGGACGTGTAGCCACTTGGGATGTTGGCAAAAGTGTATCCCTGCGAGTCGTAAGTACCGTTGTAACAGCCTATGTCCATGACGCTCCAAGCGTCAAGGCCAAAGTTTGTCCCCCCTGACGTGTCGTAGAAGTCGGGCAAACCGAGGCAATGGCTGAACTCGTGGCAGGCTGTGCCGATGCCGCCCAGTTGTGTGCCCTTGGCGCCATGCAGCTCACCGCTACACGCAAACTGATTGACCATCACACCGTCCATGCGAAGCGTGCGTCCGTAGTCCGAGCTGTTCAGCCACCATTCCATCGGCCAGACACAATCTTGCAGATGGGTAGGATCGGAGGCTTCGCCAAAGCCGGCATAGACGACGAACACCTGATCAACCTCTCCGTCGTCATCCCAGTCGTAGTTGTTATAATTCACGTCCTTGTCAGCCAACTTTACCGCCTCGGCTATCATCTCGCCGACACGCTTGTCGTCGCCTCGTGAGTTGTTCTCACCATAGTATTTCATCTCGTGCTCCAACGTGTAGGGACCGACAACGTCAAAGTTAATCTCAAACTGGTCATAGCTCTGCGCCTTAAAGTAGTCGCGCACGCTACCGATGTGGCCGTTGTCGTTGTAGCCCTCTTTGTTGAACATGGCGTCAAACACCTCGCGCGTGTGCTCCTCTTGTATCTGTACGTCGGTAAAGCTGACAAGAATCACCAGACCTCTCTTTGAACCCTTGTATGTTCCCGCCTTGCGGGCAGCCTCAGCACGGTGCATACGGCGTTCGTAGGCCAACGTACGGCGCTGCTGGCCCTGAGCGCGGCGTGCAGCCGATAACCAAGGCGATTGCATACGTGAAAAAAGTCCGTCAGCCAAGCGCGCCAACTCATTACCGTCCTCATCGACATAGCAATGGAAGAATTCATCGCCCACCACACAAACGGTAACCGGACGGCCATTATCCAACATCGCCTGAAAGGGTTTGCGATAAGCCGGCACGGCGAACATACTCATAACGAACAACGCCAACGAAGCAAAGCAAAGGATACGTCTCATGTCAATGGTATTATCTATTGAGATTGCAAAGTTAGTACAAGCTGGAGAATAATGCAAATAAAAAACAAAAAAAACGCACCAGAAGCAATTTCCAGCGCGTTTTCCTCTCCTCGTACACCCTCAGGGGCTCGAACCCTGGACACCCTGATTAAGAGTCAGGTGCTCTACCAACTGAGCTAAGGGTGCAACATACTTTTCTCAAAAAGCGCGGCAAAGGTACTGCCTTTTTCCGAAACTACCAAACGTTTTCCCGTTTTTTTGCACGTACTCCCTCATTTTTTCCAATCAGCAGGAATTTTATTCCCTTGGGCCATGGTTTTAGCGCACTGGGCTACAGATTTAGCGTACTGGATAACAAAAGACAAAGTGTGTGCTGTGTTGTCGCGTGTGATGGCGCTTTATAATATGATTCTCTTATCGAACAAAGCCGTTATGACGCGTGTCCTAACCCGTTGGGACACCTTACCTAACCCGTTAGGACACCCTCCATAACGGCTTTGGTGAAATAACAACAACTACTTCTGACATTAAAACGGAAGCGAATGGAAACACATTTATACCTCAAATTCAAACAATTCGGAAGGGGTGGTTCGCTTGAGGGGGGCGAGGTAGAAGTCCTTGCCTGCGATGATGCCGCGCTCGCGCAGACGCCACTCAACGGTTTTGTAAGCGAGGTCGGGATGGTTGTTCTCGGCGCTGAGATGGCATAGCCAGACGTGGGAGGTGTGGGGAGCGAGGTGCTCGGCAAGGTAGGCGGCAGTCTCTTCGTTACTGAGATGTCCCGTAGGGCCTGTGATGCGACGCTTGAGGTGGGGAGGATAAGGGCCGCGTCGCAACATTTCGGGGTCGTAGTTGGCCTCGATGATAAGGTAGTTGGCACGGTCGATGTAAGCGGAAGCGGTGTCGGTTATGTGGCCGGTATCCGTAGCAAAGACGAACGTACGACCAAAGATTTCCACGCAATAGCCGACGGTATCGATAGCATCATGGGGCACGGCGAAAGGGGTTAGGGTAAAGTCGCGGAAGCAGAGAGGGACATCCTTCTCGACGTAATGCATGGAGGAGATGAGCTTTTGCGTGGTGACGTAGTTGCGGTTGATGCCGACGTGAGTTTCGCGCGTGGCATAGATGGGCAAATTGCAACGCTCGCCAAGGGTGCCTAGTGCCTTAATATGGTCGGCATGGTCGTGGGTAACGAAGACGGCTGAGACACGCTCAAAAGGTATACCCACGGTGCGCAGGTCCTGACGAATAGTGCGCACAGCGATACCGCCGTCGATAAGGATACCATAAGCCTCCCCCTCTTTTTCTAAAAAAGGGGTTTCAGACGGAGCAACGCCCAGATAGTAGCAGTTACCCGAACTGCCGGAGGCAAGACTAATAAATTGTATTTTCATATTACTTAATTGCTAGAATGGATAGCCAACAGCGAAATGCCAGGCGAAATCGCGTTTGAGGTTAGGATTCACAATGGGATAACGCTGGGAACCGCTGGCGAAAGCGGGATTGATGGCCTTCATGCCCGCATCGAAGCGGACAACAATAAAGCTGAGGTCAAGGCGCACACCAGCACCATAGGCTACAGCAATCTGACGCCAGAAAGTATCAGAATGGAATTGCCCGCCCGGTTGGTCATCGTAGTCATATATAGTCCAAATGTTGCCGGCATCAACAAAGAGGGCACCGTCTATCTTCCAGAAAAGGTGAGGACGATACTCGATGCTGCCGAAAAGGCGCATGTCCCCCGACTGGTTGATATAGTCGATTGTGCCGTCACGAGTGACATAGCTGCCGGGACCGAGGCTGCGCAGCGACCAACCGCGCACATTGTTAGCACCACCGGCATAGTAACGTTTCTCGAAGGGGAGCATTCGTGCATTTCCGTAGGGGAAGGCGACACCAGCCGCAAGATGAGTCACAAGGCTATTGCGACGGTTGATGTTAACGTTAACTGTCAAACTTAGGTCGCTCTTGACGTACTGGGCATATGCAATGCCGCCCA
This sequence comes from Bacteroidaceae bacterium, assembly GCA_017542145.1. GTDB lineage: Bacteria > Bacteroidota > Bacteroidia > Bacteroidales > Bacteroidaceae > UBA1189. The sequence goes on along the minus strand of JAFXXQ010000022.1, from coordinate 54,885 downwards.
CACGATACTGCCCGAGGGAGTCCTGAGCAGCATGGGTAAGGTGGGAAAGGCCGTAGAGCAGGTTGCCCGCTGTCTCGATGCCGGCACGCAGCGAATAATAAGCGAAGAAGGAGTTACGATCCACCAGCGTAGGCATGGAGTTATAGTAGAACGAATAGCCCGTACGCATGATGAAAAGGTCCTCGTAGTTGAATTTGAGGATGGAGTTGCGACTGTTGTACTGGTTGAGATAATTGTCGATAAAGTACTGATCCTTGACGGGCACGGAGACGAAGTTGACACCAAGCAGGTCAAAGCGGTGTTGGAGATTGCGTGAACTATTCCAAAGGAAACCCCAACCGGCTGAGAGGACACGGCGGGTAAATTCAGGGCGATCTTGCGAGTTCCAGCCGAAGTCGAGCTGGGTAGAGGCACGGCTGCGTGCCTGAAATCGGTCGGTGACAAAGGGAAGGATGAGCTTCGGGAAGTTCAGGCCCATATCAGCACCGTACTCGATATAATGGTCGCCAGAATAGTCCTGCAGCTGAGTAATGGTCTCGTAAGCGCCACGGAGCTTGAGGGTGAGCAGTTCCGAGCCGTGGAACAGGTTACGATTCGTAAAGGAGAGCGCTGTAGAAACACCAAGGTCGCCGGCGGTATTGGTGCCGTCCAATTCCAAACTGACGGACATACGTTTGGCGGGCGAAACGGAAATAAGGCACGAAAGTGTGCTGTCCGATGTTTCGATGAAGTTGATATTTGTATACTTTACTGCGCCGAAGCGGGAGAACGAACGGTACGTTCCCTTTACGCGCTGAGCGTTGTAGGTCTGTCCGGGACGAATGAGGGAATGACTTTCCAGCAAGTTCTGACGCATGAAGGGATAGTCGCTCATTTCGTAACGGACGCTATCGATGGTGTAGCGCTTGAAACTGGTCCTAACATGCACTTGAAGGTCTACGTCCGTACTGCCACGCGCGGTGTCTGCCGTGAAATATATATTGTCTTTTTGAAAGGTATAGAAACCCTGATTGTGGAGGAGGTCCGTGATACGAAGGCGTTCGTCATCAAGCACAGTCGAATTAAAAGGCATTTGACGCGCAAGCAGCGAGTTTGCCGTGTCAGCCAAAACGCAGTCCAACAATTCGGATTCCCTACCCATCCAACGGATAGAGCGCACCGTGTACATTCCACCTGGATCGATGGTGTAAGTCACTTTAGCCTTGCGTCCCTTTGTCGTGGTCACAGAGGCTACTTTTGCCTTCAGAAAGCCTTTGCTGACCAAATTGCGACGGATGTTGAGCGCGCTTTGCTCAGTTTGGGCAGCGTTGTAGATATGAGGTTTCTCGCCCAGCTTGCGGATGGTACGGTTGACATAAGTGTCCGATTTGCCGGAAAGGCAGTAGAGATGCATAGGCCAGCGCACAAGACCCAGCAGGCGAGTATTGGGACGCTGCAGCACTTGTCCTTTGTACGAAGAGGCCGACACCTTCTTGTCCGTCGACACCATTTCTACCTCGTCAAGCAGATAGCCATCATCAGGCAGGAATTTGTTGACGCTGCACGATGATAAGAGCAGCACCACAAGTGCTACTCCACTCATCCAGCGTACACTTCTCACCATTCTGCTCATGCTATCCAAAAAGTTCTTGCAAAATTAGCGCTTTTTTTTCATTTTCCATCTCTCCTATCTTCTTTTTTATTAAATTCGCGGCCGAAATGCTCAGTAAACCCAAGTTAAAACTCATCCGTTCGCTGGAACTGAAAAAAAACCGCCAGTCTGAAGGTCTCTTCGTCGCCGAAGGGCCAAAGGTCGTTGGTGATTTGCTACCCTACTTCACTCCCCGTTTTATTGTTGCGACGAGGACGTGGCTGGAACGTGGAACCGTTCCTGCCCACACCGAGATTATTGAGGTCACAGACGATGAGTTGGCCAAAGCCAGCTTCCTGAAGACACCACAAGAAGTATTGGTGGTATTTGAATTCTCAAATCAACAGGTTAACAAATCAACGAGTCAACAAGTTGCAACAGAGTTGACGTTGGTGCTGGACGACGTGCAGGATCCGGGGAATCTCGGCACTATCATCCGCACAGCCGACTGGTTCGGCATCCGACAAATCATCTGCTCCCAGGGGACTGCTGATGCTTTTAGCCCCAAGGTAGTACAGGCCACGATGGGTTCTATTGCCCGCGTCAGAGTATTTTATACGAATTTGCCCAGCTTCCTTGCAGAGCTACCCAAAGGCACCCCCATTTATGGCACTTTCCTTGAGGGCGCAAACATCTACCTGCATCCCCTCTCACCAAACGGCCTCATCATCATGGGCAACGAAGGGAATGGCATCTCGCCAGCTGTGAGCCGTTTTGTGACGGAAAAGCTGTTCATCCCCCCCTACCCTGCCGATGTCATAACGGATGGAGCAGCGAGAGCAAAAGAACTCGCTCATTTTGCCGAGTCGCAGCGGACGAAGGCGAAGCCAACGGGCGAATCGCTCAATGTCGCCATCGCTACAGCCATCACTTGCGCGGAATTCCGCCGGAGGGTTTTTCAATAAACAAAATACGAATTAATCTTCCAAAGTCTGACGGACATTGTCCGGCTGTTTCACGTTCTTCTTCGGAGGAGCGGATTCTTTTTCCTTTGATGAAGGCTTCGCACTCTTAATTCGTGTCTTTTTAGGAGCGCGTCCCTTCTTCGAGACGGACGATGTATCAGCCACAGCAGAGACAATCTTTGTCGTATCCTTCGGAGGCAGCGTGTGATAACGCATCAGCTGGCTATGGGCAACCACAAGATGGTCGGAGAGGGTTTTGCTCTGGAAATAAACGCCTGCCGTGACATTCTTCACATTGACGGAATCCGAGTTTTGCAACGTAATGCTCACGGGTGCGTTCTCTGTCACCACCACATCGCGAGCGAGGACGGAGTCATTGGCATAACGCACAATTAGACTGGCAACAGCCTTTCTTGTTGAGTCTCCTTCAAAAGGAATAAACAACACGTCGCACGTCCAGCGAATGGTATCGCATTTGTGGAAATTGGCATCGAAAGGAATTGACACCGAACGGTAATTGTCGAGTGGCGTCGGCGTCAGGATAAAGTGGCGGTTTTCATACCAAAGGTCAGCCGAATCACCTTCTATTGGCTGCGCCCCACGTACCGACACCATGGACTGACGCTGTTTAATGTACTCCATTTCGCGCTCATTACGGGCAGTCAGCCGTTCGTAAATCGCTGAAAGATCCTTCGGGTTGCGAGCATACCACACCAACGACGAGTCAAGTTGCTCACGGGTGATGTGGTGTTTGTTAAAGACGTAGTCGATGTAGAGTCCGCGCTTGTACATATTCTCCCCCGTCATATCGCTACCCATCACCTGCGCCAGATGATAGTCGTAGAGCACATCTTCCATTTTCGACGGCGGAAGGACCTCCTTCGGCCGTTCTACCTTACAGCCAACGAACAGGAATAGTAATGAAAAATGAAGAACGAAAAAAGAAAAGAAAGATGCATTACCTTTAGAGCGCTGCATACGGGACATTCTATTTTTCATTTTTTCTGTTATCAATGCTTCCGATGACGGACGGGTGGGGTAAGGCTAAGGCAACGATTGAAGAAAAGAATAACCATAAAGAGCCCTACGGTAATACACGAATCAGCAAAGTTAAAGATGGGACTAAAGAAGATAAAGTGCTTGCCTGCCAGCAGAGGCACCCACGATGGCCAATCCCATTCCACAAGGGGGAAATAGAGCATATCAACCACTTTGCCATAGAACAATCCCGAATAGCCGTTTCCCCACGGCACGAACGAAGCCACGCTTTGCGGCGTGCTAACGTTAAAGATCTCGCCGTAGAAGAGGCAGTCGATAATGTTCCCCGCTGCGCCGGCAATAATTAGGCTGACGGCAACCAAATAGCCCTTCGGAAAGCCCTTGCCCACAATCTTCACCAAATACCAGATGATGAAGGCAACAGCAATAATGCGAAACGACGTAAGGAATAGTTTGCCAAACAACTCCATTCCGAAAGCCATTCCGTTGTTCTCCGTAAAATAAATGTAGAACCAATCGGTGACGTGGATGCTTTCGTAAAGCCGCATGTTCGTCTTGACCAGAATCTTGATGACTTGGTCGGCAACGAGCAGCAAGGAGGCCAGAACGGACACCAGCAGGACGTCGTTTTTCTTCCCCGTCTTCATTAGCGGCGTTTCTTGGAAGCTTGCTTGGCCTCGATACTCATGGTGGCATGAGGCACAGCGCGGAGACGTTCGGCCGGAATCAGTTTGCCCGTCACCTTACAGATGCCGTAAGTTTTATTTTCGATGCGCACAAGGGCAGCCTGCAGGTCGTTGATGAACTTCATCTGTCGCTGGGCCAGGCGCATGGTTTCCTCCTTGGCCAAAGTGTTGGCTCCCTCCTCCAACACTTTGTAGGTAGGGGCGGTATCCTGGTCGTCGTTGTCCTTATTCATCAGGCTGTCTTTCAAGTTCTCGTAGTCCCTCTTGGCCAGCTCTAACTTTTCTAGAATGATAGCGCGGAACTCCTCAAGTTCGGCGTCGGAATAACGGGTTTTCTCTGCCATAGCTGTATAGTTTAAATGCTAATTGCTAGTTCTTAATTACTAATTCTTATATCTTCTCCACTTCCGCCTTGACGGTGAAGTCGTCAAAGGCGAGTTCCTCGGCGGTGTCATTGACCGCGGCGCAGATGTCGAGGCTATCAGCCAACACCTGTCCGCAGATGTAGTCGCGATGAGCAGCAACGGAGGCATCGAGCCGTGCATCCGATGTTAGGCGGATGCGGATACGGTCGCTGATTTCAAAGCCGCTGGCCTTGCGGATGTTCTGGATCTTGCTCACCAGTTCGCGAGCCAAACCTTCGAGGCGCAATTCTTCTGTGACGACGATGTCGAGCGCCACAGTCAGCACGCCCTCATTGGCTACCACCCAGCCAGGGATATCTTCGCTGTAGATTTCCACCTCGTCAGCCTCAATCTCTGCCAGCTGTGTCGTGCCTGGGAGTGGAAGGGCGATGCGTCCGTCGGCCTCCAGTTGGGCTATCTGCGCTTGCGTCATCGAGGAGACGGCCACAGCAACCTGCTTCATCAGCGGGCCGAACTTCTTACCCAGCACCTTGAAGTTGCACTTCACCTTCTTCACCAGAATACCCTCAGCACCCTCCACGAAGTCGATTTCCTTCACATTCACCTCGTTCATGATGAGTGCTCCCACGGCTTCCAGACGGGTCTTCATCTCTCCCGTAGCAGGAATCATCATCTTCTGCAGCGGCTGTTTAACGATGATGTTCACCTTCTTGCGCAGGGCAAGACCCATCGACGACACCTTCTGTGCCAGTTCCATGCGAAGCTCCAGCTCGCGGTCGATGACGCTCTCGTCGACTTCGGGGAAGCGGGCAAGGTGTACGCTGCACACGTCGTCGCGTCCCGTGACGCGAACCAGGTCGGTGTAGAGCTTGTCGGCATAGAACGGAGCGATTGGGGCCATCAGGCGGGCGACCGTCTCCAGACAGACGTAGAGCGTCTGGTAGGCAGCCAGCTTATCCTCGGTGTAGCCTGCGCCCCAGAAGCGCTTGCGGCAGAGGCGGACGTACCAATTCGAGAGGTTGTCGGTAACGAAGTCGCTGATGAGACGTCCCGCCTTCGTCGGCTCGTAGTCGGCATAGCAGGCATCGACGCTACGGATGAGCGAATTGAGCTCGCTCAGTATCCAGCGGTCAATCTCGGGACGCGCGCAGACGGGCACCTCGGCCTCGGCATAGCGGAAGCCGTCGAGGTTGGCGTAGGGGGCGAAGAACTTGTACGTGTTGTGGAGCGTGCCGAAGAACTTGCCGATGACGTCCGTGACGCCCTTTTCGTCGAACTTCAGGTTGTCCCACGGGCTTGAGTTGGTAATCATGTACCACCTTACGGCATCGGCGCCGTACTTGCCGATGGCCCCGAAGGGGTCGATGGCGTTGCCCAGGCGCTTCGACATCTTCGCGCCGTTCTTGTCGAGCACCAAGCCGTTGCTGATGACGGCCTTGTAGGCGACGGAATGCTTCACCATCGTGCTGATGGCATGGAGGGTGAAGAACCAGCCACGCGTCTGGTCGACGCCCTCGGCGATGAAGTCGGCGGGATAGACGGCGCCGCTGTCAACAAGCTCCTTGTTCTCGAAGGGGTAGTGCATCTGGGCGAAGGGCATAGCGCCGCTGTCGAACCAAACGTCGATGAGGTCCGTCTCGCGCTTCATGGGCTTACCCGTAGGCGAGCAGAGGATGATGTCATCCACGTATGGGCGGTGGAGGTCGATTTTGTCGTAGTTCTCCGCCGTATAGACGCCAGGCACGAAGCCTGCCTTTTTGTAGGGATTCTCCTTCATGAAGCCGGCAGTAACGCTGCGCTCCATCTCGTGGTAAAGTTCCTCCACGCTACCTATGCACAGCTCTTCGCGCGTCTCGGCATTACGCCAGATGGGCAACGGCGTGCCCCAGTAGCGGCTGCGGCTCAGGTTCCAGTCGTTCAGGTTCTCCAACCACTTGCCGAAGCGGCCTGTACCCGTACTCTCGGGCTTCCAGAGGATGGTCTTGTTCAGTTCCATCATCTCCTCCTTGCGGGCCGTGCTACGGATGAACCAGCTGTCGAGCGGGTAATAGAGCACGGGCTTGTCCGTACGCCAGCAATGGGGATAGTTGTGGATATGCTTCTCAATCTTGAAGGCAGTGCCCTCTTTCTTCATCTCGACGGTAAGCACGACGTTGAGGTCGTCGTCCTTCTGGGCTGCGGCCTCGTCGTAGCGTCCTCCGACGTTGTACTTCGGGTCGTAGGCGTTCTTCACGAAGTCGCCTGCATGACGGCTGTAGAGCGTGGTGTCCATGCAACGGCTGACGAACTCAGGGGCGCAGTCCTCGATGAGGTAGTACTTGCCCGTGAGGTCCACCATCGGCCTTGTCTCGCCCTGCTTATTAATAAGGTAGAGGGGCGGAACGCCGGCAGCCTTTGCCACCTTGGCATCATCGGCACCAAACGTCGGGGCGATGTGGACGATGCCCGTACCGTCCTCCGTCGTCACGTAGTCTCCTGCGATGACGCGGAAGGCGCAGTCGGCAAGCTCAACAAACGTGTCGCGCCCATAGGTGAATGTCCGCTCGGGGTGCTGCTCGGCGGCTTCGCGCACATAGGCCGGCGAGAGGGCATCCACCTTCTCCAACGGCTTCACCCAAGGCATCAGCTGAGCATAGTGCATCCCCACGAGGTCAGCGCCTTTGTAGCGGCCTACAACGCGATAGGGGGCGAACTTCAGTTCGTTCAGCCGGGCATCCAGCGCCAGCAGTTCGTCCATCGTCTCCACGCGCTCGCCCTTCAGGTAAGCCTCCATGCGAGCCTCAGCCATGACGATTGTCACGCGCTCAGCCGTGTAGGGATTGTAGGTCTGCACAGCCACGTAGTCGATGTCGGGACCCACGCAGAGAGCCGTGTTCGACGGAAGCGTCCAGGGCGTGGTGGTCCAGGCGATGAAGCAGGGCGTGCCCCACTCCGTCATCTCCGGCCTCGGGTCGGTCATGCGGAAGAGGGCGGTAACGGTAGTGTCCTTCACATCGCGGTAGCAGCCGGGCTGGTTCAGCTCGTGGCTGCTCAGGCCCGTACCTGCTGCGGGCGAGTACGGCTGGATGGTGTAACCCTTATAGAGCAAATCCTGCTGATAGAGCTGTTTCAGCAGCCACCAGAGGGTTTCGATATAGCGGTTGTCGTAGGTGATGTAGGGATGGTCAAGGTCCACCCAATAGCCCATCTTGTGCGTCAGGTCGGTCCATTCCTTCGTATATTTCATCACCTCCTCGCGGCAATGGCGGTTATAGTCATCGACGCTGATGGTCTTGCCGATATCCTCCTTCGTGATGCCAAGCAGTTTTTCCACACCCAGCTCGACGGGCAGGCCGTGAGTGTCCCAACCTGCCTTGCGGGCGACTTGGTAGCCCTTCATCGTCTTATAGCGGCAGAAGGTATCCTTGATGCTGCGGGCCATCACGTGGTGGATGCCGGGCATGCCGTTAGCGGAGGGGGGGCCTTCGTAGAACACGAACGACGGGCAGCCCTCGCGCTCAGTCACGCTACGCGCAAAGACATCCTGTCTGTCCCACTTCTCCAACACCTCGCGGGCCACGTCCGCAAGGTTCAGCATACCATATTCAGCAAATTTTCTATCCATTTCTTGTTGACTTGTTGGCTTATCTACTTGTTGACTTTCAAAAGAAAGTGCAAAAGTACACAATTTGCTGCAAACTGCCAAATGAAAAGCTGCTTTTTCAGCGAAAAAATATTTTGCCTGCCAAATAGCTGCCGCGCCAAAGCCAGCGTTAGGGATTAGTGTTTTTTCATCGCGATGAAAAAGATTAATCATCGCAATGAAAACATTTAACCATCGCGATGAAAACATTCTTTCATCGCGATGAAAAACTTTTTTTTTGATTCTACGCAAAGGAAATGCCCTCTGAATGGCTATCATCCAGACGAGTGGACACCCTTTTCACGTTCTTTTCATTTATTAATGATGGGAATGCCGTCTTGCGTCATACCCTCGGCGCTGATGGTGAGGGCGCGACTGTAGCCGTTGTTGTAGAATGAGACGGAGGCATAGCCGTCCTCGTCGGTAGTGACTTCGGGGTTCCAGTAGATGGTGCGGCGATAGTCCGTGTCGCCCTGAATGGGGCCGTTGGGATAGGTTGGGGCGTAGAATTCGACGATGGGGCTATAGCCTTCGAAGGAGGTGGAACGGGCATTCTTATCTACATAGGTACGACGTTTGCGGGAGGGATTAAGTTCAATGTCAATCACGTACATGCCGGGTGAAAAGGGATCCCCCCCCTCTTGCCGATTGGTATTGGCTATTTCATCTATCTCCTGTTTCGTCAAAAGGTCTGTGATGCCAGGAAAAGTCTCATAAACCCAAGGGTCGTCATAGACGATGATGCTCTTCACCTCCTCAAGGTCAAGGGCATAACCGGCGAAGTACGAAGGGGCGGTGCGATTGACCTTGCCCTCGTGGATGTACCAGAAGGTACGACGATTATTGATGGGCGCAGCCTCTACCATATTTTTGAAGTAATTCAGACGTGAGGACTCATAAGCATCGGAACTTGCAACGTCGCCGACATCTCCCATAGATAATTGAACCTCGTACCCTTTTTCCTTCAGGTAGTCTTCCACCTTGTAGGTATAGCCCCCCCCATCCAGCATCATCTCGGCATCCTTTTCGGCATCGAAGGCCTTAAAGGTGTAATAGTCAATGTACTTGCGGCGGCCTGTAACCTCCACTTCCTGCAACAGGTGCGAGTCCGTGGGGAGCAGATATTCCGAATCTTCCGCCTCCTCTACGGTAAGCATTTTGTCGGAATCCCATGCATAGGTCGGAAGCCATTTCTCGATAGGCGTATAAGCATAGAGGGCGGGCTTCGACGAGCGCTCCAGACGGACGCGCGTGGTCTTGCTTGCGTTCTTGTCGCCCTTCTGACGAGTCTCCATATAGAGGTCCCATTCGCCTTCGAAGTCCTCCACGCCTACACTCCAGTAGCCGAGGCTGTCCGTCGTGACGGTAGTTTCCTGACGCTGTTGACGATCTTGTGAGGTGAGGCGGACGGCAATCTTCACATCGGCAAGGGGTGTTTCCCTGATGCGGCTGAATGCCCAGCCGTCAACCACAAGCTGGCTCTCCGTATAATGACGTATCTCAAACGGCTCCATACCCGCCATCTGCCGCCAGTTGTACCGCGTCCATCCTTGCACCATCATCAAAAGGTCTAACTCTTTGGAGTGTGTTGACTCGTTGAGCTTCGCTCTTCGTCCGTCGCGACTCGACAGAGATTGTGCAAGCACATCTTTGCTCTCGCCGCTCCGTCCGTTGACTTGTTGACCTGTTGACTCGTTGACTTGTTGACCTCCCTCAAAATACCACCCTGGCTCTTCGATTAGTCCCTTCAGTTCGGAAGAAAGGAGCATGTAGGTACGGATGTCGTCGCGATAGGCGGTGCCATAGTCAGCAGCATCGCGCACGGCAATGGAGAAAGAGAGAGGCTTGTTGACTCGTCGACTCGTTGACTTGTTGACATTTAAATTCAGCCGGATTTCGTCGAAAGGATGGATGTCGGCTTTCTCGGCAGTAACGGAGACGGTTTCGGTTTGGATACCGTTGTCGATGAATAGCAGGCGCTGGGCATAAATGGCCCCCTTTGCATCGAAGAGTGTCAGTTGATAGACGCCCGTGGGAAGTCCCGCTGTGGAGATGGTACGAGTGCAACAATTTGTGCCGATGGTGAGAGTATCCACAACGTGGCACCGTCCCTGCGAGGTAAGGGTATAGCCCAACATCCTTTTCGAGGGACTTCCCGCAGCAGCAAAGTTGACGATAAGACTATCTCCACTTGTGGACTCGTTGGCTTGTTGACTTGTTGACCCCATTATTTGTAGCGTACATCCCTCCGAATCAGGCTCAGGAAGGGTGAAGGTATAGGGCGTGCCTTCATAAAAAGCCCGCACCTTTTGCGCCTTCTTACCAGGAGTGAATGTGAAGCTGCCCATACCATTGTGCTGGAGGGGAATGGCGAGCGTGTTGCCGTCGTTGTCCGTCAACGCTTCGATATTGACACCATGCCCCTGCTTGTCGGTAGCCTTGAAGGCGATGCGGCAGGGAAGGCCGCTGATGAGGTGTCCGCCTTCGGGATAGAAAGCGATGTTAAGTTCGTCAAGCTTCTCCGAGCGCTTCGGCTCGGGACGGTTGGTCTCCTTGCCGTTATACTGGCGCATGACGGGGTCGTCGTATTCGCCCTCCTTCTCGGGAGCCTTATATACGGGGATGACGCGCGAGAAGACGCCGGCATCGTCGAAGTTAAGCATGGCACGCGTGTAAGCACGAATCTGGTAGTAGCCGCTGGGGTAGCCGATGGCGCCGCGCAGGGTAACGGCTTCTTCAACGGAGGTGTCGATGAGAGAAAACGAGCCGTGACAACGACCATTGACAACCTTCAGCTTCTGCTGTTTCAGCACTACACCTGTCGGCGAGAGCAACTCCACATAGAGCACCTTGCTGGCAGCTTCGCCTCCCGTGGTGGCATCAACCACGTTGGCAGCATACCAGATGGTCTCGCCCTGGAAGTATGCCGTGTTGTCAAGATGGAGATAGACTTTCTCCTGCGGACAGAGGCGGTTGAAGTAGTTGATGCGGGCAGCATAAGTCACCAGTTGAGCAACGTCGCTCTCCGTCTGCGCCATAAGCGTGACGCAGAGGAACAGGAAGGGCAAAAGGGCGAGACGTTTCATTTTATCCTTTTGAAGTTGCAAAGGTAGTGACAAAAAAGGGATTAAGCGAAAGAAAAGTCGGTATTTTTGAGTTTTTTCACACGAAATATCCCGCTCGCATAAAATCAGCGTTAAACTCTGACAAAATAAGGTTCATCCGACAGATGTGTAGTTTTTGTCGGATGAACCAAAAAACTAACTGCAATTGTAATAACTGTAATGCCTGGCCACGTTAACTCACTCTCCTACAAGATCATAATCAAAAAAAAGAGACGCGGCATGCCGCGTCTCAAAGAAAAAATATGATAAGGTTCCCTTTAAGAGGATTCCCCTTTTTCAGGGCTCAGACCTTCGCTTACCAATTGTCATTGACGTTTTTCCTCAAGGGAGATGTCCTCACGACGCAGCCAGCTAACGGGGACGAGCTCGAAGTAATCGTGGTTAAGGTACTCGTTGGCGGTAGGATTGTCGTTGACATTTTTCATGCGGAGCCAATGGGTGTCGCCCGAGAGGTACTTCGTGGTGAGGACGATGCGGACGCCATGATCGTATTTACGTGCTGCGCCGCTCTCGCGAACCGACCAGTAACTGATGGGCAGTTTCAGGTAGCCGCGGTTCTTCATTTCCTTGTCGTTGGCCACGCCGTTGTCATCGGTTTGGGCGTCTGGAATGTAGCCGATACGGGGGTTGGTGGCATAAATACGGTTATCCTTGGGGATGCCGGTGACTTCGCCGTCGACATAGTACTGCACGACGCCTCGCTCCGGCTCATTGATGGAGCTGACACGAATCTCATACGTCCCTGGCGGTACACGGGGCAGACGATAGGCAAAGTCGTACTGTCCTCGGCAGGTGAGCAGATCACCTTCATATTCGTCCCAACCGTCATTCGGCATATAGTAGGAGAGTTTGCACTCATCGGAGTAAATACGGACGTGCTTGCTATATCCATCGGGGATGAAGAAGCCAGAGCCTCCTCCCGCAAACTTGTAACCGGCCGTACCGTCGTACCAGCGGAGGTGGTTGTTGGTCAGTTCGGGAATAACAGCGGACCAGTCGATACGGATGATGTTGTTGAGCACGTAGCCGGCCATCACATCATCGTCGTAGATGAGCAGGTTGTCAAGTAGGTGAATGGAGCCGTTGAGAGCCTCCTGCAAGAACTTGGGATAGTGAACGGTGTCGGCCAGACACTCGGTGGGATCGAGAATGCGGACGTTGACGGGTATTTGCTGTCCGGTTGACTTCGACGGCACAGTGACGTTCCACGGGTCTGCAGGAACGCTGTTGCGCGAGACTTCCTTCGAGTAGTTGAGGAAAATGGTGTTGCGATAGTCACGCATCACGCCATCCGGGGTAATGCCACTGATTTCGCTGCTGCGGGGAATCATAATTTTGACCATTGTCCCCAGCTTGGTCTCGTAGTATTCAAAGCGGTCAGAATACTTCGAGAAATGGTTCTCAGATTTGAAAGAGACACCATTGGCTCTTCCGCTGAGGTTGTAGAACACCAAACGGGTGTAAAGGAGGTGCCAGTCAAGCAGGTGATAGGCCATGAACTTCCAAAGGGCATTGTGCTCGCTGGTAAAGTCGGGATTCTCATTAGGATCAGGATACCATTGTTTACACTTGGCATAGAGGTCGTCAACGTTCCAAATACCATTGGCGTGGAACACGCTATCGGTCTCGCAGAAGGCGGTGTAGCCGTAATAACGGCTAGGGGGATAAGGCACCGGGTTGTTGCTCATGTCGGCATTACGGGCAATCTTGTCGGCATCCTTGTAGCTGTCGTCGCGGTAGAGCTGCAGGTCGTCATCGAGACAAGTCTTGACCAGCGCATCAGAAAAGATGCTGAGGAAGGGCATGTCAGCAATCTGCGTAGGGACGGTATTGGTAGAGGGGTTGAGGACGTCGGCCACCGTATGGATGACGCCATTTTCCTGCTGCTGGTCGAAGAGAGTAAGGCGGGCGCCATTGATAAACATTATGCTGTGAAGCTCTTTGTCCACGCCGAAGCTCATGGTCAGGAAACGGTCGTTGAGATTCATCGCCGGCACGACGTCGCCCTCCATTTCGGTGGTGAGGAAAGCCTGCGCAAGAATGTGGGTATTGGAGATGACGGTACACATGGAGTCCGTTAGGTCCTCAAGCTTCGGAGAGGTGATACCTGTCCAAACAATCTTGGGTGAGCCAGGAAGCAACGAGGCTTTGTAGATACTGTCCTGCTGGACGAGGTAGCGCTCCACAGCATCGTTCGTCGGGGCAAAACAGGTGTAGGAGCCATAGGCCTTCAGCAAGCTCATCATACCCGAACGGTTGAGAATGTAGTTGAAATCGCTGTAGGATTCCTCGTTTTTTTCAAGGAAACTACCGATTGTTTCGCCCAAAAACGTGTAGCGATTGCTGGTGTCAATATCCTCCACACAAGCGGAGAATGCCATACACGACACTATCAATGCAATAATGCCGTTGCGTAATGAAGTGTTTTTTTTCATATTACGTTTGTTTTTCAATGTCCTTTTTTGCAGAGGGCTTCGCCCCGCTTTCAATCATGCTGCAAAAATAACACAGAAAAAACAAACAAACAAATAAAATAAAAAAAAATTTTTTACAATCGTTGTTCTTCAACGGGGATATCCTCACGGCGGAGCCAGCTGACGGGAACAAGCTCGATGAAGTCGTGATTGTAAAAGTCGGAACCACTATCGGTATCGTGGACATTCTTGATGCGAATCCAATGAGGATCCTTGTTGAGATACTTTGTAGTAACAACCAGACGGACACCGTGGGTGTACTTGCGGGCGACGCCGCCGACGTAGGGAGCATAGTAGCCGGTAGGGAGCTTGAGGTAGCCACGGTTCTTCATCTGTTTGTCGTTGGCCACGCCATTGTCGTCAGTCAAGTTATCAGCCACATAGCCGATGCGCGGGTCGTCAGCATAAATACGGTTATCAACAGGGATTCCGGTAATTTCATTATCGACGTAGAACTGCACAATACCTCGGTCGCCACCGCCAATATAGCTGATGCGGAGCTCATAAGTCCCAGGCGGGACACGCGGCAAGCGGTAGGCGAAGTCGAACTGTCCCTTACAGATACAAAGATCGGCCATATACTCGTCCCAGCCGTCGCGCGGCGGGCAATAGGAGAGGCGGCACTCGTCGCTGAAAACCTTGACGTGCTTGCTCCAGCCGTTAGGAATGAAAAAGCCGACGTCGGACGTGAACTCATAGTTAGCCGTTCCGTCGTAGAAACGGAGGTGGTTGTTCGTCAATTCGGGCACCAGAGCGCTATAGTCGATACGTATCACGCCATTGAGGACATAGCCGGCCATAATGTCTTCGTCATAAATAAGCAGATGGTCGATGAGGTGGATGGAGCCGTTGAGCGCTTCCTGCAAGAAACCGGGATAGTGCAACGTATCTGCCAGCACCTCTGAGGGATCCATGATGCGTATATTCAGGGGTATCTGCTGCGAACTTGTACGCGACGTCACGGTTATGTCCCAGGGATTGGCGGGGACGCTGCTGCGCGAGACTTCTTTCGAGTAATTGAGGAAAATTGTGTTGCGGTAGTCGCGTGTGTAGCCATTCTGGTCAACGCCAATAATCTCGCTGCTGCGCGGCATCATGATTTTCAGCATGGTGCCCTGCAGAGTCTCGTAGTGTTCATAACGGTCGGCAGTTCGGGGGAAATGGTTCTCAGACTTGTACGAGGTCTTGCTGGTCTTACCAACGATGTTATAGCATACCAGACGGGTATAGAGCAGGTGATAGTTGAGCAAATGATAGGCGACAAACTGCCAGAGGGCGTTGTTCTGGCTATGAAAATCGGGGTCGGTAGCATGGGGATACCAGAGTTTGCACTTGGCATAGAGGTCATCGATATTATAAATGCCGTTGGCATGGAAGACGCTGTCGGGTTCGCAGAAAGCAGTATAGCCAAAGTAACGATTGGGCGGATAAGGCAGCGAGCCGCCACTCATGTCGGCATTCGGTGCCCACTTGTCAGCATCGGTGTAGGTGTCGTCCTTATAGAGTTGGAGTGAGTCCTCAAGCCCCGTCCGGGAAAGCGCATCAGAGAAAATGCTGAGGAAGGGCATTTCGGCGATCTGCGTGGGAAGGGTATTGGTAGAGGGGTTGAGGACGTCGGCCACCGTGTGGACAACGCCGTTTTCCTGTTCCTGATCACATATGGTCAAGCGGGCACCGTTGATAAACATGATGCTGTGCTGATTTTCATCGACGCCGAAGCTCATGGTGAGGAAGCGATCGTTGAGGTTCATGGCAGGCACGACGTCGCCCTCCATTTCTGTGGTCAGGAAGCCTTTGGGCAGCACATGGGTGTTGGCAATGACGGTACACATGGAGTCGGTGAGATCCTCGAGCCTGGGCGAGGTGATGCCCGTCCACACTATTCGGCGCGAACCGGGTTGCAGCGAGGCACGATAAATACTATCCTGCTGGAAGAGGTAGCGTTCGACTGCTTCGTTCGTAGGGGCAAAGCAAGTGTACGTGCCGTAGGCCTTCAACAAGCTCATGAGGCCTGTACGACGCAACATGTAGTTGAAATCGCCATACAGGTCCTCGTTCTTTTCCAGGAAACTACCGACGGTTTCACCCTTGAACGTGTAGCGGTTACTCGTGTCGATATCCTCTACGCATCCCGTAAGACATATAATGGCTAATAAGGTTAAGTAAAAATATTTTTTCATAATGCTTACATTTTTCTGCCACAAAGGTACTGCATGTATTTTTTAAAACAAGCAAAAAAGCAAAAAAAACTAAAAACGGATTTCGTAGGCATCGTACACAACAGCCCGGGCGCCGAACCCCTCCTTCTGGAACTGCAAGCCCTCGTTGAGCCACGTACCGCCCTGTTCGGTGGAGATGCCGAAGTCGAAATAGGCCTTGTCGGCATAACGCTCGGCGATGAGCCAGTCGAAGAGGCAGTCGAGAGCGCCCAGCGTCTTCCCCTCTGCCGAAGCCGCAATATACTGAGCATGGGCGACACGCTCGGTCTCATAGACCACCGTCCCTGCCCATGGGTTGCCGTCCGGACCGAGAGCCAGAAAGAGACGGATGTTTTCAGGGAAGCGTTCGTGGAGCAGCAGTATCTCATCTAGCGTATGAACAGGCACGCGTCCGTGCCTCGTCAGCACCCCGGTGAGGATGGGCCAAAAGGCGGCGAAATCCGCGCTCTCCGTACAGGTGACACCTGCTCCGACAGCCTTTCTGACGCCCCGACGACGCAACTCGCGCATGGGCAGGCGGTCTTTCAGGTCAACGACGGACGAGATGGCACGGCTGTGGAGCGTAGCACCTAAACGGAACAAGGCATAAAGGTCTTCCTCCGCCGGTAGACGGTGATAAATGTAAGGCATGGGCTTATACATCCAACGTGCGGCACCTAGGGTCTTCTGGAACCAATCCGTCGCACAGCTGAAGACCTCCAATGCCTCTACCGCCGTGATGTGCGGCGAGAGTATCAGTCCGCCGTAGGTGAGCCCTCCATGCGAACAGACGACGCCCTCGTCCTCCTCCCAATTGGCAGGAAGGGCCGCGATGAGCTCTCCTTTTTTATAAAATAGGAGGGAGCAGTCGCGGAAACGGTCGGCATGATAGTCCATATAGCGGCGGTCGAGGAGGAATGTGCCGTTCTTCGACGCAGCTACAAATGCGTTCCACTCATCGGCATGGGTGTTGTCATAAGGGACGATGTGGACAATGCCGGCACGATACTCAGCATAGTCGTTCGTATAACCAGAGGCATTATAGGGATGCGAGGCAAAGACCACGCATACGGTACCCGGAGCAAAGTTCTCCAGCCGGCACCACACAGAAGGCGGGATAAGAATACCCTCCCGAGGTGAGTCCATACGAATGGTGATGTGCCGTTCCCCATCGTCAACCAGTATATCAAAGGACCCGCAGACGGGCACGACGACCTCGGTGCACTCGTTGTGACTGTGCTCTCCCCTCGCCTGTCCTTCTGGAACGCCATAGATCCAAAATACACGTTCCGGCACAAACGGAATCTGCTGCTTTGCCTCTCCTACGGCAAGACAGCCTCGACTATCGTCATGCGAGGGAAAATGGATGAGCCTGCATCCACGAGGGAAAACCCTATTTTCTAATTCGCCATTCATATTATTTCCGCGGCGAAGATACTATACCCGGCGCAAAAAAACAAAAAAAATGCCACGAAACCGAAAATTTTTCCTGTTTTTGTTGCGGGAAACAAAAAGTCACCCTATCTTTGCACCCGCAAAAAAGGTTAAGCGATAACGGAACCTCCGTCTGGAAGTTTGGGTGAGTGGCTGAAACCAGCAGTTTGCTAAACTGCCGTACGGGTTACCGTACCGGGGGTTCGAATCCCCCAGCTTCCGCTTCATCTTTTTGCAACTATGGCGCTTTCATCTAGGGGTCTAGGATACCGGCCTCTCACGCCGGGTACACGGGTTCGAATCCCGTAGGCGCTACAAAGGGATAGACATGAGTCAATCCCTTTTTTGTGTGAAAGGGATAAACGAAAGTCAATCCCTTTTTCTAATTAAGAGGATAAAGCCTTCAGAAGGACTCTTCCTGCCACGGGAGAATGTTTTTTGCTGTTTTTCTTGGAGGTTATATTTTTTTCGCCTATTTTCGCAGCGAGAATTAGAATGACTGCGACCAAATTATTCCTTTACCCATTTAAACCCTGCACCACCTTTTCTAATCAAATAGGTACTCACACATTAAACGATGCCCAATTATTTATGAAAAAGACTCTCCTCGTTCTCATACTCATCGTCTCAGGGATGCAACTGAATGCCCAGACCCGCCACCTGACCCGCATCAACAAAAGCCTCTTTACCGGCACAACAGTCGAGATGGAGGCCACGAACGACTCCGTCATATACTACGAATTCGGCAAGCCAGGCAACATCATCCTCAGCGGCGACTACGACGAGGTCTTCTATAAGCTGGCCGAGCTGAGGCAGTTCAGCCGCAACTGCAGCTGGGGCGACAAAGCCCACCTTACTGAGAATCTCAGCATCGAGCGCCGCGGCCTCATAGGCCCCCATGCCTACATCATCACCAACGACAGCACCGGCACCCGCATCCGCACGGGCTTTAACAGCATCTCGGAGTGCCATCACGCCGTGTGGGTACATCGTCCGTCTAACGCTGACCGTATAGCCCTTGCCCGCAAGGCTGCCAAGCAGGCTGCAGAAGGCGAAAATCCTGAAGAGCAGCTGCCCTTCGACGGTCCCTTCGGCGGATTCGGAGGCTTCCCCGGAGGCTTCGGAGGCCCGTTCTAAAAAAACGTCAGAGGATACAAGCCCCAACGGGGCGACACAGCGATAGGCTGAGGTGAAACGAAACCTCTGCTTAGCTTTCCCCCCTATATCCAAGCCCCGATGGGGCAGCACAGCCGTTGTAAGGTTCTGTCATGCCCCGCCGGTCTTTTAGCGGGCAGCAAAAAATGGACTTTACGTGCAGTATTTTCGCATTCCGTGCGTTTATATAGGTGAAGTAAAAACTCACCATACTATTGTAAAATGAAACACTTGGTCCGTAACATCTTTCTTGCCTTCGCTACCTGCGGGCTGTTCGCATCTTGTATAGAGGGAGTTCCTTTTTGGGAAGTCGATTATGAGTACTCCGTCACGTACACACTAGACGGGACATGGAAACTCGTGGGCGAGACCGTCACAATCACCATAGATGGTTCTGACCATGAAGATGTCGTCAACTTCGACTACGACTACACGCTGACCTTCAGAAGGGATTACAGATGGAAGGCCGTCAGCGTTGAGTATTTCGACAATTACGATAAGCGCACCGAACAGTTTGAGGGCATTTACAGAGTCGAATCAGAAGAAGATTTGACAATGCTCAGTGGCGGCGTGGAAAAAAAGTCCAGGCAGGTGCATATCGACAACATCAATAAGGAGAACTTAACGCTCTCCTACGATGAGGCCGAGGAGGATTACGGTATCTTTCGTCACTTCGTTGCTACGTTTAAGAAAAAATAGCATGAACGTGAGTCAGCGAGTGGGGGGACAAGAAAGGGCACCGGCATCTATCTAGATGCCGGTGCCCTTTGCGTGGGGGCTTAGCGGGGTTTAGAGCTTGCTCTTGCCGTAGAGGTAGTGGATGGCTACTCCAATCCAGCTGGTGGCCAGCAGGAGGATGACGAAGAGGATCTTCGGGATTAACGTAATATTCTTCGACTTCAGGATGTCGAGGCAGCCGAGGATGGCCAGAACAACACCTACGATGTAAACGATTTTTGCAATCATAGCGCTAATACTAATAGGGTTAATAATGGGTTAAACTTTGTTTCATGCTGCAGCAGCTTTTTTCTTTGCCATCAGCTTCCGGCGGGAGAACACGTAATAGACAAAAATGCCTATCCAGTTGGTGAGGGCCATGAGGATGATATAAAGTGTTTTCTGCTTTTTCGATAGAACTGGAGATGTGGCTATCTCAATGCAAGCAAACACAGTCAGGCTGATGCCTATCAGGAAAAAGAGTAATCTGATCATACTGCTTAATTATTTTTTTTCGTTTTTCTCTACTCGCTCCAGTCCATTTTGCTCATGCGGACGTATGAGGCGTAGCGCTTGCGTGCCATCTGCTCGGCGGCGTCGAAGAGCTGCTGGGCTTCGTCGGGATACTGCTTGAAGACGCTGGCGTAGCGCACCTCGCCCTTGAGGAAGTTCTGGAACTCGGCCCAGTTGGGCTCCTTCGAGTCGAGGCTGAAGGGGTTCTTGCCCTGTGCCTCGAGGTCGGGGTTGTAGCGCCAGAGGTGCCAGTAGCCGCAGGCGACGGCGTCGGCTTCCTCGGCCTGGCTCTTGCCCATGCCCTTCTTGAGGCCGTGGTTGATGCAGGGAGCGTAGGCGATGATGACGCTGGGGCCGTGATAGGCTTCGGCCTCGCGGATGGCCTTGAGGCACTGGCTGTTGTCGGCGCCCATGGCCACCTGGGCGACATAGACGTAGCCGTAGGTGGTGGCAATCATGCCGAGGTCTTTCTTGCGGACGCGCTTGCCGCTGGCGGCAAACTTGGCGATGGCGCCGAGGGGCGTGGCCTTCGACGACTGGCCGCCGGTGTTGGAATAGACCTCGGTGTCGAGGACGAGGATGTTGACGTCCTCGCCGCTGGCGATGACGTGGTCGAGGCCGCCGTAGCCGATGTCGTAGCTGGCGCCGTCGCCGCCGATGATCCACTGGCTGCGCTTGACGAGGTAGTCCTTGAGCGAGAGAATCTTCTTGCAGGTGTCGCAGCCGCAGGCCTCGCAGCCGGCGATGATCTGCGGAGCGAGGGCCTTGGTGGCGTCGGCGTCGTCGCGCTTCTCAATCCATTCGCGGAAGAGGGCCTTCAGCTCGTCCGGGCAGCAGGTGCACGACTGAGCCTCGGTCATCCAGCGGGCGATGCGCTGCTTGAGCTTCTTGTTGGCGAGCTCCATGCCGAGGCCGTACTCGCAGAAGTCCTCGAAGAGGCTGTTGGCCCATGCGGGACCCTGACCCTTCTCGTTGACCGTGTAGGGTGTGGAGGGGATGGAGCCGGAGTAGATGGACGAGCAGCCGGTGGCGTTGGAGGCCATGATGCGGTCGCCGAAGAGCTGGCTGATGAGCTTGACGTAGGGTGTCTCGCCGCAGCCCGAGCAGGCGCCGCTGAACTCGAAGAGCGGCGTGGCGAACTGGCTGTTCTTGGGGCTCTGCTTGATGTCCACGAGGTCCTGCTTGGTCTTGACCTTGCTGACGCAGTAGTCCCAGTTGGCGGCTTCGGTCATCTGCGTCTCCAGGGGCACCATCTGCAGGGCTGAGCCAGTGGCGGGCTTGCCCGGGCAGACGTCGGCACAGTTGCCGCAGCCCAGACAGTCGAGGACGCCCACCTGGATGCGGAACTTCATGCCCTTCATGGCGGCGGGGGCCTTCATCTCGATCATCGGGGCGTCGAGGCCGGCGGCCTCGGCATCGTCCATGACGACGGGACGGATGCAGGCGTGGGGGCAGACGTAGGCACACTTGTTACACTGGATGCAGTTGTCGGCGTTCCAGACGGGCACGAAGGTGCCGACGCCGCGCTTCTCGTAGGCTGCGGTTCCCGAGGGCCACGTGCCGTCGATGCTCTCGTTGAAGGCGCTGACGGGCAGCAGGTCGCCGTCCTGGGCGTTGATGGGGCGCACCACCTCGTGGATGAAGGCGGGCTCGTCCTTGCGCTCGGGGGCGGGCACCTCGAGGCTGGCCCAGGCGGGGTTGACGGCGAGCTCCTTGTACTCGCCTCCGCGGTCGACGGCGGCGTTGTTCTTATCGACAATGTCCTGGCCCTTCTTGCCGTAGCTCTTGACGATGAACTTCTTCATCTGCTCGACGGCGAGGTCGACGGGGATGACGCCGGTGATGCGGAAGAAGGCGCTCTGGAGGATGGTGTTCGTGCGGTTGCCGAGGCCGATTTCCTGCGCAATCTTCGTGGCGTTGATGTAATAGACCTTGATGTTGTTCTCGGCGAAGTACTTCTTGACCTTTGCGGGGAGGTTCTGCTCGAGCTCCTCGCCCTCCCAGATGGTGTTGAGGAGGAAGGTGCCGTTAGGCTGCAGGCCGCGGGTGACGTCGTACATGTGGAGGTAGGCCTGTACGTGGCAGGCGACGAAGTTGGGGGTGTTCACCAGGTAGGTGCTGCGGATGGGGCTGTCGCCGAAGCGCAGGTGCGAGCAGGTGAAGCCGCCTGACTTCTTCGAGTCGTACGAGAAGTAGGCCTGGCAATGTTTGTCGGTGTTGTCGCCGATGATCTTGACGGAGTTCTTGTTGGCGCCCACGGTGCCGTCGGCACCAAGGCCGTAGAACTTGGCTTCGAACATGCCTTCGCCGCCGACGGCAATCTCTTTGCCCTGGGGCAGGGAGGTGAAGGTGACGTCATCGACGATGCCGATGGTGAAGCCGTTCTTGGGCTGCGGGAGTTCGAGGTTGGCATAGACGGCGAGGATCTGGGCCGGGGTGGTGTCGTGCGAGCCGAGGCCGTAGCGTCCGCCCACGATGGTGAGGTCCTTCATGTCCGAGAGGGCTTCGACGACGTCGAGGTAGAGCGGTTCGCCCAGGGCGCCGGGCTCTTTCGTGCGGTCGAGGACGGCGATGCGCTTCACGCTGGCGGGCAGCACGGCCTTCAGGTACTTGACGCTGAAGGGGCGGTAGAGGTGGACGCTGATCATGCCGACCTTCTTTCCCTGGCGGGCCAGGTAGTCGATGACCTCGCGTGTGGCTTCGGTGACGGAGCCCATGCAGATGATGATGTTCTCGGCATCGGGAGCGCCGTAGTAGGTGAAGGGGGCGTAGTGGCGGCCGGTGAGGCGCTCAATCTCCTTCATGTAGTCGTTCACGATGTCGGGCACAGCCTCGTAGTACTTGTTGCATACCTCGCGATGGGTGAAGAAGGTGTCGGGGTTCTCGGCCATGCCGCGCATGACGGGATGCTCGGGGTTGAGGGCGCGGGCGCGGAACTCGGCGAGCGCCTGCTGGTCGATGAGGGGGGCGAGGTCGTCGTTGTCGAGACGCTCGATCTTCTGGATCTCGTGCGACGTGCGGAAGCCGTCGAAGAAGTTGACGAAGGGCACGCGGCTCTTGATGGTGGCCAGATGGGCCACGCCGGCCAGATCCATCACCTCCTGCACGGAGCCTTCGGCCAGCATGGCGAAGCCGGTCTGGCGGGTTGACATGACGTCCTGATGGTCGCCGAAGATGCAGAGGCTGTGTGAGGCGAGGGTACGGGCGCTGACGTGGAACACGCAGGGCAGCAGCTCGCCGGCAATCTTGTACATGTTGGGAATCATCAGCAGCAGGCCTTGGCTGGCGGTATAGGTGGTGGTGAGGGCGCCGGCCTGGAGCGAGCCGTGGACGGCACCTGCGGCGCCGCCTTCGCTCTGCATCTCCTGGACCATGACGGTCTCGCCGAAGATGTTCTTGCGTCCGGCAGCCGCCCATTCATCGACGTGCTCGGCCATGGTGGACGACGGGGTGATGGGATAGATGGCAGCCACCTCGGTGAACATGTACGAGATGTGAGCCGCAGCTTCGTTGCCATCACAAGTGATAAGTTTCTTTTCTTTTGCCATAATCCAAAAATAATTATTATTTAACTATTTACATTTTCTTTAATAAAGGAAGCCGAACAACCAAAGAGGGATGAGATTGCCAAGGCCCTTCTCCTTGCGACCCACGGCGTAGTATATGCCAGGGCTCACGCGGGCGGGTAGGTTGCCGGCGGTGACGTGGAACGTGTGTATGCCGTCGATGAGCAGCGCCCCCGCCATATCGCCCTTACTCACCTCGTGGTCTTTCCACAGGCTGTTAACGAAGAACATCTCCGCCACATCGTCCTCGTCGGCCTTGACGGGATAGATGCTGTAGGCGAGGTTGGGGTTGTGGAGCAACACGCGGGCTGGCTTTTTCGGGTACTCGTCGCCGGGCTTATAGACCAGATTGATAAGCCGCGCATCGGCCAGATACTTGATGTAGTTCATCACCGTGGCCCGCGACAGCCCGATTTCGTCGGCTAGACGGCTGACGTTGGGCGAGCGGTGGCTGTCTGACGCCAGAAGATATAGCAGTTTCTTCAGCTTCGAGAGGTATTTCAGCTCAATTTGCTGGATGAGCAGAATGTCCACCTCCATCATCATGTTCATCGTCTTCAGCAGGTTCTCGGAGAAGTTGCGCTTTTCGAGAAAGAAGGGGTAGAAGCCGTGATGCAAATAGTCCTGAAACCATTGCATGGGGTTGACGGTGGGCAGCACCTGACGAGCGATGTGCTCGTGGTGGAGCAGGATTTCCTCCAAATCGTATGTGGGGAACTTTGTGCCAGCATGGAGGTTGAGGAACTCGCGGAACGAGAAACCGCGCAAATTGTACGAAGTGACGATGCCGTTCAGTACGGGATTCTCTTCCTTCAGTCGCATCACACTCGAACCGGTGAAGATAATCTGCAGCTTTGGATGGCGTTTGTAGCAGGTACGGAGCTGCTCGCTCCAATCGGGAATCTTGAACACCTGATCCACCAGCAGCGTCCGTCCGCCACGGCGGACAAAGTCGTCGGCAAAATCCGTCAACGAATGACCCTGAAAGTAGAAGTTGTTCATGTTGATATAGAGGCACGAGCGGTCGTTTCGCCGCTGCTCCTGCGCATACTGGATGAGAAACGTTGTCTTCCCCACCCCGCGCGTTCCCTTGATGCCGATGAGACGGTCGTCCCAGTTGACATCGTCCATCAACTGCCTTCTGACGGCTGCCTCGGTGTGGGCAAGCAGGTACTCGTGGGTCTTATAAAATGCCTCCATTTACCGAAAAAGCAATATTCGGCTGCGAAGTTAGTACAAAGGTCTGACATTTGCAAACCTCATGTGGCATTTTTTTCATTGTTGTTATTTTTTTTAGGTTCTTATTTCACAAGCACCTTCTTTCCATTCACAATGTAGATGCCAGATGCCGTTGGCGTGCCGTCTAAACGACGGCCATCTACTGCGTACCAAGCGCTATCGTCAGTATCTATTGTTGATTGTGAATGGTCAATGACGAATGGTGCATCCATTCCCGCGCCGTCCGTCTTCATGAAGTCGAAAGAGATGGTGCCGTCGGCATTCATGCGGATGTGGGTGATGGGTTTGCCCATGAGCATCTGTCCGTTGGCATTGGCCTTGTAGAGGGTGGCCGCGGGCGACGACTGGTCCGTCAGGCTATTGTTAATCACCAGCGACACGGGGTCGGTGTAGGGATAGGTCGAAGTGCTGAAGTAGCTGCTGCGCAGCCAGTTGTCCATCGAGTATTTTTTAAAATCCTTGCCGTTGTTGTTGGGGTCCCAGTCCATGTAGTTCTTGCCGTCGGGGTGGAAAAGAGCGTAGCGGAAGTGCGCATCGGACGTGTTGACCGCGTTGTTCCGCCAATCGTCGACGTCGAAATCGACATGATAGATGAGCAGTCCGTTCCCTGGGCAGCCGTAGTCCCAGCCCTCTTGCCGACGGTTCTCGAGGAGGTAGTACTCCTGGCTGTTGGTGTCGCTTCGGACGATGTAGGTCAGGCCGCCGTCGCTCAAGGGCTTCATGCCTTCGACGGTGGTGGCCTCGGTCAGCTCAACGGGCGACGACCATCCCAGATACATCTTCTCCATGACCGTGAGGTTGGGCGGACACCAGCCCCTGTTGGTGTAGTTGCCGCCATCCATGAGGTCCCACTCGTCAACTGTCGAGAAGGAGGTTGCGGGAGACCGAGGATAGAGGTCGGGCAGCCCGAGGCAATGGAAGAGTTCATGGATGATGGTGCCGATGCCGCACAAATTGCTGTCGTCCCACATCTCGCAGGTGATGGAAGAGAGGTAGGGGCTGACGCCGCCCGGCAGCCTGGCGAAGAAGAAGCCTGTGTTGGGCCACGTATAGCCCTCCACTTTGTTGCCCGTATAGCCGGCAAACACGAAAAGCACTTGCCTGACCTCGCCGTCGCCGTCGAAGTCGTAGATGGAGAAGTCGATGGTGCTATCCTCGCCCAGCCTCTTGATGGCCTTCGGGATGGCCGTAGTGCCATAGTATATGCCCCTGTGTCCGCCCGCGTTTTCCTCCACCTTCACGGGGCCGTAGATGTCGAACTTCAGGTTGACACGGCCTTCCGACTGGTAGCGGAAATAGTCGGCCACGCAACCGGGGCCCTTTCCCTCGTTGAAGCCCGGCTCGTTGAAGAGGCGGTCGTAATAGGCTTCGGGGTGTTCCATCGAGAATTCCTTGTCGTTGAAATTGACGAGCACCACCGGCAGGCAATAGGTCACCTCCGGGTCGAACTTGAATGGCTCTGGCAGGACATGGGTGAAGTCGCTCCGGGTCTGTCCTATGTCGGGTGTGCAGCTTATGCGCTGTGCGTGGACGCTCAGGGCGACCGTCGCGGCAACTGCCGTCAGCAGAAGAAACTTTTTCATTTTGTCTGGAAGGGGATTAGTGAATAGACAATAGTGATGAGTTAGTAGAGATGCTGAATTGTCGGCAAAGACGCATCAGAACTCGTGTGGTCACGCTCCTTGTGGGGAATTTTGCGGGGTGGAAGGTTTTTTCTTGCGGCTGTGGCGGCGCTTCTTCTTGGCGGGAGCAGGAGCGGCTGCGGACGCCTCTCCTGAATGGGGAGCGGATGGGGATGAGGGGTTGTCCTTGGGGGCGTTGCTGCCCTGGGGATTGCTGTCTTGAGGTTTCTGGGACTTGCTGCTGCGCTCTTTGCCTCCGCGGCCCTTCCCACCATGGCCTTTGCCTCCGCGATGGCGTCCGCGACGGCTCTTGTCGAACGCGTGTGGGGCGTAGTCGGGGGCTTCGCCGAGGTCGGCGGGGACGGGCGACTTCTCCACCTCGCGTCCGATGAACTTCTCGATCTGACGGAAGCGCGACTGGTCGTCGCGGCTGACGAAGGTGACGGCTGCGCCCTCGCTGCCGGCACGGGCTGTACGGCCGATGCGGTGAACGTAGTCCTCGCAGTCGTGGGGCACGTCGTAATTAAGAACCAGCTGGATGTCGTCGATGTCGATGCCGCGCGACACGATGTCGGTAGCGACGAGCACATCGACGCGTCCGTTCTTGAAGCGGAGCATGACGTCGTCGCGCTCGGCCTGCGTGAGGTCGCTGTGCATTTCGCCTACGGTGAACCCTTTCTCGCGCCCGATGCGCTGGAGGGCGCGAGCAATCTCCTTCACCTTCAGCTTTGAGGAGGCGAAGACGAGGACGCGCTTCGGGGGATTCTCGGTGAAGATGTGCTGGACGATGCCAAGTTTCTGGGTCTCGTGGCAGACGTAGGCGCTCTGGTGTATACCTTCTGCGGGACGGCTGACGGCAATCTTCACCTCCACGGGGTCGCGCAGGATGGTGGCAGCAAGTTTCTGAATCTCTGCCGGCATGGTAGCCGAGAAAAGCATCGTCTGGCGCTCGGCGGGCAGTTGCTTGACGATTTGCATGATGTCGTCGATAAAGCCCATGTCGAGCATGCGATCGGCCTCATCGAGCACAAAGAACGAGACGCGACTAAGATCGATATTCCCCAGGGAAATATGACTGATGAGCCGTCCTGGGGTGGCGATGATGACGTCGGCGCCCCGCTCAAAACCGCGACATTCCTGGGCAAAGCGGATGCCGTCGTTGCCGCCATACACAGCCACGCTGCTGATGGGGACGTAATAAGAGAATCCCTCCATTGCCTGGTCGATTTGCTGCGCCAGCTCGCGCGTGGGCGACATAATGACGCAATTGACGGCATCACTGGGGAAGCCCCCGTCGGAGAGGCGGCTGAGAATGGGCAGCAGGTAGGCTGCCGTCTTGCCGGTGCCCGTCTGGGCTATGCCGATGAGGTCGCGCCCCTCCAAGAGCGGCGGGATGGCCTGTTCCTGGATGGGGGTACACTCGGAGAAGTTCATCGCGTCGAGCGCGTCGAGGATATCGTCGTTGAGGTTAAGTTCGTCGAAAAACATCTATAATAAAAAAACTATGAACTATGAAAACTATGAACTATGAACTATTTCGGCGCTTTGTGATAGAGATAAAGTCCGATGAGGAGGAACACGATGTTGGGAATCCAGACGGCTACTACGGGGGGTGTATTGCCATTGACGGCAAACGTGGACGAGATGGTCTGGAACACGATGTAACCGAACGAGAGGGCGATGCCGATGCCGAGGTTCATGCCCATGCCACCCTTCACCTTTTTGCTGGAGAGGCTGACGCCAATAAGCGTAAGGATGAACGCAGCAAAGGAGATGGCGATGCGGTTATGGTACTCAATCTCGAAGGCTTTGATGTTGGCCATTCCCCGACGTCGCTGGCGGTCGATGTAGCGCTTCAGCTCGGGCGTGGTCATGGTCTCCTGCTGCCCTTGCGAGACCAGCAGGTCGTAGGGCTGAATGGCAATCACAGTGTCGCGTGAGAGACCGCTGGTGATGACCTCCAGCGTGTCGGTGATGTCGCGGAGCTGCCAGTTCTTCGCCGTCCATTTGTCGGGGTTTTCGGGGTCGTTGCCATAGACGAGCGTCTTAGCGGTGAAGTGACTCTTGAGCGTGTTGCCCTCGAAGCGGTCCAACGAGAAACGGTAACCCGTGCTGTTGGCACGTTCAAAGCGGTCGAAGTAGGCTATGACGCCCTCCGCGACCTCCATCTGGATGTTGTGTCCCGTGTCGATGATGACTTTCTTCTTGTATTTGTTCTCGAAAGCAATACGCTTCACGTTACCCTTGGGAATAACATAGGCACCCAGCCCGTAAGAGAACAGGGCAATGAGCAGCGCCGAGAACATATAGGGGCGCATGAGCCGGTGGAAGCTGATGCCGGTGGAGAACATGGCGATAATCTCGGAATTTTCCGCCAGCTTCGAGGTGAAGAAGATAACGGCAATGAAGACGAACAGCGGACTGAACAGGTGCCCGAAATAGGGGATGAAGTTCAGGTAGTAGTCGAAGATGATAGCATGCCAGGGGGCTTCGTTCTGCACAAACTGGTCCACATGCTCGTTGTAATCGAACACCACGGCAATGGCTAATATCAGCGCCAGTGAAAAGAAGAAAGTGCCGAGGAACTTGCCGATGATGTACCAGTCGATGCGCTTGAACGGAATCTTCATAGTCTCTGCATTACTTCAGGTAGTGTGGCGCGCTTCCAGGCAGCATAGTCTCCGGAGATAATGTGGCGCCGTGCTTCACCCACCAGCCAAAGGTAGAACGCCAGGTTGTGGATAGAGGCAATCTGCATGGCGAGGAACTCCTGGGCATGGAACAGATGACGCAGATAAGAACGGCTATAAAGGGTATCGACGCGGCTTGCTCCGCCCTCTTCGATAGGGCTGAAGTCGGTACTCCACTTCTCGTTCTTCATATTCATGATACCATGCTTGGTGAAGAGCATGCCGTTACGGCCGTTGCGGGTGGGCATCACGCAGTCGAACATATCCACGCCCCGTTCGATGGACTCCAGCAGGTTAGCCGGTGTGCCGACACCCATCAGGTAGCGGGGTCTGTCCTTGGGGAGGATAGCATTCACCACCTCTATCATCTCGTACATCACCTCCGTGGGCTCTCCCACCGCCAGTCCGCCGATGGCGTTACCGTCGGCATCCAGCGATGCCACCTTCTCGGCCGACTGCTCGCGGAGATCGCGATAGGTACAGCCCTGCACAATGGGGAAGAGGCTCTGCCGGTAGCCGTACTTCGGCTCGGTGCTGTTGAAACGTTGCCAGCAACGGTCAAGCCAACGATGGGTGCGCTCCATCGACTGCTTGGCGTAGGCATAGTCGGCCGTGCCGGGGGTACACTCATCGAAGGCCATCATGATGTCAGCCCCGATAGTGCGCTCGATGTCCATCACCCGTTCAGGGGTGAACATATGCTTCGAGCCGTCGATGTGGCTGCGGAACTCCACCCCCTCCTCCGTCATCTTGCGGATGCCGCTGAGCGAGAACACCTGAAACCCTCCGCTGTCGGTAAGCATGGGACGGTCGAAACCGTTGAAACGATGCAAGCCTCCCGCCTGCTCCAGCACGTGAAGCCCAGGACGGAGGTAGAGGTGATAGGTATTGCCGAGGATAATCTGCGCCTTGACGTCGTCCTTCAGTTCGTAGAGCTGCACAGCCTTCACCGAGCCCACCGTCCCCACCGGCATGAAGATGGGTGTCTCGATGACCCCATGGTCGGTGGTTATACGCCCGGCGCGGGCGTTGGTCTGGGGGTCGGTAGCGATTAGCTCAAAGTGCATAAGAATCATACTAATGAAAAATGAAGAATGAAAAATGAAGAATAAATAGCCCTGCAAGCGGAATCGCCAGCAGATGGAAGTGTTGAATTACGAAGCATTTTATTTTTCATTCTCCATTCTTCATTTTTCATTCTTTTCTTCTTTCACCGTGAGGTCGAGGGGATTGGCCACTTTCTCAGGAAGCAGGGCCAGATGCCACACCTCGCTGACATCCTTGACGTAATGGAACGTGAGCCCCTGGAGATAGACGGGCTGGATTTCGGCAATGTGACGTCGGTTTTCTTCGCTGAGGATAATGTCGGTGATGCCGGCACGCTTGGCTGCGAGTATCTTCTCCTTGATGCCGCCCACGGGCAACACCTTGCCGCGCAGCGTTATCTCGCCCGTCATGGCCAGATTGGCACGCACCTTGCGCTGGGTGAATGCCGAAGCCAGAGCCGTTGCCATGGTGATGCCTGCCGAGGGGCCGTCTTTGGGAATGGCGCCTTCGGGT
Organism: Bacteroidaceae bacterium; assembly: GCA_017542145.1. Taxonomy (GTDB): domain Bacteria; phylum Bacteroidota; class Bacteroidia; order Bacteroidales; family Bacteroidaceae; genus UBA1189. The sequence continues at coordinate 24,385 of JAFXXQ010000022.1, read as the reverse complement.
ACATGGAGGTGTACGTTCCAATGGTCGAACACCTCGGGATTGATATGGAGCGAAGCAGCATGAGCCTTCAGGTACTCAAGAGCAATGGTGGCACTCTCCTTCATGACGTCACCCAGATTGCCGGTGAGGGTCAGCTGCCCCTTGCCACGCGAGAGACTGGTTTCGATGAAGAGGATTTCGCCTCCCACGGCCGTCCACGCCAATCCTGTCACCACCCCGGCATAGCCGTTGCCCTGATAGCGGTCGCGGGTGTATTCCTCTACGCCCAGCAGTTCCGGAATCTGCTTCACGCCGATGTTGGTGTAGTCGAGGGTGCCCTTCTCGGCAAGCTGCAGGGCCAGCTTACGGCAAATCTTGCCAATCTTCTTGTCCAGTTCACGGACGCCCGATTCGCGGGTATAGTTCTCGATTATCTTCTCCAGGGCGGCCTTAAGAATGTTGATGCGCACATGGATGCCGTTCTCCTCCATCTGCTTACGCACCAAGTGACGGCGGGCAATCTCCACCTTCTCTTCGGTGAGGTAACCGCTCATCTCGATGAGTTCCATACGGTCGAGCAGCGGGGGCGGAATGGTGCCGATGTTGTTCGCCGTGGCAATGAACATGACGTGCGAGAGGTCGAAATCGACGTCAAGGAAATTATCGTGGAAGGCATTGTTCTGCTCAGGGTCGAGCACCTCAAGCAGAGCGCTCGAGGGGTCGCCGTTGTTCGTCATCTGGGAGATTTTGTCAATCTCGTCGAGGATGAAGACAGGGTTTGACGAACCAGCCTTGGCCAGGCCCTTGATGATTCGTCCGGGCATGGCGCCGATGTACGTCTTGCGGTGGCCGCGTATTTCGGCCTCATCATGGACGCCGCCCAGCGAGATGCGGACGTACTTGCGTCCGAGGGCATCGGCAATGGACTTGCCGAGCGATGTCTTACCCACGCCCGGAGGCCCATAGAGGCAGATGATGGGGGACTTCATGTCCTTGCGCAGTTTCAGCACGGCCAGGTGCTCGATGATGCGTTCCTTCACCTTCTCCAGCCCATAGTGATCGCGGTCGAGGGTACGCTGGGCGTTCTTCATATCCAGATTGTCCTCGGTGTATTCGTTCCACGGCAGGCTGAGGAGTGTCTGCAGGTAGTTGAGCTGCACGTTGTAGTCGGGCGACTGGGGGTTGGTGCGCTCCAGCTTGACGACCTCCTTCTCGAACAGCTTGGCGACCTCGTCGTTCCACTTCTTCAGTTGGGCAGCATCGCGCATCTCGGCGATGTCCTGGTCCTGCACGCTGCCCCCCAGCTCGTCCTGGATGTTCTTCATCTGCTGCATGAGGAAGTACTCGCGCTGCTGTTGGCTCAGCTCCTCCTTGGCACGCTTCTGGATATTGTCTTTCAGTTCCGAGAGCTGCACCTCGCGGTTGAGGATGGAGAGCAGCTGTGTGGCACGCTCCTGCATCGAGGGTTCGATGAGCAGCTGCGACTTCTCCTTGATGTCGAAGGGGAGGTTGGCACAGATGAAGTTCACGAGGAACACGGCATTGCTGATGTTGCGCAGGGCGAAGATGGTATCCTGCTGGCTCTCGATGTTAAGGCGGGTGTATTTGATAGCCAGCTCCTTGCAGTTGTCAACGATGGCACGGAATTCGCGGTTGCTCTTCCCTGGTAGGATGTCACGCAGGGGGGTCACCTTGGCTGTCATATAGGGACGGCGCTTGACGACTTCCACCATCTGCACGCGCTGCACGCCGTGCAGGATGACGGTGGTGGTCATGTCGGGCATCTCGAAGATGCGTACGATGCGGGCAGCCGTGCCCACGTCGTAGAGGTCGGTTTCAGTAGGATTCTCCGTCTCAGGCGACTTCTGGCAATGGACGGCAATGGAAAGCTCCTTCTTGTAGGCGTCCTTGACCAGTTTCAGCGAGCTGCTGCGGCCTATGGTGACGGGCATGACGACGCCCGGGAACAGCACCATGTTACGCACGGGCAGCACGGGCAGCGTCTCGCCGTCGGGGTCGATGACGTTGAACATGTTTTCGTCGCTGCCCTCGTAGTCGGCAATCATGGCGAACGAAGGTTCTTCCTCGTCAGAGCTTGTAAAGATATCGATAGTATGCTTGTTCATATAGTTCTCACAAAATTGCGGCAAAATTACGTTAAAGCGCGCGTTCTACAAAGTAAATTTTAGGTTTTTAACCTTATTCTTATAAAAAAAGACTCCGGTGCTTGGAGGTTTGAATGATGATGTGTATATTTGCCCTGCCGAACAGAAAGATTTCCACTTATGTTAGACGAAGAAAAAATGGTCGTCGTCAAGACCTGCAACGAACTTTTCGAGGCGGAGCTGGTCGTGGGCCGTCTGAAGGCAGAGGGCATCTCGTCAGCCATCCGCGACCGGAGTACGGGTGTCACCATGTACACCTCTCCCTACGCATTTCCAAGCATCTTCGACGTGGAGGTGCTGGAGCACGACAAAGCCGCCGCAGAGGCGATTCTTAACAGTTAAGAATGAAGAGATTTTTTAATGAAAAATGAAAAATGAAAAATGAAGAATAAATAGCTTTGCGGGCGGATTCGCCAGCGGATGGAATAATTGATTCACAAAACATTCTATTTTTCATTCTTCATTTTTCATTCTTCATTTTTCATTTTTCATTCTTCATTCTTTAATTCAATTCACAGTACCTCGAAGCTGCGGCGGACGAAGTTGGCGAGGGCCTCGCCCTTCAGCATGCCGTTCTGCAGCAGCGCCAGGTCAACGAGCTGGTGCACGGTGGTGTTGTCGGCAGCAAAGGCGCGGAGGATGTCCTCACGCTCGTGGCGGATGGCCTCGATGCGCTCCTTCAGGGTGTTCAGCTCGTCCTTCTCGGGGACGGGGATTTCCTCGTCCTTCTTGCCCTTGTGGGCAGCCTCCAGCTCGTCCTGGCGGGCGCGCAGGCGGGTGTTCTCCTCCATCAGCGGACGCAGCTTCTCGCTACATGTGCTGTCCTCGGCCTCGAGGATACCCTTCACCAGGCGGTGGTCGGCGTTGACGACGACGGTGTACATGTCGGGCATCTCGCCGTAGAAGCCCATGCCGCTCTCGATGGCGGCCATCTCCTTCATGCGGCGCATGTACTCGCTCTGCGTAATCATCACGGGCACAGCCGTCTCGCCCAGGCAGGCCGTCTCCACGTGATACTCCGTCTTGTCCCTCTTGGGCATGGAGCTCTCGAAGATGGTGGCGAGGCTCAGGCGCCTGTCGGCATCCACCTCGCGTTTCTCGTCATCGTCCTTCTCGATGAGGCGCTCCAGCACGTCGGCATCCACGCGGGCAAAGCGCGTCTTGTCGAACTTGCGCTCCCAGAGGCTCACCATCGCCACGTCCAGCTGGCCGTCCAGCAGCAGCACGTTGTAGCCCTTCGCCTCGGCCGTCTGGATGTAGGTGTACTGCTCCTCGGGGTTGGCGGCGTAGAGATAGACCAGGTTGCCGTTCTTGTCCGTCTGGTTGGCGCTGATGAGCGTCTTGTACTCGTCGTAGGTGTAGAACTTCTTGTCGGTGTCCTTCAGCAGGGCAAACTTCTCGGCCTTCTCGTAGAAGTCGTCCTGCGTCAGCATGCCGTAGTTGATGAAGATTTTCAGGTCGTCCCACTTCTCCTCGAACTCCTTGCGGTTGTCCTTGAAGATGGCGCTCAGGCGGTCGCTCACCTTCTTGGTGATGTAGGTGGAGATTTTCTTCACGTTGGCGTCGCTCTGCAGGTAGCTGCGGCTGACGTTCAGCGGTATGTCGGGGCTGTCGATGACGCCGTGCAGCAGGGTCAGGAAGTCCGGCACGATGCCCTCCACCGAGTCGGTCACGAACACCTGGTTGCAGAAGAGCTGTATTTTGTTCTTCTGCAGGTCGATGCTGCTCTTCACGCGGGGGAAGTAGAGGATGCCGGTGAGGTGGAAGGGGTAGTCCACGTTGAGGTGAATCCAGAACAGCGGCTCGTCCGACATCGGGTAGAGGTCGCGGTAGAACGTGCGGTAGTCCTCGTCCTTCAGCTCGCTGGGCGTGCGCGTCCACAGGGGGTTGGTGTTGTTGACGATGTTGTCCTCGTCGGTCTCCACCTGCTTGCCGTCCTTCCACTCCTTCTTCTTGCCGAAGGCGATGGCGATGGGCAGGAAGCGGCAGTACTTGCGCAGCAGCCCTTCGAGGCGGCCCTCCTCGAGGAACTCCTTGCAGTCGTCGTCGATGTGGAGCACGATGTCGGTGCCGCGTTCGGCGCGGTCGGCCTCGGTCATGGTGAACTCGGGCGAGCCGTCGCACGTCCACTTCACCGCCTTCGCCCCCTCCTGATACGAGCGGGTGACGATGTCCACCGACTTCGCCACCATGAAGGCGCTGTAGAAGCCCAGTCCGAAGTGTCCGATGATGGCGCCCGCGTCGTTCTTGTACTTCTCCAGGAAGTCGTTGGCGCCCGAGAAGGCAATCTGGTTGATGTACTTGTCAATCTCCTCCTCGGTCATGCCCACGCCGTGGTCGCTGATGGTGATGGTGCCTTTCTCCTTGTCGAGGGCGACGCGGATGGTCAGGTCGCCCAGCTCGCCGTTGAAGTCGCCCTTCAGCTGCACGGTCTTCAGCTTCTGCGTGGCATCGACGGCGTTCGACACCATCTCGCGCAGGAAAATCTCATGGTCGGAATAGAGGAACTTTTTGATGACGGGGAAGATGTTCTCTGTCGTAACCCCGATGTTACCTTTTTGCATGATGTTATGATGTTTGTTTGAATTGGTTTATCGGTTTAGTTCGGCTTTGCCGAAGTTTAGTTCCGGCTACGCCGGAGGTTTAATGGTGAACTATGAACTATGAATGATGAATTGTCTGGATGAATGCTTTTCTACGCCTCCCTTCATGCAAAAAGTCTGCCACACCCCTCTCGACTGACAAAATGTCGCACGCTATCGAACAACGGGATTCCCCCGACAATCCATACCACCCCATGCCGGCCTGCAAGGCCAGCAGAACCCAGCCCAGGGCAACACCCTGGGTATATTCGGGCCCACATCATTCCTGCGCCCAGAACGAGCAGATGCTTGGTCTGCGCGCGTAGCCCAGTGGGCTGTCGGCGTAGCCCAGTGGACTGTGACCGTAGCCCAATGGACTGTGAGCATAGCCCAGTGGACAGTCGTCGTAGCCCAATGGACTGTGAGCACAGAGTTAAACGCTACGAGCGCAGAGTGTCTTAGCCTGAACGGGGACGGGTTAAATGGGTTGTATGTCGTTGTCTTATTGCTCTTTAGATGAAAAAATTTTGACCAAGCGTAACAGTATAACAGTATAACAGTATTTTTTTAAGGGGTATCGTTTTCCTTTTTCTATTACATTCATATATATAATATATTAATAATTAAATATATATATAATATATAAAGGTGTAATAAGAGATAGATGACCCTTTAAAATTTAACTGTTATACTGTTATACTGTTACGCCTGCCACCCACTCAAGCCTACAAACCCTTCTCTATAAGGCCCTTGAGCACCATCCGCCGCCCGTTGCACACTTCGATGGATTATCCAAACTGATATATCTTTGCCGTCAGATAAAAACGACGTACAGATGCCTCACACGGAGCAACCATGCCAACACTCAGCAAAACCCTTCCTCAAATGGGCCGGGGGCAAGAGCCAGCTGCTCGCGCAGCTCGACCAGCACTTACCCGAAAGCCTTGACGAAAGGGAATTTACATACATAGAGCCCTTCGTGGGCGGTGGAGCCATGCTGTTCAAATAGAAAAGACGATGGATGCATTAGAGCCAATAAAAAGAAAGATATACGAGATACGAGGTCGCAGAGTGATGCTCGATTCCGACCTTGCCGCACTTTATTGCGTTGAGACGAAGAACCTGAAAAGGGCTGTCAGGGCCAACATTGAGAGATTTCCGTCTGACTTCCTGTTTGAGTTGACAAAAGATGAATACGAGTCTTTGAGGTGCAATTTTTTCACCTCAAACTCTAGGTCATGAAATCCCATTCCCTTCTCTTGGCCTTTGCCAATGGATGGCCTTCGTTATAGGCGAGCATGTAATACGTCTTTGCCTTGGCAAGGTCTTGCTCCGTGCCCCATCCTTTTTCATAGAATTCGCCACAACGATAGTGAGCATAAGGTAGTCCGCAAGCCGAATAGAGTTCAAACGCTCGTTTCAAATCTTTGGGATATCCTTTTGAACCTTTACGGAGTATATCTGCCAGGTTGCTACGTGCTAAGTCGTTATCAAATTCTATGGCTCGTTCAAACCAATATACAGCTGCCTCAACATCAGGTTTAACGCAAACACCATCGTCAAAGAACGTCCCTATATCATTATATAAATCACCCTCGCTGCAATCAAACTCCGAAGGGTCAAGGCAATCATTTTGAATACAATCCAGAACGTATTCGACGTCTTCTTGCCTCCATCCATGATCCTCAGGATTGGTTGAATAGGTCAGAATAAACTTCCTGTAATTGACGGGTATTCCCGTTAGTTTCTTTTCGTTTTCCATATTGTAAGATTTATTTGGCGCAAAAGTAATGATTCTTTTTCGTTTTTTCCAATTTTTTTCATTCACGATTCATTTTTCAGGCTAAACAACTCGTCCAATTCACTTTATCCAAAGCCTTTCGCAGGCCATTGTAGTCGAGTGTCTCAAGAGGTTCCTTGCATGGGGCGAAGCTACATGAACAGACTTTCTTGTCCCACGAAACGGAGCAGAAATTGTCCGGACGTTTGCAGCCCAGTAAGCAAGATGGACTTTGAAAGGGCTTCCCTCCTGCCACAGAAGCCATTTGTTTGGGAGTGGGGGTGTTTGAGAATCGTTGAGGGACAAGGATTATCTGATCGGCACCCAAAAACTGCGTCATACGCAGGAAAACGTAAGTGGCAGATTCAACTTTGTCTGCCCCCACAAGCAGGTTAAGGCCGGGCTTTATTCCTAAGGCGCCAATCCTTGGAAGCAAAGCCTCTACCCTTTCCACTTCCTTTTCGTTGTCGGGCTGATGGATGGTAACATGAATCTTGTCCGGCCTATACTTCTGCAGCTTCTGCCACACGCCAACATCCTCCAAGGGCAAACCATTGGAAGTAACAGAGAGATAGCACAAGGGATATAGAGTCTCGATCACCTCGAAGATGCCCTCGTACTCGAAGGGCTCTCCCCCACCCAGCGACACGGCCTTGACGCCATGCCTGATGCAATCCGAGGCAAAAGCGACAACCTCGGACGGGCTCCAAAGCGTGTTGCCTTCTCGCGTGCTATGGTTATAGCAGAACGAACATTGCTTGGAGCAATAGTTGGACAAGTCTATCGATAGCAGTTCAATCATTAGGTTGGGAATTTTAAAGCACGATGTTTGTCCCAGTCATACTTCTCCGCACTACCATCTTCTAGATATTTCTTGAATTCTGATTCTGGTATGAGTTTATGGTTTTCTTCGCAATAATACCCATTTGTGTCATCACTCAATTTTAGCAATGACCACAATTTACCATCAAAGACATATTCTGGACATCCTGACACTTTTACAGGCATATGTTCAGCCAACTGGATGTTATCCGTATCTTTGAATTTAAATGGCATTTTAAATACTTTAGATTGAATGCCCTTTGGTAATTGAGTTATTCTTAAAGGAAAACGTGGCTCTACATATTTTGCTGCACTACTAGAATATGGCCAATAATCCTGCCTATATAGATATACCGGATACAGCTTATATTCCTCATTAACCTCGTCTCCTTCGTCGTATGGATCTTCAATCCAAAAGTCTGCACAATTATACACAGCCTTAATGACATTACGCTCTTTTAATAACAAGACCCCCTTCTTATTACTGGAAAAATCTACCATGAATAAACCTTCTGACCTTGAGATACAAACAGCCCTTTTACCGGGATAATCTCTTTTCTTGGAATAAAGTTTCAGAGCCTCCTCTAATATTGGCAAATCATTCATAAAGATCTTTATGATAACACTACTCCACCAATAATTTGTTTCCGTTCCATAACTTTTATCCCAATCCCTTTCAGGTTCTTTTTTGGGAATTAATAGAGGCTCTATCTGCTCTGGTGTAAGTGGCAAATCACGTATCATACTTTCATCTTCTGAAGAGAATTCGTACCAGAACAAACTCTCAACTTCATTGCCAATATTATAACCTTCAGGTACAGGGCCATTATCTTCTATCTGAAAAATGCCTACATCACCATCTTCATCCACACAATACCAGGCCGTCTCCATGGAATGTGTTGCAGGGTATTCTTTATCTGTTTTCATTTTTTCAATATTCTATTAACCAACTTTGATCATCATAAGGGCGCCATTTGCTAAATAATGCAGATATATAAGTAACGACACCAAATTGCTCAGATGTAAGCCTTGAAGCAAGATTTCGAATCTGTTCATTTGCGTTTTTCAGCCATTCTTTTCCCATTTCTTTCCAATATCCGACATTCTGGAGGGTGTTGGTGACAAACATCATCTCTCCATACCAAAAGTCACTTCGAACATCTTCAAGAGGATAAGGATTCTCTTCCTCTCTATTGTAATACTTATAAGACAGACCATAGTTGTTGAAGTACCATTTTCCTAATTGCCAGAGGTATTGGTCCAGCTGCTTGATAGAATATTGCATCAATCCAAAGCGCTGTTGGAAGCTACGAATAACCTTCATATAAGTATCATAATCCTTCAACTGGTTCTTCTTGAAGTTAGCAAACGGCGTTTTCTGGTTCATAGACAACAGAACTTTTTCCACGTAGCTGTCATATATGGCATACAATTCTGGCTGATGATGGCTGCAATACTTGGTTGCAAACGAATAAAAGAAGTGATTCTTTCCATTTACCTCCACATTAGCTATGTCATTGACTAACGTGTAATCTCCTGCCCTGAGCCTTTCGTCTATCTCTAACGTCTCAATATGCTGTGCCAGAGAGTGTATATCGAAAATGTTAGTACTATAAAAGTCATTAAGCGCCGAACACTTGATAAGGATATCCTCGATATTGTTGTTCTTAGGGCACAACTCCATAAAGAGTTTATCCAGAGCTCTCTCTTGATTGAAGTAGCTTGGGAGTTCTTTCCAATAGTTGATAAACCATTCTGCATCCTTTATAGATGGAATGTAGTCGTCAGGGAGATAGTGCTTTTTTGTCATTGGTATTTAATTAGTTGATCTTTTTCACAAATCTTTTCAAATAAAGTGACTATCCATTTGTAGGACTTGTGATACTCCAAAATTTCATTAAGATACTCAAAAGCTATTCGAATCATTTTGTCGCCTGATTTTACATGGAAAATGAAAATAGGTACATCCGTAATGTAGAATTGCGCAGGAGAATCTGTAAACATTTCCTCAATATTAACGTGTTCATGGAAATCCGTAACTACGGTTTCATGACACGCTAAGCCATCCATGCTATATCTTACGCATTTGCTTTTGCTGTCATAAAGGAAATGCATCTCAACGGGAGCGAAGTAAACCATACCTGGTGTCAGCTTCAACTTTACATAGACGTATTGTGAAGATGTTGCTGCTTTTGAATATCTGTTCATTCTTATGCTTTGTTTTTGTTTCTAACAATCTTTATCGTCAGGTGCACCTGATTCTCGGGATGTGCGTCTGGGTTCAGCTTGCTGATGCGGCACTCGAAGATTTCCGTCCAGCCCATTTCGAGCAGATGGGCAAGGGTCTCGTTTTCGCCACGCGGGATGTAGCCCAGCTTGAAATCTTCGCCCTCCTTGTCCGTGTAGATGACCTCAACGGCATAAGGGTCGAAATGGTTTTCTTTGTCGCGCTCCAGCCTGAGCGTTGTCCCGACTTTCAGCTGATCCCAAACTTCGTCGGCATCGTGATACATGCGGCCTGCAAGGTGGCAGTCCATGAAAAAGAGTTTCTTTGCTTCCATAATACTATTTGTTTTTAATGGTTACGGATGCAAAGTAAGAAGGGTGGTGACCCAAAAGTCGGGACACCTTGCGGGATTTTAATATCTTTTAAGATTTTCGGCTATCATTTTCTTCATTTTCTCGCGCAACTCGAGGGGTTCGAGCACTTCGATGCCGTCGCCGTGAGATAGAAGTGTGCCCACGAAATCGGCTGTGGGGCGAAGGTCGTAGGAGAAGTCGGCATACATATCCGTCGAAGCTATTTCGCATTGGGAGGCGTGCAAGGGCAGCGTACGGATGTAATCGGGGGTCCAGGCATGGGCGCGGATGACGACATGAGCCATCGGAGTCTCGTCTGTCAGCACGCCATAGTATTCCGAAAAGTACTCCCGAGCGGAGAAGTCGAATGGGAAAGTGAATTTCTCACTTGTCATCTCCACAAGGGTCATACGGTCCAGCGAATAGGTGGCCATGTGGCGCCCTGTGTAAGCCAACAGATACCATCGACGATGAAAGAGCTTCAGCGCATAAGGCGAAATCGTCGTCTCGTAGTTTTCCGAGCCGAAACGTTGATATCCAATACGAAGCCGTTTGTTGGCCTTAATGGCTCGGATGATGGTTTGCAGGTATTCCTCGCCTGCAGGCACCTCCTCCAGCACAATCCGATCCTTAATGGAAACGCTGTCGGACAGCACTCCCTGAACGGTAAGTGTGCTGAGCAGCCAACGCTCAATAGCATCGTCGTTAAGGACTTCGGGGTTACTGATATAGTATTTGTAGGTTCTGGCCTCACAATCGATGATGATGCCAAACATGTCGAGAATGGCATCGCGATGGCGGTTGAACGAGGAACGCTGCAACGGGTTGCCATTAGCGACCTTGTCCGCCTGCCACTTCTGGGCAAGTTCGTCGAAGGTCAGACGGCCAAAAGTCCGGAGCGTGTTGATAATCCAAATATACTGGTGGAAGATGATGGAGGGTTTCATGTGGCAAGGTTTTTTCAAAAAGTGGGATATCTATTCGGGTGCAAATAGAGACAAAATACACGTAGTTCCCACTTGAAAGGATGAAATCTTTCTGAAAAAGTTTTTTCGGGAAAAAGAAAACGGTTTTCGTTTGGCATTGTGTGGAGTTTTTGCTACCTTCGCAGCCGAAATCCGAAGGGTTGATGAAAAGGACTGTTGTATACCTGTTGACGTTGCTGCTTTCCGTTGCATTGCCGGCGCAGAAGGTGGGGTTGGTGTTGAGCGGTGGAGGCGCCAGGGGCCTCACCCACATCGGCATCATCCATGCCCTGGAGGATAACGGCATCCCCATCGACTACGTGGCGGGCACCTCGATGGGCGCCATCGTCGCCTCGCTCTACGCCATGGGTTATTCGCCCCGCGAGATGGTCGACTTCATCTCATCGCCCGACTTCCACAAGGCCTACACTGGCTCCATCGACGAGAACAACCTCTACTACATCAAGCGGAACGACCCCTCGCCCGAATTCCTTACCGTCAAGGCCGACCTGGGTGCCGACAGCATCGCCTTCTCGCCCTCGCTGCCCACCAACCTCATCAACCCCGTCTATATGAACCTGATGTTCATGGAGACCTTTGCCCAGCCCACGGCTGCCTGCGACGGCGACTTCGACAAGCTGTTCGTGCCGTTCCGCTGCGTGGCCTCGAACGTCTATGAGAAGCGCCCCCTCATCTTCAACCACGGCGACCTGGGCAGGGCCGTCCGCGCTTCCATGACCTTCCCCTTCGTCTTCAAAGCCATCGAGGTGGACGGCGAGCTGGCCTACGACGGCGGCATCTTCAACAACTTCCCCGTCGACATCATGAAGGAGGAGTTCCACCCCGACTTCATCATCGGCAGCGTCACCGCCTACGGACAGGAGCGCCCCGAGCCTGACGATGTCATCGGGCAGCTGGAGACCATGATCATGGCTCGCACCAACTACGCGCTGCCCGACTCGAACGGCGTCCTCATGAAATTCAACCTCAAAGGCGACGTCAGCCTGCTCGACTTCCACAAGGTGAAGGAGCTGCACGACCTGGGCTACGAGACCACCGTCCGCCTGATTGACAGCATCCGCGGCAAGGTCCCACGGACCGTCCCCCTCGACACCATCCGCGCACGGCGCGAGGCCTTCAGGGCCACCTTCCCCGACATCCGCTTCCGCAACATCTACGTCCGCGGAGCCACTGACGAACAGCGCCAGTACATCAAGCGCGAAATACGTGACGAGGACGAGGAGTACTTCTCCCTCGACGAACTGCGACAGGCTTACTTCCGCCTGCTATCCGACAACACCATCTCCGAAATCCTCCCCACAGCCATCTACAACCCCTTCGACCGCTCCTTTGACCTGCAGCTCGACGTCTCGCTCGAGAACAACGTCTCACTCATGCTGGGCGGCGCTCTCTCCACAGGCAACATCAGCCAGGTCTATTACGGATTCTACTTCAACCACCTCGGACGGCGCTCCGTCGAAGTCCTCCTCGACGGCCAGCTGGGACGTACCTACAACAACGTCCAGCTCATGGCACGCCTCAACTTCTTCGCCTCAGCCATCCCCGTCTCCGTACGCATACTCGGTGCCTACTCCACCATCGACTATTACAAGCAGGACTACCTCTTCTCCGGCTCGTCCGAGCCTTCATTGAATAAGGAACGCGAGTCGTTCATCAAGCTCAAGACTGCCCTGCCCTTCCTCTCGCAGCAGAAGGCTGAGTTCGGCATCGGCGTCGGACGCATCACCGACACCTACGTCCCCGGCGGCACCCTCGACATCCTCAACCCCCTCTACAGCGAGAACGACTACACCCTCCTCGGCGGCTCGGTGTTCTTTGGCCAGAACTCACTCAACAGCCCCCAGTACGCCACCCGCGGACGTGCCCAGTACGTCCTCGCACAAGTATTCTCCGGCACCAGCATCTACACCCCTGCCGACCCTGCCCACGGCCACTCCTCGCTGATGCCCATCGTCGAGACCTCTCCCATCAGCTGGCTGCAGGTCATGTTCAAAGACCAACGCTACCTGCCCCTCTCGAAGAAAATCACCCTCGGCACCTATGCCGAAGCCTTCTATTCATCGCGCAACCTGACGCAGGACTTCACCGCCACCATGATGCAGGCCAACGCCTTCACCCCCACGGCCTCCTCCACCTTCACCTACAACAGCTATTTCCGCTCCAACAAGTACATTGCCGCCGGGCTCATCCCCATCTACAACCTTTCAAGCATCGTCAGCGTCCGACTCGAAGGCTATGCCTTCCTCCCCCTCCGCCCCATCCTGCAGGACAGCAAATACCGCCCCTACTATGGCTCTTATTTCAGCCGTTTAGGCCACATGGAGGAACTCTCTGTCGTCGGACGTTTCTCCACCATTGTCGCCAGCGCCTACCTCTCACACAACAGCTCTCCCCTGAACCCCTGGGGCGTCGGAATCACCGTCGGCTGGCAGCTCTTCAACACCCGATTCATCGAAAGATAGCACTTTTTTGAAAAAAACTTCACCTTTCGCTTGCACAATCCAAAATTGTGCCGTACCTTTGCACCGCTTTTCCAGTAGGAAGCACGGCTCCTTAGCTCAACTGAATAGAGCATCTGACTACGGATCAGAAGGTTATAGGTTTGAATCCTATAGGAGTCACCAGAGAATGAGACGAAGCAACCTTCGCCTCATTCTTTTTTCATGTTGATTCATGTGACCTGTTGAGCTATCGACTTGTCGACCCGTTGACCTGTTGAGCTTCGCTCGACCTCTGTCGCGACTCGGGATAATTGGAGTAAACTCCATTCTCCGCTCGCTGCTCCATCGGTTGACTTGTTGACTCGTTGACTTGTTGACCCGTTGACTTGTTGACCCGTTGACCCGTTGACCGAAAAAACCGCACCCTATTGGGTACGGTTTTTTCAGTAGGGACGATCGGGCTCGAACCGATGACCTCTGCAATGTGACTGCAGCGCTCTTAACCAGCTGGGCTACGCCCCTAACATTCAAATTTCGCGGCAAAGATACACCGCTTTTTCCAATCCTGCAACCTTTTTCAAAAAAAACTGCAGGTTTTCCCGAAAAAAACTTCTCAGACCATTCCTCACTTAAGACCGAGACATCCTTGCCCCTCTCGCAAACGCATCGTGCCCCCCAGATACAAAATCTTTGAGTTTATCCCCAATCCAAGCACTTGAAACTACAAATCCATTCCCCTGGATTTTTACTATGCTTTTGAATAATGAAGGCATGCAGGAGGTCAGTTCTTCACCCAGGTGAGGCGTTCCCAAAGGGGACGGGGTATGAGGCGCCAGAAGAGGACGAGAAGGCGGAAGCGCCAATCGAAAGTGATGATGCGACGGCCACGGCGCAGGCCGCGGATGATGTGGTCGGCAGCTTTGGCACGGGAAATCAGCATGGGGTAATGCTTGTCGGGATTAAGGATATCGGTAGCCACGAAGCCTGGGCGGATGTCCGTCACACGAATGGGGAGATGCTCCATGCGGGCTAACTGAGCCAACGCAGAGAGGTAGGTGCTCTGCATCCGCTTCGTGGCAGAGTAGGCTGGCGCCGAACCTAATCCTGCCGTGCCTGCTACGGACGTGACAACGGCGATGCGTGCCCTGTGCGATGCGGAATAGACGTCGGGGTGTGACTGGACGTAGTGGATGAAATGAGCCACCAGCCGCACCATCCCCTCGCAGTTGGTCTTGACGGTTCGGATTTCCTTTTCCACATCCAGCTCGCAGTTCTGATAGCCTACTCCTGAAACGTATAGGAACAGGTCGGGGCTTCCCAATTCTTCAATCAGCGAATCCAATGCAGACGTTGCCTCGGGCTGCATCACATCCATCGTGGCCGCACAAACCTTGTCAACACCCCACTCCTGAAGGAACGACTCGAGGGCCTCCGTCCTCCTTCCCGAAACGCCCACACGCCAGCCCTCCTTAACAAGACGCCCAGCCACCTCACGCCCTATACCGGACGTAGCACCAACAACTATTGCTTTCATAACTATTTCAACGTCTTACGGTAATATGGATGCAGTTTTCGCCACGCTCGAAGATGGCATAGCAGCGTCGCTGGGCACGCAGTCGGGTGACGATGCCGACGAGGATGTTCGTCAGCCTCTCAGGGTCGGCATAGCGGATGCCGGTCACCTCATGAGGGTCGAAGGTGGCGCCCAACCATTCGTCGGAAGTGGCCAGACGATAGAAGCGCTCGTAGGAGAGGTCGAAAGTGGTGGCAAAGCAATGGGTGGAGTTGGGAACAGCATTGCGGTTGCCCGAGGCTCGCAGACGGGCTACATCCTCGACGGTGCGCAGCACAGAGGTGACTATGATGCGGTACTCCCCTTCCCCGGCCGCCCTAACGCTGTCGCGGAATGCCTCACCGATGTCCCTTACCAGAGCCTCAGCAGCTGAGGTAAGGTAGGGAATGGAGTATTCGAGCGAATCGACCGTGTAGGCATCGCAGCTTTCGATAAACGTTAACCCTGCCGTAACGGCCTCGGCCCCTTCGCGTGTCTCCAAGGGCGTGCGAAGGCCAAAACGCTTGGCGGCCTCCAGCTGAATGGCATTGCGGTCGTTCAACACGGCTGCATGACGCGCTTGCATGTCGGGATTGGGCTCCCAGTGCAGCGTATCGACGGTGCAGAGCGAGTCGGGCACGAACTGCGCTGTGGCTGTTACCGGCGCTGCCAGCAGCAGCCACAGCACAACAAGACTACTGTATCGTGAACGCATAGACGCAGAAGGCGTTAGGGGCAATACGGCCGTGCATGACATTGCCCTCAATGCGCTGTTGGAACGTGCGGGGCAACACGGCTGCGGGGTTCTGCACGGTGTTCTCCATGTCGGGATTGTCGCTATGGAAAATGATATGCTCGCCATCCACCAGCGTCTGTCTTTTCTTCAGTCCATTGAACGTGAGGTCGAAGCGGCGCGGCTCATTGGCTGTGTTCACCACCTTCACAATAACCTGGTTTTTCTCCTTATCCAATACCGCCGAGGCGAAAAGACCATCCTGCCCCTCATTGCCTGCGACAGCCTTTCCATTCTCTGTAAGGGTGAGGACATTAGTGCCCTTGTAGGTGCTGTAGAGCTGCTGCACATAGTAGCTGCACGTGCGGACGCTGCGCAGGTTGTCGTACCAGATGAGGTCGGGACGCCACTGCCAGCCCTCCACATGGGCAAAGAGAGGTGCATAGGTGGCCATATAGACGACGTCGGCATTATGCTCCAAGCCCGTCATAAAGGCAGCCTCCATGAGCGAGGCGTTGAAGTGGTTGTACTTCTTGCCGCGTCCGTGGCAGGCATATTCTCCGGCAAACACCTTCGGCCCCTTGCGGTCGTAGGTGTCATAGCGGTTGGCATGGCTGATGAACCAACTCTCGGGGGCATAGTAGTGCTCATCGACAAGGTCTGCCTTCAGGCGGCGCATCTCCGGCCAAAGGAAGTCGAACATCTCGCCGCTGTTGTAGGGGCCTGCAGTACCAATGATGTTGATTTCGGGATGTTCTTTGCGCAGGGCATTGATAAAGGGCTCCACATGGTCGATGTACTCCTGTCCCCACTGCTCATTGCCTACGGCAAGGAACTTCAGGCCAAAAGGCTCGGGGTGTCCCATGTCGGCACGCATCTTGCCCCACTTCGTATCAATGCTGCCGTTGGCAAACTCGATGAGGTCAAGAGCATCCTGCACAAAGGGCTGTAGTTCATCCACAGGGCAATGGGCGTTCTCCTCAGGACGATTCTGGAACTGGCAGGCAAGGCCACAACTGATGACGGGCAGCGGGGCAGCACCAATGGCCTCAGAGAGGCAGAAGAACTCGTAGAAGCCGAGACCATAGGTCTGGAAGTAGTCGGGGAAGAAACGGTAGTCGAAGGTGTAGTGCCAACGGTTCTCGTTCAGCGGACGGTTTTCGGCAGGGCCAACGGTGTTTTTCCAATTATAGCGCGTGGCGAGGTCGGTGCCTTCCACAATGCAGCCGCCGGGGAAACGGAACACGCCCGGATGGAGGTCAGCCAAAGCCTGCACAAGGTCGTTGCGGAGGAGCCCATTCCACGCATCGGCGGGAAAGAGGCTGACATGCTCCAGATCGACGCTGTTCCTCCCCACGAGGAAGATGCGCAGCTGTGCCTTCGGATGGGTAAGGGACGACTCAATGGCTACTTCGTATTTCTTCCACTCGCCACCCTCGAAGGTAATCTCCTTTTCCACAAACTGCTGACGTTCACCCATGGTGTTAGGGATGGCGAGCTGCACGCGCACCTTGGCAGTCTTGAAGCCGTCCGGCACACGAGCCCAGACGGAGAAGTTGTACGTCTTGCCCTGCTCCACGCCGATGCCAAAGAAACCCTCGTTGATGAGGGCGGTGAACTTGTCGTGATGGCCGCTGTAGCCGAGGCGGACGTAATTAGGGTTGCGGTCGAAGGGGCCGTCGCCCTTGCGCAGCTCGACGTTGCCGGCCACCTGCCAGCCCGTGAAAGCGTAGGGGAAGTCGAACGAGCGGTTCTTCACCAGCTCGGCGTAAAGGCCTCCGTCGGCACCATAGTTGATGTCCTCGAAGAAGATGCCATACATGGTGGGCTGGATGGGAGCACCCACCTTCTTGAGATTCACCTGAAAGTCGTGGACGAGCTGAGAGCCCGAGTTCATGCCCGGCTGTGCAGATGAAACTGACACACACAGCATAGCGGCGAGAAGGGAAAGCGATGTCTTTTTCATGTACTTAATTATTCGTTTATGGATTCTGGGCGTAAAGTTACACATTTCCTTTTAAAATAAAAGCGGGAGAGAGAGTTTTTTGCATCGTCAGCACTTTTTTTGAATTCTATTGAACGTTTTTTCAATTATTGTTCTTATCTTTGACGGCAGTTTTGAAATAGTAATTCATAAATTGTTAAATTGTAAATGAAGAATACTATCATCATCACCGGCGGAGCAGGGTTCATCGGCAGCCACGTCGTTCGACTCTTTGTGAACAAGTACCCAGAGTACCGCATCATCAACGTCGACAAACTGACGTATGCCGGTAACCTTGCCAACCTGAAGGACATCGAAGACAAGCCGAACTACGCCTTCGTTCGCGCCGACATCTGCGACTTCGACACCATCTATGCCCTCATGCAGCGCGAGCACGTGGACGGCATTATCCACCTCGCTGCCGAGAGCCACGTGGACCGCAGCATCAAGGACCCCTTCACCTTTGCCAAGACGAATGTCATGGGTACGCTCTCGCTCCTTCAGGCTGCCAAGCTGTATTGGGAGAGCCTGCCGGAGGGCTACGAGGGCAAGCGCTTCTACCACATCTCCACCGACGAGGTGTATGGCGCCCTGGAGATGACGCACCCCGAGGGCATCCAGCCCCCGTTCAGCACCAAGGCCTCCAGCGGACAGCACCACCTGGCCTACGGCGAACTCTTCTTCACCGAGGACCTCAAGTACCAGCCTCACAGCCCCTACAGCGCCGCGAAGGCTTCGAGCGACCACTTCGTCCGTGCCTACCACGACACCTACGGCCTGCCCACCATCGTGACGAACTGCTCCAATAACTACGGGCCCTACCAGTTTCCCGAGAAACTCATCCCGCTCTTCATCAACAATATACGCCATCGCAAGCCGCTGCCCGTATATGGCAAGGGCGAGAACGTACGCGACTGGCTCTATGTGGAGGACCATGCGCGTGCCATCGACGTCATCTTCCATCGCGGCACCATCGCCGAGACGTACAACATCGGCGGCTTCAACGAGTGGAAGAACATCGACATCATCCGCGTGCTCATCAACACCGTGGACCGTCTGCTGGGACGGCCCGAGGGCGCCGACATGGACCTCATCACCTACGTCACCGACCGTGCAGGGCATGACCTGCGCTATGCCATCGACAGCTCGAAGCTGCAGCGCGAACTCGGCTGGGAGCCCAGCCTGCAGTTCGAGGAGGGCATCGAGAAGACCGTCCGCTGGTATCTCGACAACCAGGAGTGGATGGACAACGTCACTTCGGGCGACTATCAGAAATACTACGACGATATGTACAAAAACAGATAAAAAAAACCAATTACTATGCTAATAAACAACAATCTCTACATTGCCCATTGCGATGACGGAGCCATCAACCTCTGCGGCAAGATGGCCAACCGTCACGGACTGGTAGCCGGCGCCACCGGTACCGGCAAAACCGTAACCCTGCAAGTACTCGCCGAAACCTTCAGCCAGGCAGGTGTCCCCTGCTTCATGGCTGACATGAAGGGTGACCTGAGCGGCATCAGCCGTCCCGGCGCTATGAGTTCATTCATTGAGAAACGCTGCCCCGAGTTCGGCATCGAGAACCCCCGGTTCGAAGGCTGCCCCGTACGTTTCTATGACGTTTTTGGCGAACAGGGTCACCCCATGCGCACCACCATCAGCAACATGGGTCCCCAGCTGCTGGCCCGTCTGCTCGACCTCAATGAGACGCAGACCGGCGTGCTCAACATCGTCTTCCGCATTGCCGACGACCGCGGCCTGCTTCTCATCGACATCAAGGACCTCCGCTCGATGCTCAACTACGTCAGCGAGCACCATCGCGAGTACACCGCCAAGTACGGCATGATGACGTCGGCCAGCATCGGCGCCATCCAGCGCGCTCTCCTCAGCCTTGAGGATCAGGGCGGTAACATCTTCTTCGCCGAGCCCTCGTTCGACATCTTTGATCTCCTCGCCAACGAAGGGGGTCGCGGTGTCATGAGCGTCCTCGCCGCCGACAAGCTGATGCTCAATCCCAAGCTCTACAGCACATTCCTGCTCTGGCTGCTCAGCGACCTCTACGCCCAGCTGCCCGAGGTAGGCGATATGGAGCTGCCACGACTCGTTTTCTTTTTCGACGAAGCCCACATGCTCTTTACCGATACCTCCAAGGCACTCATCGAGAAGATTGAGCAAGTCATCCGCCTCATCCGCAGTAAGGGCGTCGGCGTCTATTTCGTCACCCAGTACCCCACTGACATCCCTGAGAACATCCTCGGCCAACTCGGCAACCGCGTGCAGCACGCCCTCCGCGCCTACACGCCCAAGGACCAGAAGGCCGTCAAAGTCTCGGCCGACACCTTCCGCCCCAATCCCAAGTTCGATACCTCTGAGGCCATCACCCAACTGGGCACCGGCGAAGCTCTCGTCTCCTTCCTCGACGAGAAGGGCATCCCCGGCATGGTGCAGCGTGCCAAGATTCTCTTCCCGCTCAGCCAGATTGGCGCCATCAGCTCCAGCGAGCGCGAGATGATTATCAACCGCAGCCGCATCTACGGCAAGTACGACAAGATGATCGACCGCGAAAGCGCTTTTGAAATCCTCCTGGCCGAAGCCGAGGCAGCCGAAAAGGCAGCCGAAGCCGCCGCAAAGGAAGCCGAGGCCGAGCGCCGCGCCATCGAGGTTAGCAAGCGGGAAAGCGGGCAGGTCAGCAAGCGTAGCGGCAGGGGTGAAACGACTACCAAGGTCACCAAGAAGTCCGGCAGTAAGAGCATCGGCAAGGTTGTCGCCGGCGCCATCGTCACCTCTGCCACCGCCGCCGTGGGCAGCGCCATCGGCAAAGAAGTCAAGAAGGCCGTCGGCGGAAAAGCCAAGAGCGGCTCCGTCCAGAAGACCGCTGGCAATGCCATCGGCAACGCCGCCAGCTCAGCCACTCGCTCCATTCTCCGTTCCATCCTCGGCAATCTGATAAAATAAACAGAAAAGAGGAACAAGGAAACAGGAATCAGCCTGATGGTGAAAACCATGCTTGGCTGATTCCTGATTTTATTATCCGCTAAAACGCCCCTAACGGCCTAATAGGCGAGCGGACGGAGCTGCGAAAGCTTTTATTCCTTGCACGAGAGAAGGATTCTCCCACGACGGGGAAGGATGCGCCACGCGGCGACAGATGAGGTGGAAACGGGGGCGAAGTGGCCCTTCAGGGCGCGAAGGGTGTAAGCATGGCCATTCCAATTGGCGGTAAGTTCGCGGTCTGTGAGCTGGGTGAAGGGCAGCGGAGAACTTGGGGCAGCCGTAAATTCAAGTGCCCATTTCACAGGCTGCTGCGGGCGGAAATCGATGGCCATCCTGCCCTCGGTAAACGTCAGGGTGAAGGCGCCGTAGGACGTGGTCTGCTCGACGACGAGGGCGTCAGCAGCGGTCTGACGATAGGTGTGGGTGGTGACGGGTATCTCTTCTGCCTTCCCCTCATCGTCGAGGGCGACAAGGCGCAGCCCTGCCCGTTCGCGGGATGTGCTCCAAAGGTAGCCATCAACGATGGGCAGCGTGGAATAGACGCACTTCGTGGAGATGCCGGCGCGGCGGAGGTAGTCGGACTCGAGGGTCTCGTCAAAGAGGTGGAGGTCACGGATGGTAAATCGGTCGGCATCCCAGTAAAGCCCGGCGCGGTAGTAGCGGCTGTCGTACCATGCGGCGCTGCGGCCGTCATGGAGGAAGTTGTCGCTCACGGTGACGGCCGTGGCTGGGGTCAGAGGGTAACGCTCGCGGAACCATCGGCCCGACTCAGCCAACGTCTCCACACGGACTTTGCCGTCGTCGGCCAGGCGACGGATGAGCGGCATCTGCATGGCGAGGCCGTCCTTCATGGCGTTCCAGCCAAACGAGTTCTCCTGCCCCGCCTGGATATAGTTGAAGGCAAGGCTGGTGCTGGAGGTCATGGCCGAGAGGAACCACTCCGTCCACTGGCGGTTTCCCCCTCCTCCACCTTGGCCGGTATAGACGGGCTCGAGGGTAATGACGCCCTGGACGCGGCTGTCGAGGGCGTTGTCGTACTGGTGAACGGGGTCGCTGCCCAGCATACGGAACACGGGGACGGGGATCTGCGCCGCGGCGGTCTGGGCGGGCATGTAGGCATTGACGCGGCTGGGGTAGTATGCCTGATTCCAGTAGCCGCCCCAGAGGGTGTAGCCATCGGTGCCGTACTGGTCCTTACAGTTGCACGAGGCGGTGATGTGGTACTTGTCGCTGAGGTACGCGAGGGTGTGGGCATCGATGAACCACGAGCCGACGGATGCTGGATAACAGCCGAATACGTCATGGAACTTCGCCATATAGACGTCAACGAGACGCTCGCGATCGTCGGGGGTGTAGCCGGTGGCGAAGCCTACGTTGGCATGCCAGTCCCAGGGGTAGCGGCCGCGCCACGTCATGCCGGCATCGCGGACGTGCGGCTCGGTGATTTCCCACCATGCACCCACCTCGTGACCGCGGCTCATGGCCTCGGCCAGTAGCTGCTGGTAGGCAGGGTTGACGAGGGCGTCGTACTGGAGCAGGAAGGTCCCGCGAAAGCCATAATCATCCAGCAGCCGGAGCTCATTGGCGGTGGTTTGGAAAAGGTAGTCATCGGTGAACTGCTCGTCGCGCGGCTCGGTCTGACGGATGAAATTCACAAAGTTGACGATGCAAGGCTGCTGCTTCGGCACCTCCGGCTGGCAGGCTGTGAGTGACATGACAGCCAACAGAAGGCTGCCTGCCGCAAGGCCGAAGAGTGGGTGACGGGGCGTGCGTATCACTGAAAGGGAGGAATCTGTTCGTTCACGAAAGAAGTTCGGGCGGCGTCAGCCCAGCAGTACGTCCAGAACCATCATCAAGGCAAAACCGATGGCGAAGCCGATGGTGCCGATGTTGGAATGACGGCCTTGTGAGTATTCTGGAACCAGTTCCTCCACCACCACGTAGAGCATGGCGCCTGCTGCGAAAGCCAGCATGTAGGGCATGATTCCGACGATGGATGTGGCCAGCAGGAGTACCAGCGCGCCCCCGATAGGCTCGACGATGCCGCTCAGCGCGCCGATGCCGAAGGCGCGGAGGCGGCTGTTGCCTTCAGCCCGCAGCGGCATGGAGATGATGGCTCCCTCGGGGACATTCTGTATGGCAATGCCCAGCGACAGAGCAAGGGCGCCGGCCAGGCGGAAATCAGCTGTAAGGGCACCGGCGATGGCCACACCCACGGCCATGCCTTCGGGAAAATTGTGGATGGTGACGGCGAGAGCCAGCTTGGTGGTACGCGATAAACGGCTCTTCGGACCCTCGGGGCCGCCGACAGGGTGGATGTGCGGCGTGACGTAGTCAATCAAGAGCAGAAATGCAAAGCCAGCCAACAGGCCGATGGTGGGTGGGACGACAGCCGAAGGCCCTGTCCCCATCCCGATGGCCGGTATAATCAACGACCACACAGAGGCAGCCACCATCACGCCAGAGGCAAAGCCCAACAGGATTTTCTGCACCAGCGGAGGCATCTCCCGCTTCATGAAGAACACGAACGCCGACCCCAGGGCAGTCCCCAGGAACGGAATCAACAGCGCAACGACAACTGGATTCATTTCTTTTGTTTCTTTTGACGGATGGATTCGTAATAGGCATGGCGGCGGGGATTCTCCGGGAACCAGCCCCTGAGGACGCGCTTTTCCTGCTGGAACATCTCCAGAATGCCCCAAAGGCAGGAGAAGGCAAAGCCGCCGATGATGGTGGAGAGTGTCTGGTCGGCAACGAACAGCGACGCACCGCAGCAGGCCAGCCCCACCACGAGCCAAAGCCACCAGCTCTGCTTGCCCCAATAATACTCCATCTTGATGACGGCGGGATGGCAGATGCCGATGCAGAAGAAGACGGCCGCGCCGACAATGATACCGCTGAAGTTCATCGTTTACAGCAGGGCTTTAATGTGTGCGTCCATCTCCTCAGGAGTCACGGTGGGCTCGAAGCGGGCTACCACACGGCCCTTGCGGTCGATGAGGAACTTGGTGAAATTCCACTTGATGTCCGGGTTGGAGGCATAGTCGGGGTTGGCCCTGGAGAGCATCCCGTCCATGAACCGGCCCGTGTCGCTGTCGCCGAAACCGGCAAAGGGCTTCTCCGAGTAGAGCCAGCGGAAGACGTCGTTGGCATGCTCGCCGTTCACGTCGGACTTCGCCATCAGCGGGAAGGTCACGCCGTGATTCAGGCGGCAGAACTCCTCAATCTCTTCGTCGCTGCCGGGCTCCTGATGGCCGAACTGGTCGCAGGGGAAGCCGATGACGACCAGCCCCTTGCCCCTGTACTTCTGATACAGCGCCTCAAGCCCGTCGTACTGCGGGGTGAAGCCGCATTTGGAGGCGGTGTTGACAATCAGCAGCACCCTTCCCTTGTAGTCGGCAAAATTCACTACGTCGCCCTTGTTCGTCTCGGCGGTAAAGTCGTAGATGGTGGTTGCACCAGGCGTGCAGTTGAGAAAGCATAGCATGGCAAGCAGCAATTTTAATGGTTTTCTTTTCATTTATTGTATTTTCGTTAATACACCACGTTTTTTTTCAAAGCGCAAAGATAAAGCAAATATTTGAAAAACCATACACCTACTTAGAGAAAAAGAAAAAGAAAGGTTCATCCGACAAATGCATAGTTCTTATCGTGTAGAGAAAGGATTTTGAGTTCAAAGAACTTCTCGTCTCTGTATCCATATGCTTGTCTCTTCATTGTTTTGATTTTGTTGTTTATCCCTTCCAGTTTCCCTGTAGAGATATGATGGTCGTACCAGGAAAGT